>JANQRI010000048.1 GCA_028284675.1 Gammaproteobacteria bacterium | reverse complement strand
TTTGATTCAATCACAACTAAGTCATTCCTGCGCAGGCAGGAATCCAGGTTCACTTTCCGCCAAAATGATGAATTAATTCGACCCCATAAATCTATTCATAACCGATTCTTTCGGTTAATCGTACTTTTCCAAGTTGCTTCCATATTGAAGTGTTTATTCGTGGTGACGGCAAAAAGTGTTTGATTCAATCACAACTAAGTCATTCCTGCGCAGGCAGGAATCCAGGTTTACTTTCCGCCAAAATGATGAATTAATTCGATCTCATAGATCTATTTATAATAGTTTCCTCTTCGGTGAATAATGTTTTCCAGGCACACTTCTATTAATTGCTGAAAACTATATGCATCTGCTTATTCAGTTACCCTTATTCTTTTTTATTAAATCTATTGAAGAGCATACTGGATTCCTGCCTGCGCAGGAATGACGAAAAACTAATACAGCTTATTCCTACAGTTCAGGGAAAATTGTGTTGTTATTGGTTTCCGCAGTCGTTTTAATTTCCAATAAATCTTTTGTATTCATATTAGCGTTAGTGAAGTCTGCATTTTGAAATGCAGTATTCAAAACGGTTATGTCATATAAAGATGCCCCATTGAAGTTTGCACCACGTAGATTGGAATTGCTTAGGTCAGCGAAAGATAAATCCGCCCCGGAAAAAACCGGCGAAATTCTGTTGATTTTTAAACCGGTTAAAACGGCCTCCAACAAAATTGCCCTGGTGAAGTCAGTATTTGATATGGTCGCCTCGCTCAGGTCGGCATTTGGAAGTTCTGCATCAATAAATTGAGCGCCATTTAGTATTGCATGCTTAAATTGCGCGCGTTCAAGGTTGGCATTATTGAACGTTGCGCTTGTAAGGTCAGCTTCATTAAATAGTGTGCCGATTAAGGTGGCTCCATTAAAGCGGGTACTGCGCAAATCACGCATTTTGCTAAAATCATAGCCTGATAAATTGGTCTCTGCCAAATTGGCCTCGGTCAAAATGGTTTCGCCGAAAATAACGTTTTGAAGCGTCGCTTTAATGAGCAGTGCACCATGCAGGCTGGCATTGGTGAGGACTGTATTTTTTAAATGAGCTCGGTTCAGATTTGCGCCGATCAAAACTGCACCATGAAGCACTGTATCATCAAGCCGAGCTTCAGAAAGATTTGCGCCCCTAAGACTCGCCCGCTGCAGGTCAGCGCCTTCCAGTTTGGCCTTATGAAAATTATTGCCATCGAGGTGCATCTCCGACAGATTTACGTACCTTAAGTTTGCACCTTCAAAGCTGGTTCTAACAAAAGAAGTTTGATCACTCCGCATTATGCCTGTTAGGTCTGTCTCATCTAGCACGGCATCTGTGAAACTGGCCGCTCTGAGGTCAGCATCGGACAAATTGCCATCGATCATAGTTGCATGATCAAGCTTTGCCCCGCTAAGGCCGGCGTTGCTTAGGTTGGTTTTATTTAATATGGCATGTGTTAAGTCAGCATTAGGTAATCTTGCGAAGTTTAGATGTGCCCGGCTCAGTTCTGCATGCTGCAGGCTGGCGTCTTTCAGGTCGGCTTGTATAAGATTGGCTTCAGTTAAATCAGCTGTTTTTAAGTTGGTTTTGATTAATCTGGCTCCGCTCAGATTGGTGCCGGTAAGTTTTGCTTTTTCCAGGTTTGCCCCGCTAAGGTTTGCGCCCTGTAAATTGGCGCCACTTAAATCTGCGTTGTCCAGCTGGACGTTCGCCAGATTAATACCCATCAGCGGCAGGTTTGACAGATCCCAACCACGCAGATCAATTTGCTTTTGTGGAAAAATCTGCAGATGAATTAATCTTTTTAGTGGCGTAGTTTCTCTAGGTTTTTGGATAAGTGTCGTTTCCAATGCATGTAAGCGCTTGATAATATTCGGTGTCAGTTGTTTATTTGCTGGTGCAGCCTGATCGAATAAGAAAGCGGTAATATGGCGTATCAGTGATCCTGTAGGAATCTCAGTCTCTGGGTGGATTTTCTGGAAATGATCGACAATATCTATTAGGGCTTGCTTTTTCTTAGTCAGTACTTCAATAGCATCCTCTAAGTTTGGTTTATTTTCGGGCTTCAATTTTCTTGCAGCTAAAATTTCAGCATCGGAGATATGAAGCGCTTTTAGAAACTCATGCACAAGCTCTAATCTCTTACCCTTATCAAGCATGAGCTGATATTCGGGGTATTTAAGCCCTCGTCTTAATTGTCCTTTTGTCAGCCCATGATTTGATTGACTATTATCAGATGGTTCCGGCTGATTATTTTCATCACTTGCACTGGCTTTTATAACTCCATTGCTGTTAGTGTTTTCGGGCGTATTGATTTGCAACGGTTTTGACGGGCGCAGGCTGATAATGCCTTTATCCTCTTGATCTTTAGACTTATCAGCAGGTTTATAGCTGATGTCAGACGCTTTTTTACTGCCGCCCGCGAAGGTAGTTCGCACAGTGGAATCCGGGTCATCGGCCGGTTTAAGGTTGGTCTCTTTGATCAATTGCTGTTCAACAGTGCTGCCGGTTTGTTCAGTGGAACGGGTGTTCGGATTGAATTCAGATGCTTTGGCTTTTTCATAACGTGTTACCAGGCCTTCCGGTGTCAGGCCGGTGTTTTGGTTACCGGCCAGGCCGTTGGCCTGCAGCCAGCTGTGACCGCCGGCTTTGATAAAGGGACCAAGCTGATCCAATGTGCCGGACAGGCTGACCGGTATCTGGTAGGTTTTGTCATTCGTTATCAGCACTGGGTAGTCAAACTCAAACACATAGGGTTGGTTTAATTTTGCACCGTTCAAATCTGATTCCCGGTTCACTGCAAACCCGTTTTGCCATGCTTTCGAGCGGTCTGCAACGGTACCCAGGGTTAGGTCCGGATACAGGTTCGCAAAGCTTTGCGTATTTGATGATGTGCCGGTTTGTATATTCTTCAGCTGCTGGCGGGTAAAGTTCAATGTGATCCGGTGATTTTCAGCTGAGACCGCCTGGTCATAACGCTGCTCCAGATCGGCTGGTTTCATGCCGGCATTGGGGTTCAGCATTTGCATAAAATATTTTGCATTGCCTGATTCAGCGAGAAAGGGAACCAACTCTTTCAGAGAGCCTGTCAGCGCCAAATTTTGATCTGCTCCTATTTGCAGGCCCAGTGCATACTCGGCATTCAAGCCGGGATTGAGGTCGCTGAGACGGTTAATCTGCAGTTGTGCGTTCGGGCTCAATAACTGCAGGCTCAGGGTCTTTGAAATCCGGCTCAATAAAGCGTTCCAGGCAGAAATATTGGTTGGGTTCTGCACGGTGGCCGGGGGATTGCCGGCATTACCTGAAGTGGGGTCAAAGAGATTTTGAATATTGGGTTGACCTGTGCCCTGCACAGAGCCTGGTTGACCGGCCGGTTTGGGTATGTAGCCCGGTATTTTGGGTTGAATATAGGGGGTCAGACCATGGTCTTTTTGTTGCCCTTGGGTGTGCGGGGTCATAGGGGTAACCGGCAGCGGCAAGAGGGGAGAGCCACCCGTTCCAGCCGGTGCGGTCACTGTGGGTGGCGCGACTATTTGTGCCAGTTGTTGCTGTAGCAAATGGTCCTGAAAAAGGCGATTTTGAAGGCCTGGACCAGCAGCAGGCGAAGAAGTCGCGGATTCGTTGTTGCCGGGAGTATTTGTAGAACCTTGTACGGTCATTATCGATTAAGCCATATTAATTAACATGCCGACTATGCCAAACCCTGCGTGTCTGGGGTATTGAACTTTGGCTATAGAGTTGCCGGAAAAAACGGATATCTATTACCAAAGTTAGTGGTCATTTCCGCCTGGAGCCGTTTGCTGCGATCAGCTAAGATACCGGCCTTTTGCAGGATATTGAGTCATGAGCAAGGCGGAGCCCAAAGTCGGTTTTGTGAGTCTCGGTTGCCCGAAGGCGCTGGTCGACTCGGAAAAAATCTTGACGCAGTTACGCGCCGAGGGTTATCAGACCTCGCCGAGCTATGAAGATGCTGATTTGGTGATCGTAAATACCTGCGGTTTTATTGATGCAGCGAAAGCCGAATCGCTGGATGCGATCGGTGAGGCGTTATCCGAGAACGGCAAAGTGATTGTGACCGGCTGTCTTGGGGCTAAAGCCGATGAGATCCGTGAGTCGTATCCGGGTGTGCTCAGTGTGACCGGCCCACATGCCTATCAACAGGTGGTCGATGCAGTGCATACGCATCTGCCGCCGCAGCATGATCCGTTTCTGGAGTTAATGCCGCCTCAGGGTATTAAGCTGACGCCCAAACACTATGCGTACCTGAAGATTTCCGAGGGCTGTAATCACCGCTGCAGTTTCTGCATTATTCCGTCGATGCGTGGAGATCTGGTCAGTCGTCCGATTGGCGATGTCATGACTGAGGCCGAGCGCCTGGTGGATGCCGGTGTGAAAGAGCTGTTGGTGATCTCGCAGGATACCAGTGCTTATGGGGTCGATATTAAATATCGCGAGGATGTCTGGCGCGGACAGTCTTTAAAGACCCGGATGTATGAATTGTGTGAGGCCCTGGGCAGCCTGGGTGTCTGGGTGCGTTTGCATTATGTGTACCCATACCCGCATGTTGATCAGGTTATTCCGTTAATGGCTGAAGGCAGGCTGTTGCCATATCTTGATATACCGTTTCAGCATGCAAGTCCGGCGGTTTTACGGCGCATGAAACGGCCCGCGGCTGCACAAAATAATCTGGAACGTATTCGCGCATGGCGGGGTGTGTGTCCGGATATCACGATTCGCAGCACGTTTATTGTCGGTTTTCCCGGAGAAACTGATGCGGAGTTTGAAGAGTTGTTAGCGTTTTTGGAGCAGGCTGAATTGGATCGCGTCGGCTGCTTCCAATATTCACCGGTAGAAGGGGCTGCGGCGAATGCATTAGCTGACCACGTGCCTGAGGAAGTTAAACAGGAACGTTGGGAGCGGTTTATGCAGTTGCAGGCTGATATCAGCGCACAAAGATTACAGTCTAAGGTTGGGACTGATATTGAAGTTTTAATTGATGAGGTCAGTCCTGAACGTATTGTTGCCCGTAGCAGCGCGGATGCGCCTGAAATAGATGGCCATGTTTTTATAAAGAAAAATTCAGCAACGACTGAATTACAGCCAGGGCAATGGGCGAGCGTGCATGTGGAGAGTGCAGGGCCTTATGATTTGTTGGGGCGGCTCATCGAAAACAGATAATCGGGTAAATATTTTTACCGGCTAAGTACTGTTTCCTTCCTTAATAAAGAAAAAATTTTTAAAAAAAATAATTTTTTTACTGTTATCCACAGGCTAAAGTGCCTGTTTTTAATCCCGGTCTAGACAACAAGCGCTATTATTTTATCTCTATAACCAAAGGGATATACGGGCCTGTTCTATGCTTGCATAAAAGCATGATGATGTTTCGCGTTTATGAATTGTATAGGTTTTTTATCGCCGATGCGGTGTGCGTATTTTTACCGGTACCGCTGTTCCAGTAGTACTTCAGAAGTTAAAAAAAACATACAGAACTTTGTTTTAGTCTATGTTTAAAAAGATTATTTGGTATTTTTAGCCGGCTTTTACAACTCTTATCATCAAATAAATTTTAATCACCCGGCTGCTTTGCGGGTGTTTAGACAGACTCAATTTGGGCTATACCAAAAGTAATAGAAATCTATTACTAAAGACATAACATGACCCTGCAAAAAGTAATAGAAATATCCGGTAAAAGTAATAGGACATCTGAGTTATTGGATCATGCAAGCGCGGTTGATATTCTTCGTTCCATTGTTGAGTCGGAAATCATTTCTTTGGGAGGCCAGCAGATATCCCATGAAGTGTATCAGCAAGTACAGCCGCTTGAGGGGGCCAGCAAAATCCTAAAGGGCTGTCAGGTAGATGCGATCACTTTCGGGAAGCCAGTAGATCCCAAGAGAAGTGTTTGGATGTATGGCCTGCTTCGCAGGTGAAAGATCCATAGAAGACTTGCAATGTCGTACTTTAGGTAAAACCGCATAACGCATTATCTGCGGTTCATTGTCCGGATGGAGGTTTTCTTGGGGGGCAAGAAGGTCTCCTCCGGTTAAAGCTGAGAGTCGACAAATTGAAAATTTTTTCTATTGCCATGCAACTTGATTTTTTTGGAGGGGACTATGACAGATGTAACAACAAATCCACCGACAGGCGGTACTCCGGGTGCTCCGGCCAGTGATTTGATCGGTGATGTTGCCGCTTCCTTTGAAGAGGCGTTTGCCACACAAGTGGCCTTGCAGGAAATTTTGCTTGATTATCAAATTCGTTCGGAAGCACTGCGCTCTATTTCTGAAGGCGTTCAGAAAAATATAGATGTCGTGGAAAACGAGCGCCAGGATATCAGTCAGTCTCAGGAGTAATCTGAGAACTGGTAAGTTTTAGGGTCGGGGGCGTTAAAAGCTGTGGGGGCCTGCTCCTGACCCGTTTTCTTTCAGCAGCAGAGGTAAGTATTATGACCGCCGAAAAAATGTATCAAAGTGAATTTCCGTTTTTGTTGAATTCGAATCTGATAAATTCACTGGAGCAGGTCAAGCATATTGTAGAAGCACAGGATATGCTGTTTGATGCGGTTATGGACCTTGAAGATAAATTGAATACTGATCTGGAACAGGGTATTCAGGAACATGAATTTACCGAAGCTGATATTGAAGCCGCGTTCGGACAGCTGGAGGATCACGGTATCTTTATGGCCAGTCATGGGATTATTCTGGACCCACAGGTTGCGATCGATGCCGGTTATGCTGATGTGCTTGGACTTATAGAGCGTAAAGTTGAGAAAGCCTATGGGGCCTTATTACATCTTTGTCCGGTTGAATATGTGGCTGAGGTTCCGGCGGAGCAGGATCAGGGTGCTGATATATCAAAAGTGTCTGAAACAGACAGTATGACCAGTGTATTGCTGGAAGTGATTGCGGTGCTTATCGATATGCTGGAGAAAAGTGATCCGGTTGAAATTGCCGGTGCTGAAGAGCACTGTACGCGCTTTAAAGGCTCATTATCGAGATTGTCAGATGCGGTCGTGGCTCTGGTTAATGCCGAGCCTGGCCAGTATGAGGACAATGTACCAGGCAGTGTCTCCGGCAATATGGAAGACAGCACTGCCAATACTTATATTTCTGAATTGCTGAGTCAGCATATTTCCGAAGTCACCGAGCTACAGGCGGCGTTACGGGCAACACCGGTAGAGTTGTTTAATCCTAAAAGCAAGAGTCTTCCGGGGCCCTTTGCGGCAGGCAGAGCATAGTAAAAAACCAAAGCTGGTTGCTTTGATATAGGTTCTGAGTTTGGGCAGGCACTTAGGGGGCCAGATAAAAACCTGTATCTTCCGGTTGTACAGGGTCGAACAAATCTCCAAACAGGCTATGCAGTACCAGCCTTTGTTCTGCATTTTTTGACTCACCCATATCTTTCCATGGTACGACATAGAGTATTTTAGGCAGCTCTTTATTGCCTTTAATCGTTGTTGTCTCAAGCTCAATTTTATCCTGCGCAAATACAGGTGCATAAGCAGCCGCTAACAGATTGAGTGCGATAACCATAAGAAAATTTTTCATTGATTCAGCTCTTTAATGAGTTTTCGAGTTGTTCCAACCAGTCGGCCGTTCTTTGGTCTTTGTGGTCGATAATTTCCAGATAGCGGCGGTAATGTTTAACCGCTTTTTCAATTTCCTGAAAATAAATATCGTAAAGTAATGCCAGATTGTAATGTGCATTGGCATAACCATTATCGTAGCGAATCGCATTATTGTAATGCTTTTCTGCGGGTTTGAATTCCCCCTGCCGTGTGCTGATCAGTCCGAGCAGGTTATGTGCATGCGGCAGCTCAGGATTAAGCTCAAGTGCTTTATTGGCGGCCTTTTCTGCATCTGTCAGGCGATTCTTTCGATAATGTATTAAAGCCAGATTGGCCCAGGGCCCGGCCAGATCGGGGCGTTTTTTTATAAGGTTTTTCAGTGCCGCTTCAGCTTTGCCGAGATTGTTTTTGCTAAGTTCTTTCAGGGCTTTTTGGTAATATTTTTTCTCGCCGCTGCTGATCTTTTTTAAAGTTGTCCTGTCAGCTGCAATACGGTTATTTGTTTCGGGCCCGGTTTTTTTTACCACAGGTGCAGCACAGCCAGCGAGCAGCGCCATTGCCATTGTCATAATCAGCAATGGACGAATGCTGCCGAACACTCGCCTAATGCAAAGCCGGGATATAAACATCTATTTTTTCCTCTCTCTTATAACGCACCGGGAACAGGCTCTTAAGCTCGGCATGGCTTTTTTGGATCCATTCGTTGTATGTGCCGTCTTTTACCCGCGCAAGGTTGGTTTCAAAGAACTCTATTGCTTTTTCCTCAAATGGGAATGCCTGGTCCTCTAACAAAATATCGTATTGCTCACGTTCCTCGGCATTGAGATTTTTCGGTCGTTCGGAGTCGAGCAATGCCTGGCTGAAATCGTTATAAATGCTGGCGATGGAATATGTCGCTTCGGTGGTTATCTCTGAAACACCGTAAACAGATGCCTGGCCATAGAGTTTAACCGCATCCTGCATCGCTTTTTTCTTTTTGCGCAAATTGGTTTTTAACGGTTCTACCAGCCTGTGCTTGCTGAACTCCAGGTGCTTGTTTTTCGCCAGATCAATGATTGCGAGTGACGCGATAAACTTGGTTCTGTCGGTTTTGAGTTTTTTGGATGCGCGTTTGTCGGTATTGAGAATCTGATTTCTCCAGTAATCTGCATTTTGTGTTTCGCCCGCAGCTTTGTAAAGGCCGGTCAGCCTGTACATGGCTTCCATATTTTGCGGAAAAGGCCGTTTAAAGGATTTTGCATAGTCCCGGTAAGAGCGTATTGCCGATGCACGGTCTTCCTGTGCTTCATACAACTCGGCAGCCTGCCATAGTGCGGCCATTTTGAGTTCTTTGTCTTTCTCAAAAGCCGATATTTTTTCGAATTCGCCGGCGGCCTGTATGTCCCGTCCTGACTTCAGGTAAGCAACTGAGAGTTTTTTAGTCACATCTTTGCTGAGTTTGTTTTTCGGATACAGTGACTGAAAGCGCTTGATATCATAAATCGCTTTATCCCAGTTATTGTTTTTCATTGATAATGCGATCGCATCATATAAGCCGGTTGCGGCAATTTCTGATTTCGGTGTTACTGATGATATGCGTGCATAATGCTGGCCGGCGGCTGCCGCGTCATTATTTGAGATGGCGTTTTCGGCCTGGCGATAAATGGATACGGCAAGGCTGTCCTGTAACTTGCGCTGCTGCTTTTTGCCCAGGCTTTTCGATTGCAGCAGGTCTGTATATATCGCTTCGGCTTCACCGAACTTATTCAGCTTAAAATAAGACTGCGCTTTCAGCATATTGGCATTGTAAGCGGTCTTGTTGTCAGCTGAACCTGTGACAAGATCGGCCAGTTCGATGGTTTTTTGGTATTGCTTTGATGCGAATGCCAGTTCTGAAGCATGTAGAATCGTGGTATTTGAACGTTTGTCACTGGGGTATAGTGCGCTAAAGAGCAACGAGTATCTGATGTGCTTTCTCAACCAGACGTTTTTCTGATCTTCTTTTTTTGTTTGATTGTAGAGTTTGTTGGTTAATACCGCACTTGCGTAAGCGGCTTCTTTGTGCAAAATCAAATCGCCGTCAAATGCGGCCCGTTCGTAATATTTGAGTGCTTCGGTGTATTTTTTCGCATCAGTAAGCAATTCCGCGTAGAGATAATAAATATTGTCTTTGCGTACATATGCCGGAAAGCTCTCTATGAAACGGCGGTACCATAGCTCTGCACCTTTAAGGTCCAGTGATTTGCGTTTTTTCTGATAGTTATAGTGGTAGTATTCTGCGCTGAGTAATACGTATTTCCGCAGTGAATCAAGCACGTTTTTTCTTTTGCCGGGGTCTTCTTCGATCCGCCAATAGTTTGCTCTGGGATTAAAGCTTAAATATAAGTCTTCTATCGCGCTATGTAACTTGTTTGTGAAACCGCTTTTTTGCCAGATTTCGATAGTCTTCAGGTAGGCGTTTGGAAGGTTTTCGGACCCGGGGTTGTGTTTTATGAACTGATCCAGTGTTGCAACTGCATCGGAATACCGTTCCTGTTTCAGGTATATATCGCTTACGGTTGAATAGGCATGATAAGCGTATTTAAAGTCCGGATCGTTTTTAAAGTACTCGTGAAGTTGCTCGGCGCCGCCAAGATATGAAAAAGCCAGCCCGATTGCACGAAAGTATTCTTCAAACTGTTCTTTTTCGGATTTGCCGAGTTTGTCATAGTCGCCAAATTCGTGGTACAGCAGCGCTTCCAGGTAATCATCGACTGACTCCAGATAAAGCTGTTGTTTGTATCGTGACCAGCCGCGTTTAAATAATGATTTCTCGTAAAAAATATCACTTTTCGGCGAGCTGATAACCTCGGTGTACGCGTCTTCGGCACTAATGTAATCGCCTCTGCTGAAAGCTTCTTCAGCGAGTCTGAATTGTGCTTCGATATAATAGGGGGAGTTTGGGTATTTTTCGGTTAGCCTGCGCAGGTGTTTTATCATTTTTTTGTAATCGCCTTTTTGATCATAGGCTTTGGCGATTTGATAAAGAATTTTATCGTTGTTTTTTGCCTTGGGGTAATCGCGCAGCGAAGTGCTCAATAGTTGTATGGTTTTATTAAGCCTGGCATTGTAGAGCTTTTCATCGATTCCTTCCGGATCGCCGGATTCAATGTTTTTTTGCTCTTCCAGCAGTTTGCTGCTGAGCTCAAACTCTAGCTCTGCAAGGCGATTGATCGCTGCCAGTCGCGAGTTATCATCCTGGGTGGCGTGCTCGAGATAGTCTGCATAAGCCTTTCTGACCTCTGCTTCTGTTTTGGGCTTTATAAATACAGGTGATTTTTTCTCAAGGCTGCCGGTGGTGTCGATATCGCGCAGCGACGGTTTTTGCGGTGGTGCGCTGCAGGCCGTTATCAGCAGACAAAGCAGGATGAGAGTGCTGCGCAAGCCGGCCATGCTATTGACCACCTATATCGCTGTTATCATACAGTTTTGCCAGGCCATATCTGGACTGGTTCAGATAGCTTCTGAGAATATCGGCTCGCTCGACCAGCAGGTCATGGATGATTTTATTCAGTGTCATCTGGTAATTCTCATATAACAGAATAACTTTATCTCTCATTTTTGAATTGTTCATTACATTTTTAAAGGAGATAAGTTCTTTCATGTTATTCAGGAAAGACATTGGATATGTGTCAGTGAATTCGATTTCATTGCCTTCTATGATAAATGTGGTATCGCTGCCATCAGCCAGGTTGTCAAGAGAATAAGAGGCGCCGGCGTTTAGAATGGCATCAATGTCGCGTATTCTTTTTTGGTAATAATCGATGGTTTCAGTGTAACTGGCTGAAGCGGTCATTTGCTGGTCGAGTTTTTCATACATATAAGGTAACAGCAGATGGGCTTCGTCAGCAGAAAGGTCCAGAGTGCCTTTACCTTTGAGGATGGAGAGGGTGTTTAATGCGCCGACATGGTCCCCCTGACTGGCTGCGGCCAGTGATATACCCAAAAGGGCCCGGTTGATATAGCGGCTGTCCAGACTGATATTCCGAAACGCTTCTCTTGAATCCCGGTAGTATTCTTTGTGCAGTAACAAATAGCCAAGCACCAGATACAGCCGGTTGGTGAGTTCATCGGATTTGGTGGCAACCTCATTGCTGAGCAGCTGATTGATTGCGATTTGAGCATCTGTCCACCAGCCTTGGCGCAGGTATGCGATTGCGATGTTGAGCTGAGCATAGGTGTAGTATTTGGAATACTCGGGAACCTGTTCGTAATATCGTATCGCTGCCCGGTGTTTTTTCAGGTGTTGCAAAGCGATACCGTTAATGATGAGTGCATAATGACCGCTGTCCTCGGGAAGGTCTTCATATACGCCTTTAAGCAGTGTAGTGGTTTTTTTCCATTGCTTTCTTTTCGTGTGGTGTTTGGCTAACAAAAATGAGGCGTTTGCGGCTGAAAAATTATCACCACGGACTTTTATCTGCTCATAAAGAACTTCAGCTGTTTTCAGTTCGTTATGTTTGAGTAATAGCTCCAGAAAAATAAAAACAGATTCATCGTCTACGTTATCTATAATATTCGGCAGGCTGGCTTTGATCAGGCTGATCGCGGTGATGTGATCCTGTTTTTTTGTAAGGCGAAGAACTTTTTGCTCAAGCCGTTTGATATTGCTAATAGGCTTAACATGGCTCACATGATGAATACCCTGTTGCGTGATTAAGTGCTTATAGACTTCGGAAGACAGTTTTTTAAAACGTACATCCAGTGCATTGATTTCTTCAAGGCTGACGGTACTGGATATTGAGGTACCGGAGTAGAGCAAGGTTGCGGCAAGCAGACTGATGTTTGCAACCAGTTTCTTAAAAGGAGTGATACTTGCCCGGAAGTGTGAATAACGCCGTTTCAAGGTTGACCGTCCTGCCGTAATAAAAAACTTTGGTTGAGCCGGCCATGTGACCGGGCCACCGGTGGGACCTGTTTCAGGCGGTCTTCCGTGATAGTCCGCGGGCGGTAAACGCCCGTAACGTGTGCCTCCTTGTACACCATGTGTTTAAAACAGATTCTAACCGGTACTGCTGTAATCTCTGTCTCCCAAGCGCAAATAAATATAGCATCTCGCCATTGCGGAGTCTATTTCCAGGTATAAATACTTATCCCAAAAAGTGGCTTTTTATAGCCGGATTTGGTCTTGGTCGGGCGCTGTTATACCGATTTAGTTGATCTCGTATTTAAAAAGCCCTTCGTCGGTAACACCAACATGTATTTTGGAAATAGACTCATTATTGGCCATTCTTGACAGGCACTCTGAGGCCATTTCAGGCAACATGGTTTTGGTTAGAATATTTTCAATATTGCGGGCTCCGGTATCGACTTCCTGGCTGCGTGCAACAATATGCAGGCCGACGTCTTCATCATAACTGAAGTCGGCGTCGTAATGCTCGCGTACCCGTTTTTCAATACGTCTCATATTGATTTTGCAGATTTTCATCAGGTCTTCATCACCCAGTGGGTAATAGGGGATAACGGTTGTTCTTCCAAGGAATGCCGGTTTAAAGTACTGCAACAGTTGCGGGCGGAAGTTGTCCAGCAATACCTCCGGGTCCGGGAGTTCTTCGGCTGCAGCACACATTGCCCTGATATGTTCCTCGCCCGCGTTGGAGGTCATAATGATGACGGTATTGCGGAAATCGATATCACGGCCTTCACCGTCTTTAATTGTGCCTTTATCGAAAAGGTTATAAAAAACATCCTGCACACCCGGGTGGGCTTTTTCCATTTCATCCAGTAATACCACGCTATAGGGTTTGCGTCTGACCGCTTCGGTCAGCACTCCGCCTTCACCATAACCGACATAACCCGGCGGTGAACCGAGCAGCATCGAGACTTTGTGCTCTTCTTTGAATTCTGACATGTTGATCGTAGTGATATTCTGTTCGCCGCCATACAACAGATCGGCAAGTGCGAGTGCTGTTTCGGTTTTCCCGACACCGCTGGAGCCGACCATAAAAAACACTCCTATCGGTTTACGTGGGTCGGTTAGTCCGGCACGGGAGGTCCGTATGCTCTGTGCGATCGCATTCAATGCGTGTTGTTGTCCGATAACACGTTCGCCGAGCACTTCCTGCAGGTTCAAAATAGAGTTGATTTCATCTGCAACCATTTTACCGACCGGAATGCCGGTCCAATTAGCGACCACTTCGGCAATCGCCTGGCTGGTAACATTGACCTGTATCATCGGATTTTCGCCCTGAATCGCGGTGAGTTCCTCCATCAATGCATGCAGTTTATCTTTGATTTTTTTGCGTTCGTTATCGCTTAATTTTTTGGGTGCGTCGTCTTTTTTGGCTTCTTCTGCTGTGAGTTTTTTGGCATGAAAATCATCTTCTATCTGTTTTTGCAATTGATGAATTTCGGTAACTTTGGCCTGTTCTTTTTCCCATTGTGCTTCCTGCTCGGTTAGCTGTTTTTCCAATGCCGTTTTTTCATCATTAAGCTGGGCGATACGTTCCTCGCAGTTGCCCAGCATCGCATTTTCACGTTCCAGCGATGCAATGTTAGTGTCGCATTGGTCGATACGGCGGCGCGTATCTTCGATCGGCGCCGGTGTTGCGCTTTGGCTCAGGGCAACCCGTGCGCAGGCAGTATCGAGCAGGCTGACCGATTTATCCGGTAACTGGCGTGCGGTAATGTAGCGTGCCGACAGGTTAACGGAGTCGGTAATGGCTTCATCCATAATCCTGACGCCATGATGGCTCTGCAGCATTTCGGAAATTGCACGCATCATATCGATTGCTTTTTCGGTGCTGGGTTCTTCGATTTTGACGACCTGAAAGCGGCGGGTCAGGGCAGGGTCGCGTTCAAAATATTTTTTATATTCTGCCCAGGTGGTTGCGGCTATGGTGCGTAACTCACCGCGTGCCAGTGCCGGCTTGAGCAGGTTTGCCGCATCGCCCTGGCCCTCTTTGCCGCCTGCGCCGATCAGGGTGTGCGCTTCGTCGATAAACATAATAATCGGTTCCGGCGATGCTTTGACTTCAGCAATAACTGATTTCAGGCGGTTTTCAAATTCACCTTTTACACTGGCGCCGGCCTGTAGCAGACCCAGGTCCAGGCTGCGCACGACCACGTTCTTTAATGGGTCCGGTACATCGCCGGAAGCGATGCGCATCGCAAAACCTTCGACCACGGCTGTTTTACCGACACCGGCTTCACCGGTCAGGATCGGGTTGTTTTGCCGGCGACGAATCAGAATATCGATGATTTGCCGGATTTCCTCATCCCTGCCTAAAACCGCGTCTATTTTTCCCTGTTTGGCCGCTTCGGTCAGGTTGGTCGTGAATTTATCCAATGCCGGTGACTTGCTGGGTATGCCGGTTTCTCCGGTCGCGGAAGTATCACCGACGCCGGCGCTGGTTGAGGACTCGGTCGTGGTTCCGACAATGGCGCGGGTTGTGTCGCGTAATGATTCGGGTGGTATTTTTTTGAGTTCACCGGAGGAGGCTTCGGTCGAGCGGCGCAGGTTATCATCGAGCATCAGTGCAGCAAGGATGTGAGCCGAAGTTGCTTCGGGGTGACCGTATTCCACTGATGCCAGCATCCAGGCGTTTTTTGCCAGCTCTACAATCGTTGGTGACAGAGCCGGTGCCCGTGAGTTACCGGATTTGATACGGTCCAGCTCGCGATTTAAATCCTGAGCCAGTTTGCCCAGGTCTATTTCGAATTTTTCGAGTATCGCAATCAGATCACTGTCGGGAATTTCAAGCAGTTTCAGCAGCCAGTGTTCAACTTCAACATTGTAATGAGTGCGTGCCAGGCACAGGCCGGCCGCGCCTTCCAAGGCATTACGGCTGGATTCGTTGAGTTTTCCTACCAGAGATTTCAGGTCTATTGTGATCATCTTATGTCCCTTATTTCGAGATGGATTGATGTCCGCTGTGTTATTGCAGGCGACTTGCCGATATCAGAATATCCTCAGTATCATGACTCCGGTCCTGCTGTTGCATCCGGCTGGATAGCCAGGTATTCCAGCCTGTGACCGGAGGGGTTTTGTTATTTAGCTGAATTCCGGCCGGAATGTCTTTGCGTTTAATCCGGATGATAAAGTCGTAATCATATTCCATCCGTACATAAATGCGTACAATTTCGTTTAATGCTTTTAAGGTTCTGGTGCCCGGTGCGAATGCCGGTAATTGTTTCCTGTCAAGCGGCCCCAGGATAATCCGGATTTTGCCTTGCGCGAACCAGCCTCTGCGCCCCAGCATGGCGGATTTCCCCAAACAGTTATTGCAGCCCTCTGGGTTAAGTCTCGAAGGCAGGCGAGTGCGGACATCATCGATAAGTTGTTGCCATTGGCCGATAAACTCTTTTATCTGTACCGGGATGCCGAAATGTTTTTTCAGTATTTGCCGTAAGCCGGTTGATGTTCTGATTTGCTTGCTGAGCAGGCCGCTGTAATAAAGCAGAGATTCATCGCGGGTATGCAGCCGCTCGGTTAAGTGACCGGTTCCGAGCCCGATAATCGACAACAGGCTTTGGGTATGCGAATCGGTTTTACCGGTAACCGGCGGATTGAGTTTTTTTCTTTCGTATTCAAGTGGCAACCGGTATTTGTTGGCGGCCTGGTAAAACAAAGAGGTTGTTCTGTGGTTAAATAAATCCAGAAATTTCAGCATTGACTCGTCTTTTGCTTTGAGTCTTTGCAGCAGCAGTTCGGTATAGTGATAAGGGAGTACCCCGGCAGCACCGCTAAGACCGATAAAATTGACCAGCATATGCCATTGATGTGATTCATCCTGATTGATTGACAGTATTTCAGAAGCCGGAAACCTTAGGGATTGATATGTATGAAAACGCAAAATTTCAGTGGCCGGCGGCGTGAATCGGGCGACCGGATTTCGGCTTGTATGCGTGTCCGCGCTCAGTGCTGACGCGCGCTCCAGCAGGCGCACTGCCTGAAAAAATGAATATCCGTAAGGTGCTTCTGCAAGCTGACGGATTACAGAAGTATTTTTTCGCCGGCTCGGGGAGGACATTTTTTTAAATAACCTTCTTTATTTTTTGATTTAACCAGTACCCGGGTAAACGAGTTGATTGAGCAATACAGCCCGAAAAAGTGTTCCAGCACAGTCGCAAACAAATAGCCGCTGCTGCCGGTTAACAGGCTGCTGTCCAAAACAATTTCCACTTCGATGCCGCGACACATTGTTGCGCGTCCGTCTACGGTTAATGGTGCGCTGATAGCATGTGTGCGTACTGAGTCCACTGATTCTACCAGTGCCCGGGTTGCCGATGATTCTTTGAAATCATACAGACGCAGGATTTCTTTTAATGCCGCGGTCGCATCATCGCCTCCGGTCAGCGATAAATGATTCAGGTTTAAATGTGATATCAATCGCCAGCGTGCATGATTGCGCAACGGCGGGCGTATGGTTGCTGAGGGTTGGGTTACGCAACGGATGCGTGAGCAGGGCGGTGCGCCGTCAACACATTGCAGCCTGGGTTGTTCGAGATTGTAAGGCAGCTTGGCCGGCAGGTCGCGGTTGCTGCAGGTGGATTCAATGGTCAGGGTATGGTCATAGGGTATGTTGGGGTTGAAATGCAGATCGACCAGACTTAAAAAAACATCTGTTGCATCATCTCTTTGTCCGGCATTGAGTTTTGCATGTCGTCTGGATGCAAACCAGAATGAGTGATTTTCAGTGGCCTGGTGCGCATGGTCTAGCCCGTATAAGGGATGGTATTCCTGTTGCTCACCTGAAGATGTTGAGGCGGTTACTTTATCGATCGACAGTACCTCATATCCGGCCGGGCGACGGGCATCCGGCACAATCTGATATTCGAGTTGAGTGTGATCCAGTTTAATGGGGTCAGTACGGTGTTTGAACAGATTAACCACCGGGGTACAGCCGAGCATAAATGTTTGTGCGGATATATTATGCTCCAGCTCAACGTCCGAGGTTTTTAAATAAATATATATGTCCAGCTGGTTTTCCGCATGGTCCGGAATTTTATCGGCGAGACCGACAAAGTCTATGAACATAAATTTTTCCGGAAATACAAAATATTCCGTTAACAGCCGGTAGCCCAGAAACGAGGATGCAGGGTAAGGCAGCAAGCCTTCATCTGCACCAAAACCAACGGCTTTAATGGTTTGCTTACCAAGGTATTGTGGTGATGTATCTGTTTCAGATGCACTTATCACCACATTCAGGCAGTCGCTTAAAAGCATTTGGTAAAGCGGGTTAATATGCTGTGGCTGGCCCTTTAAATAAAAACGTAAGCGTTGTGGTTTAAGGTCTGCGAAGGTGATTTCCGGTGTAAAAGTATTTAATGAAAGCTTTAACACACCGCCGGCACCGCGTATTTGTGCTGAACCCGGTGTGGTGAACGGTCTGCCGATCAAACTGGCAGAGCTGACATTAATTGGCAGCATCTCAGCCGGATAGGCCGTAGAGAACCGGCAGTTCTCACCCTGAAAGTCTGCGGTTTCCAGTAATGTATGTTGTGGCACGGTGTAGGCGGCATCCAACTGCTCCTGGTCGGGTACAAATTGCACGATCGACATGGAAGGAATCGGGCGCTGGTAATGTGGAAACAAAGTATTCAGCAGTGCGTCGGTGAGCTCGGGAAAATCATCGTCCAGCTTGTGTTGGATGCGTGCATTAAGGTACGCAAAGCTTTCGATCAGACGTGATACATGGGGGTCTTCAATGGTATCGGCGTTAATGCCAAGCCGCCCGGCGATTTTTGGGTGCTCTTCTGAAAATGCGGCGCCCATCTGGCGGATGAACGCGAGTTCTTTTTCATAATAGGGTAATAGTTCGTCAGCCATGTGCTTCTTCCACGTTGACAGTGCGTGTGACGGGTTCCAGGATTGAATCGAAGACTACAATTTCAGGTGATGGATCTGCATATAGTGTTGCATCGATTCTGAATCGTAATGTTCGGTCTTTGTTGTCGTTATTATCCAGATATTTAACCGATACGGATTTGAATCGTGGTTCGAAATGCCGGAGAATATTTTCAAGCGTTTGCGTAAACTCTTTTTTCTTTTCCTGATCGGAAATATTGACGGTCGCCAGATCAGGTAGCCCGTAATTCAGTAATGACTGCTCGAGTTGTTCGAACTCTTCAGGCGGTTCGACAACGCGGAACCGTGTATTTAACAGGTTTTCCAGGTCTCGTCGTACGCTGTTTCTCAATTGTTTTAGTTTTTGATGGCGGTCCGTATCGGTTTCCGTGCGGTTATGCGGCTCATTGTCGAGCAGGCGATCCAGAATAGAGGGGCGTAGGTTTTTCTTTTTATCAACTCGAGCCATTTGATTCAGCCTGTTTGCGCCAGTTCAGTAACCAGTTCTAACTCCGAGACCATCTGATCCAATTGGTAATGCGGTCTTAAATGTATCACGCAAAGATATTGCCCGGGCTTCTCAGGGTGCTCTCTGACCTGCACCGCGGCTTCCCGGAGCGGGTACCGCGCTTGCTCCTCCCACTCGAGGTCTTCACGGCCGGTAGTGTACTTGAACAGCCACTCGCGAAGATAGGCTTCGCATTCTTCGGCAGTGATAAAGGAACCGATCTTATCGCGGATCATCACTTTGATGTAGTGTGCGATACGTGATGCGCATAGTACATGCTGTAACATCGAAGAGAGCTTTGCATTAACTTCCGAGTCTTTGTTTTCCTGTCGCCTGGGTTTTTGTATTGACTGGTTGCTGTAAAATGCCGCGAACGGTGTGTCATAGCACTGGCATAAGGGTATCAAACCCAGGTCACTGATTTCTCTTTCCTGGCGGTCGGTCACCAATACATCGGTAAGCGGTTTGATCGCAATCCCCTCAGCGTCGGTTTCAAACATGTCGGCCGGTAATGTGGTTAACAGTCCGCCGCCAACCTGGTTTCTTGGTACGCCCCGGATATGACCGAACCAGCCGACGTGGGAAAATTCGCGTATCAATATAGCCGCAAACGCATAGGATGCATTGCCCCAAAGATAGTGTTTGCTTTGTTGCGCACCGGTTTTTTCATAAAAAAAGATACCTTTGTAACTGCCGGGAGTGGTCCGGTAAGGTTTTCGCATTAAAATTCTTGGGAGGGTAAGGCCGATAAACCGTGCATCTGTTTTATCCCGGAGTGCACGCCATTTTATATATTCCTCCTGAGTGAATATGGTGTCGAAGTTCAGCGGCAGCCCAAGGCCGGAAAAGTCATCCAGCCCGAACAACTCGCTCGATGCCGATGCAATAAACGGCGAAAATGCCGCGGCTGCTATTTGGGCTATGCCCTCAAGCGTGGCAATATCGTCTTGTGGGTGGCGTGCCGATGGGCGGTGGCTGATTTGATAGTCTCCGATCAACACACCATAGGGTTCGCCGCCCGGTGTGCCGTATTCCTCGCTGTAGATTTTTTGAAACAGCTGGCTTTGATCGAATTCAAGTGCGCGGCCGATGTCTTTGGTTACTTCCGCCCAGCTGATATCCAGTATTTTGATTTTGATGTTTTTGATACCGTCGGCCTGAATCGCCAGATACCATAAACCCCGCCAACCGGATTCCAGTTTTTGCAGCTTGGGATGATGGATGATCGCATTCAGCTGCTCATTGATCAGCTGGTCGATTCTGGCGATTGCACGGTTAATCGCATTGACGATATCGCCGGTATTTTTTAGCGTTGCGGTATCGGTATACTCGGACAGCCAATAGACGAGCGCGCGCTTGTCATCAGGCTCGGCCAGAAAGCCGTCTACATTGGTGATGTAAGCCGGTGTTACATAGAGCGAATCATCAATAGACGGCTGCGTTGCCGAAGAGCCCAATTTAAGCGGCAGAGATTTACCACTGGACGCTGTCACGGTAATGCCTTAGCGGCCAACCGGAAAACTCCGGTTGACTGATTAGCCTGCCTTCGGAATATTGGCCACCAGCCTCAACGATGCGGTCAGCTCTTCCATTTGCAGCCAGGGGCGCAACCAGGCAACCGCGCTGTATACACCAGGCTGTCCGGGGACCTCTTTGACTTCCACGTTGGCTTCAGCAAGCGGAAAACGTGCTTTCATTTCTGCACTGGCGCCTGGAGTCGCATTCACATATTTACTGATCCAGCTGTTTAACCACTCTTCTGCATCAGATGCCTCCATAAAGGAGCCGACTTTGTCGCGTGCCATTACTTTTAGAAAGTGTGCGATTCTGGAGGTCGCCATTATATAAGGTAGTCTCGCAGAGATCGCCGCATTAGCCGATGCATCGGGGTCATCAAATTGTTTCGGCTTTTGGGTGGTTTGTGCGCCGAAGAATACCGCATAATCGGTGTTTTTATAGTGGCATAAGGGTAAGAAACCAAGCTTGCTCAGTTCTGCCTCGCGTCTGTCGGTTATGCCGATTTCGGTCGGGCATTTTTGATCCATGTCGCCGTCATCACTGACAAACACATGACTGGGCAGGCCTTCGACTTTACCGCCGCCTTCCGCACCGCGAATGCTGGTGCACCAGCCATACTCGGCGAAGGCCTTGGTTAAGGTGGTGCCCATTGAATAGGCTGCGTTCATCCAGCAGTAGGAATCGTGATCACTTTCGAGGTGTTTGCCGTCAGCGGTAACCTCGGCTTCCTCAAAGTTGAATGCCTCAATCGGTTTGGTGGCCTGGCCGTAAGGCAGGCGTGCCAGTACCCGCGGCATGGTCAGGGTCACAAATCGTGAGTCGTCGCTGTCGCGGAAGCTGCGCCATTTTATATATTCCGCTGAGTCAAAAATTTTCTCCAGGTCACGTGGTTTTGAAAGTTCGGTAAAGCTCTCAAAACCGAACATTTGCGGAGAAGCGGCCGAGATAAACGGGCAGAAGCCGGCGGCTGCAATATTCGACATATTGGTTAGCAGGTCCAAATCGTCCGGGTGCCCGGAGAACTCGTAATCGCCGATCAGCGCGGCATAAGGTTCGCCGCCGGCAGTACCGAATTCACTCTCATAGATTTTTTTGAAGGTTTGACTTTGATCGAACTCCACCGCTTTGATCAGGTCTTTATTCAGTTCTTTCTTGCTGATATTCAGCATGCGGATCTTCAGCTGGCTGCTGGTTTCGGAGTTCATCACCAGATGATGCAGGCCGCGCCATGAACCTTCCAGTTTTTGGAATTTTTCATTTTGCATGATGGCTGACAACTGCTTGGACATCGCCTGGTCAATTGCCGCAATGGCTGAGTTGATGGTGACGGTCAGGTTTTTGTCCCATTTGACCGTGCCTTTCATCGCCTCCTTGGTGAGTGTTTTCAGAAGGTCTTCGGTTTCATCTTTTGGTGTCTGTTTGGTGGCCCCGATTGCCTGCTCCAGAAAACTGACCTCCTGGGCTTCGGCTTCCTGGGCTTCTGCCTGCTGTTCTTTTTTAGCCATTATTTATCACCTTCTTCTTTGTCGCCTTCCCCGTCAACACCCAGTTCACCCGACAGCGATGCCAGTGCTTCGGTGCTGCTGAGTACATCTTCCAGAATATTTTCCAGTTCCTCCGAGCGATCCGCTTTGGTCAGCAGGTCGCGCAGCTTGTTGCGCGTGTCCATTAGTTTTTTCAATGGTTCGACTTTGTCGACTATTTTGTGGGGTTCGAAGTCTTCAATGTTTTTGAAATTTAGGTCGACTGACATCTCGCTGTCATCGCCTTCCAATGTGTTCTCGACTTTCATCGCAGCCGATGGTTCGATTTTGGCCATTACCTCGTTGAAGTTGTCGCGGTCGATTTGCGAGAACTTTCTGTCTTTGAGTGCCTTTTTGTTTTCGGTATTGTCACCGGAATAGTCACCCATTACGCCCATCACAAAAGGTATTTCCTTTTCAACAACAGCACCGTTGGTTTCCAGGTCGTATGTGATATGCACTCTGGGCTTCCTGACCCGTTTTAGTTTGTCGTGGATACTATCAGCCATGATAATTACCTCTTGCTAGTGGTTATGGACCTGGGGTCCGGTATGCTGTAATTTTATTAAAACCCATTAGATCAATCATCATCGCTTTTCACACCGGTCAAAGAGCTGTAATGTGCCCGCGATGAAGAGTCCGGAATCAACTCTGAAATTAGCTCGCCCAACGGCATATTGCCCCATTTTACCGCTTTTTCAAGGACATAGGAAATAGGTGAGTGCGGCTCGGTTTTGCGAAAGAACTCGGATATATCACGCAGCTGTTTGAACGCGGCTTCCCGGTTGCCGATTGGCCCTTTGGCTTGTGCTGAACCCCCGGCGGCAGTAGCAGTATCCCCGTCAGCTGCTTCGGTTTCTGTTTCGGCGGCAGGCAAAATATGTTTGCCCAGGTGATTGATCGCGCCGGCGCACTCCTGCAGCACATTGATAATATTGCTGGTCGGTGGTGCTTCGTGTGTGCCGCAGTGCTCATCCAGCATGCGGCTGATATTGCGGTATTCTTCAATACAGGTGCCGACATCATCGCGCTGATCGATGAAGAAGCTCTCACTCGATTCATTGACTGCTGTTTCGATATTATCCAGGCTGAAACCGATTTTTCCCGCTTTTTCAGTGCGTGCTTCCTCATCGGTGATTTTTTGTATATCCAGCGCCTGTTGATATTTCCAGAATGAAAATGGTCCGGGGGGCTGGCCTTCGGTAATTGCTATATTACGGATGGGGGCTATCAGCACGCCCTCTGCGCCTTCACCGTTCAGGCCGGTCAATGGTGCCACGCGTGTTTCAATGCCGTCTTCGTCCGGCAGCGGGAAAAGTGTATCCCAGTATTGTTCGATGAGTCCGCGAATCACGATAAAACCGTCTCGCAAGCCTTGAAAACCATATCGCCGGACCAATGCTTCGGTATACCAGCTTGCTATTTCCAGGTCTTTGCTGTGATTCTTCAGAATATCGGGCGCCAGCTCGAGTATTTTGCGCCAATGCTCATCTGCTTCGCTATTGGTCCCTTCGAACATATTGTTACGTTCAGCTGCTCTTGCTGAACCGCGTGCGTCCTTAATGGCATAGTATGGTGACTTTGCCGAGCTGTTTTCCCGAATGTCGCTCCCGGCTGGACTTTCCTCCGATATGGGTTGCAGCAGTTCTTCGGTATTGATAATTGCCGGTGATGCCATGTTATGTTCTCCGGACTGTCAAAAATTTTCTTTGGGGGTTTTGGATATGGGTTTTGCTCTCAAGTGCTTCAGCATGGCTGCGGAAAGCCGGGCGTTCATGCTCATAAAATGTTTTTCCAAAGTCATGCATTAATCCATATCCTTGCCTGAGTTCTTTACGGAAGCACTTTGTTTATGTATTTGTGGTGATTATTTTGAACCAAGCTAACGAGGATTATATACTATATTCCCGGGGCGCCTGTAAAGAAGTATAAGTATTTGAAACGCATGCGATTTTGCCTAAATGCAGCCTCTATCAGGAAGATATTTGAATGTCTTTATTAATAACAATTGTGAAGTCCCCGGAAAATGTTGCACCGGCGGAATCGACCAAGACATTTGATGAGCAGGGCGGGACCATCGGTCGCGCTAACAGCAGCAGCTGGGTTCTGGCGGACCCGGAATGCTTTTTATCCGGCCGGCATAGTCAGATCAGTTGTGAAAACGGCCAATATTTTATTACCGATTTAAGTACAAACGGCACTTTTGTCAATGGCTCTTCAGAGCCGCTCGGCAAAGGGAATAAGGTGCCGATCAATGACGGTGATGTATTCGATTTGGGGGACTATAAATTCAAGGTCAGTGTCTGGGGCGCAAACGAGGCTGTCTTGGACGATCCGTTTGATGCGGAACCTGCCGCGTCTTTTGAGAGCGCGGACTCATCCGCTGATTTTGGCCCAGCAGATGTTGCCCAGGACCCTTTTGCTCCCGCCCAGGCTGATCCCGCGCCTATTTTCAACACCGGGGCTGAGGAAACCGATCCATTGGCGGCGCTGGATAAAGCACGCCAGTCACCGGCAACTGCGCCTGCCGACCCCGGATTGTTCGGTAACGCGACCCATTCCGATGGGGCCGATGCGATTAACCAGTCGGTTTCCTGGCCGGATGCGGTTCAGGATGCCGGCCAGATTCCTGAAGACTGGGATATGGAGGAAAGTGTTACCGCCCGGCCATCCATTCCGTTAACGGATCCTCCAAAGCCGGTGCAGGCTCAGCCGCCGCCACCGTCACCGTCACCGCCACCGCAAAAAGCGCCGGTTAAAGCGGATACGCCGATTCCAGATGCTGTTGATCAACAAAAACAGGCCCTGGAGAAAGCCAATCAAAAGCTTCGGGCTGAACTCGATGCATTGAAAAAACAGTTGAGCGCAAAACAGCCTGCCGGTGGTTTGGATAAAACGCTGGTAAATGCAATGGGCTTGGGTGATCGGGGCCTCGACGATGAACAGATTCGGGCAATTAATCATACCGTTGGTGAGCTGGTGCGCGAAACGGTTGCCGGGATGATGCAGGTGCTGACTTCGAGAAGCAGTATTAAAAGTGAGTTCAGGATGAACGTGACGACGATTCAACCGGTCGAGAACAACCCCTTGAAGTTTTCCGCAAATGTGGATGATGCTTTTGAGAATATGTTTGTGCGTAGAAGTGATGCGTTCAAAAAGCCGGTTGATGCGGTGCGCGAGGGTTTTGAAAGCATTGCCGAGCATCAGGTCGCGGTCGTCGCCGGTATTCGTGAGGCATTTAAGGATATGATTGAGCGTTTTGATCCGTCGATGCTGGAGCGACGCTTTGAAAAACAGACCAAAGGTGCAATTATTCCGGGCATGCAGAAGTTGAAGAACTGGGATCTTTATCACGAGTATTACCTTGATCTCGTTGATAATATGGAAAATTCGTTTCAGTATCTGTTTGGTGAAAAATTTGTGCAGGCATACGAAGATCAGTTACGCAAACTCATGGTTGCGCGTAATGCAAATAAAAAAACTTGAATCTCAGACCTCTCTATATGTAAGGATTACTGATGAGCATATTAAACAACCACTATAAAATACTCTGGCTTTGCTTGATTGTTATTTTGTCTTCACTGTCCGGCTGTTCGGCACTTAACACCGCGGCTGGTACGGTGGTGCGGGGTGATACCGATCTGAAGATAACATTTAAAGTGGATGCCGATATTAATCCGGATGACAATAAAAAACCCTCCCCGCTGTTTGTGCGGATGTATGAGCTGAAATCGACTAAAATGTTCGATAAGGCGGACTTTATTGATTTATTTGAAAGGGATGAGGAAATATTAGGGGCTGATCTGCTCGCAAAGCAGGAACTGAAACGCCTGAAGCCGGGCGAGGATCGTAAAGAGCACTTCAGATCGCTTAATAAAGAGACACTGTTTGTCGGGTTATACGCTGAGTTTCTTCAGTATAAAGGCTCACAGTATAAACTGGTTATTCCGGTCACACGCCGGAATCTTATCGCCAATTCGGTCACTGTGCAGGTTTCAGGCAACAACATACGGAAACTGGATTGAGGCCTGTATGTATCGTGCAAAACGGGGACGCCGGAATCTTCCGGGTAAGTGGCAGCAAAAAAAGGGGCGAGCATAACATGTCTTTAGACAGCAAGGTGGTGTGGTCCGAAGGGACCTTTTTAAATGCCCAGCATTTTCAGCAGCAGGAGCGTTATCTGGAGCGATATATTAACGGTCGCTGCAGTGCGTTGGGACAGTATGCCTGGGGTTTACAGACATTTGAGATTGATCAGCAGCTGCTGAAGCTCGGAAAAATTTCAATACTGAATGCATCGGGTGTATTTCCGGATGGAACGCCTTTCAGTTTTCCTGATAGCGATGATGCGCCACCGGTTCTGGATGTTCCAGAGAATACCCATAATCAGATTGTCTATCTGGCGATACCGGTAAAGCGTGCCGGTGCGATTGATGTATTGTCTGAGGAAGAGACCCAGGGGTTGGCACGTTATTATTCCTCCGAGCAGGGTGTGCGTGATGTAACCGCCGATCATGGTGATGAGTTACCGGTCAAGGTCGGTAAGTTAAGGTTGCGTCTGTTGTTGCAAAGTGATGATTTGAGTGGTTATGCCTGCATCGGTTTGTTACGCATTGCCGAATCGCGTGATGATAAAAATGTATTACTGGATGATCAGTACATTCCGACATGCCTGGACTGTGAGGTTGCGGTTAAACTTTCCGGTTTTTTGCCGGAACTGGTCGGTCTTCTGCATCACCGCGGTGAATCCATCGCCGGGCGGCTGGCCGATACCCGGCGGGGCGGTACTGCGGAAATAGCTGATTATATGATGTTGCAGCTGATTAACCGCCTGGAGCCCTTGGCTGGTCATTTATCCAAGATTAACGGCCTGCATCCACTGGTTTTATATACAGAGGTGTTGCAGATGGTCGGCGAGCTGTCGACCTTTGTCGCCAAGAACAAACGACCTCCGGAGTTTCCTCAGTATCTGCATGATAATCTGCAGGATACCTTTATGCCGTTAACCGCCGCATTGCGTGAATGCCTGAGTATGGTTTATGAGCAGACCGCGATTGCACTCAAGCTGGTTGAGAAAAAATATGGTATTCGTGTGGCGGAAATGCCTGATCGCTCACTGGTCGGTTCCGCAATGTTTGTATTGGCTGCCCGAGCGGATGTGCCCGAAGAAACATTACGAACACATTTGCCGGCACAAATCAAAATTGGCCCGGTTGAGCGTATTCGGCAGCTCGTGAATGCCGCGATGCCGGGCATCACACTGAAGCCGTTGCCGGTTGCGCCGCGTCAGGTGCCTTTCCATGCCGGGTTCACTTATTTTGAGTTGGAAAAACAAAGTAACTTCTGGAAAGAGCTGCAGAGCTCCGGAGGGTTTGCACTGCACATTGGCGGTGACTTCCCCGGTCTGGAGTTAGAGTTCTGGGCAATCAGGCAGTAAACACTATGTCGAATGAAGATGATAAAACAGTTTTTCGTCAACCGCCGGGCGGATCGGATCGAACTGTAATCAGGCCGATGCCTGGTGGCCGCAGCGCGCCGGGTGCGCCGCGAAGTCCGCAACCGGGGGGTGCCGCCGCACCTCCGCCTGTAGCGCCGTCAGCTCCGGCGGCACCGCCGCGGTTTGACACCGAAGCGGCTTATTTTCGGGTTGCCCGCGGGCTTAACCCACTGGTGAATTCTGCAGCTGCGTTAATCGCGGTTTTTGAAAAAACCCGTGGCGCGGTCAGTCATTCGGATGTCGGTGGTTTGCATCAACGCATTGTGAATGAAATGAAGGCGTTTGAAACGCGGGCAAAAGAGCAGGGTATTAAGCCTGAGATTGTATTGTCGGCCAGATATATTTTATGTGCGGTGCTTGATGAGGCGGTGCTGAATACTCCCTGGGGCTCGGAGAGCGCATGGAATCAACGTACACTGCTTAGCGTGTTTCATAATGAAACCGCCGGTGGTGAAAAGTTTTTTTTGATTCTGGATCGTATGCGGGAAACGCCGGCTGAAAATCTGCAGATGCTTGAGTTGATATACATCTGTCTGAGTCTGGGTTTTGAAGGTAAATACCGGCTCAGCAACAGAGGCCGGGATGAAATTGAGCGGATCAGGGACGACTTGTTTACGGTTATTCGCAGTCACCGCGGCGAATATGAGCGCACTTTATCGCCGAGCTGGCAAGGCCTGGGGCGGGTCCGTAATACCCTGGCTGAATATGTGCCGATGTGGGTGATTGCCAGCTTTGTTGGAGCGGTGCTTTTTTTGAGCTATTCAGGTTTTCGTTACTGGTTATATCGCTCATCATCGCCGGTTGCACAACAGTTAATCGAAATTTCCGAGCAGCTTCCCGAAGCGGAACCATCACGACTGAGCAGGCCTGAGTAGACGCTGCCTTTACCCACCAAATAAATTATGAAAAGAATAATCGAGTTTTTTACAAATCGCATCTTTGTGTCCCTGGTCGGTCTTTTGGCGCTGTCGATATTGATCTGGTTCGGTGGCCCGCATATCAAGTTTGGTGAAGGAAACTCCGCGCCTCTAGCCGGAGCGGTGGCCAGGCTGATTTGCATTATGGTGCTTTTATTGGCCTGGGGCTTCAATAATCTACGAACACAGGCACGTGATAAAAAACAAAATGAGCAATTGGTCGGTGATCTGCAGGATAATCAGGCCGCTTCAATGCAGGATGCGGTATCAGATCAGAGTGCGGAAGAGATCCATCAGATCGGTGAGCGTTTCACACAGGCACTGGGCACATTAAAAAAATTAAAATTTAAAGGTAAGGGCGCGAAAAAAGCGTTATACGAATTGCCCTGGTATATCATTATCGGTCCGCCGGGTTCCGGTAAGACCACTGCGTTGGTGAATTCCAGCCTTGAGTTTCCGCTTGCAGAGCAGTTTGGAAAAGGTTCGCTGCAAGGTGTGGGCGGCACACGCAACTGCGACTGGTGGTTTACCAATGATGCGGTATTGATTGATACGGCCGGTCGCTATACCACTCAGGACAGTCACAAGGTCGTCGACAGTTCCGCCTGGGAAGGTTTTTTGAATTTGTTGAAGAAGAACCGGCCGCGCAGACCAATAAATGGTGCGATTGTCGCGATCAGCCTGCAGGATCTGCTGACCCAGACTGAAGAGGAGCGAATCGTGCATGCGAAAACGATACGCACCCGCATTGATGAACTGATGGATAAGCTGGAAATTCGTTTTCCAATTTATCTGATGTTTACCAAATCCGATTTGGTTTCAGGCTTCTCTGAATTTTTTGAGGATCTGAGCAGGGAAGAACGTGAGCAGGTTTGGGGTGTGTCATTACCGAATGCACCGGAGGCTTCACAGGGACCGGATTTCACATTTTTAGGCTCAGAGTTTCAAAAACTGCTGCAAAGAATCTATGACCGTGTGCTCTGGCGGGTACACCAGGAGCGCGATGTGAAGCGCCGTGGCGCGATTCAGGGTTTTCCACAGCAGATGGAAAATCTGCAGTCGATTATTGAGAGTTTTGTAAAACAAACATTTGTAAAAAACCGTTATCGTTTTCAGCCTTATCTGCGCGGTGTGTATTTCTCAAGCGGCACCCAGGACGGCACACCGATTGACCGTTTGATGAGCTCGGTTGCGTCCACTTTCGGGTTTGCACGTGAGGCTGCGCAAATGCCGTATCAACAGGGTAAAAGCTTTTTTCTGGGACGCCTGTTTCGTGATGTGATCTTTCCGGAATCCGAACTTGTCGGTTCGAACAGAAAATATGAAATGGTTTTTCGCTGGGTTCGGCATGCCAGTTATGTGGGTGTGGTTGCGCTGGGTATTTTGTTGATCGTGGTTTGGGCCGGCAGCATTACCCGGCATGAAATGTTTATGTCTGAGGTTGAGTCTTACATCGCTGAATTTAATTCCGAGAACAAACGACTCAGTGCCTGGAACAAGGATTTAAGAGTGGTCTTGCCACCTTTAAATGCGCTTGGCAAAGCCAGCATAGTGTATGACCAGGAAGAGCACCCCTGGTTGTCAGGCATGGGCCTGTATGATGGAAATGTTGATCAGGCGGCTGACACCGCTTATGCGGCTTATTTAAAAGCGTTGTTATTGCCGCGACTGATTGATTATCTTGAGGTGTACCTGAAGCAGGGTCACCGTGGTGGGGATTTATACAACACATTTCGCAGCTATCTGATGTTCAATAAGATCGAACATATGGACACCGATTTGATCATGGACTGGTTTCAGACCAACTGGTCGAACAAGTTGCATGGAGAGGCCAGCAAACGCAAAGAGCTTGAAAAACACCTGGATGCTTTACTGGGTCTGGATCTGGAAGCTGTCGGTTTAAACAATTCTTTGGTGAACAGAACCCGGACGCTGTTGCTGCGTGTGCCGGTCTCGCAGCGTATCTACAGTCGCGTTCGCACCAACCCCGATTATGCGCAGCCGGTTGATTTGCTGAATGAATTTGGTGAGTCTGTCAGGGAAGCATACCGCTTGACGCCTGAAGTGACCCGTGCATTGTCCGTGCCGGTGTTGTTTACGATAGAAGGTTATGAAAATGTTGATTTGTCCACTGAGTCACCGGTAATCGCGGATATTGTGAATGAGCGCTGGGTATTGTCGGATGATAAAACGGCGAAAGTTGATTTTATTGAAGAAGATCTTGATGAGATCAGTGAAAAAGTTAAAGACCACTATATGTCTGATTATGCAAATGCATGGAAAAACGTATTGGGGTCTCTGGAAATTGCCGGGTTTCAGAACCTTAAGCAGGCGAATGATGTTCTGACCGGATTTACAGATCCGGTTTACTCGCCTTTACTCGCTATTTTGCAGGTGCTGACCACCAACACCCAGTTAACGCCGCCGGTGCTTGCCAATCTGGCCGATGATCACAATGAAGGGAATGCCGGTAAAGCAACCGGTTTGCTTGCCAGTACATTTGACGGTACCAAGGTTGACAGGCAATTCAGGGATTTACATGTCCTGCTGCGTGAAAGCTCGAAGAAACCGGCACCGATAAACTCCATCATTCAGAGAGTACAGTTACTGCAGGAGTTTGTCGCGGAAGTATCGATGTCACCGGACCCGTCGAAAAAATCTTTTGAAATTGCCAAAGCGCGTTATCAAAGCGGCGCAGGTAATCCAATCACTTCATTAAGATCCTATTCGAAAAATACTCCGCCTGAGGTCAGGCGCTGGTTAGCTTCATTATCGGATGAAACCTGGAAAGTGGTTTTGGGGTCTGCGCGTCAGCATGTGAATACTGAGTGGCAAACCCAGGTTTATGGGCCTTGTTCTCAAGGCTTGGCGGGACGTTATCCGCTGAACCGCTCTGCTAAAGACGAGCTTGCGTTGTTCGACTTTAGTGAGTTTTTTAAACCGCAGGGCAGTGTTGATAAATTCTATCAGGAAATGTTAAAGCCTTTTATCGATACACGCAGTGGCTGGGGCAACCGGGCGGTAGACAATTATAGTCTGGGATTCTCCAAACAGATGTTAAATCAGGTGCGGCGTGCACAGTTTATAAAGAATGTATTTTTCCGGGATAACCCCAATGTTCCGGGCATCACTTTTGAATTAAAACCTTACCGGATGGAAAAAAAGGATGCGCGTTTTACACTTGAGGTTGGCGATAAAAGAGTTTCGTATAACCATGGGCCCAAGTTCTGGAAATCATTGCAATGGTCCGGTGCCGGCGATAACAGAAGAGTCAGGCTGATTTTCGAGGATTTGGAAGGTGACCTGCACTCCAAAACATACGATGGGTCGTGGGCGTGGTTTAAGCTGTTGGATCGTTCCAAGTTAAGAAACACCTCCCGATCAAATGTGTATTTGATTACATTTGATGTATCGGAAACGGTCCGTCATGCAGGCCGCTCCAGAAATATTTCGCATCAAATTACCTATGAGATAAAAGCCAAGAGTGTGAATAACCCGTTTAGTAAAGATCTGCTCGGTTCTTTTCGGTGCCCGGAGTCCATATAGGTGAATGATATCGCCACGATAGGTTTGTTCGGCAAACTGCCGGCGCACGGTGACTTTGTTCACCGCAACCTGCCGACTGAGTTTATAAATACCTGGGACGAATGGCTGCAGCATTTTGTCGCAGGGTCACAGGAGCAGATCGGTACCGACTGGCTGGATGTTTATCTGACCAGCCCGATATGGCGCTTTGTGTTTTCCCCGGGGGTGATCGATAGTGCAGCGTGGGCGGGTATTTTAATGCCCAGCGTTGACAGGGTTGGACGATATTTTCCTTTTTCCGTTGTGATGCAGATTCCCACCGGCGTAAATCCGCTTGAGTTTTTGGCAAACCTCAGTGGCTGGTTTGAAGGTGTTGAGGAGATTGCATTGCGTGCTCTCGACGGTGAACTGGTTGTCGATGATTTGATGCAGGAAGTCACTAATGTTAACCATGAGCTTTATCCTATGTACAGCCGCGACGCGAATGCCGGGGATGGCAGCGCGTTGGTGGTTAATATGGACTTTGAGGAACAAGCGTCGGCTTCGGTTTTTCCATGTCTGCTGGATTCATATTTGTCGGTGTCATTGTCGAGTTACAGTCTTTGGACGACTAAAGGTTCAGAGCGCGTATTGCCTTGTGTGTTTACCACGAGGGGGTTACCGCCGCTGGGTGGTATTGCCTCCATGCTGGATGGGCAATGGGCGCAGCGTAACTGGCAACAACCTTATAACCTCAGGCAGTGAGTTGATACTGCCGGCCAGATTGAAAATATTGGCAAAATAATACCGGAACAGTTTTGGAATGAGTGATAAAACGGTCAGGCGGCCGATAAAGTGGCGATCTTGTGCGGATACCGATGTCGGCACTGTCAGAGAAGTCAACGAGGACGCAGTACTGTCGATGACTGCCAAGGGGGTTTGGGCGGTAGCTGATGGTATGGGAGGGCATGAAGTCGGTGATGTCGCCAGCAATATGATTGTCAGGGCGCTTGAAGAGGTTGAAGATCAGAGAAGTTTAAATGAGATCGTTGATGCAGTTGAAGACTGCTTAATTGATGTTAACCACCGTATGCTTGAGTATGCGGATATCATGCTGGATAACCGCACAATCGGCAGTACGATTGTCACGTTGATTATTCGTGGCAGAGTTGGAGTCTGCTTATGGGTTGGCGATTCCAGGTTATATCGATTTCGAAACAATGAATTGCTGCAGCTCTCCAGGGACCACAGTCAGATCGAGGAACTTGTGCAGCAGGGTTATTTGAAACCCGAAGATGCAAAATACCATCCGGACTCCAATGTGATCACCCGAGCGATCGGGGTCGGTGCGGAGGTCTATGTGGATATCAATGTATTCGGCACGCAGATAGGCGATACATTTTTACTTTGCAGCGATGGTTTATATAATGCTGTCGAGCAAGACGATATCATGAACTGTATGAACAAACAGGATGTTGAGCAGGGAACCGATGAGTTGTTGAGCAAGGCGTTGTCAAATGGTGCCACAGATAATGTCTCACTAATTATAGTAAAAGGTGTGCCTGACGCACTTGGGCAGGCAGTCAGTGACTGACGCGGACGACGATAAAACCCGTATCCAAAATCTTCCCGATAATAAGGCTGAGGCGGATGATCATACCCGTATAGCCCCTGCAAAACAGAATGAACAGGATGATAAAACGCGAATTGCGCCGCGTGATGCAAAGCAGTCTCCGAGACAAGATGATAAAACACGAATTGCATCGCCTAGGGTAAAGCAATCTGCGATGCAGGATGATAAAACACGCATTGCGCCACGTGATGTAAAGCAGTCTCCGAAACAGGGTGATAAAACACGCATTGCACCACATGTTTCCCGGGATGACAAAACACGAATCGCACCGAAAAAACCGGCGGCGGATTTGCAGCATGATTCCGGGAGCGATATGTCCGAGAACGATGATTCGGATAAAACCCGGATTGCTTCAAGGCCGGTTCCAACAGCTGATGTAACCCGTTATAAGCCTCCAAGCGTTCAGCCGGAAAATACCGCTCAGAGTGGAATCTCAACAGAACAAACCGGCAGAAGTAATGATACGGTTTCAGTGCCCTCTGTCAGGAATCATTCAACTGCGGAGCAGACTCGTACCGTCAGCACTGACAGTGTTTTAAAAGAGCGCTTTATTCTGGAGGATGTGCTGGGGTCCGGTGGAATGGGGGTCGTGTATAAAGCTAAAGACCTGCTTAAGGTCGAAGCACAGGACCGGGACCCTTATGTTGCGATAAAAGTACTCAGCGAAGAATTCAAAAGCCATCCTGAGGCATTTATCGCGCTGCAGCGGGAATCAAGAAAATCCCAGCGTATGGCGCACCCCAATATCGTGAATGTTTTTGATTTTGACAAAGACGGCGATATTGTATTTATGACAATGGAATATATGGAAGGCAAGCCGTTGGATCAGTTAATCCGGCAGTATAAATCCACCGGTTTACCGACTGATGATATCTGGAACATCGTAAAAGGGTTGTGTGCCGCATTAAGTCATGCGCATGCGCAGGATGTAATACATTCTGATTTTAAACCGGGCAATGTTTTTGTAACAAACAAAGGGCTCGCTAAAGTTTTTGATTTTGGAATTGCACGTGCGGTCGCAAAGGCCGAACATTTTTTAGATAACCCAGCGGATAAAACCGTTTTTGATGCCGGTAATCTGGGTGCATTAACACCACCTTATGCGAGCCTGGAAATGTTGGAGGGGCAGGCTCCTGATGTTCGCGATGATATTTACGCACTGGGTTGTGTAATCTATGAGATGTTTACCGGCCGGCACCCGTTTGACAAGGTTCCGGCAAATGAAGCCGAAAGACAAAATCTAAGGCCGAAACGTATTGAAGGTTTGAGCCGGCGACAATGGCGGGCAGTCGAGAAAGCTCTGGCTTTTCGGCGCGAAGACCGTGTTGATTCCATAGAGACGCTTTTGCATGAATTAACCACCCGCTATAAGCCTGCTTATGCGCTTTACACCGGTTTGGCATTGTTGGCTACATTGATAGTGATTGCTTATACGCAATTTTCGCGAGAGGAAACAACCGGAATTTCCGAGGAGGATATTAGAAATAAAGTTGAATATGAGGTTCAGCTCGATTTTTATATGAAGTCGCTCGACAGGCTGGTTGCGAGTCCGGATTTTTCTGAAATTTGGGAAGAGCAGGTCTGGTCGGAAGTATCCAATATCAGAGAAATGCTGAAGTTGGCCGATAAATGGCTCGACGGTTCTGAGAGCAGGCGGCATATAGCCTGGCAGCAGAAAATGGAGCGAACTATTTATACTTTGTATATCGATACCATTGAAAGATACCGGAAAGCCGGTCAGTACAAACGGACAAAGGTCCTGATCGAAAATGCATATCGCTACACTAGCGATACTGATGAACTGGATAAGCAAAAAAATCTGCTTGCAGCCGCCATTGAGCGGTCCCGGGCAGCACCGGTTAGAGAAGAGAAACCGCGGACAGCCGTTGCGGATAAAAAGCCGAAAGTGAATACCGCGAAACGGGAGTTTGATGTTGCACTGGATAATGTGAACCGGCAGTTGCGTTGCCAGTCCAGATTGAATATGCGGAATCTGGATACTGCAATCAAGAAACTTAAATCACTGGATGCGACCCGATATAGAAAACTGGAGCCCGGCTTTATTAATTCACTGGTTGCCTGTATAACCCAGGTTGGCAAGGCGTTTCCGGAGCGGGCAGAAGAATCCAAAAAATATGCGTTACGGATGTTTCCGTCCAATCGCAAGATAGCCGCAATTAAAATTGTTCCCCGGGACCCTTGTGATATTTCGATTGCGGGTTTGGGTGCGCGCGGTAAACGAACTATTTGCAGGGATAAAATTCAAGGCAGCGGGAGCGGCCCGGCATTGGTTGTGATCCCTAAAAGTAAAAGCATTAAAATGTTTGCGATTGGCAAGTATGAGTTAAGTGTTGCTGAGCTTAATCGGTTTTGTAAAACATCCAGCGTATGCGGTGAAGTATCCGGCAGGAGCGCTGATTTGCCTGCAACCAATATGACGGTGAATGTTGCCAATGCTTATATGAAATGGCTGAGTAAAAAAACCGGCAGGACATATCGCTTACCGACTAAAAATGAGTGGGTTTATGCGGCGAAAGCCAAGCGGGTTTCGCTGGACCCGAATCGTAACTGCCGGCTGAATACACGCGGTATACAGAAAGGGCAGGAGCTGGTTAAGGCAACCACCGGCAAGCAAAATGGTTGGGGTCTGGTTAACTATGTCGGCAATGCCCAGGAATGGGTTTATGATAAGGGTCGAAAGCTTGTTGCTATCGGCGGCTCTTATGAAGTGGGTATGGATGAATGTGATATAACAACGATTGCCGGACATTCCGGAAAAGCTGATATGATTACCGGCTTTCGGGTGCTCAGAGAAATACAGGTGCAGTAATGAATGATTTGAGCTTTTCATCTATGCTAAGAACATTGTCCGAAGATTATTATAATCGTAAGCTGTCACTGGAAGAGTATAGAACTCAAAGAAAAAGCATTTTGAGCAAGATTGATGCGGAGTTTAACGGTATAAAACCGGATGCAGGCGAGCCCGAGCCGGAGGAGCAGGAAGATAAATCCCTTTTTATGCGTACGATTTCTTTCTTTAAAGACAGTGATGTTGGGGAAGGTTGAGTTGTTTATATTGCTGGCACAGAGTGCTTGCGAATTTATGTAGAACTCATCTCAAAATTAAGCGAGCGCCGATGAGATGAGGCAAAAGTGAGTGAGAAAGCGGACGACTCCATGGATGGAGGAGTTAGAACGACTCAGGAGACAAAGTCGAGTTTATATGAAATTTGCTGCTTTACAGCCCCGCATTTTGAACGAGCTTTTAACGAAGTATCAGCAAGCGTACGACTCCAGGGATGGAGGAGTTAGGGTGACGCAGGATGCCAAAGCCGAGCAATTTTGAGATGGGTTCTAGATTTAAATTAATTCAAAAGAGGTTTTCACATGGTAATCATAAAATTTTTTCAGACCGGCGGGCCTTTTATGTATCCGATTCTGATCGTGCTGGCGCTTGGAATTGCGATTGCAATAGAGCGTTTTTTGTATATTGCCAGGACTCAAAGTAAAACCCAAAAGATCTGGGCGCAACTGGTTCCGATGCTTAAAGCCAATGACTATGAGCGTGCGCAAAAACTTACACAGGCAACCAGCACGCCTTTGGCGCAAATGCTTAACTATGGTTTTGCACGGCGCCAATCCAACGCCAAACGTGAGACCATCGAGTCGGCAATGGAAGAAGGTATGATGGAAGTGATGCCTGACTTGGAGCAACGCACCCATTACCTTGCAACATTTGCAAACATAGCAACATTACTCGGTCTGCTTGGCACGATTATCGGTTTGATTCAGGCATTTACCGCGGTTGCCGCTGCTGATCCTGCTGAGAAAGCGGATTTATTGTCCGCGAGTATTTCGGTTGCAATGAATACAACCGCATTTGGCTTGGTTGCTGCTATTCCGTTGATTTTGCTGCACTCGTATTTAGCCACCAAAACGGCAAGGCTGGTCGATAATCTTGAAATGGCCGCGGTCAAATGCCTTAATCTGATGGATAACTCCTGAGTATATGTTAATGAAGCTGGCTCGCAGAAGGCATATTGAAAAAACGGTTGAGCTGAATATCACCGCGTTTTTGAATTTAATGGTGATCCTGGTACCGTTTCTATTGATAACCGCGGTGTTTTCGCGCTTGACGGTGCTGGAGCTTAATTTGCCGGCGCTGGATGCCAAAGCCAAGCAAGAGGAAAAAATAAAATTACAGTTGCAGTTGGTTGTACGTGAGAACAGTTTTGTGATTCAGGATGCGAACCTGGGTGTCATAAAGCTTTTCGAACGTCAACAGGAAGAGACCGACTGGGCGGCATTTACTGATTTGCTGGTGGAAATTAAGGCACGATTTCCTGATGAGGACAGCATCACGCTGCTATTGGAAAAGAAAGTCGATTATAAAACCCTGATTCAGGTGATGGATCGCGTGCGCAGTGCTGATATTGTGCAGGTGGCCACGTTGGAGACTGTCGAATTATTTCCCAATATTTCGATCGGTGATGCCCCTGAATTGGAGAACGCTGCGCCGGCAGCTGCTAATGAGGGAGCGGCGCAATAATGAAAATGTCCAAACGTGCCCGCCGCATGCAGCGGCATCATCAGCGACGCAAGCAGCCTGCACTTAACCTGGTTTCGTTGATGGATATATTTACGATTCTGGTTTTTTTTCTGCTGGTAAATTCCTCCAACTCGCAACAAATTCCCAGTAGCAAAGACTTAAGGCTGCCTACCTCGGTTGCGAAAAAAGTGCCGAAAGAAACACTGGTGATCGCAATTACCGAGAGAAATATTTTGGTTCAGGGGCGCAGTGTTGCGGAAGTTGGTCAGGTGTTGGCAAGTGAGGAAGTTTTCATACCGAATTTGAAAAAAGAGCTGAGCTTTCATGCATCGAAGGGTTTGTTTGCCAATAACGAGGCTAAAAAGCGGGGTCGTGCGGTGACTATTATGGGAGATGAAAAACTACCTTATGAGTTACTCAGAAAAATACTAGCGACCTGCCGGCAGGCTAATTACACACAAGTGGCTTTTGCTGCGATGCAAAAAGTTAAAACGGAATCATAAACAGAAATATGACGGCAGCAGGCGCAAGATATGAAGATCTGGTCCTGGAGTGGAGTCCGGGCAGTACTCTCGACCGTAAATTCAGTCTGATTGTATTGGTCGTATTGGGGGTCATGCTGATTACCGGTTTTATATTTTCATTGGTTGAGCTTCCTAAAGAAGAGCGTCAGGCGCGCACTTCAGTGCCGGAACGTATTGCACAGTTTGTAATAGAAAAGGAAAAGCCGAAACCCAAGCCTGAACCGGAAAAGCCGAAACCTAAACCGAAGCCCAAGCCGAAAGTCAAAAAACAACCGGAAAAAAAGCCGGAGCAACAAAAACCACTGACTAAAGTGCAAAAAAAGGCCCGTCAAAAAGCCGAAAAAAGCGGTTTGTTGGCATTGGGTAATGAGCTGGCGGATTTAATGGATACTTCTGATTTAACCGCTATGGTGGGTGGTAAAGTATCGAAGTCCTCGGCAGCGTCCGCAAGAGCCGCTACGCATAATAAAAACCTGTTAACAGCAGGTGCGGGGCAGGGTAGCGGTGGTGTTAATTCAGAGCAGTATATCGCTTCGGCTGGTCGTAGTGCGGGTTTGTCGGCACGCGAACTGACACAAGTCAGGCAGTCTTTACTGTCTAAGGATGCCCAGCAGGCAGCCCGCTCTAACCGCTCGCGCAATAGCAATGTGCGGGGTGAAGAAGATATTACGATCGTATTTGACCGGAACAAAGGCAAGCTTTACTCAATCTATAATAGAGCGCGCCGGCAAAATCCCGGTTTGAAAGGTAAAATTGTGCTTGAAATCACGATTGCCCCAAGTGGTGCGGTGACAAAAATCAGGGTTGTGTCCAGTGAGCTGAATGACCCAAAACTGGAAAGAAGCCTATTAAGCCGTATCAAATTATTTAATTTCGGCGCAAAAAATGTTGAGGCGGTTACCGTGACTTATCCGATTGAGTTTTTGCCTTCCTGAGCGCAGGTGTCGGGATTCTTTACTGGTAAGAGCCGCTTTTTATACAGACCCTTTATCGGGGTTGGTCGTCGCTAAATAAGACTGCTGATTTGAGTAATCGGTCACCGAACTCAGTAAAATGTACCAGTTATTATTGCTCGAAAAAATGCTAGCATAATTACCTCGGAGCAAATGCAAGTTGGCCCCGAAAGCTGGCCTTAACAGGCGCAGCGACCGGCATAAGTTAAAGGATAAACAGGGTTGAGTCTATGCATTCCTCGTCAGTTCGACAGCAGTTTTTACCGTTCAAGCCTTCCTGGCTGAACAAACTCAGAAGCCCTTTGCAAAGCTCGGGCTATTATGTATTGCTTTCGCGTAGTGCACAGGGTTTTATGAGCACATTAAGCCCCTATCAGAAAACAGTGCTCTCGCAAATGATTTATTCACTTTCCGGAAACCCGCGGCCGGGTACAGCCCGGCATATGAAAAATTCAACCGATAAATATTATATACCGGAGACCAATACCGGTTTTTCGGTTAGCTACGAAGTGTTTTCCGGTAAAGTGTATGTCACCTCAATAGTGCCTGACCCTGACGCAAGAGGCATACATAAAGAAGTGCCCGGGCTTTATCATGTGAAAGAAACTCCGGATGGTTGGGACTACAAGCGTATTGAAAACGGTGATATTAAAACCGAGTATGCCGCGGTGAACGGGCAGTCAAACGCGCTGGAGCGTGCGGTTGCGTTAATGCCCAAGCATGTACAGCATGCTTATGGGAAAACCGTTAAAGAGTTTACTTTGTTTCATAATCCTTCTGATGGCGGGTTATGGGATACGTATGAATCTTTCCAGGATAAATGTGGTTTTACGACCGGTGTGTCCAAAATGTTTGCAAAGGTTCTTCAGGATGCGCAGGCTGCCGGGGGTAAGCTTGGCTGGATTGCACATAGTCAGGGGGGCATTATATTTAGGCAGGCGGTGAAGTACCATCTGGATAACGGTGGGGGAACGCTCGCAAATCATTCGGTAAAATTTTACGCCGGTGCAAACAATAGAAATAAAACCAATATTATTTTGAGGCAGGCCGGTATAAAAATTGGCGCCAATGATTATGTTAGTCATCCGTATGATATGGTGCCGCAACTCATTGGTGGTAATGCAAAAAGTATCAGCTCAGTTATAGGCTCTGTGCTGCATAGTCCGTGGGTGCTTTTCGGTTCAGAAAAATGCAGTCCGCATACACTGCCATATGACGGCATGGATAATTATGTCCGCAATATGCCGGCCTGGTATCGCTTGGCGTTTCGTTTGTTTTAAGTTGGGTAAATGAAAAAATATGGCTATGCCTGGTTTGTGGTTATTTGTTTATTTGGCGCAAATGCCTGTGCACAATCAATGTCAATGAAACCCGACTGGTCCAATACTACAGAGTACCGGGTCGGCCTCTCCGGTACGATTTTGACGTTCGTATTGCCTGGTGCCGTCAGCCGGGAATTTGAGTTGACATTGCCTGCCGATAAAAATATTCATGATCAGTCACTCTATCGGGACTGGGATTCATTTTTGCTGGCTAATATGTTTTGGGATTACAAGTCCCGGAAGCTGCTATGGCAGAATGTATATGGCAGTCTGAACTTACGTATGACAGTGCACCGTATATCAGCTGGAGATGGGCTGTCCGATACTCAGGCGCTGGCTCAGGCCATTGAGGCTTCAATGAGAGCGGCATATGGGATTAGTCCGGGCGAGCGGCAATCGGATAGTGGGTTGCGTTTGCCGGAGGATTTCAAAGATGTTGATATTAATAACAGAGCCTGGTTGGCTTTTAGTGTTCGCAGGGGAAATGAAGAACCCGGGATGCTTAATTATGCGATTCGCCTGACGGATACCCATTATCTGAAAGTATCGCTAAAAGTTATGGAAAACTATGACAGGGCAGAAAAAAACTGGTACGAGCAGGCAACCGGTGATATCCGGAAGATCGTTGATTCCCTGAAAGTTAACGGCCCGGGCTGATAGCCGAGAAACCTGAAATTCTGTATCATTATCCATTAATCCGGCAGGGTTTTCGGTCAGTCTGACCGGTGCCGTCTATGGGCAGGGAAGCTTCGACAGTTTTGCTTGGGTCTGTTAACAGGCCCTAAATATCCGACGGGCTTATCGCTTATATTCGGGCATGGAGAATATTTATGGGTATTCTACCTAATGTTTTTTACCGGGGCGTTTGGCCGACGCTCGGGCGGCGTTTGTTGACCCTGCTGTTTCTGGCCTGTTATACGGCGTTTGTCCCATATGCCTATGCCGGTCCGGCGGGCGGGCAAATTGTCGGCGGGGCCGGTAATATCCAGCAGGCCGGTTTAAACACCGTGATCAATCAAAGCAGTGCCTTGCTTGCGATCGACTGGAATAGTTTTAATCTCAGCAGTGATGAGCGGGTGAGCTATATTCAACCCGGTATCGCGTCAATTGCGCTGAACCGCATCCTGGACCAAAACGCCTCGCAGATTCATGGCCGTATCGATGCCAATGGCCATATCGTACTGGTTAATCCCAATGGTATTTTCTTCGGCCAAAATGCATCGCTTAATGTCGGCGGCTTGATCGCGAGCGGCCTGGATATTGATCCTGCCGAATTTATGAACGGCAACTATTTGTTTTCAGCAATAGAGGATACTGACGGTAAAGTTGTTAACAGCGGTATGATCAACGCGTCTCTGGGCGGCTCCGTCACTTTGCTGGGTAAGCAAGTGCACAATGAGGGCCTTATCGTCGCGAATCTCGGTGCAGTCAATATGGCTGCCGGTAAAGAAGCAGTGCTGACATTTGATAATGCCGGTCTGGTCGGTGTCAGGGTAACCGAAGCGGTGCTGCAGGATGAGCTGGGTGTCGATCCGGCAGTACTGAACAATGGGCAAATCAGTGCACAGGGCGGCCGTATTCTAATGACCGGCAGTGTCAGCCGGGAAATTTTTTCCAGCGCGGTTAATACCGGTGACATGCAGCAGGCCACCAGCGTGGTTGTGCATGAAGACGGCAGTTTTACTCTGGGCGCCGGTGCGGACGTGGTGAATAATGGTGAACTCGATGTATCTGCTGCAGACAATGTTGATGCAGGACAGGTCGTTTTGTTGGGTGAAAATGTCAGTAGCAGTGGAGCTATCAATGCGGATGCAGATCAGGCTGATGGCGGTAATATCGAACTGCATGCAAACGATACGGTTTTGCTGACTGGTGACAGCGTCACTTCTGCACGCTCTGAAGGCGGAGCCGGGGGTAATATAAAAGTGCTGGCTAACAACGCCGGTTTGTTTGATCAGGCAGTTGTTGATGTATCCGGTGCGACCGGTGGTGGTGAAGCGTTAATCGGCGGTGACTATCTGGGGGAGAACCTTAATATTCGTAATGCCGAGTTTACCTATATCGGTGAACAGGCCCGGGTATACGCCGATGCGTTGGGTTTGGGCAATGGCGGCCGGGTCATTGCATGGGCCGATAATACCACGCGGGTCTATGGCGGTATTTATGCGCGCGGTGGTTTGCAGGGTGGCAACGGCGGGTTTATCGAAACTTCGGGTAAGCTCAGTCTGAATGTGACTCATGCGCCGGATGTCTCAGCGGTGGCAGGGATTGGCGGTGAGTGGTTATTGGATCCCAGTAATGTGACCGTGGTTGATAATTGTGCACCCGGTCCCGCGTGTATTGATGCTGGCGTTAGTCCATTCAGCCCCTCAGTGGATAACACTGAAATAGAGGACGACATTATTGAAACCGCATTGCAGGCCGGTGATGTCACGATCAATACCGCTAATGTTGGAGGCCTTGAGGCTGGTAATATCACTGTCTCCGCCGCTATTCGATATTCCGAAGGCGGAGGAGCTGCAAACAGCAGTACACTGACGCTGGATGCGGATAATGCGATCTTTATAAACAACACAATTGATGTTGGTACAAACGACTCTTTGTCAGTCAACTTATATGCGAATGCCGGTGTCACAATACAAAATAGTGGAAACATTATTACCGGTGGTGGTGATTTTACCGTTGGTGGTGCCGGCGGTAATACCCCGACTTTTTTTGAACAGGGGGCGGCGGCTGGCAGTATCGATGCCGGTGCCGGTGCAATCAGCATAACGACTGACGGGAATAACGGCGGCATTCCTCCGTCCGGTGCGAATTTAGGCAGAATTACCACGACAGGGGATTTTACTTTGGTTTCAACCGGTGGAGCAGTCACACAGTCTGCTGTTGCTTTCCGCCGTTTGTCGGTCGGTGGCGCAGTGACGATCGATGCGGGTGCTAATGATATTACATTGACTAACAACAGTAATGACCTGGGTACTTCAATACGCATCACGAACGGCATGGATGTCACACTGGTTGACATTAACGGTATTATTATTGGTGATGCAGCCGGTGCATCGAACATTGCCGGGGATTTTTCTGTCAATGCACTGGGTGGCTCCATTCAGGATCAATTGCAGGGAGTCACGGTTAACGGGCTGACAATATTTAATGCCAATGGCAATAATATATTTTTAGATAATGCTAATGATTTTATTGGAAATGTGCGTATTGTCAGCGCCAATGATGTTACGCTGAACGATATTAATAATATAGCGCTGGCCGATGTTTCCGGTGGCGTTAATGTGACCGGTACGTTTTCAGTTACTGCGGACGGTACGATCGATGACGGTGCAGCAGGTGCGTTGAGTATCGGGGGAGCTGCGACATTCGATGCCAACGGCAATGCAATCACACTGGACAACGCTAATGATTTTAACGGCGGTGTGCGTGTTATCAGTGCAGGCAGTGTAGTACTGAATGATACCGATACGATTCAATTGGGGCTTGGTGCCGGGGTGACCAATATTGGTGGTACGTTGGATGTGACCGCCGGTGGCCCAATTACTGACGGTGGTGTATTAAACGTGACCGGCAACTCGGCTTTTGATGCAGGTGGCAATGCGATTACGCTGGATAATGCCAATAATTTCACCGGCGGGGTGCGTATTATCAGTGCCGGTGATGTGGTATTGAACGATGTTAACGATATTGTATTGGGTTCGATCTTCGGAGTTTCAAACATTGGCGGAACATTAAATGTCACCGCAAACGGTGCAATCACTGATGGCGGTGTATTAAATGTGACCGGCATTGGTGATTCGGGGTTCAATGCGAACGGTAATGCGATCACGCTGAATAATGCCAATGATTTCGTCGGCGGGGTGCGTATTATCAGTGCCAGTGATGTCGATTTGACCGACATAAATGATATTGTGCTGGGCGCAGCCTCCGGTGACTCTAACATCGGTGGGACATTAAATGTCACCGCAAACGGTACGATCACTGATGGCGGTGTATTAAATGTGACTGGTGCCGGTGATTCGGGGTTCAATGCGAACGGCAATGCGATCACGCTGAATGAGGCCAATAATTTCGTCGGCGGGGTGCGTATTGTCAGTGCCAGTGATGTGATCCTAAACGATATTAACGATATTGTATTGGGCACGGCCTCCGGAGCTTCTAACATCGGCGGGACATTAAATGTCACCGCAAACGGCACGATCACTGATGGCGGTGTATTAAATGTGACCGGCATTGGTAATTCGGGGTTTAACGCGAACGGCAATGCAATCACGCTGGATAATGCCAATGATTTTGTTGGCCCTGTGCGTATTATCAGTGCCAGCGATGTAGTATTGAACGATATTAACAATATTGTGTTGGGAGCGGCCTCCGGAGCTTCAAATATTGGTGGGGCATTGGATGTTACCACAAACGGGTTTATTACCGATGGCGGTGCTTTAAATGTCGGCGGTGTGGCGACATTAAATTCGAACGGCAGTATTATTATTCTGGATGCAGCACATGATTTTAATGCCGGTGTGCGAATAGTTAATGCAGGCACAACGATATTGAACGATGTGAACGACATTGTTCTGGGCAGCGCGGCGGGTGCTTCGACAATTGCGGGCTCTCTGTTCGTGACCAGTGACGGTCAGATTACCGATGCCGGTGTTTTAAATATTGCCGGTAATTCGGATTTTGATGCCAATGGCAATGCGATTACATTGAATAATGCCAATGATTTTACTGGCAGCGTGCTTATCGACAGCGCAAGTGATGTAATACTAAATGATAGCAACAGCATAATCTTGGGCTCAGCTTTAGATGTTTCTAATATTACCGGCACATTAACGGTGACTTCGAACGGTTCGATTACCGATAGTGGCACGTTGCTGATTGGTGGTATCTCCAGCTTTAATGCCGGTGCGAACACGAATGCAGTCACTCTGGATGATGCAAGTAATGATTTCGGTGCCGCAGTTGGCATTGTTAATGCGGGCAATGTGACCTTAGTCGATACGAATAATATTCAGCTTGGTTCTTTTAATATTGGCGGCAATCTGAATGTTACTGCGGGCCTGGGCAGTGATATTACTCAGATAGATGTGCCGGTTGTTGTCGACGGGCTTATAGTGGGTGGTTTGTCGACGTTTAATGTCAGTGCCGGACGGTCGATTACGCTTGGCAACACAGATAATAATTTTAATGGTATTTCATTTGGTATTACTGCGCTGGATAATGTGACGGTCAGTAATATAGGTGCGCTGGATTTGCAGGCATTAAATTTGACTGGGGATCTGGTAATCAATACTCAAGGTGCAATTACCAACAGCGGTGCATTAACTGTTTTAGGTGATACCCGTCTGAATGCCGGAGCAGCTAACAATATTACGCTAACGAATGGATTAAATGATTTTGATGATATTGTGATTGTTGCCGGTAACAATGTATCGATAACAGATGTTAACAGTATTAATATTGGTGATGGTGCATCGGACTCCCTGATATCGGGTAATTTAACAATTAATGCGGATAGCATCAGCAACACTGATGCTAATCGGTTACAGGTTAATGGTATCGCAACCCTGGGTGCCGGGACAGGTACGATTATACTGGACGGACCCAATATTGATTTGAACTCAGTCAGAGTCAACGGCAGTAGTACAGTGATCATTGAAGATCAAAACACGATTGACCTGGGTGTATCCACAATTACCGGTGCCGGAACATTCAATGTGACTGCCGGTGGAAATATTACGAATAACGGCGGCGCATTGAGCATTGCCGGCGCTGCCGGTTTTACCGCAACTGATGGTGACACAGTCGTTCTCAATAATGCCGGTAATCAGCTTGGTGGCGCACTGAGTTTTGCGTCTGCCGGCCCCGGCATGTTGAGTGATGTGACTATTGTGAATAGTGCTCCGACTGATATCGGTGCGCTTAATATTACCGGTAATCTAACGGTTACATCCGGTGGTGCGCTGACCGATAGTGCCAATATCTCAGTTGGTGGTGCGACCACAATCTCGGCTGCGGGTCAGGATGTCACGCTAAATAATAATAACGACTTTAATACAGTGACTGTGTCCGCTGCGAATAATGTTACGCTGGTGGATGCTAATCAGCTTACAGTGGCCGGTATTAATGCCGCTGGCGGCTCAGCAGTTGTATTTGCAAACGGAAATTTGGATATTGGCGGAGTTACCGCATTAAATGATATTCAGCTGTTTTCACAGAATGGCAGTATTCTTCAGAATACCGGTTTGAGCACATCGCAGGGTAATATCCTGGCGGATGCGAATCAGGTCATTACCATGGCGGGCGGCAGTTCCAGTTCGGCGGCCACCGGCAATATTCAATATCTTGCCGGTGGTAATGTGTTGACTACATCGCTGACCGCGATCAACGGCACGGCCGGTATTACATCGACAAACGGGCAGATTATCGATGCTAATGGGGGCAGTGCGAATCTGACTGCACCGAGAGTGGAGCTATCAGCAAATACTGGAATCGGTGCCGGAGATGCAATTGAAATCCAAACTGCCAGATTGTTTGCAGTGAATGGCAGCGGTAATGTCGGGATTGATAATACCGGTGCAGTGACATTGGAGGCTTTGCGCAATACCGGTGATATTAATTTTAATAATGATCTTGATATTACATTTATTCCCGGCAGTGTTGATGCCGGGTTTAATACCGGCGCATTGTTTATGACAACCCTAAGTGGCAGCTTTATCGGTGAGCCGCCGACACCGGATTTCAGTAATCCGGATATCACCGCGCGTGAGGCTGATTTTGTCGGTCTTGCGGGCAACTTTGGAGCATTTGACCGGCCATTGGTTTTGCGTATCAGGGATCGCGCCGGAATCACTACACTGGCGAGTTTTAATCCTCAGTTTGCACCGCCCCGGCCGGAGGTCGAGGATAATTCGAATTTTACCTTTGTCGCGACCGATGCAATTCTTGCGATTACCGGGGAGCAGCTGGTTGAGGTTGAGACGCTTGGTGAAATTGATCCGGCTATTTTTACCGATGTGCGAAATTATGCTACTGATGAGATTGCGATTCGCTTGCCGCGAGATCAACTATATGAGGATGAGCTTGAGGCTTTTGGGCAATAAGTGTTTAGAAAATAAAATTATAGGTTTGAGTATTGCCTGGTATCCAAGTTTCAAAGCGGCTGCGCTGTTATATAAATGAAAAATAATAAAAAACCGATCAATATTGTATGTCTGCTCGCCGGCCTGTTATGTCAGGTCCCTGCATTAGCCGGTTTTCTCGAGATGCCTGAAATTACCGAAGTTCCGGAATTAGAGCGTAAATCTATGTTACGCGATCTGGATATTCCCAGTGTGCGCGATCGTGACCCCGATCCGGAAGCGGGGCCCAGACTTGCGGTGTCGCAATTCAGGCTGCAGGGGATTGTTGAATATCCGGAGCTTGGTATTACCCGTAAGGAAATCAGCAAGCTTGTCGAGGATATCCGTTTTGACATGATGGCGGAGGAAAAGCTGCTTGAGTCGGGGTATACGCTGCAAGAGCTTGGCGAACTTTCGGATTTAATCGTTGAAATAGAGGAAGAAACAGTCGACCGGCATGTGGGGCCGCTCGAAGTACAAAAACTGGTATGGCTGGTGCGTGAACAACGGTCAAAGCGTGGTATCACCCTGGGTATGATTGAAACAGTTGCTGATAAAATTACCAATTATTATAGAGAGCGTGGTTTTATTCTGGCCAAAGCATATATTCCCGAACAGCAGGTACGTGATGGAGTTGTAACACTGACTTTATTGCTCGGCGTGTTGGGCGGGGTCGAAGTGAATGAAAACAGGGTATACAGTGATAAATCGTTGTCCTCGGTTTTTAAGGGTAGTCTTGCGAAACCGGTAACAAATAAAATAGTTGAAGAAAAACTATATTTTATAAATGACTTCCCCGGTATTACTGTACAGGGTTTTTTCGAGCCCGGTGCACAGGTCGGGGATACCAAATTGAATATCAATGTAACCTCTGAGAAAAGATATGATGCAAATTTAAGGTTGGATAATCATGGTTCTGAGCAAACCGGGGAAAACAGGTCGTATGCTGAGTTTTTATGGAATAATCCTGCCGGTAATGCTGATCAGCTACAGCTCGGTGCTCTATATTCAGCAAGCCCGAGCAATACTACATACGGGCTTTTGCGGTACAGTACAAAGTTGTTCAGCCCGCGTTTCAGGCTTGCAGCAAGTGCCGCGAATAATGAGTTTGTGATTGGTCCCGGTAATTCCGAGTCAATTAATTTTCTACAGCTCGAAGGTGAGACCAAACAAACCGGTATCACTGCTTCATATGCAATGAAGCGCAGCCGTACTGCAAATTACTCTTTTGATTTTGTTAGTGAGAATATCGAATCGATCATCAGAACCGGACTTTTTCCCGAGGGTAATGTATTGGGATTGGATGATGAGGTTCGGGATACTTCGCTTGTATTTAATTATGATATTTTACAAGAGTCTATTAGGGTGTTGCATCAGGGCAGCGCCAAGCTGACTTCCGGAGAATTTTTATTAGGCCAGGAGCCCGGGCAGGATAAAGATTACACTATTTTTTCAACCGACTATACGTTACTGACTTTTTGGAACCCGCCTCTTGTGGATATTAACACTCGGGTGATTGTCAGGGCTTCAGCACAGTTTGCCGGCTCTGCATTGTCATCAATCAATCAGTTTTCATTGGCAGGCCCTACACGTGCCCGGGGATTTTCAATCAGCCAGTTTTCTGCTGATGATGCAGCTCATATCGGTGTTGACTGGATATTCAGCAGTCCCGGGTTTCTTAGTTGGAAGATCGGAAAAAGTAATTTTAAGGATATTATCAGCCCGTTTATATTTGCTGATATCTCGCATGGCGAGGCCAGGGCACTTGCAGTCGATGATGAAGACTCTACCGCCACCCTGGCTAATTTGGGTGTCGGTATTCAGTTTTCATATTTGAATAAAATCAGGGGTAATCTGCAGTTTGCGTTTCCAATCACTGAGGATTTTTCTTCTGAAGATATTGAAGCCCCGGATGACAGCGTCAGGGTGGTTTTTGATTTGCAATATAGTTTTCGTTAGCGGTTTTTCATAAAGCTTGATGGAAAACATTTAATCATTGGGCTTGTTGGAAGGTTGTATATTAAGTGATCTATACTGATCAATCTGTATTTGCCGCATTTTCCGTAGTACATCATCCATTGGAACATTGAGATTTAATAGCAGTTGTGTGGCCAGTGCGAGGCTTGTTTCGAGATCTTCCGGCACGACTTCGGTGGCGCCCGCGTCGAATAAAATATCCAGACTGTGTTGATCATGTGCGCGTACTATAATCGGTAGCTTGAAGCCTTTTGTGCGAACTGATTTTACAATAGCGGTGGCAATCTTGGTGTTTTCAAAACTGATGACTATGGCTGCTGCGTGTTGCAGGCCTATTGCTTCAAGTAGCCCCGGCTCTTCTGCGTTTCCGAAGAATACTTTTTCCCCGGCTGCCCAGCCATTTCTGACTGTGACCGGGTCAGTATCCAGTGCTGCAAATGTAATTGACTCATCCTTTAAAAATTTTGCGATATGTCTGCCGGTATGCCCATAACCACATATAATAACGTGGTGATTCAGCTCTCTGGTGTTATCGGCGATTTTTTGGTAATCGTACTGTGTGTCAGCATTTTTTGCTGTTTTGTTGAACTTGCCGATCAGTGCTTCACTATGACGGATCAAAAGTGGTGCGATTCCCATTGATATGATAATGCTTGCAAGCACCGGCTGTAGGTCTTCGTTGTTAATCAATCCGGTTAATACGGCTAAAGCAAGCAATGCAAGACCAAATTCACCGCCTTGCCCTAATGCGATACCGGCTCGAAGCGATGTGTTCCAGTTGTATTTGGCAAGCTTGGATAGAACTACAATTACACAGCCTTTGCCAATCATCACACCCAGTACTAATAATAGTACCCATAACCAATCGTTAAGAACAGCGGCTGTATTGAGCTGCATACCGACAGTAATGAAAAACAAGCCGAGCAATACATCGCGAAACGGCTGAATGGTGGATTCAATCTGGTGGCGATATTCGGTTTCACCCAGCATCATGCCGGTAATGAAAGCGCCTAACGCCAATGATAGTCCGAGCTCGTTAGTGATCCAGGCTGCGGATAAAGCGACTAACAACACGGTTAAGGTAAATAATTCGATTGAGCGGGCCTGTGCAACCTCATGAAACAATGGTCGTAAAAGCCAACGACCCAGTGCAAGCATCACTACGAATGCGATGATGCCTTTAAGCCCGGCCAGCAGCAAAGGTGTAGCCAGGTTTTCGCTGCCTGTTGCAAATATTGGAATCATGACCAGGAATGGTACGGCTGCCAGGTCCTGAAACAGTAATATGCCAACCGCAATGCGCCCATGAGCAGCCTGCAGCTCAAGCTGTTCGGTCAGTTGTTTCATTACAATTGCGGTGGACGATAGCGCAAGAGCACCGCCGATAATCAATGAAGCCTGCCAGTTTATCCCCAGCCACAAGGCAATTAGCATACCTGAGCCGGTACCAATAAGTACCTGAGTACCGCCCAAGCCCAGTAGTGCATGGCGCATTTTAATGAATTTTGGGATCGAAAATTCCAAACCAATGGTAAACAGTAAAAATACCACGCCGATTTCGCCCAGTAATACGCCGATATCATGGTTTTGTATCCAGGCGAGCCCAAATGGGCCGGCGATAACGCCTATAGATAAATAGCCGAAAACCGCGGGCAGGTGCAGGCGTTGAAACAGGACTACCGCAGCAACCGCGAGCGCGAGTAATGTGAGGATTTCTGTTAGCAGAGTATGCGCCATGATTTTTAAAGCCTATCTTAAAATTATTGTGTTTACTGCTATTCCTAAGTTTTATGAAGCTTGTATGACGTGCTTGACTTGCTCTTCTACAGGCTGCAGAATACCGCCCCATGAAACTGATCGCAAATAAAGCTCAAATTACCACTGCCCGTCATCGTGCGATGACAGCCTGGGCGGTGCTATTGTGTCTGCATGGCTTAAAGAGGTCGGTATCAAGTTAACTGTTAATATACACACCGTATTTCTAAAAGCCGCAGACATTAACTGCGGCTTTTTTTTTGTGTATTTGTTTTAAGGAATATGAAATGTCGACACGTATTGCATATTTAAGCGTCATTATAATCTGGGGTACGACGCCACTGGCTATAAAATGGAGTGGTGAGGGGCCGGGATATTTGTTCGGTGTCACCGCACGTATGGTGCTGGGCGTATTTGCCGCCTATTTATTTTTGTATTTTTTACGGCTAAAAATGGTGTGGACACGTGATGCGTTAAAGACATATATCGTTGGTGGTCTGGGAATATACACTTCTATGAGTAGCGTGTATTGGGCTTCGCAGTATATTCCGTCAGGCTGGATTTCGGTCGTTTTCGGTTTGTCGCCGATAATCACGGGTATTATGGCGGCGCTGATACTGGGTGAAGCGGCGTTATTACCGCATAAAATACTTGGAATGTTACTGGGTCTGGCAGGTTTGCTGGTTATTTTTGGTGAAGGTATCGAACTTGGGGAAGAGTTACTTTATGGTGTAGCGGGTGTTTTGTTAGGAACAATTTTTCATTCCCTAAGTGGGGTCCTGATCAAGCGGCTTGATGCACGCTTATCGGGTTTTGTATCGAGTGCCGGCGGGTTAAGTTTTGCGGTACCGTTGTTTTTGCTGACGTGGGGTTTACTGGATGGTGATATACCGGATGATGTTCCATTAAAAGCATTGGCTGCGATTATTTATTTAGGCGTCGTTGCATCCACGGTTGGGTTTGCTTTGTATTATTATATTCTGTCGAATATGGAGGTCAGCCGGGTATCGTTAATTGCACTGTTAACACCGCTATGTGCTCTAATGCTGGGTAATATACTGAATAATGAACCACTGAGTGCCTTGGTTCTGATTGGGACCTCGTGCATTATTTCCGGGCTGGTGTTCTATGAATATGGCGCAGTGTTTTTCCGCCGCCTAATGCGGCAAGGCTAGTGTTTGGCCTAAAAAGCATTGGCAGCGGACATTGCACCAGTGTGTGATGGTTATGTGTGGCGCTCAAGGTCAAGCAGGAATGACTTGGTTTTGAGCCCACCCCCATAACCACCCAGCGAACCATCTGCGGCAATGACTCTATGGCAGGGCACTATAATGGATAAAGGGTTTCTGCCATTGGCCGAACCCACTGCCCGGACCGCTTTTGGGTTTTTGATCCATCGGGCCAGAGATTTATAGCTGATGGTATCGCCATAAGGGATTTTAGTCAGCGCATCCCAGACACGTTTTTGGAAAGCGGTGCCTTCGATGTGTACCGGAATATCAAAGAGTTCTCTGTCACCGTTGAAGTATTCATTCAATTGCCGGATGGTTTCATCGAGTATTCCGGGTGTACCTGAGCGTTTGCCGGCTTCCGGCTTACGGCCCCAGTGGATATGAGTTAAGTGTGTTTGGGTCGATTCCAGTGTTACAAAACCGATCGGGGTTTTAAGTGTCTGCATGTATTTCATTTTACGCCTGCTGTTTGTTTATGTGATTCTGAATGAAAATTCCATAAATATATAGTCAAGTAGGAACGCCAAGGTCTTATCAGTGAGTCATCGATGCCCGAAAAGTGTTTTAGTGTTTTCTTGATTACCAGGTCTTCTTTGGGAAAAGCATCAGTAAAACCCAGTGCACGCAGTGCAATATATTCAGCGGTCCAGGGGCCTATGCCTTTTATCGTTAACACGCTTTTTATAAAGTTCTCGTAATCCTGTGCCTGGTCAAGTCGAATTTTTCCTTCTAGCAGTGCCTGCGAGAATGCATTTATGGTTTTTTTCCTGGACTGTGTGGTACCGATCCCGTCAAGTGAAGCAGTGGCGAGTACATCTTGAGCCGGAAACAAATAAGCATCTTCCTGGGTTAGGGGGTGCGTGACTTTTTCTCCGTATTGTTCTATTAATTGTCTGACTAATCTATTTGACTGTGTGACTGAGACCAATTGGCCTAGAATGGCTCCAATAGATGTTTCAAACGCATTCCAACCTCTGGGTATCCGCAGTCCTGGATTTTTATTATATATTCTGTTGAGTGACTTATCGACTCCCATTGCATTTGCAACCATAAACGGGTCTGCATCCAGGTCGAAAACCTGCCGGGCGTTACACATGATGGCGTGTAAATTTTCCAGGCAGTTCGGGGTAATTTGCAATTTGAGGCTATGTTTGCCCGGATTTTGACTGATGCTGATATGGCCGATAGTTTTATCTGCTTTTAGTATTCTTTCATAAACATTACTATAGATTGTTTCCACACCAAAAATTTCATGCCGCTTATGTGGGGCAATGGTTTTTCCCCAATTAAAAGGTGGCCTGTAAGGTAGCTCTATTGCGATATGTTTGTCAGGGTCTTCCTGAGAAGATTTGCCGCGTAACTGTGTCGGTGACCTTGCAAAGCGTTTTTGAATTGCGTCGTTGAATCTTCGGATTGAACCAAAGCCGGCCAGGAATGCGATTTCTGTAATTTGAATATTGGTTTCGATGATCAGTTTACGTGCGAAATTAAGCCGGCTCTCATAGAAAATCTGTCTCGGGGTTTTTCCAATTTCTTCATTGAACAGCCTGCGTAAATGCCGTGTGGTCACACCAAATTTTTGCGCAAAATCTGCTTCGTTTTGATAATTCGCCTGACCGGTCGCGATTTCCCTGAGCGCCCTGCGTACAACGGCAGATTTTCCTATCCATGCGGGAGAGCCGGGCGCACTTTCCGGCCGGCACCTCAAGCAGGGGCGGTATCCGGCATTTTCGGCTGCGTAGGCGGTTTCGAAAAACTCGACATTTTCACGTTTAGGTATTGCCGGGCAGACCGGACGGCAATAAATACCGGTGGTCTTTACGCCGACAAAAAACTGGCCATCAAACCGGAAATCCCGTGCCAGCATTGCCCGGTAGTAGCTGTCTTCCTTATTCATAAAGCAAAGATAAGCCAGGATACAAAGAGAGTCTAGCCATTTCCGGACATCGTCATTTTACTCTATTTGCCCGGCACCAACACTGCCGGGTAAATAAGTCTAGCTGGTTTGTGGCTAATAGATACTCCAGTCCTTTGGAGGCTGGCCGATAACACATATTGGTCTAAGTCAAAGCACAAGGCGCTAATTCGGTCATATATCACTGTAATCCGGCGACAATAGGGTAATTCACTCCGATATGCAGGCAATCGAAAAAATCGATGATGCAAATATGCAAGCGGTTGCGACGATTGCGTTAGTTGCATTTTTGGGTGTCTCACCGTTCTCTTTTTACCAGGCTTTTCTGGGTAATTGGCTTGCCGCTTTCGTAAATACCGTATTGGTGTTGTTTTTGGGAGCGGTTTTTGTTTTAGCCCGTATGCGTATTTGGGTAAAACTGCTGCCTTATGTGGTTTCTGCGGTTTGTACTATTTTACAGCCGACGCTGATGTATATGACGGGATATTACGCGATATTCTGGATGTACGTTGTGACATTAGCCAATTTTTATGTGTTGTCCCCTCGGATGGGTGTGATAGTGAATACCGGGTTGGGGTTGGTGGCGATACCTTTTTTACTCAGTATGTCCGATTTGTTAAGCCTGTCCAGAGTGATGGTCAGCTTTGTATTGTTGAATATCGTGGCTTTTATGCTGTGTTATACATTGAGAAAGCAAAAATTGCAGCTATACAAACTCACTATCATGGACCCGTTAACCGGTGTTGGCAATAGACGTATTTTGCTGGAAAACTTAAGCCATGTCTTAAAGCAATATCAGCGGGATCAAAGACCGGCGACATTAATTATATTTGATATCGATTGGTTCAAAAAAATAAATGACATTCATGGTCATACGGTTGGAGATAAGATATTGATTAAAATCAGTCAAATTGTGTCCGACAGGATTCGGGCCGGTGATCGCCTGTTCCGTTACGGTGGTGAAGAGTTTGTTATATTGCTTGAAAACACGCCTCTGGAGAATGCCCGGTATCTGGCAGAGGAGTTACGTGTTTTGGTTGAGTCGTCAAAATTGCTGCCTGAGAGTTCTGTAACGATCTCTATGGGTGTATCTGAAGTTGATTCTGATGATAATGTCGAAATCTGGTTGGAACGGGCTGATGCCGCATTGTATAAGGCTAAAAACTCAGGCCGTAACCTTGTAGTGACTGCGTAAAGTCCAGTTTGGTATCAAGTATTTGTACTCAAATTTCCCGTTTATGTTGCATGGCGTGCGTTTTAGAAGTGCAAGATCTGTTTTTTTGTGTGAAAGAACTTACTTATTGATAAGGTGGTGACGAAAAAGCACTCTTTGCTTGTTTCGTCACCAGTGTATTTATCAGAGCGGCATTATAAAGCCGATTGAGGTGGTCTTATTTTGATGTAGAAAGAGTTAAAATCAATATGCGGGCCTTCGTAATTCACTGAGCCAAATTCTACTGGCATTCCCTTCATTGTCTGTTTTTCAAATTCCATAATACCTGATTCAAGAGTGCTTGTATTGACCAATACGATAACTTCCTCTAATGGCCGCTTTCCATCGGCATTGACAGTAGTTATTGTGAATGATGATAGTAGCGCCAGAACATTTATATAGTTTTTTAGATTCTGTGTCATCTTAAGCTCTCCTGCTTGGTTTATCTTTCCCAGAACTGTAAAAAAGTCATCCGCACATCGGCGGCTTTGATCGGAACTTTAATCAGGTTTTGTGTTAGTTCAACAAAAAAATAAAAATATTTTTCATTATTTAACTTGTTTGTATAAGCAATTATTTGTATTGAGATTAATAAAAAAATACGATGTCTTTTTTATAAAAAATAGTTTTTTTGTTATCAGTGATTTAAGGAAAAAAGCTAATAAGTAGTCCAATACGTGTTATGTGGGTTTACAGATTTTATAAGCCCGGTTTCTTTATATATTTGTACGCTTATGTCGGACTTTATTATTTAAATTTTTTTAATAAAAGTAGTCTATGGTTTTTAGTGATAGAAATAAACTATCGGGCTATACGTAGTCTTTGTACTATAATTAGATTCAAGGATGAGATAGATTGAATTTGGGAGGATTAAATAATGCAGGAGAATATAAAAAATCGGGTTTTGGTGTTAGGGTTGGCACTCGGGCTGCAAATAAGTATTTCCAACGCACAAGGTTTTGATGATCTCGTGGTTTTTGGTGACAGCTTGTCGGATACTGGAAATCTTGCGTCAATTCAGGGCAGTTTTCCGCCTCCATTTTTTGAAAATCGGGTCAGTAATGGTTTTTTGGCGGTGGAGGTGCTGGCAGAGTTTATGGGATTGCCCTTACAGACCTCTTTGCATTTGGTTGGTCCTCAACAAGGTACCAATTATGCCGTCGCAGGGGCATCAGCAAGAGGGGACAGGCCGATTGATTTATCTGCTCAGGTTGGGGCTTTCTTATTAAATAATGGTGGAGTCGCTCCAGATAATGCGCTCTATATGATATTTGTCGGTGGCAATGATGTCAGGGATGCGAGAGATGTAGGGTTTAAAGACGCGAGGAGAGTAGTGCGCGAAGCCGTTGATAGTATATTAATGAATGTAAACTTACTGGCCAGCTCAGGTGCCAGGGATTTTATTGTGGTCAATGTATTCGATATTGGCCGGGTGCCGGATAGCTCTTTGATCGCAGCGCAAACTGGTCAGCCTTTTTTGCCGGTAAAAGCCAGCTGGTTATCACAATTATTTAACCGGAAACTAAGTCGAAAGCTAAGGGGGTTGCAGGTCGATACCGGTATTCGCCTGGTTGAGTACGACTTGTTTTCGTTCAGTGCGGCATTTCTTGATAATCCGGCGCCTTATAATTTCAGCAATACTACTGATGCTTGTTTTATTCCTACTGCCGGTATTTTTGATCCTGGCTGTGAGAATGGGGCTAATTTTGATCGATTTGTATTTTTTGATCCGTTTCATCCGACTGCCAAGTCACATAACCGGATCGGGCGTGGTTTATACAGTATGGTTCCGGAGGCTGCTATAGAGTGAATTAATGAATATTCTTTAAGCACCTTTATGTCATATAAGCATCCCGCGCCGGCATGGTGTTTCTGAATGTCGTGGTATTCGGTGGTTGTAGTGCCATTTCGGCCAACATGCCCATGTTGACAAGTTGCAGTAGCCTGATTAATTCGGTCAGTTCAGGGTCGTTGCCGATTTGCAGTGCATAATCACGAAATTTGTCCGCATCCAACGGCCCGCCTGAATTATCGGAGCCGGTAATAGCCTGTTCAACCAACTCCATCTCGTTATCCATCAGCAGTTTATACATGGTGTAAAATGTATATCGTTGGTCCTCTCCATAGAAAAAATAGCCTTTCGGGTGATTCTGTAGAAACTCAGGTACGATTCCCCGCATGGCGCCGCGCAGTATGGCTTTATTGGTAAACAGCTCAGGGTGATGGTTGCGTGGTATTGTTGCAATAAACTCCAGCAGGCGGTGATCCAAAAAGGGGACCCGATTTTCGATCGAATGCGCAGAAGATGTTCTGTCTTCATGCCATAAATGATGATCCAGGTTTCGACGATGGTATCCCATATAGATTGACCAGATATCCGCGGGGTCCTGGGTGTTGGCGTGATGGAAAATAAAATCAGGGCGAATCAGGCCAGAGTTAATCATGTCCTGGTAATGGATGGTAATACCCAGCTTGAATGCATCGCGTTGCAGGGTTTGTCCCTGCAGTATTGCGCCGATACGTGTCCAGCTGTCATTGCTCCAGGGACCTTTATCATTCAGCAACCACTCAATATAACCGCCATTGAATTCATCGCTGCCCTGTCCGAGTAAAATAATTTTTAAATCCGGGTAAGCCTGTTTGGCGAATTGGTGCAAATAGAATTTATAGAGTTGTTCGGCGTTAATTTCGAATAGTTCACAGTGCCATAAAATTTTTTGCCAGTCTTGTGGTACGATGTCCAGCGCTTGCCAGTCGAAATGTACCTGGTGATTTGGTAACTGCAAGGCGGAGGCGACGTTATGCGACATTTGTGCTTCGCCGTTACCAATAGTACTTTGGGTTGATACGCTGAATGTTGGAAATTGACAGGTTTGTGCAGCGATAGAGGTTACAGCGCCTGAATCTATACCGCCGCTTAAAAAAGTGCCGAAGCGTACATCAGCCATCAGGCGTTTTTGTACACTGTCGGTGAGCAGCTCACGATAACCTTCAATGTAATCTTCCACAAGCCTGATACTAAAATCTTCTCTAGTGTCAGGCAGCTGCCAATAAGGCTGTGTTTTAATATGTTGTGCGGTTAATTCAATACTCAGTATATGGCCTGCCGGCACACGTTCGATACCTTTGAAATAAGAAGGGTGTTCGGTTTTATTCAGGTCATGTGTGCGGTTGCGCGCGAGCGCGGCCACCCAGTCGAATTGCTTCGGGCATAGTGGATGGGCAAACAAGCCTTTCAACTCAGAAGCGAAAAGCAGCAGTTTTTCAGCTTCAAGGTGGCAATAAAATAACGGTTTGATACCAATCCGGTCGCGTGCAAGCAACAGCCTGTTTTGTTTACGATCAAGCAATGCCAACGCGAACATGCCGTTAACAGGCTGCAGCATTTGCATTTCATGTTCTAAATAAAGATACGGAATAACTTCGCAGTCTGATTGACTTTGAAAAGGGTGATGAGCAAGATTTTTTCGGATATCCCGGTGATTATAAATTTCACCATTTATAATCGCACTGATGCGGCCGTCCGGTGTTGTAAAAGGTTGTCCACCATTCTGCAGGTCGACGATGGACAAACGGTTAAAAATCAATCCAGTGTTACGCCAGACCAGTGTCTGTTTGTCATCCGGCCCGCGATGATTAATGGCATTCCCCATTTTATGCAGAATTGCCAGGTCTTCGTGTTCATCAAAAGGTTTGTTATTAAGGTGGATAAATCCCGCAATGCCGCACATTTTTAAAGCCTGTTGGTATTATTAGGGCTTAAAGCCGGAGTGAGTATTTGGGCCAGTATAATTGTCTGCCACTTGTTTTGCTGAAATATTCGGGTAAATAAGTCTTCATGTTGGTGATTTATAAGTATTTGAGGCCAGTTATCGGGTTAAAAGTTCTGCTGCATAGCACTTATATTTAGAAGCTAAGTCGGCATACTGTTTCAAGCGGTGAGCCTTTTATTACTGGATTTTTAAATAATTGATTTTAAAAGATTTTTTGGGTGGCCGGTATTTATATTCCGATTTTGCATAAATAAGTCTGTTCATATACTGTAATTGCATAATTATATGAAAACTCGTTCTGAGGTCTTTAGGCTTCAGCCTATATAATACCCGCTCGATCCGGCTACCCCGGTAGGTGGGCCGTGTTTAATGAACCAACTGTGGGCTGTAAAATCAATGTTATCTGAATATAGGCTAACACACCTAAAGCAACTGGAAGCGGAAAGCATCCATATTATCCGTGAAGTCGCCGCAGAGTTTGAAAATCCTGTGATGCTTTATTCGATTGGGAAAGACTCAGCGGTTATGACGCACCTGGCAATGAAAGCTTTTTACCCCGCCAAACTGCCGTTTCCATTAATGCATATCGATACTACCTGGAAATTTCGCGAGATGATCGAATTTCGTGATCGTTTTGCTAAAGAGCTTGGTGTGGAGCTGCTTGTTTATATCAACCAGGAAGGCGTGAAAATGGGGGTTGGGCCTTTCACTCATGGCAGTGAAAAGCATACCAATATTATGAAGACTGAAGCGCTCAAGCAAGCACTCGATAAATATGGATTTGATGCTGCATTTGGTGGTGCGCGGCGTGATGAGGAAAAGTCGCGGGCAAAAGAACGCGTCTATTCATTCAGAGATAAAAATCACCGCTGGGACCCTAAAAATCAGCGCCCGGAACTATGGAACATATATAACAGCAAAATTAACAAAGGCGAAAGTATCAGGGTTTTTCCGCTATCCAACTGGACTGAACTGGATGTCTGGCAGTATATATTTCTGGAAGATATTCCGATCGTACCTTTATATTTTGCCAAAGAGCGGCCGGTTGTAAACCGGGATGGAACTTTGATCATGCTCGATGACGAACGGATAAAGCTTGAGCCTTATGAGGTGGTTGAGCAAAAAATGGTCCGTTTTCGTACTCTGGGTTGCTATCCCCTGACCGGTGCGGTTGAGTCGACCGCAACCACTTTACCGGAAATTATCCAGGAAATGTTATTGACGAAAACTTCAGAACGTCAGGGGCGTGTGATCGATTATGATAGCGCCGGGTCAATGGAAAAAAAGAAACAAGAAGGTTATTTCTAATAATTTAACTCATTAAGCAATGGTTTAGATAATGTCTCACCAATCAGAACTCATTAGTTCAGATATTGATGCATACCTGCATCAACACGAAAACAAACAGTTATTACGACTGTTAACCTGTGGCAGTGTTGACGACGGAAAAAGCACCCTTATCGGGCGTTTATTACACGATTCCAAGTTGATTTATGAAGACCAACTGTCGGCGGTGCGATCTGATACCAAGAAACATGGCACTACCGGTGAAGAAGTTGATCTGGCTTTATTGGTAGACGGTTTGCAGGCGGAGCGCGAGCAGGGTATCACTATCGATGTCGCATATCGCTATTTTTCCACTGAGAAACGTAAATTTATTATTGCGGATACTCCGGGCCATGAACAGTACACCCGGAATATGGCAACCGGTGCGTCGACCTGTGATCTTGCGGTCATTTTAATTGATGCCCGTTATGGTGTTATGACACAGACCCGCCGGCACAGTTATATAGCATACTTATTGGGCATCAAACATATTGTTGTTGCAATTAATAAAATGGATTTGGTTGATTTTGATCAGGCGGTATTTGAAAAAATCAAAAACGACTATCTTGCGTTTGCCGAAACTTTGCAGCTGAGTGGTATCCAGTTTGTACCGATTTCCGCACTACAGGGTGACAATGTGGTTAATCGGAGCGAGCACATGTCGTGGCATGACGGCCCTGTGCTGATGGAAATTCTTGAGTCAGTGGAAATCACGGCTGATCGTAACTACAGTGATTTTCGTTTTCCGGTTCAGTATGTTAACAGGCCCAATTTGGATTTTCGCGGGTTCTGCGGAACAGTAACATCCGGTGTAATTAAGCCGGGTGATCCGGTGGTCACACTGCCTTCAGGAAAGCAGAGCAAAGTAAAGCAAATTGTTACTTATGAGGGTGATCTTGAGCAGGCATTCACAGGCCAGTCCGTGACCCTTGTGCTGGAAGATGAGATTGATATCAGTCGTGGTGATGTTGTATTACATGCCGACTCGCAGCTTAAGTCGACACAGGATTTAAAAGCACATTTGGTCTGGATGGCCGAGGCAAAACTGGACTGCAGTCGTGGCTACTTATTTAAGTTTGCCAGTAAGATAACCCCGGGGACTGTCAGCGCAATTGATTATCAGATTGATGTGAATACTCAAGAGCATAAGACTGTATCAGCACTGGGTTTAAATGATATAGGTGTGGTTGATGTGCACCTAAGCCAACCGGTATTGGCCGAACCGTATGCACAAGGCACCGGTATGGGGGCGTTCATAGTCATCGACCGCTTGTCGAATTTGACTGTTGGCGCCGGTATGGTGATTAATGCTTTAGACTTCGACCATATGCCGTCATCGGAGCACACGGCGGTTGGTGCCGAGCTTGCTTTGTTGTTGCAGCAGGGGCTTGATGCCGAGGAGTTTGAACGTGCTTTAAATGTATTGGTCCGTAAGTATTATCCGGATTGGGAATCGAAAGATATTAGTTAGAACCTATCTCAAAATTACTGTGCTTGCTAATACATCGTTAAAAACGCTCTCAAAATGTGGGGTGCCATCGGCGCAGACTCCGTGTAAACTCGGCTTTGGCATCCTGCGTCGCTCTAACTCCCCCATCCTTGGGGTCGTGCGCTTTTTCGATCATTTTTGCCTCGTCTGACCACCACGGATGGTGGAAATGCAGGTTTTGCAGGAGCAAAAACCTGCGAGCAGCGCTCGCTAATTTTGAGATAGGTTCTAGTAAAACAAATGGCAATGGAGGTGCGATTATGGCAATAACTATGTTTCACCAGAGTATCCCGGTATTTGTTCATTCGCTTAAAAGTCTGGCTGGAATACTTCAAAAAGCTGCAGCACATGCGGATCAGCAGGAACTTGATGAAAAGGTTTTTGTTACTGCACGCTTATTTCCCGATATGTTTCCTTTGTCCAGGCAGGTGCAAATTGCATCTGATCTTGCCAGTCGTGGTGCGGCACGTTTATGTGGGGTAGAGCCACCGCAGTCTGAAGATAAGGAAACCACATTTGCTGAGCTTCAGATACGTATTCAAAGCGCTGTTGAGTTTATCGAAACGCTTGATGAAAGCCGGCTAGAAGGGGCTGAAGCGAGAACAATCAAGTTTAAAGCCGGAGGCGAAGAGGTTTCGATGTCGGGGGAAGCGTATTTGAATTACTTTATTTTGCCGAATGTATATTTTCATATAACCACTGCGTACAATATCTTGCGCCACAATGGTGTTAAGTTGGGTAAACGGGACTATTTGGGCAGATAGATCAGGTTACTACATATTTATTACGTTTCCGCGTTTATCGTATTTGCTGATGAGTTCTGATGCAAGAAGAGCCGACGGGTTCTGAGCAGTAAACGTCGCAACGCAGTCAGGTGAGGGATCTCGATTAGCATACCGATTATCAGTGCGCCATAGATCAGCGGTTGACCAGGTAGAACAGCCATGGTGATCGCCAACATCAGTGGTGCATTACGTGCGGCGATGGTCATGGTTAGCAACGCATGTTCAGGATAATCGAGCCGGAACAGGCGGCTCAGTCCTCTACCGAGCAGGAAGGTGATCAAAAAGAAGGTGAACACCGCCAGCAGTACCCAGGCAAACACCGTGAAGTGCTCCAGGATTACAGAAATATTGCCAGCAAATATTTGCAACACCAGCAATGCAGTAACCCAAGGTGTAGCATCGTCTGCTTTATCCAGTACACGCTTGAACCAGGCGGGTTTAAGGACCCGACCCAATACCTGGTGTGCCGTAACGGCCACCAATAGAGGCAGCAAAAACCATTGCAGCAGGGTGCTGCTGATAGTGCCCGCTTCAAGCTGCACAGTGTGCTGAGTAAACCATTGCAAGTACAAGGGATAAAGCAATAATTGCACTGCCATGTTGATTGGCATCAGCGCAGTACCCAGGGCAACATTACCGCCGGATAAGCGTGTGAAACTTAAAAACCAATCAGTGCAGGGCGCCATAAAATAGATGACCAGCCCTACCATAAAAAGAGGGTGTTCTGACAGGAATACCGAGGCGATGCCGTAACCGATCAGTGGTACTGCTACGAAATTGGCCAATAGCGCAATTATGAGAAAACGCAGATTGCTTACTGCTCCCAATAGGGCGTCAAAACGCACGCTGAAAAATAGCAGACTGACTAACGCAAGCAAGGTGTAGTCCACTCGATTACCCAGCCATTCTCCAGTAACCGGCATGAAATGACCGAGCAAAGAGCCCGTAACGATGCCGGCGATCAGCACAAAAGAGGTAATGGTTACACCGGGTAAACGATCAATAGACGATAGATTCAGCATTCACAGCCCTCACAGCATTCGCTATTGCCGAAAGGGCCCCAGATGCCATCTTCCGAACCTTCCGGCGGTTCAATGCCAAGTTCCAGCCGCTGGGCAATTTGTTGGGCAATAAGTGCGAAACGTTGACGAAACTTATAGATGAAACAGTAAATACGTTGGTCGTGGCGCACCTGAGGCCCAACCAAGAACAGCCCGGGCGTATGAGTGGACTCATCAACATCGTTCAAGACAATGCGGCCCTCGTCGTTCCACATCCAAAATTCTTTAATCTGCTGTGCGCCACCGCCTTTCAGAAACCCTGTGCCGAGAATGGGGGGCTGCATCTCATCCCATTGCCGACCGTCGGCCGTATGGATTCGAAAACTGTGATTAGCTTCGCGTGTGACCTCTACCACGTCCGCGCCGTAGACAATTTCCAGTTGGTCGCTGGATTCTATCTCTCGCAGGCGTTCACGGGTATAAGGCGAAAGCACTTGGCTTGGGTCGTAAACATCAGGCAAATCCCAAGTAGGTCTGCGTACCAGTAAACGCACTTGGCTACCGAGCTTAAGCAGGTTAATGGCTGAATCCAAACCGCTTTCATATCCACCTATAACGGTGTAATTACCGACTTCTAAAGTTTGCCAATCTTCTATTTGTGCGTAATGCAGGCACCATTGACCACCGGGAAAAGGCTTCAGATCGGGAAATTGATATTCGCCGCATGCCCAGATCAGAAATTTCGTGAACAGCTCGCCGCGCTCGGTGACTAAATGGAAGCCGCCTTCCGGGCCACTTTTGGAGTCGGGGTCGACTTGCAGTACTTTACAACCGCAGATGATGGGCAATTCGTTCGCAGCAGCAACAAATGTGAGATATTCCGCATACTGAGCACCACTCAGATGCTCCGCGCCCGCAAAAATCGCTGGCGAACTTATGGAATCAACCGCGTTTATGTCAGCCAGACCAAATGGGTTGCTGTTGAAAGACGGCGTGATAAACCGTGTCTGTGCCGGCCAACGTCGAAACGATTCGCCTACGCGGTCACGTTCCAAAACACCATACTCCAGATTGGCTATCTTGCTTAATTCCAAAGCCATACCTATGCCGGCAGGGCCTGCGCCTACAATTACAACGTCAAGATTATGCATGTGTAATACTTTCGTTCTCCGGGTGCCGGCTTTGAAATAGCGCTCCGTCAATCTCAGAAACACTGGGAAGCTGGCTGGATAAATGCTTTTTTGGCATTTTTACTCTAACTATCGAATAAAATATTTATTGTGTTTCATTCATGGCTTGCTTAAACCATTGAAGCGTTTTTAGCCGTTGTTGATCGCCATACAGCTCGATAAACTTTTGAGTCATGCTATCGTTTGGTGAGTTTAAGGATTTAATCCTTGCCTCTATGTAAGGTAGCGTGAGCTTCTGTTGACAAATCACGGTGATACAGTGATGCCATTCCTCGTAAGTTTGCGGAATAACCAAAGTACTCATAAGTTTGCTCTAACCTCTGTACTGATTCTCTTTAAGTTCTTTAATGGCCTTTTCTGCTGAACAGTATTCAGCGGTAGGTCTTGCCAAAAGACGCGGAATACCAATTGGCTCACCCGATTCCAAACAGTACCCATAAGTGCCTAAACGAATACGCTCCAGCGATTGTTGAATTTTTGGCAACAGCTTTTGTTCCCGTTCGACGATTCGAAGGGCTATATTGGCTTGCTCCTCATAGGAGGCGCGATCATTCGCATCACTGCAGCCCATTGGGCTGGCCATCTGACCTTTGGCCTCTTCGATTCGAACGCTGGTTGTCTCATGGAGATCTAGAAGCCTTTGCTTAAAGAAAGCAAGTTGTTCAGCATTCATATAATCCGATTCAGGTTGTTCTAAAATCTGTTCTTCGGTGAGTTGATGAGATGTTGATTTGGATGAACTCATAACATTCCTCCGTCAGAATATATAGGACTGATCACCATAGCATTGTGCGAATGCAAGCCTGCATGATGTTCCACTTTAAACCAATAATCCATAATCCAAGTCGATTGTTTTAGCATAGTTTTGATTTTTCACGCTGTATTTGAGTGGTTTTCATTGAATATTTGTGCCGGTGTTTTTTGAGATATTTACACAATACAGCTATCGCACAGACCATTAATTTCCAGCTGAGGACTTATCAGCTTAAAACCCGCTTCTTGTGCGTTTGTCTGGAGCTCAGCGATCGTGGATGGCTTGATGCTGATTTCTGTAACCTTACTGCATTTTTTGCAAATTAAAAATTGTGGGACATTCTGTTGAGTATGATCACAATGAATGTGTGCACACGCGATATACTTGTTTGCCAGATTAAGTTTATGCACCAAGCGTTCATTTTCCAGAAACTCCAAAATACGATAGACCGACATGGCGGATATACTCTCACCATAGTGTTCTTTACAAAAATCAATCAGCTCGTAAGCGGAAAGGGCTTTATTGGATTGAATAAGCCCCGCTAAAATCTGTTTTCGTTTTACAGTTAAGCGAGCACCATGGGCTTTACAATGCTGCTCTGCTTGTTGAATGATGCTGTCAATGTTATTCATAATATGATTATTTGGGTAATCCATGAATGTATGGTTAATGCACTAATATTAACAAGGCGCTTTTGCATGTTTTTCCCTGTGTAATTAACGGATTAAATCGTCAGTAAAATCGAGTGTCAGCAATAGGCGACGAGCATCATTCGCTAATTGGGGAGATCGATGAACCAAGCCTGCACCTTCATTGCCTTTCCAGCACTCGCCTTTTAACAGCGCGACGTCACCTTGGTTCAGTTGCTGGATGATAGCATCTGTTTTTTCAAACAACCCTGATTGCTCATCTGGCTTGCCCTGATTGCCGGAACTTAGTTTGCTGCGATCAACCAGGCGATGAGGAAGCCATTGTGTTGCTGCTCCTTGGTAAGTTGTCACCAAGCGGCAAGGAATCCGGTCCACATGAAACCGTGGACACATGGTATGATCCAGGGTGGTTAATCTTAATCCGGCACGTTCGAGTTCAAATAGATTGCAAAATATCCCGACTAACTTCGTAATGTCTTCGCTTAATGCGGTTGCCAATTGGGTAGCGCCCAGTGCTTCATTAACAGCCGCATAAGCATTGTCTGGCGTTGCTGTGATGGATATTTGTAACACTGGTTTTGTTTTAAGAATGTAGTTAACGGCTTGCGTCAGCATGCTGGCAAGTTCACGTTGCCAAATGACTATATTAATATCATCCTGATAAATATCGGTCAGTATCGAGGATTCATCTCCGGTCATGCTATGAGGACATGATATTGCTTGTGTTGGAGGCTGAGTGGTAGTATAGGCTAACGCGCTCATGCACTTTCTCTCCATTGCGGGAAAGGGTCACTCAATGTTGCCCAATAGTCTTTACCTTTGATCAACTCATCTTCCGACAGCAGACAGTTATCAAGGGCATGAGTCATGGCCTGCTGATCCAGGTTTTGGCCAATGAACACCAACTCTTGACGCATATCTCCAAAAGGTTCAACCCAATGCTCCTGGATAGAGGCCAGATAATCCTCATCGGTAGGCCAATTTTCTTTCGGTACTGCTTTCCAGAACATTCCGGCAAAACCATAGCGTGCGATACCACCGGCCTGACTCCATTGTCCGGCAAACTCAGGGCGTGAGGCCAACCAAAAGTAGCCTTTCGATCGAATTAACTTGCCAAATTTTTGAGCATTGTGAAGAAACTGATGGAATTTTTCAGGGTGAAACGGACGGCGGGCCGTATAACTAAAGCTTCCAATGCCATATTCTTCGGTTTCAGGAACATGCTCACCCCGCATCTCCTTGAGCCAGCCAGGCGCTTGCTGAGCACGCTCAAAATTGAATAACCCTGTGCTAAGCACATCCTCGATAGGAACCTTGCCATGAGCAATCGGAATAATTCGAGCATGGGTATTAAGAGTCTTAAGAATGGCGATCAAGCGATCTGTGTCAGAAGATTCCACCAGATCGGTTTTGCTAATGAGGAGAACATCAGCAAACTCGATTTGATCAACCAGTAAGTCCGCGACGCTACGTTCATCCTCTTCACCCAGCGATTCACCGGATTCCTGAAGGCTCTTCGCCTCATCGTAATCCTTTAAGAAATTGACAGCGTCAACCACGGTAACCATGGTGTCCAGTGTTGCTACATCTGATAATGAAACACCATTTTCATCTTCAAAAGTGAAGGTTTCTGCAACCGGTAAAGGCTCGGAAATACCTGTAGACTCAATTACCAAGTAATCGAATCGATTATCTTTGGCCAGCTTGTTAATCTCCAATAGCAGATCTTCACGCAAGGTGCAGCAAATACAACCATTGCTCATTTCGACTAATTTCTCTTCCTGATGGCTCAGCGATACCTCATTCTGAACCATCGCCGCATCAATATTTATCTCGCTCATATCATTAACAATAACCGCCACTTTTTTGCCCTGGCGGTTATTGAGAATGTGACTAAGCACTGTTGTTTTTCCGGCACCAAGAAAGCCTGAAAGCACGGTTACAGGTAGTTGTGTCATAAGGAAGGCGCTCCAAGCAAAGTTGTGATATTAGGTGCACATTATAATTAATGTTATGTTATAACATAACATTCGTGAATGTAAAAACTTTTCATGGTTCAAAGCTCTGGCAGAACAGGGGTGATGATTAGCCACCAAAAAACACACGACGGCAATCAGAGAGTTATTTGGCTTGCCTTCTCGGCTGGCCTGCCAGACTCAATGCACTTGCGCTTTTCAACGAACCATTTTTGAACTTATCTCAAAATTGCAGCGCTCGCTAATTTTGAGATGGGTTCTAGTGAAGGAAGAGGGAATTTGATTTGTAATAAGTCTCAGCGTACTCCGAGATTCATCACAAATCATATGTGTTAGCTGGATAATAGCAATACATACAAGAAAGCCCCTATAAAAGGGGCTTCCTCGTGGTTCACCGAGACCTTTGGCGGCGGGACACATCCAGGTCATCTCAAGGCTCCATGCCAATCTGCTCTACATCCATTTCCATGAGCACCGCACGATTTTTATTATATGCGGCTATGAAAAATGAAATATGGGTATATCCCAATTGGTTTGTAAGCCTGGTCTTACAAACATTAGCATGTCTATAGGTTTTGTTATGCAATAGCTCGACCGAATTTGCACATCAGCTAAGCAATGAATTTATATAAGCTCTTAAGCTGGTTTCAAAGCTTATGGTCGATATATTGTCTAACTATACAGGGTAAATCTAATTAACTTTTTTTGTTATGCGCCTTGTTTAGTGGTTTTGCGTTCGATTTTTTCATCATCGCTTTTGTCCAGGCTGAAACGTGATGCGATATTATCGACAACAGATTCCAGTGCACCGTAAAATACTTTAACGCCAATACCAGTTAAAAAAGCGATCACCGCAACTTTGAACTGTTTTTCCATCGCAATATGCGTCAAAAAATTGGCGTCGATTAAAAAATTAACAACCGGTGCTAACACAAAGCCGATTACCACTCTGATCCGCCAGCTTTGATAAGCCTGTGGGTCAAACTGAAAAGTGCGAGCTTTGTCATACACACGTTTTAAAATAAAAACACAGGAGCCTAAAGCTCCCCATAGGCTTGGTTCGAAATAGCGTAGGAAAACCATGAAATCAGCCAATGGATACATGAGCTGTATCCCGCTGAGCCGTATCGCAAACAGGCCCATGCCGATAATTAGGAGCAATATGGTAAGCCAGCGCAGGCCGGCGATATGCGCCCCGAGGTTTTGACTTTCCATGATGCTGCGCCCGGTAATATAGTAATTGCTGTCTTCGCGGATTGCATCACACAGCTCTGAATAAGCGGCTATTAGCTGCGAAGCAGTGTTTTGATCAACTGTTCCGGTCGAGGCTTTTTCTTTGAAGAATCTGTCGACAGTCTGGTGGAAGCTTTTAACGCTGTCAGCATTGATGCCACGTTCAGATGCATAGCTGATCAGGGCTCTGGCCTGACCGACATCGATATGGATCAGTTGATCAGAAAGATAGTGGTTTTCAGGGAGCAGCTCATGTTTTCGTAAAAACTGCAGGGTTCTGCCAAACATACCTTCCGAAGAATCCTGACTGTTGTCATCTATTGTTTCGATGTTGCGGGTAAAGTCCATAGCGGCCACTCCTGTGCGTCGCATTTGGTAAGGCGATATGCCAGTTTTCAGTAATTTTACCGCAATATTTTCTTTAATAACCTAAGTAATTGGTACCAGTTTTAGAGTTGATTAATCGATGCCGGGATTTGCTGTGTAATTCTGAGCTTATTGGCATCAGAGTCAAATGAAAGCTTATAAAAAGGGTGAGAGCTTTCATTATTGAGCCTGATGGTTTCTCCGGTATTGTTATTGACAGTGACCTCGAAATCACGTGTGTTTTTCTCCAATTTGATCAGCACTTCCTTACCCCATTCAAACTTACCCAGAGATGCGGATTTACTGTTTTCGGTTTCCTGCCAGTATTCGTCCCAGGTATAAATGACGTTACGTTTTCCCGGTGGATTTCCCAGATAAGGTTTATTTTGGCGGGCCACACAAATTTCGATACTGAACCCATTCGGATTTGCATTTAAAATACGTTCGCGGCCGTTTTCACCCCAAGCGCGTTCCAGCCTGACGTTTTTCATCTTGCGCCCGGGCAGGCTGGGGCGCTGGTTAAACGCTTTACAGTTCAAAGCAGGTTTGTCGCTGGAGTGGCGGAACTCATTGCGAAATGTACTGTTATGATCGACGGTTTGGGTATACTCTGAAATGACTTTATAGTTGCCCGGGTGTTTGGGCATTATCATAAAAGGTATTTTAAATCGAAGCTCATATTGGCCGGAGGTTTCTTCGTCCGGTTTATCTGGCCGGTATGTGAGCAGTGTTGCATTCAGAATACGGGCTTTGTTTTTAAATACAATTGTCTCTGCATCCAGCCGGAAACTGATTTCATTGTCGCTATTGCTTATTAACGATGCTTCTATACCGTCAAAGATAAGCTTTGGCGGGGCGTGTTTAAATCCTTTGCCCTTGAAACTGATTTTCAAAGTGCTTTCAGTGTTTAGTGGTGTAATAACGGCGGGTGCATACGATGTGACTGCGGGAAGCTCATCGACAAGCGATATTAATCCGGCATCTTTTTTCCAATCAGTGGTGAGTTGTTCGATTGTTTCTGCTGCATATACAACCCTGCTGACCTCGGAAAGCAGTTCCTCAATGTCTTTCAGGAAAACCTGATGTGGTTTCTTCAATGTATTAAAACGGGTAGTCAGTAAATCACTGTTTGCTGCCTCCCAGGCATCCAGGCTCAGGCCCAATTCCGCGCCGAAGCGAAACAGCAGAAGCTGGTTTTTCTGCGTTGCCTGGTTAACAATTTCGGTTGCAGACGCTTTGAGTTTACTCAGTACCGAACCTGTATCTGTGTCCTGATCTGTGGCGAGTGCACTTCCGCAGGCCACGGTGCCTATTGTTAATAATATGACAAAGGTTTTCAGGCATTTTGGAGTAAATGATAAAAAGTGCATAAAGGTCTCTTTTGTCAGTTTCATTTTATCGGTATTACCCGTTCAGTTGGTTATTATCATACTTTTGGCTTATTGATACTTGGCGGCAATCTGGTATCTTGGCGCTGAGTCTAGGGAAGCTCGCCGGTATCGCGTTATAGTGATTTTAGTCATTATTTCACGTCCGGGCATTAGAACATTCGTAATAGGTCGGAGTATTTCAGCGATTTGTTGGACCGGTTTCCGGTGATTTGCTTGTATTTCGACACCGAAAAATGCTATTGAAAACGGCTCAGGTGCTTATTGAGGGCGTGGTAGGTGAGTAAATAGCTGTAAAAGCGGTTAAAAAAACGGCTATTTGCTTATTTTTTCATAAAAATTATAGACTTATAAATAATTCGTTATAAAATACATGAATTCAATGCCATGGCTATAACCAAGGAGCGAAAAATGCGTCGAATCCTATTGGTAGAAGATTCTCCCACGCAGGCTTATGCAACCACCAAAGTGTTGGAAAGAAACGGCTATGAAGTGATTGTCGCCGAGAACGGGAAAGTAGGTATCGAGTATGCCAAAACCCAGTCGCCGGACCTGGTTATTATGGATGTCGTGATGCCGGAGGCAAATGGGTTCGAGGCCGCCCGTAAAATCAGCCGCAATGAAGATACCGGTGAAATACCTGTGGTAATGCTGTCGTCAAAAAGTCAACTGACTGATAAATTGTGGGCACTGCGCCAGGGGGCAATGGGGTATCTGGTGAAGCCGGTTCAGGAGAAGGAGCTCGTGGATACAATCGATAACCTCCTGCAATAATTGCAGCCTGCGCTAAATTTCAAATTTAACACCTTGCGCCAGCGGCAGCTGGCTTGAGTAGTTAATGGTTGATGTCTGGCGACGCATATAGGCTTTCCATGCGTCGGATCCGGACTCACGACCGCCGCCTGTTTCTTTTTCTCCACCAAAAGCTCCACCAATTTCAGCGCCTGAAGGTCCGATATTCACATTCGCGATTCCGCAATCACTGCCGTTTGCGGCCAAAAACTGTTCGGCTTCACGCAAATCGTTGGTGAATATGCTGGATGCCAGCCCCTGCGGTACATCGTTATGCATTTGTATCGCCTGATCAAGCTGTTCATATTCCAGGCAGTGCAAAAGTGGCGCGAATATCTCTTTGTTTAGTAATGTGGATGATCGCTTTGCTTCAATTAAAGCCGGTTGAACATAATAAGCATCCGGGTATTCATTCACCAGTACTCTTGCTCCGCCGATGACAGCAGACCCTTCTGTCTTTGCAACCTCCAGTCCCGATTGCATGGTTTCAAACGCAGCCCGGTCAATTAATGGACCGACCAGTTTCGATTCATCCAGTGGATTGCCCACCGGTATTTGCGCATAACTTTGTTTAATCGAGTTAATCAGTTTGCGATAAATGCTTTTGTGTACGATCAGGCGGCGCAAGCTTGTGCAACGTTGTCCGGCAGTGCCGGCCGCGGCAAAAACGATTGCGCGTAATGCCAGGTCCAGGTCAGCTGAAGGCGTCACAATCATTGCATTATTACCGCCAAGTTCAAGCAGCGTTTTGCCGAATCGTCTGGCCACTCTTGGGCCGACTTCACGGCCCATGGCAACGCTGCCGGTTGCACTGAGTAACGGGATTTGCGGGCTGTCCGCCAGTTGTTCACCGGCTTTGTGGTCGCCGATAATCACCTGCATCAACCCTTCAGGAGCGTGTTGAAATTTGGCCGCAGCTCTTTGAAACAACGCTAAGCAGGCGAGTGCGGTCACCGGGGTTTTTTCCGAGGGCTTCCAAATAACCGGATCGCCGCAAACTATTGCGATTGCAAAATTCCAGGCCCATACCGCGACCGGAAAGTTAAATGCGCTGATGACTCCGCAAACCCCCAAAGGTTGCCAGGTTTCAAGCATTTTATGCGCCGGTCTTTCTGATGCTATTGTTAAACCGTAAAGTTGTCGCGATAAACCGACTGCGAAGTCGCAGATATCGATCATTTCCTGAACTTCACCCATGCCTTCGCTGAGTATTTTGCCGCACTCTATAGTGACCAGTTTTCCAAGTGCTTGTTTATGTTTGCGTAACTCCTCGCCAAAAAGCCGGATCAGCTCGCCACGCTGTGGCGGGGGTATTAAACGCCACGCTAAAAATGCTTTGTTGGCCAGTGTGATTTTTTCATTGATCGATTCAGGGGTATCAATTTGTAGTGAGGCAATGGCTTGCCCGTCAATCGGGGAATAAACCTTAAATGTTCCAGCGTTTAAGTCATTTGCATTAAGGCCAAGCTCTTTAATGGTTGCTTGAATATCCATGGCAAGGGGCAAGCTCCTTTAAGTGGTGATGGTTAGGCTTGAAAGTAACGGCCAAATCGATTTGTGATAAATTTGTCGAGCGGGATTTGCTCTTGTTTTACAAAGCCGCTATTTGGAATAGAGTTTGTGCGCAATAAATCCAGTACTGTGCATATGCTTGAACCGGTGGTGATTTGAATGGCACTCCAAAGGGTATTGCCAATCTCCTGGTGATAGATTTTTTTTGCGTAACTTTCCTGCATCAGCCTGCCGCCCCGTGTTCCGCTGACCGTGATAAAAATCAGCACAACATCCTGCATGGTTGCCGGTATCGCGTTTTCCAACACGTCTTTTAAAATATCGCGTCGCTGCGACAGACGCAGATCATGAACAAGCATTTTGACGATATCCCGGTGCCCGGGATAGCGAACGGTTTTATAATTCAGGCTTTCTACTTTGCCTGCAAGGCTTTCACACAGCGTGCCCAGGCCGCCGGAGGTATTGAATGCCTCGTAATTAATGCCGTCCAGGGAAAAAGCCTCGAGCTCTTCCAGTGGCAATACTTCGCGTGTTTCGCCGGCATGAATTGCTTCACAGGGATTACAGTACTCATTGATCAATCCGTCAGTGCTCCAGGTCAGATTGTATTTGAGTGCATTGGTTGGATAAATCGGCAGTGCACCAACACGCATATGCACTTTTTGCAAATGATCAAATTTTTCTGTCAAATTATGGGCGGCGATTGATATAAAACCGGGTGCCAGGCCGCACTGCGGAATAAATGCCTGTTTCGCACCAGCTGCCAGTTCACGTACCGCGCGGGTGCTGGCAATATCTTCGGTTAAATCCAGGTAATGTATATTGGCGGTTTTGGCAGCGGTGGCGATGATCGGAGTCATTGAGTAAGGGAATGCGGAAATTGCTGCGAAGTGCCCGCCCATAAGCTTGTGCAGATGCTCCGGCGTGCTGGAGTATTGCTGAACTTTTGTAATGGCTGAGTGGTCGGGAATATTGTTTAAACGCAACTCGTCTTTGTCCACTACGGTGACATGGTAATCGCCGGACCCGGTTAATAATTCCGTAATCATCGCACCAATCGTGCCTGCGCCAAACAACAGTATCTTGGTCATTCTATTTTGCCTTACTGTCAGTGCTCTCAAAGATTTTATCGGCAGATTTTGCGACAAATCCATCATAGAGCCTGCCGTCAGGCAATTTATATCGATACGCAAACTCATAATAGCAACCCGGGATGACGGCGTTTGTGTCAGCAAAGGAAACAGGAACCGGGGCAGCCAGGGTAGAAGACTGTTCTAAATAAACCTCTTTTGAACCTTTTATTTCACCGCCGGCGCTGTTTAGTTTGAAACCATGTTGCTTTAAATATTCATTAAGCTGATGTAAAGAACGGAAGTGTTTGAGAGTGTTTACCAGAATTGTGAAATGGTTGGCCCGAAAACCGAAAGCTGATAACCATGCGGCATATTCACTCTCCTGTTTTAAGGTTTGGTAGGTCTTATAAGGGATAGGCTTCCATGGGATGCCGTTAAATACAAAATCCGCTGGTATTGCAAGCGTATTGCCCAGCTGGTCTATCAAAGCGTTAACTGTCTGTTGCAAAAAGGTTGAGCATGTATCGATTTTAAGTTCACTGATAAATATTTTTGGCAGTTTGGGGTTTGGGTGCTTATAGAATCGAGCATAAAGTTTTTTCTCGGGGAACTCATATTCGGCTTCACCATGGTAACCGAGGCTGGTAAATGGGCTGGCGATTATATTGATACCGGTTTTTGCATGGCGAAATGTACGAATAGCAATATGATCATTTACGATTGGCTCGCCTGCCTGTTTCAGCAGCTTATGGATGGAGAGCGCTTGCGGGTTGATCCCAATATAGTCGCTCCACAGTGATTCCAACAGGCGTTTTGTGTTCATTGTATGCCTCCGCTGTTTTGAGACAGTTTCTAAATATATAAAACTAAAAGGCTGTTCTGAGCATCCTCATTTTTTAGACAGCCTAATGCGCATTATGTTTTGAGCGCAGCAGTGGTATGTGCGGGGAAAGTGAGTAAAAGATGCTGGTGTTTAGGGGTAAAAATAATTATTTACTGCTATTTGTGGCTGGCTCTTATTTTAGTGAAGAGTACGTTATTCATCCGGTAGTAGCTCAACTTCCAGTCGATTGTTCAGTTTTGCAATATTATTCCATTCTCCAGCATTGTTGATAGTTAAGGGGTTGGGGTATGGGGTTGCGGGTTGATCGAGTCCTTTGGACTCCATTTCCACACGAATCTTTTTTTCACGCAGTAATGGTGAGCTTAGCAGGAAATTAATAAAAGGGAGTGATAGTTGATCATCAATAGAAAAATTCTGAGGTTGTGTACTTAACAATATACAGTTTTTAATGGGCGTAGAAGGTTTCGGTAATTTCAGTGCACCATCAGCACCTCTTGTTATGCAAAAGTCACCGAAGTGCACATTCAATAAAATTGTGCCGGTAAAATTAGCAGAATTTAAACGAGTGATCAGCTCGTTGATCATTGAAAGGCTTTCGTCGCCCAGTGCCATTTGATTAAAATGAAACTGGCTTTTTGCATTAATCGCCCAGGCCAGTGTCTGGATCAGCCCGTCTGGGTCAGCCTGAGTGTCGTTAACGTTAATTTTTTTGAGTAGTTTTTTGTTCTCATCAGAAAGTGAGTTGTATTGTGTTTCGATAAACCCAGTGAGCTGAACATAGTTTTTGTGTGCAATTTGTTGTTGGCGGTATGATTCGTAAACAGTATATAAGGTGACCAAAGAAAGAACTGTAACAAGTATCATTGGCCATAATAGCCATTTCCAATGAGTAGTATCCGGCGCTTGTGTGGTAATAACTGTTGGCTCGGGGTGGCTTTTTTCTGTGGGTGTTTTTCGTTTCTGTTCTTTTAGCTCTTTTAGTTCTCTTGAAAAATATCGGATCAAGAGTTTCGAGCTCTCCATGAATTCCTGTCTGACTCTTGAGATATGTATATCGAGTAGCTTGGTGATTTGGATTCTGAGGTTTTCCAGTTCAGTATTTTTTGTTACTACCGGAGGTTGAGGTGATTTTATTGTTTTCTTGCCGGTATTTTTCGGGAGTATATTGATTCCTCCCAGTACTTTGTCCAGGTTGGAGGGCTCGATATGATCTTTCGAAACTACATCAATCGCTCCTAATGCTCTGGCTTGCCCTATATATAAGTCTCCACTTTTGGAGGTATACATAATAATGGGTACCATCGCGGTATCCGGGTTTGATTTGATAATCTTCAATGCCTCAAAGCCATCCATGCCTTCCATCAGGTGGTCCATAAAAATGACGGATGGTAGCGAATAGGATAGATAGTTAAGTGCTTCTTCAGCTGAATTGGCAGTGTCGACAGCGAGTTCATAACGCGCAAGTATTTTTTGCAGACGCACTTGTGCGGTTTTCGAGTCATCTACGATTAATGCGTGTTTCTGTGCCGCAGGCATGCCCATTCGCCAATAGTTGATCCCGTACCGGGTGTGTTAAAGAGTTGATGAGTGCTTATTATAAGGTAAGTGGGAGCCCGTCAGCACTTTTTGTTGTGTGAAGTAATTAGGCGAGTGTAATCCAAGGCATTTATCAGATTGGCCTAAATAAAGATTGTTGGTGGGCAAAAAAATCCCGCCGGGCGGCGGGTTTTAGCTCAACGTCACGCATAAACAGCGGATGCCTATGCGAATTTTGGGTTTGCCAGACCCGGGCGTACTAAGCTCCCCTGTCAGGCGAAGCAGGCATTATGATTATGTGATAATAATGAAAACCGTGTCAGAAGTGATCCCGGCGGGAAGACGGAATTAACGATTTGGTGGCGCTCCATGCTGTATGACCCCTTATCCTTCGGATACTACTTATATGATAATTATACAAGTCAGGGCCAGAAATATAGCAGAAGAAAACCTATTATGCAAAATTTATACATCAACGATCGGTTAAAGCTCATTGATGCGGTCATATCTGGGTTTGTGCCTGACGATATCCCGAATGCAGCGTGTATACCATTTTTCATCCGTTTGTTTTGAACCGTAGTTCAGCGGTTTTTCATAAGTGTGGTATGTATAAAGTATCTGGTTTATAAACCGTGCCTTGGGGCCTGCCATTTCCAACATCGGGAGCGTTATTGCTTTGTCGCTGCAGCGTATAATGTAAGAGCCACAAGGGTTTAGTAAGTCGGTATGCTTGAATTTGCGCCAGTGTAACCAGCACCGGATACGACCAGAAAACAGGGCTCTGCGCAATGCCTGCTTATATTCAGCTTCAGTGATCGTAAACGCATTAAGCTCTATGCGTTTCCAGAGTTTATATTTGAATGTTTTTAGATGTGAGGCTCGCCAGCTTGCCTGTCTATATTTGTTTGTTCTAATGATAATGTCCGGGTAGGGCGCACACACGGGGTCCAGCTCCCCGTTAGGGCTGGCATAGCTGCCATAGGTCATCCAGCATTTATATTGTTTGTATATTTTTGCCAGCCTTTCCAGCGCATAGTCATCTGAAAGCTTATCGTCACCGTCGACAAGTACAAGAATATCATCATCCTTCGGGTTGGCTATTTCAATCAGAGTATGAATATTACCGAGTGAAAACTTTTTTTCTGAGTGGGCAATAAGTTGAAAACGCGAGTCTTTCCCGGTCAGAGCACGCACAGTTTGTACACTGTCGTCTGTCGACAGATCGTCTCCGATTAGGCAGCGAAAATCCCGATAGGACTGGTTTTGGAGTGTTTTGATATTTTCAGTAATCCGGTCGCTCATATTGTACATCGCGACGATAATAACGAACTGCATGCTGGCTCCCATAATTTTGGGAGATGATAAAGCCAATACTATAAATATCAAAGTATTTGCAGGGCTTTAGAAGCTATCAGGCTGTTCCGACATCAGTTTACATATAATAAGGTATATGGAAGAGGGTACGGTGTTTTTGCCAGGTATTGCTTGCGCAAAACCGATTCGGCTTTTAGTCGTTTGTGGCGCATCAGCTTGTTGACTGGGAGGGCTTTTCTGAGGCACAATCCCCGCTTTTCGTTTGACACGGAGGGGTACCCAAGCGGTCAACGGGATCAGACTGTAAATCTGACGGCTCAGCCTTCGTAGGTTCGAATCCTACCCCCTCCACCATATCATGGTGGACATGTGTTGGTCAGGCTGGGCTTTTAGAGTGAAAATCCGGCAGATGCTATTATTTTCGGCAGGCGGGCGCGGGTGTAGTTCAATGGTAGAACCTCAGCCTTCCAAGCTGATGGTGTGGGTTCGATTCCCATCACCCGCTCCAGTTTGAAAGCCGGGAAAGAGAGCCTTGAACTCAGATGGTGCAATCACTTCTGTGCTCAGTGCTCCGAATGCCCATATAGCTCAGTCGGTAGAGCACTTCCTTGGTAAGGAAGAGGTCACCGGTTCAAGTCCGGTTATGGGCTCCAGACAATTTTATTGGCAACTAAGTTGGAAGGAAAATAGGTATGTCAAAAGAGAAATTTGAGCGAACGAAGCCGCACGTGAATGTAGGCACGATAGGTCACGTGGACCATGGAAAGACGACGTTGACGGCGGCGTTGACG
>JANQRI010000025.1 GCA_028284675.1 Gammaproteobacteria bacterium | reverse complement strand
GATGAAGGCCGCGTTGAACCGGCCTCCAACCCTTTTGCCCCGGAACTGTAAACCATGTCTCCGGTATTATCCGTAAACCATGTTCCCGGTACGGACCTTTTATTTATTGGCGGAGAGAGAGGGATTCGAACGCCACGCTCTAAAAAACCAACTCTCTTTCAATACAAACAAAATCAATCACTTAGAGCTAATAAATCGCCATCGATTCGCCGGGTGTCGAAAAGGTGTCGAAGGCTTGGAAATTAGTAATACATTTCCCAAATAACTCCGGTGGCTATAGATAGTATAGAGATTAGGGCAAGAACAAACGGAAATTGATAGTCAGTGAAATATGACTGGTGAATAATAAAACGATATATACCAACCACCCTATATATTAATACTCTGAATATATTATACTTAATGCTTGTTTTAAACATTCCAATGCTATCATTTGCTGATTCAACTCTCTCCCAATACTTAGCAATTTGGTCGTACTTTTCTTTAAAGAATCCTTCTCTTTCTTCTTTTTCTTGATCAGTAACAAACCTGCCATCATTAGGCCCTATACCAATGAAAGCAAATATTTTTCTAGTAAAAATAGAAATGTATTCATCTGGAACATTCAAAGACGTATTATAACCGAAAACAAATGTAGCTCTTTTGCTCGCAAAAGAAACACTTTTCGTCTCACTTCCAAAAACTTCAGCGCGATCAAATGCAATTTTACGGAAAAAATACATTTCGAGCTTAAACATTGAAGATTTGAGCGCTTTTCCAATATCCTGAGTGTGAATTTCTTCCCTATAATACTGCCAGTATCTTAAAAAGAAATAACCATAAAAAATGAACATTAAAAAATAAACTAACTCTTGTTTCTTTAAGGTGATAATCGTTCCGAAGAAGTTGACTTTCTCTATGCTTGCTTCACTGAAATAAAAAAGTGGTACTAAAATCGAGATCAACAAAAGGTTTCTGCGCTGCCTCAAAAAACCTTGAGACATATCTCGTTTTCTCGCATTTTCGCTACTAGACAAAACAGTACCTCATAATGAAAAATAATTTACAGTTTTCGAGATAACTCTACTAGCTCAAAAATAACACGCGACCTAGTACTCTCAATCAATTGCCAGTCTCAGTGAAAAATAACTCAACATTACTAATAGCAGTATTAAACTTCATTTGCCTAAACTCATATCTAGCAAGAGCACCCGGCCCAATTATTTGCTTAAAACGACTACCCACATTTGAATCAGGATTGTAGACAATCAACTTTTTCAGCGGTTTTTCACCGACGGTACCGAGGCCATACAATAATTTAAAGAATACATCTGTTTCTGGCAATGAATACCCCATTATGAATATATATTCAGCATCCTCTAATTCTTTTGCGGCACTACTCCATACTGAAGATAGTGATTGATGATAATCTGCTTTATTCCAAGCAGGTGGTACAATTACAGGTTCTGGATAAACCTCTACACCGACTTTGGAGTAACATTCTTTTAGTTGACTGCCGATTGGAATACTACACGTTTCAATTTCCCCCCATGTATTGTTAATACTGTATTTGGAAAAATACTCCTCAAGAGTAAGCACTGTGATCGCGCCATTATCAGAGCGAGCAGCCCAATTAAGCGAACCATGCAATTTCAGAAGTTTTACTGGGTTAACTGAATTAGCATGAGGCACAAAACCATAAACTGGACCAAACCCATTCCGATACATTGCTAAGTCCAACGCAATATCGTAATTGAAAGAAATCACTGAAACGCTATATGACGGACGAGATTCTTTTTTTAAAAAGTTCAATAAACTAGCGAATGATTTATAGCTATCAGGAGAAAGTATTTCACCTCGCGGCCCGCTAATTGGGAACTGAATAGTTTTTTCCAGAGTGACAACTATCACTTCTTTCAAAGAAGCAATTGTTTGGGGTATCTCATCTACTTTAAAACCTGGCAACTTACCAAGAGTATTCGCGATTTCCAACGCGGTAAATATTGACTCAATGTTATTAAGGTCTAACTGTGCTTTCGAATGTACTGCTTGTAAAGCCGAAATTGCTTTAAAAACTCTTTCAAAATGCTCTTTTTTGTCTGCAACCTTACCTGCTCTAAACAGCTTGGACGCCGTATCTAGGAAATCATTCATTAGTGGTGCTCCACAATCTCTTGAAGCACCAGCTCCTAATATAAATACTATATCGCTCATGATTTTTAGATTTCTTTGCTTTGTCGATTAAACTGCAACCGTTGCCTGCTGTTTTTTTCTTAACACAGTCACTGGATTTAAATCCGGAGCTTTAGCATTCATGGACCGGATAATATGTAAATACTTCTCAGTGGTTTTTATGCTAGTGTGCCCGAGTATATTCTTTAATTCCAAAACATCCCCTCCATTTGCTAGATAGTGGGTAGCGAAGGTGTGCCTTAGTACATGTGTTAATTGCCCATCTGGAAGTTCAATACTAGCAAGCTGTAAGGCCCGTTCAAAGACTTTTTCGCAACGATTTTTCCGGAATAACGGCCCACTGCCCTGCTGCTTCAGGGTTCGTTCCAGCTCCTTACTGATGTTCACCCGGCGGTTTTTGTTGGTCTTGGTATCGACGTAATGTACCATGCCTTTTTGTACATGGCGGCTATGCAATTTTTGGGCCTCACTCCATCTAGCGCCGGTGGAGAGGCAAACCTCCACAATCAGCAGAACATCACGATTACTGAGCTGCTCCAATGCATCGAACAGATCGGCAATCTGGTATTCCTCCAAAAACGCCAGCTCGGTTTCTGGTAGCCTGAATTTCGGGATTCCAGCGATTGGGTTATTGCCCTGCCATTTGCCTAGCTCAATTAACTTATTGAAAAGACTGCACAAATATCCATGTTCATTATTAACCGTTTTGAGTTTGATATTCTGCTTCACTCGGGCTGTTCGGTAATCGGCCAACGTTTCTTTATTGACGGCCCGAGCCACCGGATTGCCCATGATTTCGGACATGAGCCGAAGCTTGGTTTTACGGCGCTTGCCGTCTTTGAGGAATTTGCCGTAAACCTCATACCAGTCATCAATCAGCTTGTTTAGACGACGATTATCCTGTTTGCGGATTTTCGGTTTCCAGTCGGGATTCTGAGCTTTTTGGGAGATTGCCCAGGCTTTGTGATGTTTGGCATCGGATTGGGTTTTGTGCTTTTTGCGGATTCGTTCATCTTTGTTGCCGGGCATGGAGATATCGAGCAAATACTGGCCGTCCTCCAGCAGCCAGATACCGGGCTCGATTTCACGGATTTTTTGATACTTGTACGGCATACAGACTCAACCACCGGTAAAACCTATAGGGGCTAATTTTAGCCCCTATAGTGGCTGATATCAAATTTTGATATTAACCGGTTTGATCGGTGCCGTCGGTTTCGTCCGGCTCGCTGTCTTCCGGTGACCCATAACCGGTTTTTTGGCTGTATATCCCGTACCCCAATTCGGCCAGGAGTCGTTCTAATAAGGCATGCATGCTGCGCCGTTGTTCGGGGTCGAGCTCCTGCCCTAACCCTTGAGTTCCGGTGATTAAGTCCCGTTCTTCGGCGGGCCGGTAATCGAGCTCATATTCCAACGCTTTTGCGGTGCATTCTATTAGACAGAGTAAACCCCGTGTTTCCGGAGCCCCTAGGTTTAGGCTGGCGTATTCGCAGTAAATCAGCAGGTGCGAGGTCAGTTTTAATGCGCCGTGTACGTCCATAAAGGTGACAATGGGTTCCTCGCCAATCATTGGATTATGACTGGGCGGTAACTGACTGAAATCTATCGAATACGGCTTTTTAGGGTCTTTGAGCTTAGGAAAGAATGAAGATGGGTGCATAGTTTTCTCCTTGTGCAATTTCGAGTTGCGAAAGTGACCACCCAGCGGAAACTGGGTGGCGGGAGGTCGAAACAGCACAAGGCGCTGCCCAGCTATTCCCCTTTCGGGTATTTTATTCACTGGACTCCCGCCATAGCGAGACACAGGCACAAAAAAACCGCATAGATCGGTTGCGGTGTGCCCGCCTTGTGGAGTTTCGACGCTCCGTAATTCTGAGAATACGCCAATAAGGGCGTAAGTCAAGCTGTGGGGACGTAGATCACTTCGATATCCGGTAACACAAAAGGTTCCAAAACCGGTTGTTGAGTCGGCCAATTTTCGATTAATTTCTGCTCATTGACCAAAAATACCGCTCTGAGGTCTTCTTTTGGATGCGATATTGAACCCAGGGTATAGGAACACCCCATAAGCACTACTAATACTAAGGAAGCTACAACAATATCAACCGGTTGCTGCCAAAACGAACTTGATGGGGTGCTTTCGCGCATGATATCGTCCACAAAAGCCTGCATTTCCTTTTGTTTTTCCTGACTGAACTTAAGCATCCTTGCACCTCCTTACCTACTTTTTCATACCAAACGCAAAATCGACTAATTGGATGACATTGGCCATATCCACGGTTTTTTGCTTGTCCTTATTCTGACAAATCTGATCGTATAAATACCCGATGAGTTCCGCTTTTTGAACAATTGGCAGTTTTTTTCGTTTCTTTTTCAGCGCTTCTTCCACGGCCTCGGAAACACTGACCAATAACGGCCGGTCTAGCTGGCTGCTGTGATACGCCACCGGTTCTTCGCTGGCCTCATCCTGAAGCAACCAAAGCACATACTGACCAAGCTGCGCGTGGTTGGCGATTTTATCGATCACATTGAATCCCGGCAGGTGCAGCCCTCTCTCGATACCCCGCAATGTGCCCAGTGGTACACCGGTCATTTCGGCCAGGTCTTCCCGTGTCAGATCCAGAAAGGCCCGCAGTTGCTTGAACTTCTCACCGATTTCAGCGACATCGCTGTTTTCCAGTTTTTTGGCTGTTGTCATATTTCCTCACTTTAGGGGTTGTATTTAGCCCCTAACCGGATTATATTTTTAAGGGCTAAATACAGCCCCTTTAAGGGTTGATTATAGGGGAATAAAGCGGGATTACAAGTTTTTTATTCGAGTAGAGGTATGGGTATGAGCAAAAATGTCACGATTGAAGTACCGGAAATGTCCCTGGATAAGTATGCCGAACAGGTCGGTGTGAGTAAGCGCACTGTCGATGGTTGGGCCGAACGCGGTTATTTACCGACGGTAAAAATCGGTAAACGCCGTTTGGTGAATGTGGCCTTGCGTACGTCCGAGTGTTTAGAACAGGAATCGAAGTAATGCGGCGGGACGATCAAGAGCGCTTCGGCACAACCTTGGCATCCCTGCTCTACCGGATTGAAACCGGTCAAACCACCGGTTTGGATGCGGAGCTGGTGCGGCGGATGTTAATGAGTATGACCACCGGATTAAAAACCGGTTTTACCGGAAAGGCAGGATACGAGGATGGATAGAGGCAACAAACATACGAGCTATTTTTTGAATGATCGTGTGATTACGTTTCGTAAGCGCAAGCGTTTTAAATTACGCGAGGATTTAACGCATAAGCAAGCGTTCATTCTGACGCTGGCGGAATTGGGTATTAATGAAACCTTGCTTAACCGGTGGAAGTATAACCCAGTCACCGGTTGGGTGAGTATTGAACTTAGATAACCCAAAAAATAAGAATGATAGTTCCTAAACAAGAACTATTGTTCTTTCAATAGGTTTTTTTAAAACGCATTGTAACCAAAAGTTACTATTACAAGTTTTTTTATATAGCCGAGTAAACAAAATGTTTATTTCTACAAGCTTTTTGTATAGGCGAGTAAACAAAATGTTTAATTCACAGGTTTTTTTTAATTGCGATATCAACCAAAGGTTAATTTTTGAGGTTTTTTTAAAAATCAATACAAGTTTTTTTGTATTGATAATTTTTTTAAAAAAGGTAAACGCAGCCCACAGGAAACCGGCCAAAGTGATGCTATTGACTATGAGATCAATGATTTCAGAAATGAATGCTAACACAGTGAGTAATATAGCGTATCTCTATGGTTATGCAAAGTGGTTTTCTCAACCGGTTTTACTTGGGTTTGTGTCACTAAACATATGGTAGGTAATGAATATGACTGAATCACTCAGATCACAAGCGCGGGCACTGCAACAGGAAGCTACGCGCATTAACAAGGCTATACCGGTGCAATTCCGGTTTATGCCGGAAATCAAAAACACATTATCGCTCATAAAACAGATGAGCGATTTACTCGTGGTGATGGCGAATCAACTAGAAAGGAGGGATGAAATGAAAAAAAAGTAAAAAAATTTTGTTTCGCCAGCAAAAAACGCCCGTTTTGTTCACTTTTACCTCTGCTGAATTTCCATATGAAGCTTAAAAAAGGAACTCAGCGATGGTTAAGAAGTTTATACGCAAAGTACGAGCAATTGTGTTGGCGATTCTAATTTTTTTAACGACAAAGAGGAAACCTAAATAATTGCTAACTCTATCGCTGTGAAGCGACTGCACCTGTGCTTCCTGTACCGCTGTTAGATCCTGTATGTAACAAAGGTACGGGGAGCATTTCCCACAGAAGGAGGTCATTATGGCCAATGTGATAGGGCATGCTACCTGCCCCGAATGTAGCGAAACCAACCCGGTATGGTCTGACGGGCGCAAATATTATATTAAGTGCTCGTCTTGCCATACCTTTACCCACTACCAATCCAAACCCGCAAAAGAACGCCTGCTGACTAAGCTGCAACCCCTGGAAGAGGAACCGGATAAACCGGAGTCGTTACCCGCCCGCGCAAGCGAAACCCCCAGCACCCCGCCACTTGATGCCGTGAATGGCGGTTTTTTTGATGACTACGGCAATTATTACTAAGCGGAGATAAACCCATGACCAATCAAATCGACAATACACCTGAAATCATTGATAGCGAATTTACTGCGGCCGCCGAGGAATTAGGTATCGAGGATGTGAATCAACCGGAAGAGTTAACCGGTAATGCCTCAAGCGAACCGGTGATTGATGAAGCCCAACAGCAGGCCGAAATCGAAGCGGCCAAGATGGTGATTGCATCTTCATTGCGCTTTACCGTAAGCGGCATTGTCAAAGTCGATATCGATGATAGTCACTATGACAACACCGCTGAAGCTTATGCGGTCTTAATCATCAAATACTTTCCCGGTGGCTTGTTTGCATTGCTGGACAAATACAAGGAAGAACTCGCCGCCGGCACGATGACGATTTTGCTGATTAAAGCCGTGCGCGAAGCGAAGGCGGTCAAAGAACAGGAAGAAGATAAACCGGAAGATAGCAATAAAACCGATAATGAACCGGAGGCCGATCATGCAACTGCGCAATGATGGGGTGATGGCCTTGTTTATCGGCGTCAGCCGTTCCGGTAAATCGACACCGATCAAGATGATGCTCGGCAAAGCCCGGCGCGTATTGGTATTCGACAGCAAAGGCGAATACGGCGCGCTCGGGCTTAAGGTCATTCGGACTTTACCCGAGCTACTGGAAACCTTGCGGTGTTGTTCCGGTAATGGTCGCTTTGCGTATGTGCCGTCCGGTTATTCCAAACAGGAGTTCAATAGCTTTTGCCGCTTGGCACATATCTGGAACAAACAAGCGCCCTGCTTGATTGTGGTCGAGGAACTGGCGGCGGTGACGAACTGCGGTAAGGCGTTCGGGTATTGGGGTGTGTTGGTGAATCAGTCTTTGGGCTTGGGTGCGACTTTATTGGCCACTGTGCAACGCGGCCAGGAAGTTGATAAAAGCATTATGAACAATGCGACATATCTCTATGTGTGCCAGCACAACACCGAAAGCGATGTGAAGTATGTGGCCGGTAAGCTCGGCGTGAGCATCGATAAAATCCCACGCGAGCCGTTACGTTTTATTGTCTGGACGCCGGTTAAGAGTTTGGTCACACAAGGCATCTGCGAATATCGGAAGAACGGCAAGCGGGTGACGACGGTGACCGCCGGGGCAAAACCCGTGTTATTTGCTCTGGCAGGCAATAAACGCAAACGCTTAACCCCCAGTAACACCCTGGGGTTACTCAATAATATTCAGTATCGATAATGCTTGACATGCGAACCGGAACGGATGTCATGCTGAATAGAGAGATTGCTTATTTTTTGATGAGGTTAATGTGATGAAAGCAGCACACAAAAATATGTTGATTACGCTAGGCATATCCTTTGTCGTCAGCGGCCTGGTCGTTTGGGCCACGAATAATACGCGCACCGGTAAGGATTTGTTGGGTTAACACTTGTTTAAATTTGGCCACGCTGTGAAGCGCGCCGCAACTGTGCTTCCTGTACCGCTGTTACGGTAGTGCATGTAACAAGGTTACGGGGAGCTTTTCCCATTGCTGGAGATTGTTATGCGACATACTGAAATTGAGTTAGATGCCTTTAACGGCTCATCCGCGAACGGCTACAGCGGCAAGTTTAACTTGCAACTGCCCGCCGGGATTACCTACAAAGAAATCACCATTCACGGCACCAATCTGAATAACGATCAAATCCGCCGGGTCAGCCTGTCGTTGAATGGTGATTCTTTGGTGGATCTGCCGGGCCTGGATCTGCGCATGATTCAGGATTACAAGTCGGAGTACATCGAAGACGGTAAATGGATTATTCCGTTTTCTGATTTTGTAATGACCATGCAGGAAGGTCAAAACTTATCTTCATTGGTTACCTTGCCGGGTGAAAATGTCGTTTTGCAAATCGAAACCGATGCGCCGACGGCCGCGCAGACTTCCGGTAGTCTGGTGGCGGCTATTCGGGCCGAGGCGATCCTCGGTATTTCGCAAAGTACGCGCTCGACCGTGCCACGTTTATATAAAGACGTTCTGAATGGGGGCGTAGCAGGCGAAAACCGCTACAAGAATTTTGTTAACCAGAACAAAACGACTAACCCGGTTCGGATTCGACGCATGCATATGAAGGACTCTTCCATCATCAATGTCGAAATCAAACGCAATGGTATTACGCTGTTTGATAAAACGCTGGAAGATCAAAACTACAATCTGCGCCGCTTTGGTAAATCGCCGCAGACCGATATTTACCATTTCGATCCGGTGAAAACCAATTTCGGCATTGCTGATCCTTTGGCGACCAATGCCAGCACGTTTGAAATTATCACCACGAAAACCGCGGTCGGCGATTTCGAGGCGGTGTTTGAAACCGTCGAGTTTATCCAGGCGGCTTAAGCGAGGGTTATGGCATGGCGTCTCTAGCGGATATTTTGAAAGGCGGTCTTCAGGATGCGATTGATGTGCGCATCTTGAAAGAAACCGCCGAAATCGGCGGCGAGCGCTCCGAGGGGCGTTCGGAGTTTGCGAACCCGCATACCGTACCGCAACCGGTGCATCAATCGCAGTTGCCCGGTGGGCAGCCGTTGAACTTTCTCGGTAGCAATACCGGTTTGTTGTTGCTATTAGGTGGCGGCGGGTTGCTCGCTGTATTGTTACTTGTCATTGCATTGAGGTGAGCTATGCCGTTACTACTGATTCCGATTGTAGGTTTGACCGGTTTGGGTGCCGGGTTTTTCGGTGGGCTTTCAGCCAGCGACAAACTCGGCAGTGCATTGAAAATCGCGGCGCTTGCGTTTGCGATTTTTCTAATGATTGAGTTCACCCGTAGAGCGAGGAAATAAGCATGGCAGGTTTATACGACCGGTGGCGGTGGTATCAGCGGTGGGCAGGCAGGCCCGGCGCAATCCGGTGCTACAACGAGTCTGCGCTTTGGTGGTAATGCGGGAATCGGGCGTGCTGGAAAACTAAGCCCGGCAATGATCCTGCTGAGTGTGGCCGGGTTATTGATTGTGTTGCTGGCGGTTATCCGGTTTTCAAAATGAAAGTAAAACGCTTAACACATTGGACACCGGAAGCGGACGCGGGGCTTAACCAAGTGATGGGTGACGACCGTGATGATTTATGCATCCAGATTGAAAACGGTATGTGTCAGCTTTGGTATTTGCCGAAGTTTGATAGCTGGATGATTACCCGCAGTGAACCGCGTTTGAATCAAGCGCCGGTTCTGGTGATTTGCTGCTATCAGGGCAAAGGGCTCGTTGAGGTCGGTCAGCATATTGTGAAAGCAGCACAGCAACAGGACTTTGCCGGTATTCGCTATCACACACAGCGTAAGGGTTTAAATCGCTTATTAAAACCGTTCGGCTTCGAGAAGCTCGAAACGGTGTATTACAAACCTCTAATCGGGTAGGAGGGCTAACTATGGGCGGACGTTCACGCAGCAGCAGCCGAAGTAACACCACCAGCAATGTGGATAACAGTAATGTTCAGATTAACGGCACCGAGGGCGGCGTGGTTAATGTTGAGGGCTTTGGTAACCGGACTACACTAATCAATACCGATCATGAAGCGGTCGAAAACGCATTTGAATTTGGTAATGATGCATTGGACTCGGTTGATAATACGGTTGATGAAGCGTTTGACTTTGGTGGTAAAGCTTTCGACTTCGGTCTGGACGCATTGCAGGAAACCAATGAACTCGGCAAGTTTGCGATTAATGAAGCGCAAGAGCTGAGTCAAACGGCGTTAACGGTGGCCGGTAATGCACAAACGAATGCGTTTGCGAAAATCAAAGAGCTATCCGATGCGTTTAAAGTCAACACGTCCCAGCAGACTAAGCAGTTTATTCTCATCGGCTCGGCGGTGGTTGCCGTGGTGGTGCTGTTGATGTTTCTTAGGAGGCGTCGAGCATGAAACGGTCTTGGACTTTACAGCCTGACGAGGAACGCAAGGAACAGGTCGAGGGTCAGTATCTGGTTGTGACCCGCACGGCCGGGCCGGTGGAGCTGGTCATTGGTGGCAGTACGCCGATTGAGGTGGATATTAACGACCGCGTGCATTTAAACGCTATCAGCCCGAATGATCGTTCAATCAAGATTCGCAATCTATCCGGCGGTGTGAATGAGTTTGAAATCCATACTTCGGATTTACTGGTTGATAAACGCACCGCCGCCGATCTTGCTAACGCACTGATTACGATTGCGCCGGGCGAACGGGTCGGTATCGATCCGGCACAGAATATTGTGCAATCCATTATTCAAAATGCGATTACGGTTGCAACCGGTCAGTTGATCGGTATTGATGCAACGGCTAACGATGTTGACGCGACGATTCAGAATGCAATCAGCATCGCGGCCAGCCAGGTCATCGGTATTGATAGCACCGCCAATACGGTAAACGTTGCTTTACCGGATCGACAGTATAACGATTTAACCTCACAAACCATCACAGCCGGTACTGCCAGCATTGCAGCCAATACAAATCGGGAAGAACTGCTGTTAACAGCAGACACGGCGAATACGGCGACTATCTGGCTAGGCGGTACTAGCGGACAAGGCGAATCGCTCGCGGCCGGTGAGAAGGTTCGTTTATCCATTAACCAAGCACTGACGCTGACCGGCACCAACGGCGATCAAGTGCATGTGGCTGAAATCGAGAGGGTTTAATTATGGGTACACATAACTCGGCATGGTTACGGTTGAAATCCAGCCCCAGCGGTTTGTTTGTGTCGGGTCCGGCGCTGCAGTTGGATGTGACGCCGATTCCAAATAGCACGATTGGTTCAATCGGTCCTACCGGTTCCGGTGCGTCTATTGAATGGGCGGAGTTGGACAACCTCCCCGCAGGTGTGTCGGTACTGTATCTATCCGGTTATATGGAAGTCGATTACGACGGCGTTAATCCGGTGGCAACCATGAACATGGCGGCATTCCCTACGGGACAGCAAAGCTATGCAATACGTGAAGCGTTAATCAGTGAGTTGCGTAACGTGAATGTGACCGGTGAGACCTTTGCCACCAAAGGCAACGGGTATGTACCGCTGGATGCAAATAAGACGTTTGGTTTTTTCTGGGAGGTCTTCGACGCGACAGTTTCGGATATTTTTATTGAGTTGATGGGATATCAGGTGTGACCGTTTTAATCTTCATAATAACGGCTGTGATTACCGCGCTGATTGGGCGCTGGGTTACCGCCTTTTTAAAAAACGTGCTGACATGAGAAACGCTTTGCTTGTGATACTCATTATCGCGATTGCAACCGGAGTTATTCGCGCCGGTCTGCCAAGGGGCTTGCGTAACAATAATCCCGGCAATATTCGAAGCACCGGCATTCAATGGCAAGGCATGGCCGCGATTCAGTTCGACCCGGAGTTTGTTGTATTCAAACATCCGAAGTATGGCTTTCGGGCAATGGTGCGCATTCTGCGCAGCTATCAACAGCGCGGCTTAAACTCCGTTCAGAAAATCATCGAAACCTATGCGCCGAAATCGGAGAACGAAACCGAATCGTATGTGCAGTTTGTTTCTAAGCAGCTCGGCGTGAACCCGAATCAGCCGATTGATACCGAACGGCAGTTATTCCCGCTACTGAAGGCCATCAGTACGTTTGAAAACGGGTTTGCATTTATCAATTTTTACGCAGATAACACCATCAACGAAGGGATTGCACTGGCATGAATACCGAAGCTCTCGAAATAGTCGATCTACTTTTAACTAACGGTTTGATTATCTGGCTTGCGCTCAGAATGGTTAAGCGGGTGGATGACTTAGATACCCGCGTCGATCAACACGAAACCCGAATCACAGTACTTGAAACGGAGGTAACTCACCATGCCCGGAAAAGAACCGAAAGCTAGAAAGCCAAAAGATAATTCCTGAAATTAATATAAAATTTTTAGCTAGCAATACCCGAAAAAGCGCCATATAATTCGAAAATTAAGTTTATTCCACAGCATTTTCCTACCAGGCAAAAAAACCAATCATAGGAAAATTTTTAGTTTTGCAACATTTACAGGGGTTGATTAAGTTTTATGACTACATGGCAACCTTTTGAGTGGATTGCGCTAATTGGCGCTGCTGCATGGGTTCCCCACATTGTGGTTTGGATTTACAAACTGGCGGTTAAACCAAAGCTTTTTTTGGTTGTCGGACAAGCTCCTGAAGTGGGTTATACGACGTATGGCCCAATATTTAACTTGGAATGTGCGTATTCCGTTCAACGTAAAGATGCTTTAATTGTGAAAGTTAGCATTGAGCTGACTCACGAGCGGGGTCAAAAAACATATCTCACCTGGAAAACATTAAATGAAACCCTCTCCAGGGCTCAGAGTACCACCGGCGAAACGGCAGAATTTACAAAAAACCAAACAGCGATAGCATTACAAATCAGTACTACCAACCCATCTGAGAAGTTAATCGGATTTCAAGATTATAATTTTCAGTTAAATAAACAACAGTGTGGATATAAACTTGCGAATACTCTTAAACATTTTAAAAACACTGAAAAAGACGATTATGTTGACAGAACGTTAAAATCTAAAGAATTTGCTGAGTTGTGTGAATTCTTCAAGAACGGTTTTTCTTGGCAATCAGGTAATTATAGCGTTATCGTAAAAACCTGGATCCAAGGTGCAAGAAAGCCTCATAAATTTCGATTTAATTTTGAACTCACTAATCAAGATTTTGAAGGGTTAGAAAGTAATATAAAAACAATCAACCAAGTTTACGAAAACACAATCTCTCCACCCACCACGCCAGTAAATGAATTTTGGTATTGGGCTCGCCCCATTCTCCACACACAAAGCTAATACCTGCCAAAACCCAAAATAACTTACTATTGGGTGTCGAAAAGGCGTCGAATTTACAGTGATAAAATGCGGCACATCGAGGTAAATCGGATTTTTCAAGAACCGCAACTTATTGATTTTGTTAATAAAGAGTCATATTGCGGCATAAAAACTGGCGGAGAGAGAGGGATTCGAACCCTCGATACGCTATTAACGTATACACACTTTCCAGGCGTGCGCCTTCAACCACTCGGCCACCTCTCCGTATTACACTCAGCCTCTTACCTTCAACCCCCAAAATCCTGGAAAGTGTAAACCTTTTTTACGCAGGGCCTTGCCCAGCGGGCGTGCGCGTTACTCGGGCTACCGACCGCCATGGATGGCGGAAGTGCAGATCATGCATGGAGCAATGTATCTGCCATGCCCTCGCCCCTTCGGGGCCAGCTTCGCTTTCAGCTACGCTGTTCCCGTTCGTTCCCAACGAACGGGCAACCACTCGGCTGACCGCCATGGCAAAGATTGTTCCTACAATCTTATTGCACTCCCTCCATTCATGGAGGTCGGATGGCGGAAATGCAGATTTTGCAGGAGCAAAAATCTGCCATCTCTCCTAATCTTGCTTAACCTGTTACCCCAGACTTTACCGGTTTCCCGGACCAATTTGGCCAACCGGGACGGTTTTATACCTTAATATACCTGCAGTCGCAACCGGCAGGGTCAGCCACGGCGGTGTTCGGTGATGGTCTGTAATATTTTCCGTACGGCCGGGCTGAATATTTCGTCTGTGTTTTTGACAAGCTTGCGCTGCCAATTGGCATGTTCGGTTGTGGTGCCGGGTACATTGGTCGGCGTGCGCATCATCAGCAGATCTTCGGGATGCACAACCATTAATGCGGCATTGCTGCGCGCGAGTTGTTTGTGCACTGCTTCTATCAATGCCGGGGTCATTTCCGGCAGGTTCTGGAAGTCCACGGTAATGTTATCCGGCAGGCTGCCGGTTTCCTGCAGTGCTTTTAGTAAGGCCCAACGATCCTGTTCGCGGGCCTGATATTCCTGCCGGCGTATTTCTTCATTGGGAAACAACGCCATGTCATCGCGCATTTTTAAATCGATGCCTTCCCACCAGCCGGTCAATGTCGGCAAGTCATGCGTGGTGATGGTCGCCATCGCCTGCGGTGCATAATGATGCGGCGGTTTAAAGCGATGTTCGTTTTCTTTTTCAAAGTAAGCCACTTTATAGGAATAGACATTGGCTTCGGGCAATGCGGTTCTGATTTCTTCGGGTACGGTCCCCAGATCTTCACCGATCACCATGCATTGCTGCCGGTGACTTTCCAATGCGAGGATGCCGAGCAAATCATGCAACGGGTAGTAAACATAAGACCCCTCTGTTGCAATCTCGCCTTCGGGCACCCACCATAAACGCAACATTCCCATTACGTGATCAATACGCAATGCACCGCAGTGCTGCATGTTGGCACGAATCAGTTTAATGAATGCCGCATAACCGGTTTCGCGTAAGGCACGCGGATTCATCGGCGGTAAACCCCAATCCTGACCCTGCAGTGCAAGCGGGTCCGGTGGTGCTCCGGCACTTGCATTGAAACTGTATATATCCTGCTCGCCCCAGGCTTCCGCGCCGCCGCCGTTGACACCAACCGCCAGATCCCGATACAGGCCAATACCCATACCGGCTTTACTTGCAGCCTGTTGTGCGGCGGCAAACTGCTGATCACTTAACCATTGCAGATACTGATAAAACCCGACCTCATCCGCATGAGTTTGTTGATATTGATTCACTTCGGCGGTATCGGGCCGGCGATAATATTCCGGCCAGTGTGCCCAGGTGCCGCAATTCGGGTCTTCGTTAAAAAGCTTTTCATACAACGCGTCGAATACGGCCTGGTTTCTTAGTGTTTCACCACCCTGCTCGATAAATTCGTTAAATGCCTGCGCCCGGCCGGTATTGGCATTTTGATGCCGGTTTTTAAAATGCTTATGCAGCTGCCGCAATACTTTAAGCTTTAACTCAGCAACTTTTACATAATCAACATTTTCCGGTTGCCGTGATGCGGCAAGCTCTGCCTGAAACTTAGCAGCATTAACCAAAGCCTGCGCATCTTTGCATTCCTGATAATCTTCACAGGCCTCTATATCGATATACATATAGTTTAAAAACAAACGGCTCGACGGACTGTAAGGGCTGATGTTGTGCGGATTGGCCGGCGTCAGGGCATGCATCGGATTCAAACCAATGAAATCAGCCGAGTTTTCAGCTGCGAGGCCGATCAGTGTCTGCAGATCAGTATAATCGCCGATACCCCAGTTTCGCTCGGATCGTAATTCATAAAGCTGGATACTTAAGCCCCATAAACGGCGTTGTTTCTGTAATGTTTCCGGCTGGTAACACTGCCGGGGCGCAACGATCAATGAACAATCAGCACTTAAACCGGCATTTTCAACGCCGGACAGTTTTAAAACATGGTAGCCCGCAGGCAAATCATCCGAAAAACGTAAGCGATAACGCAGTATACGGCGATTGTTTATTCTGGTTTCGTTTAGATACTCCTGCTCTTGCGGTAAGAAAACTTTGCTTAAGCGCTTACCCTGTTCACTGCTTATCTGCCATTGAATCGTTGTATTGATATCCTGTTCATCGATATTGATCTCAATGGCTTTGTCCCAGTGTTCATGCAATACAGCCACCGGCGGCAACAACCTTGACCAGTTTTCGTTTTCCAGTTTTTCGATCAGCGCTTGTGCATCCTGATCGCCATACACCGCAAAGCCCAGTGCGTGAATCAGTTTTTGTCTGACCGCCGGACTGCTAATATGATGCTCACCTTTGTAATCGTAAAACTCTCCCTCAATTCCCAGCAGATTGCATAACCGTAGCAATAAATCCTGATTGATTACCTGCATCTCCGGCAGGTTTTGTAAATTACTTTCTTCCACTGATTGATTCCTGCATAAATACAGCCGAACGTGCATTGGCCCGGTAGGTTTTTGAAACTTTCTCCAATTTGTTTTGCGATTCGGTCTTTTCTGCAGACCACTTCGAAGTATCGAATATCAGCTGCCATTCACCGTCTTCGGGTGACGGTGGTATCACACACTCAACCGGCTGCTCACCGGCATTAAAAATAATTAATGCATGACTATCTGAAGAGGTATCAGCCGCAGTTATTAATATGGTAATACAGCGTGCATAGTGTTGATGCCAATCTTCTTTGGACATTGCGATGCCATCAGGCCGTAACCATTCGATATCCCGATACCCCAATTGTGCGTTCAGCTTACCGCTTAAAAATGCCTGTTGTTTGAATACACCCGACTGCTTGCGGAGCTTAAGCAATAAACGAACAAATGCGAGCAGGGATTCCGCGTCTTTATCCAGCTCCCAGTTCAACCAGTTCAGTGTATTATCCTGGCAGTACGTGTTGTTGTTACCCTGCTGACTGCGGCCAATTTCATCGCCGGCCAATAACATCGGCACACCCTGGGAAAACAGCAGAGTCGTAAGCATATTGCGTTGCTGACAGGCACGCACCGAACGTATTTCAGGATCATCACTGGGGCCTTCAACACCATAATTGTGACTCAAATTATGATTATGCCCGTCGCGGTTATCCTCACCGTTCGCTTTATTATGTTTGTGCCGGTAAGACACCAAATCAGCCAGCGTAAAACCATCATGTGCGGTAATAAAATTAACGGATGCCTGTGGTCCGCGCCCGTTACCACCAAAAAAATCTTCTGAGCCGGTAAAGCGCCGTGCCAGTTCCGGCAACATTGATGCATCACCACGCCAATAAGCTCTGACAGTGTCCCGAAAACGATCGTTCCACTCAGACCACTCCGGCGGATACTGACCCAATTGATAACCGCTTTCACCCAAGTCCCAGGGCTCGGCAATCAGTTTAAGTTTTGATAATACCGGGTCTGCCGCAACCTGCTGCAGAAAGCGGCCTTGCGGATTGAATTGATTATCTTCACGGGCAATAGTCGTTGCCAGATCAAAACGAAACCCATCGACATGCATGTCCACCGCCCAATAGCGCAGGCAATCCAGCACCATCTGCAACACCTGCGGGTGATCCGTGTTCAGGCTGTTACCGCAACCGGTGGTATCGTGGTTACGTGAAAGGTCTTTGGGGTTCAGGCGATAGTAAACTGAATTGTCGATACCGCGAAAACACAAATGCGGGCCGTTCTCATTACCTTCACCGCTGTGATTGAACACCACATCCAGAATCACTTCGAATCCGGCGCGATGCAGTGCTTTCACCATCGTTTTAAATTCTTTAACCGCATCGGAAACCGCAAAACGCGGATCCGGTGCAAACAACGCTATCGGGTCATAACCCCAGTAATTCGTCAGCTCCAGATCCGTTAAGCGCTGATCGGTCACACTGGCTGCGCAAGGTAAAAACTCTAAGCTGGTCACACCGAGGTTGCTTAAATAATCCAGCACCGCGGGTGCGGTCAGCCCCAGATAAGTGCCGCGCTGTGATTCCGGTACCGCCGGATGCTGCCGGGTAAACCCTTTGACATGCATCTCGTAAATCACGGTTTCATGGATCGGAATCTTTGGCGCGATATCACCTTCCCAGTCGAATGCCGGATCAACCACAACTGCTTTCAACATATAAGGCGCGCTGTCTTCCTTATTTATTGTCTTAGGGAATTTTTTGTCATATGCATATAAAGCATCCTGCCAATGCAGCTTGCCGTTAATTGCGCGGGCATACGGATCCAACAGCAACTTGCTGGAATTATAACGATGCCCCTTTTTCGGTTTATAAGGTCCGTGCACCCGGTATCCGTAATGCTGGCCGGGCTGTGCACCGGCAATATATGCAGACCAAAAGCCGTCACCGCTTGCCTGCAGCTTTGCATCACCGGTCTGATGACCCGAATCATCAAACAGACAAAGCACCACTGACTCTGCATGCTCTGAATACAATACAAAGTTAACACCCTGGCCATCCCAGTGCGCACCTTGTTTTATACCCTGACCATCCGGTTCAGATTTTTTTAACATTGGATTATGATTGAAAACGGCTTTATTCTATAAGTCGCATCACGACACGATGCGATTACGCTTGTATCTGTTGTCCCTGCTGTTCAGTGACTTTCTCCGGTGGCACATTTAATACCGCCTGCCTGTCATTTAATAAATGCTCCAGCGCCATATTAATCGCCAACGCCACTTTGTGCGGCGGGCTTTGATAAAACACTTTCCATGCCGCAGCGTGCTGATCCCCGGAAAGTGCTCCAACTTCATTTTGTTGCGCCCATTCAAATTGTTTGGCTTGTTCGAGAATTGTATCCAACACCAGAAAATCATTAAACTGCAGCCCGGGATTAGCCTCAACAAAAACAGATATCGACATGATGGCCTCTATCATCAGATAACGATACTCAGGCGCGTATATCTCGTTCAATATACGATCCACCAGCAGTGCGAAACTGCGTTCGTCACGGGTCATCGCGCCGTGTATATACTGAGTATCCAGACGATTACGGAAATTATAGCGGTCGCCGATCACAATGCCGCTGCAACGGCCCAGCAAGTCCCACAGCTTGCCGTAGAAATGCTCCGGCGTGCTTAATATAATGCCGGCCTGCTTACGCCACTCCAGCCAGTCAACCACTTCTTCCGGTTTATTTGGATCATCAACTTCCGAAAAACTTACAAAAACCAGATCGCTATCCGGTTTTACATAATGCAGGGCCTGCAGATTCGAATATTCGATATCGGCTTTTTGATAATGACTTAGCAAACTTTTTAAACGTTTTTGTATTTCATATGGACTCAGCTCCGCAAACGCATCAAATGCCTGATCCTCATCGAGCTTCTGCTCATTTGCATATTCACTAACGCATAGCACCAGCAAATGACCGATCCTGACGGTGATAATACGTTCAAATAGTTCCGGTTTTTTCTTTATCAAAAGACTCAGGCAATATAGAAGTTCCTGGTTAAGCTGAGCTTCCCGCGCATCACCCTCATTGTATTCTTTAATTTTCTGATGAATTTCCTTACTGGTTAAAATCTCGGTGATGGTAAATGATGACTGATGTGTTCGCCCGACCATCACCTGTTTTTGGCGAATGACCATTTCCTGCACCGCGACATCCAGGCGATCATAATATTTATCGAGCAACCCCGCAGCGGCCCGGATAATACCCCAGCGGCGTAGTTCACACGCTTTATCATAGACTTCTTCAATCAGCTTCTTAACCGAGGCGGACCGTTCGGAGCCTTCTTCAAGCTCGACCATAAACTCCAAACCATGGCGTTGCGCAAGAATCTCAAGCGTATAGACCTGCTCATATAGATTTTTGGTTTTCAACAGGCTGGCTGCCAAAACCGCAGAATCCTCTATCGGCCTTAATAGTTTTTCACTGCCCTGCTTTATCGGCTTCAGTGCAGCCGGATCAAACTCCAACAGATTATCAATTTCAGTTTTAATAACACCGGCAGGCTCTACGAATGAGTAATCATGAACTTCCTTGATCGCTTCATAGCCGGCATTATGAATTAACGTACTCAGTGCACCGAGTTTCAAACTGACGGATTTAAATTTGCCCTGCCCGGCACTTTTTAGAAAATCCAAAAATGCCTGGCTGTCTCCGGCCTGCAGCATGGTGTCATTCACCATTAAAATAATCAGCGGCTTGCCCGGCTGATCCCAATAGTGCACCAGATAATTCAACTCCGCGCTGAGTATCTCGACCAGCATATGGTTATCGAGATTGACATAAAATGCGGTCTGGTTCTGAAAATGCGGCAGGAACGCCACCAACTGGTTACGAATACGATAAACCTGAGAGGTCATTTTTATACGCATCCGCCGTATCGGCCGGCCGCTCAACTGTAACTTTTCATTACGCCCGATATAACTGAACACTCTTGAGAGTTCGCGTGCTTCTTTAACGGTAAGATCTTTAATCTGATCTACTGTTTCACTGGGGCAACCTATATCCGAAAGTTTTTTCTTCGCGGACTTGTCTTCAGCAAGCAACGCAATTTGCACTTCAACCCGCCGCTTGCGCCCCACCCGCGCATGCCGGCGCAACGGGTCAATGTCCTCGATCGAAATCAGGTTATCGTCAAGCAAACAACCCAGATAATACAGGCTTTGCGCCCAAATCAGCGGCACATTATCGTTCGGCAGGCGCTTCTGACTGCCCGGCTCCTGCTTTTCTGCTTCAACCTCATCGGCCGGAACATAGTACAGTTCGGGCAACAGCAGTAAACCATCTTTTTCTACCAGCAATGACTGCAGTTTATCGTGGTAAGAGCTTGCTTCAACATAATCTTCGCGGCAAATCGCATCGATAAACAAATATGTAAAAAACAGCGGCCATTCCGATTCAATATGCTCAAATTTTCTCAGTTCATTGTATTCATAATACAGGCGGTTTTTATCTTCAAGCACTGTTTGGTGCCCATCCAGCAAAAACCGTTTACAACCGTATTGACCACTGAGTTTCTCCAAAATATGTTTACGGGTTTCTGCAACCAGTGCCTCATCTTCAACCGCAAACGCCGGATAACCGATCACCGCGAGTAATGCCGCATCAGTTTCTTTAGAAATGGATTCCCGGGGCAATAGTGATTCCAGCATCACCTGTGTCTGTGCGATTTCATCGATAATCACATGCACAACAGCCTGCTGATAGAAATCATCGCAAAACAGGTTCAGCCCGCGCATCGCATCCAGTGCGGCCTGCACAATGCCCAATGAGCTGGCGTTGATTTCGGCACGACCGTCATTAATTTTATTGCCGCGTTCCCAGATACCAAAATCGGCTGTGCGGTACGCACGCCCCAGATAATAAACAAGATTCTGTACAAAATTGACTTCGTCCACACTGAATACAATGCGCAGTCCGGACTTCGTCATTTGCGCAAGCATCAACATAAATATACCGGTTGCATCCAGCTGCAGATGACCCCATTCATGGTCTGCAACCACTGTATCGCCGGTATGAATATCATACTTTGCATGCAACGCATCTTCGGGGTTGCGGGAACGTTTAAAACGTTCGACTTTATCCGCCTGCCGCATCATCGCAACCAGCAAACCGCGCATTAATTTAACAACCGACTGCTCCAGCAAATACGCACGACCGTTATCACAGCCGGCTTTACGATAAGCAATGGCCAGACCCCATACCGACTGGATTGCATACACATTATCCCGCACCCAGGCGTCGGTATAGTCCCCATGAGAATTCACCGCAGTGCTGGCCGGCATCAATCCCGTCAACGGATGCTGACGTGACAATATAATGCGGTCAATCTGCCGGAAATAATGATCCAGTTTATCGGCGATCGGAAGTGTTACGCTGGGTTTAACCATTCATCGCTACCATAAAAAATTCCGGGTGTTAATGCTCTATCGGCCATGCGCTTTTAATCTTGTTCGAGGGTAAATGCGACCATTGCCAATGGCGGTAGATTCAGTAAAAGCCGGTGCTCCCGGTTATGCCACCAGACATTCTCACTATGTACTTCCTGCTGACCGTTATGCGCAGAACCACCAAAAGCCTCGGCATCGCTATCCAGAACTTTTCGGTAGCGGCCGGCATCCGGCACCCCGACCGCATAGTTGTCCCGCGGCACCGGAGTTAAATTGAACGCAAAAACAATCGGCGGCTCGGGGTCATCCGGCAATCCGCGACGCAGAAACGAATAAACACAGTTATCATGGTCATGCAGGTCGATCCACTCGAAACCATTAGGGTTATTATCGTTACGATACATCTGCGGGTTATCGAGATAAAAATGGTTTAAGGTCCGGCAAAAATGTTGCAACTGATGATGAAAATCAAACTCCAGGTGCTGCCAGTTCAGGCTTTGGTCTTCTTTCCACTCTTCCCATTGACCGAACTCACTGCCCATAAACAAAAGCTTTTTACCCGGGTGCGCCATCATAAAACTTAAATACAACCGGTAGTTGGCCCGTTTCTGCCAGTCATCACCCGGCATCTTCGACAACAATGCGCGCTTGCCGTGCACCACTTCATCGTGGGATATCGGCAGAATATATTTCTCAGTATATGCGTATATCATCGAGAACGTCAGCAAGTGGCTGTTGTAACGCCGGTACACCGGGTCCAGTTCTATATAGCGCAGACTGTCGTTCATCCAGCCCATATTCCATTTCATATTAAAGCCCAGCCCGCCGGCATAGGTCGGGTGACTGACTCCGGGAAACGCGGTGGACTCTTCAGCCACCGACAGAATGCCCGGATGATATTGAAAAATCGCTTCATTAAACGCTTTTATAAAATCAATGGCTTCCAGATTTTCACGGCCGCCGAATTTATTCGGCACCCACTCGCCTTCCTCGCGGCTGTAGTCCAGATATAACATTGATGCAACCGCATCAACCCGGATGCCGTCCAGGTGATAGTACTCCAGCCAATACAGCGCATTTGCAACCAAAAAGTTTTTAACTTCATTGCGGCCGTAATTAAATATTTTTGTTCCCCAGTCCTTATGTTCGCCGAGCCGCGGATCTTCATGCTCATACAGTGCACTGCCGTCAAAATGCGCCAGGCCGTGCGCATCCCGCGGAAAATGCGCGGGCACCCAGTCCATAATCACGCCGATATCGGCCTGATGACAGCGATCAATAAAATACATTAGCTCTTTCGGATTACCATAGCGTGACGTCGGCGCAAAATGTCCGGCCACCTGGTAACCCCATGATGCATCATAAGGGTATTCAGCGACGCCCATTAACTCGATATGCGTATAGCCCATCTCCTTTACATACGGAATCAGCTCATCCGCCATTTCCAGATAACTTAAAAAACGATTGTCCTGTTCAGGCACCCGTTTCCATGAGCCCATATGCACTTCATAGATATTGACCGGCTGTTCAAAAATATTTTGTTCGGCGCGACGCTGCATCCAGTCGTTATCCCGCCACTTATAGCCGTCAATCTGAGCAACAATTGATGCGGTCTCCGGTCGCAGTTGCATCGCAAACCCATAAGGGTCCGACTTCATATGCATGTCACCGTTTTTGGAACGAATTTCGTATTTATACAGCGTGCCTTCACCCACACTCGGTACAAACAACTCCCAGACCCCTGATCCGCCGCGCACCTGCATCGCGTGTTTGCGTCCGTCCCAGTAATTAAAATCGCCGACTACACTGACCCGTTCCGCGTTCGGCGCCCATACCGCAAAGTGCGTGCCTTCCACATCATCCAGTGAAGTGATATGCGCACCGAGCTTGGAATATATCCGGTGATGATTTCCCTGACCGAACAGATAAAGATCATAATCACTGAGCTGTGGTGAAAAATAATACGGGTCATATTTAATTTCACGATTGCCGTCTTTGTACTCAACAACCAGCTTATACGGCTGCAACTCATCACGATGCTGTAAAAAAAGTTCAAATAAACCGCCGTCATGAATACGGCTCAACGGCACCGCGTCCTGCTCGGACTGATCCGCCCAAAACATTGAAACAGCCTTTGCTTCAGGTTCAAATACCCGGATCACCCATTCCTTAAGGCCGTGTTCATTTTCAATCTCATGAAAGCCCAACAAGGAACGGGGCGCATAGTGCCTGGCTTCAACCAGTTGCTCGATATCGTTTGCACTTAACAGTGTCGACATAATCGCTTCGCTCCCGCCCGTTTATTGAACACTCAGCAACTGATTCGCCGAGTCCGCCGCTTTACGCGCCAGCTGGGTAATCGCCGGCCAGTCTTTTGCCCGAATCAAACCGGCCGGTGCAACCCACGAACCGCCGACGCATAACACATTAGGCAACGATAAAAACTCCAGAAAATTATTTTCGCCGATGCCGCCGGTCGGACAAAACACCACATCCGGAAACGGCCCCGCAAATGCTTTCAAAACCGGCACGCCGCCGGCCGCGGTCGCCGGAAAAAATTTAAAATGTTTAAGCCCCGCCTCGATACCCAGCATCAATTCTGAAACGGTTGCAATCCCCGGCAGAAACGGAATACGACTGCTGCCGGCCGCCTCCAGCAACTGCGGTGTCACACCCGGACTGATCGCAAATTGTGCACCGGAGTCAATCGAATCCTGCAACTGAGCCGCTGAACTTACCGTGCCCACACCGACAATCGCATCACTGACCTGGCCGGCAATAGCTTCCACCGCAGGCAACGCAGCCGGAGTTCGCAAGGTGATTTCCAACACTTTAATACCACCTGCCACCAGCGCATTTGCCAACGGCACCGCATCCTCCGCGTTATCGATAACCAGCACCGGCACCACCAGCGATGCCTGCATAACCTGTTGAACCGTATACTCAGCCATGTTTTTTCTCTTTAATATTAATCAGGTAAACAGTTTGCACGTTGGTGCGCGGCGGCACCTAATAATCCGGGTTGTTCGGCAATAATCAGGCGGGTCGGTATCGCGGCATTATAAGCACTAAACCGTCCTTTCGCTTCAAAGCGTTTTCGAAAAGGGCTTTGTTTAAAAAACTCCACAAACCGCGGCACAATACCGCCGGCGATATAAACCCCGGCTTTCGCACCCAACAATAAAGCCAGATCACCGGCGACGCTACCGAGCGTTGCACAAAACTGGTTTAAGGTGTTTACACATAACATATCCTTGCCTGCAACCGCGGCCGCACTGATCTCGGCCGCCTCCAGCTCTGTGGCCGGCTGCGATTCGATTTGCGCGAGCGCATGATATAAATCGACCAGTCCCTGTCCCGACAGTAAGCGCTCATTGGATACACGCCCGTATTTATGCATCAACACTTTCAGTATTTCCATTTCAATTTCATTGGTCGGCGCAAAATTCGCATGGCCGCCTTCAGTCTGCAGTGCGATAAATGTTTTATCCTGCCGAACAAAACCGCCAATCCCCAGACCGGTACCCGGCCCCAACACTCCGACAGACGCGGTTGCTGCCGTCTCTGTATCGACCGTGGCTGTACCGATAGCCACATAATCCTGTTCAGTCATACAGGTCACTGCCCAGGCTTGCGCTGCATAATCATTTATTAATGCCAACCGCTGCAATCCCAGTTCGGCCTTGATCGCCTGTATTGAAAAAGCCCAGGGATTATTGGTCATTTCAAACCAGTCACCTTCGACCGGACCGGCAACCGCAATAGTTGCACCTTGCACCTGTGCGGCCGGAATATCAGCTTGCTGATAATACTCGCGCACCGCGGCCGCCAGAGTCGGATAATCCGCACAGCGCATTTTCTGTAACGATAACAGCGTAATTTTTGCATCAGACGTTAACTCAACCAATGCAAAGCGCGCATTAGTGCCGCCAATATCGGCGACCAAACCATACACTGTTTTACCGTCTGACAAACTCATACCGTTTTAATCAAAGAACACACTCGCACCCGACTCGGGGTCACTGGTATTGCGGCGCATATGCCCAAACAGCTCACGCCCCATACCCAATTCGTTCGCACTTAGATCCGGATTTACCGGCGTACGCGCAGCCAATTCTTCGTCGCTGACTTTAACCTCAAGAATACCCTGTTGCGCATCCAAACGAATAATATCACCGTCTTTCAGCCTGGCGAGCATACCGCCATTCACCGCTTCCGGTGTGATATGAATTGCGGCTGGCACTTTACCGGATGCGCCCGACATCCGCCCGTCGGTAACGAGGCCGACTTTAAACCCTTTATCCTGCTGCACACTTAAATGCGGCGTCAATTTATGCAGCTCCGGCATGCCGTTGGCTTTCGGACCCTGAAACCGCACAACCGCAATACAGTCTTTTTCAAGTTGACCGTTTTTAAATGCGGCCTGCAGCTCACTTTGACTGTCAAACACAACCGCAGGTGCTTCAACCACCTGATGTTCCGGCTTAACCGCTGATGTTTTGACCACCGCCCGGCCGATATTACCGTGCATTACCCGCAGCCCCCCTTCAGTGCTAAACGGATCACTGACCGGTCTAAGAATATCGGTATCCAGGGATTTGGCGCTGCCGTCGCGCCACGCCAGTGTGTCGCCATCCAGAAACGGTTCCTGCCGATATTGCTGCATACCTTTACCCACAACAGTATTGATATCCGCATGTAACAGACCGGCATCCAAAAGCTCGCCAACCAAAAACGCCATACCCCCGGCGGCATGAAAATGATTCACATCAGCCTGTCCGTTCGGATACATCCGGGTCAACAGCGGCACAACCGAGGAAAGATCGGCAAAATCATCCCAGTTAACATCAACCCCTGCCGCTTTTGCAATTGCAACGATATGAATCGCATGATTGGTGGAACCGCCGGTTGCAAGCAGACCGACGATGCCGTTAACAATCGCACGTTCATCGATAATCTCTGCGATCGGGGTATATTGATCGCCGAGCGCGGTAATTTCCGCGACACGTTTTGCCGCCGCGCGTGTCAGCGCATCACGGATTATGGTGCCCGGATTCACAAACGCGGTGCCGGGCATATGCATTCCCATCACTTCCATTAACATCTGATTGCTGTTCGCAGTGCCATAGAATGTGCAGGTGCCCACACCGTGATACGATTCAGACTCAGCTTTTAATAATTCGTCGCGCCCGATCTTGCCCTGGGCAAACTCATTACGTATTCGCGCCTTTTCATTATTCGGCAAACCGGAAGTCATCGGCCCGGCCGGTACGAATATCACCGGCAAATGACCGAAACTAAGCGCCCCCATCATCAGGCCCGGTACAATTTTATCGCAGACACCCAGGCATAGCGCACCATCAAACATATTGTGAGATAACGCAACGGCGGTTGCCATTGCAATCACATCACGGCTGAACAAACTCAGCTCCATACCCGGTTGCCCCTGGGTAACGCCATCACACATGGCCGGTACGCCACCGGCAAACTGTGCGGTGCAACCAATTTCACGCACCGCTTCTTTTATAATACGCGGGTAATCGCCCAGCGGCTGATGCGCCGACAGCATTTCATTATATGCCGAAACAATGCCGATATTGGCTTTCTTCACCGCACGGATCGCAATCTTGTCTTCGCGCGGCGCAGCCGCGAAGCCATGCGCCAGATTCCCGCAGGACAAACTGCCGCGCAGCGGACTGTCTTTACCCCAGTGCTGTATCTTCTCCAGATAAGCTTTGCGCGTGTCACGGCTGCGTGCCTGTATTCTTTCGGTAACTTCCAATACTTGCTTTTGCATCATTCTGCCTCCGCCTTACGGCGCCCAGTAAGTGACTACCGGTGTTTGTGTCTGGTGCAATACCGCACGCACCGGCATTTCATTGGTATCAGTTCCATCCAGCGCCTGCTGATAGACATCCAGCTTGGCATCGCCGGATAACAGTAATATTATTCGCCGACTATCCAACAACTTTGGTAGTGTTAATGTGATTCGAGGATAAGGTGCATGCGCCGGCAATTGTTTCGGTGTTAATGCCATGCACTGTCGTCCGCTGTTCATATCCAAAGCGTCGCTTAATGCAGATGCATGCGGAAACAATGACGCAGTATGGCCGTCATCGCCCATACCCAGCAGCACCGTATCCAGCGGTGTTGGCAATACAGCCAATGCGGTTTCGAGACCGGCCAGCGCATCCTCCGGCGACGCATCGGCGGTTTTCAGCGGAATAAATTTTGCATCAGCCGCCGCATCAATTAATAAGGTATTGCGAACCAGGTATTCATTACTGTCGGCAGAGCCCGCATCCACCCAGCGCTCATCGGCGAGTGTGACAACGACATTCTCCCAACGCAAAGCCTGCCCGGACAATTGCTGAAACAAAAGTTTCGGTGTACTCCCGCCGGAGACTACCAGACTTGCGGCACCGCGGGTGTTCAGTGAGTCGCGCAAATCCGATGCAATCACCCCGGCCAGCTCCGCAGCCATTGCCTGTTTGTCTGTAAACTTTAACAATTCAGCCATTGCTAAACACCTGTTGCATAGGGCCTGTTCACACTAATTGCATGCACCTGCCGGAGGCCGTTTTTGTGTCCGGCAAGGCAGAATAAGCGTGATGTGGTTATTCCACATAAGCGAATGATAACGCCGCCGGGCGCAAAAACGGTCCCGGCCCTTCGGGTTAGGCCTGAAAAAACGCCACTCGGCGTTGCGCATCGCTCATTTGGAATAACCAAACTTCTCTCCTCGCGCCTCGCTTAAAGCGCCTACTGTTGGTGACTGGCGCTTTTTCAGGCCCAACAGATGAATGCAATTAGTGTGAACAGGCCCTAGATGATTATTCATGCCAGGTATGCCCGTGCCGCTCGGTCAGCGCAAACGATGCCGAAGGTCCCCAGGTACCAGCCTGATATGACTTTGGAACCTCCATATAATTTTGCCAACCGTCGATAATACCGTCGGTCCAGCTCCAGGCCGCCTCAATTTCATCGCGCCGCACGAACAGGGTTGTATTATTGCCGATAATATCCAGAAACAACCGCTCATAAGCCATACGCCGACGGGGCTTTTTAAACGCTTCGGTTAAACTCAAATTCAACGGCACCTCTTTGAGCTTTATGCCTTTCTGATTCAGCCCCGGCACTTTGTTCATCAACAACAGCTTGATACTTTCCTCAGGCTGCAAACGAATAATTAATTTATTCGGCTGCAGCTCCGAACCACCGAGCTTGCTGAAAATTGAATGCGGGACATGACGAAACTGAATATAGACTTCGGAATAACGATACGGCAGGCGCTTACCGGTACGCAGATAGAACGGCACACCCGCCCAGCGCCAGTTATCGATGTTTGTCCGAATTGCCACAAAGGTCTCAGTCGTGCTTTCGGCAACACCACCCTGCTCCTCGCAGTAACCGGGTACAATTTTGCCGTCCACCGAACCGGAAGTATATTGACCACGCACGGTATGCCCTTGCACATCCTTATCGATAATCGGTCGTAAAGAACGTAATACTTTTACTTTTTCATTACGCACCGCGTCCGGATCAAAATCGCTTGGCGGCTCCATCGCGATCAGCGCCAATAACTGCAGCATATGGTTCTGCACCATATCGCGCAACGCGCCTGAATCATTGTAATAAGACCAGCGCCCTTCAACCCCAACCGTTTCGGAAGTGGTGATCTGCACATGATCGATATCCGCGGTGTTCCAAAGCGGTTCAAACAGCGAATTGGCAAAACGCATTGCCAGAATATTCTGCACGGTTTCTTTACCGAGGTAATGATCGATCCGGAAGATATTTTGCTCGGGAAAAATCTCCGCGACATTATCATTAATTATTTTCGAAGACTCCAGGCTCTGCCCGATCGGTTTTTCCATCACCACCCGGGTATCGGCGGTCACCAGCCCGGCCTGCTTCAGGTTGCGGCAAATCGCACCGTACAGCTTTTGTGAAGTCGATAAATAGCAAACCAGCTCATCATTTTCCGATAATGACAAAAACGCCGCAAAAGCCTTAAAATCTTCCGGCTCATTTGCATCCACTTTGCAGTAACGCAAACGGCCGGCAAAGCTTTTCCATTGATCCTCATCAAAGTGCTCATCATGAATATAGTGCTTTAATTTAGTGTGCACCAAATCAATATAGGCACCAGGATCGAGCTGCTGACGTGCGGCCCCGACAATACTGACACAGTCAGGCAAATATCCATCCGTATATAAATGGTATAAAGACGGCAACAACATGCGTGTGGCCAAATCACCGTTGCCGCCGAAAATCACAATGGTGCAATGTTTTTTATTCATTAAATCAATCACTTAAAGTTAAGAAGCAACCCATCAGCCTGGCGGATGCAGGTTACAGTTAATCGCATACTTTAGATTGAGTTTACGTGCAGAAAGTGTACCAATTATTCCCGGCCTTACGCTGAAAATACCGGTGCACCGCTCCTAATCATTGCTTTCGCTGCCTTTTGGGGTGTAAATCGAAGATGGAAAATTGGCAACCTTGCCTTCCGCGCCGGAAATTTTCGCGGTGCCCTGCTTTTCCACCTGATCGATGCGCATGATCGCATGCATCGGAATATAACTCTGGCGCACGCCTTCGAATTCAGTTTTCAGCCGCTCCTCACTGGGATCAACCACAACCGAACCGGACTCATTGAACACAACATCCTCAACAACCACAAAACCATACATATTGCCCTGATAAACATGCTTTGCATAAATTTCGTAGATCTTGTCTTCATTCACAAAGCGCACACGATATAACTTTCTAGCCATCAGATTTCTACTATTTTTTTAGGGTCAAAGTCTTCAACCAGGTAATTTTTATAATAGCCCCGGGGATTGCAGACCACACGCGTATTCCGGATTCGGTAATCGGAACGACAGTGTACATGCCCGTGTATCCAGAGGCTAATATTACTGCTGCGGATTATATCATCCAGCTGATTGCAATAAGCAAAACGCATCATATCTTCAGGATGAAACCCCCAGCTCCGCAAACTCGGTGCATGATGACTGACAACCACCTGCTTTTTTGTGGTTTTTCTGCCTAAGGCTTTCTTCAGCCAGCGCAGAGACTCCTCGTTGCGCGCAATAATATCCTCAGGCAGCAGTTCACGATCATCATGCGAAATATACGCAAAATCATTCATCTGCGATCTCGCATAGTCCGACACTTCCGGATCACGGTTATCAAAATCCACCCAGAGGGTGCAGCCGAAAAACGTCACATCGCCCATAGTCAGTTGATTATTCTCAAGAAAATAGACATTGCTGTGCGCACAGCTGTCACGCAAATCGTCTATGCCCTGCTGCAGATCACCACCCCATATTTCATGATTGCCGGCAACATACACCACCGGTTTATCCAGGCTTTTCAGCCATTCGACACCTTCGGTTTGCTGATCAATATCGCCTGCGGCGACAATGACATCCGCATTGGAATCAGAAAAATTAAAGCGCCCGAATTCTAGATGGATATCAGAGAGATACTGGATTCGCATGCGCGTACTATAACATGGTCATAAAAACCGAATGCATCCGCCCCACAGCACTCAAAAATCCACTTTGTTTCATGGTTTACCCGGCACAGACGCCACCGCTTCAGCAAAGCTAGTACAATTACGTACCCCCAAAAACACCGGACAATCCATCCCTGCCTTTAAGTGAAATATTGACTCTGCAACATAAGTCTCTAAATTACCTGATCACAACACCAAATGTTCCGGAGGGGGTCAAAAACATCGGCTGCATTTTGGCGTGTACGGACCCTTGCGTATGCTGAAGATATGCGATAACGTGCCGCGTATAAACTTTTGGTTGTATGGGCTTATAATAAATATACGCGAACACTTCGCGTTTGGGTTTGAGGGAACTAAGGTGTTTCAAGGGTATGAGGGTAAGTGTGTCGGCCGCAACAAGCCGAATAAAATATTATTTTTCTTATCCAGACGACTTCCAAACCAACAACATATGTTGTTCGGTATTTTCAGTATTCTATTCTACTTAATTTCACAACCAGTCGCAGCCATCTCAGTCTCAGCGCCGGCACAGGATGCCGACGGCGGCTACACGGTCAGCTGGAATGGGCATGTCGGTTCAGTCGGGCAATCAATCGCCTGCTCACCGGGCTATCAGTGCAAAATTCACAGCATCGGCCCGGCACAGTTGTTTGAAAACAACGCCGGCCCATTGTACAGCGGAGTTGGTAGCGCACACTGGGTTGGTGGTCGTAATAACGGCGCATATACCTATAAACTCAAGCGCTGTTACACCTACCGCAAATATATCAGCTACGGCGGCCAAGCGATCAATACCACCTACCATACGCTATGCCCGGAAGCCAGCACTACAACCTGGGTAGTCAAACCTCCGGCAGCGCCGGGCACACCAACCGCCGATACATTGAGCTGCTCATCACTGAACGTAAACTGGAATGCTTCAGGCGGCGCCGTCAGCGGTTATGAAGTGCATGAGTCCATTGCCGGCGGCAGTTATCAATCCGCGGGTCATCACAGCAGCACAACACAAACCTTGAGCGGGCGTGATCCGGATACCGCGCATACCTATAAAGTGCGTGCGTATTACAGCCTGAACAACATCACCGAATACAGCGCGTGGAGCCCGGCCAGTGCGGCAGTGACCACGCCAAACTGCCCGCCGGACCCACCCGGGGCAATCCAGCTGCAGGGCACGCAATGGGTCAATGGACAGCACATCACCACCGCCAATGCAGCGTTCGATCTGTCCTGGTCGGCAGCCGGCGGCCTGGTGCACCATTACAAATTGCTCGATGCGGATAACACCGTGATCGCCGATGATCTGACTGCGTTAACATACAACACCACCGCCGGTGCGGCCGGCAATACACAAACCTTTAAAGTCCGGGCCTGCAATACCGACTCACAACAGCGTGAAGTCTGCGGCGAAGCCACCGAAACCATATCAGTCACCGTGCCGTATCCGGCACCGGACGCACCGGTGTTAGCACTCGATCACATCGATACAGACGACCGGGCATTCAGTTTCAGCTGGGCTGCGCCGGCCGGCACCGTCGCGCATTACCAACTGCATCAGCGCGCGGCCGGTGATAATGCCTGGTCGGCAATTCATGAGACCGACGCATTGGCTTATACGCTGGACGGCTTTGAGAACGGCGAATATTACGAATTCGCACTGGCGGCCTGTAACGCCGATGTCTGCAGCGACTTAAGCCCGGTCACGACACACAAAATGCCGGAGCTGCCGCCGTCTGTTCCAGGCGTGCCGGGCGATGTACACAACCTGCGCGAGAGCACCAGCGGCGACTACCCGATTCTTTGGGGCACTTCCACCGGTGTAGTGACGCATTACGAAATCGAAGAGACCGCGGCGAAAGACAACCACACCACACTGTATACCGCGAATGAGTTATTTATTCAGCTCAGCGACCAACCGAACGATCTCTATCATTACCGGGTACGCGGCTGCAATGTCGACGGCTGCAGCCCGTGGGGCCAACTCGAATCGGTCGTCGTGGTGCGGGCACCGGATGCACCGGCCGCACCGACTGCGCACAACGAAATCTTCACCGACCCGGGACCGGCATTGGGCGAGACCTTCAACGGCGTGCTAACGGGTGAACCGCAGGTCGATGCATCCGGCGCGTTCACCTATCGCCTGCCGATCGCCGTACCGCCGGGCACCGCCGGTGTCGCGCCCAAACTCAGCCTTGATTACAGCAGCCAGGGCCGTAACGGCATTGCCGGAATGGGCGGCTCACTGGGTGGGCTGTCAGTCATTACGCGCTGCCCGCAAAGCCGGGCCCAGGACGGCGCACAACAAGCGTTGTCGCACGGTGCCAACGACCGTTATTGTCTGGACGGGCAAAAGCTCATCGCCGAAACCGGCGGCGATTATCATACCGCCGGCATGGAATACCGCACCGAACAAAACAGTTTCAGCCGGATTACCGCGCATGGCCACAGCGGCAGCGGTTTCTTCCAAACCTCCGCAACCGACTCCCATGCAATCAGTGCACCGGGCTCATTCACGGTCGAGACCAAAAGCGGAGAAATTCTCTATTACGGCGCGCGGGCCGATGCGCAAATCCGCGCCGCCGGCCTGGACAGCGTGGTGGTCTGGGCCTTAAACCGGGTGGAAGATACGTTTGGCAATTACATGGACTTCCACTATACCCAGCCGGGTGCAGGCGAATACCAGCTCGACCGGATCGACTACACCGGTAACCTGAATACCGGAGCTACACCGTACCATAGCATTCAGTTTCAATATGAAAACCGCCCGGATCAGCGCTTTGCGTATATCGGCGGGGCGCAGCGGCGGATCAGCCAGCGCCTGCGCGCCATCCAAACCCCGGTCGGCACCTACACACTCACGTACGCTCCGGCAGACGGCGTGCAACCCAGCCGCTTAAGCCAAATCGATTATTGCGTAAATAACAGCGCCTGCATACAGCCAATCGCATTCCAGTGGTCATCCGTGGAACACGGCTGGCAGGCCGATAACCGTTATGCACCGCTGCACAACCTGGTCGTCCACCAGGGTATCGACACCGGCGTGCGCCTGATCGATATCAACGCTGACGGGCGGGTCGATCAGTTAACCCCGGAGGCGGTGTACATCAACACCGGTGACTCGAACAACCTCTGGGACCCAACTCAATATCCGCCGTTACCGACTGCGTTTACCCGGGATGACCGGGACAGCGGTCTGCGCATCGTCGAGTTAAACGGTGACGGCCTGCCGGATTTACTGCAGTCAGGGTATCGACCGGCGGTGACCTGCGAGATCTGGGAAACCGACTGCACACCCAGCAGCGGCACTGTCGAACGGGCCGCCTGGCTTAATACCGGCCAGGGCTGGGCCGCCGCACCGTCTGGTTACAGCAATACCAATTTACCCGCATTCGTCATGTATCCGAGCTACAGCAGTGCACGGGTGCAACTGATCGACCTCGATCAGGATGGCCGCACCGATATTCTGCATGGGCACGGCACGACCCGCGAGGCCTGGCGCAACACCGGTAGCGGCTGGGCGCTGATGCCGGACTGGGCACCGCCGCTGGCATTTGTCGACAGCAGCGACGCACCGCAGGGTGTGCAATTGCTGGATGTAAACGGCGACGGTCAGCCTGACCTGGTCCAGGGACGCGGCTTGATCCGCAACACCTGGTTAAACACCGGCAACGGCTGGGCGGAAGGCAAACCGCTGCCGGTCAGTTTTATCGAAGCCGACTACCGCGACACCGGCCTCAGGCCGGCCGATATCAACGGTGACGGCCTGATCGATCTGCTGAAAACCCGCTGGACCGGCGCGAACAGTTGTCGTAACGACTTCGTAACGATCCCCGGTTGCGAACCGGCCGATAACGTTGAACGCAGACTGTGGCTGACCACCGGCGCGGATTGGGATGAAACCGAAGAACAATACGACAGTCAGATCCCCGGCATTATCGACACCGCCGAAGAAGACCAGGGCGTGCGCTTTGCCGATCTGAACGGCGACGGATTAACCGATGTGATCAGTCACCAGGGCGCCTGGCTGAACACCGGCACCGGCTGGTACGAAGACAATAGCTACGGCTCACCGGTGGCCTTTGCGTATGACGAAACCCCAAACAATCCGACCGCCCTGCGCGGCCAGGCCACGCAACTGATCGACATCAACGGCGACGGACTGATTGATATCCTGCACGGCAAAGACAATAACCAACAGGCATGGCTGAACCGCGGTCGTGTATTACAGATCACCGGCATTACCGACGGCTACGACGATACTATCCAAATCGACTACGGGCATTTAAGCGATTCCACCGTATATACGCCGGTCCGCGACGGACAACACGTCGACCTGGTCACGCCATTGTCGGTCGTTAAACAACTGCATGTACCGAACGGCCGCGGTGAAACCCTGACCACCGATTACCAGTACCGGGGTTTAAAAGCCTCTGTTAACGGGCGCGGCAGCCTCGGCTTCCAACAACTGATCATCACCGATGCCCTGGGGATACAAACCACCACAACCTTTGCACAGGGCTATCCGTACACCGGCCAGCCGGTGCAGATTGAAACCCGGCATACCGGTCCGGCCGGGCAGGATGATCGGCTGCTGAACCGCCGCACGATTCAATACTGTTATCTGGAGGCCGGCGACAGTGTATCGATTGCCGACGGTGACGCCTGTCCAATCTACCAGGACAACCTGCATGACGGTTGGGTGTTCGTTTATCCGTATCTGCAAACTGAAACCGACTTCCGTCCCGGTAATTACGAGTCGGCCACCTATGCGCTGGCCGGCAGTGCCGACAGCAGCACCATTACCACCTTTACCCGCTACGATAACTGGGGTAATGCAACCGACATCGACGTTCAGACGCTCGGCAGCGATGGCGTTTATGCCCGGGTACAGACCGAAAACCACTATGGTAGTGACACTCTGCAACAGCTTGGACGCCTGCACCGCGCGACGGTGACCACCACGCACCCGGACAGCACACTGACCGTGCGCACCACCGCGTTCGATTACGATCCTGACACCACACTGCTCAATCGCGAGATCATCGAACCGGATGGCGGCCCCGACTATCGCCTGCAAACCGACTATCAGCGTGATGCTTATGGCAACATCACCCTGACCACCGTCAGCGGCGACGACGGCAGCGGCCAGATCGTGTCGCGCAACACCCATACCGTTTACACGACCAATGGGCGCTTTCCGCAAAGCACCACCAATGCAGTCGGTGAAACCGAGACTTACATCTACGATCCGCACTATGGTCACCGCACCCGGCTGACCGGGCCTAACGGCATTCACACCTGCTGGGAATACGATGCATTCGGCCGGCCCACCGCCGAGACCGTCTATTGCGAAAGCCCCGTAGCACAAACCACCCAGACCGCCTATTACTGGACCGAAACGACCGGCACAACAGTGGATGTACAGGGCAACAACATTGACCTGCAGGCCAAAACCGCGATTCAGACCACACCACCAACCGGACTGCCGGCCCGCGTCTATGCCGATGCCCGCGGCCGTGAAGTGCGCACGTTACGGCGTGGCTTTAAAGGCCAATATATCCTCAGTGATACGCTATACGACATCCATGGACGAACCATCGCGGTCTCCGAACCGTTCTTCGATGCGCTTGCGTCAGATGAAACTCATTTACTGAACACCACAAAACACTGGACCACGACCGACTACGATCCACTGGGCCGAATCATCACGACCCGCCAGCCGCTGGGCGATCTCGACGGGCTTGGCGGCGATAACGGGCATCACACCCAGCATCTGTATTACAACGGCTTCAGCACCCGGCGCGAACAGACTGTTAATGGTCAGCTTAGAGTACGCACCGAAACCCAAAACGGCCTGGGTCAGACCGCCGCAATCACCGATGCGCTGAATCACACGATCCAGTACCAACACGATGCGAACAGTAAACTGCGCCAGACGACCGATCCGGAAGGCAACATTATTACCCTGAGTTACGATACTCTCGGGCGCAAAACCCAGATTAACGACCCCGACATGGGCCAGTGGACCTATCGTTACAACGCATTCGGCGAGTTAATCGAACAAACCGATGCGAAAGCTCAGATCACCCGCATCCAATACGATGCACTGGGCCGGATGACTCAACGTACGGACCGGGCCGACACCGCCGATGCACAGATCAACATCTGGGAATACCATGACCACAGCGCACCGGCCGGCTCGATCGGTAAACTCAAGCGCATCCAGGGCGCGGCCAATTCGCTGCTGCACAGCGGCAGTTGTGGCAATATGCCCAGCCGTGATTACCATTACACCGCCTACGGCCGGCTGCAACGTATCGATGCCTGCATCGACGGCCAAACTTACCAAACCGATCGCAGTTACGATGCACATGGGCGCTTACAGCGCCTGACTTATCCTGAAGCGCCCCATCAAGCCCAAAGTCAGCGCCTGCAGGTACAATACCACTACAACCCCGAGGGTTACCTGCATTACCTCAGTGATCCGAACGATAACGGCCGGCTCTACTGGCGCGCCGAGGCCCTTAACGCCAAAGGTCAGCTCGCCACCGAACAGGCCCGCAACGGCGTGCGCACAACTTCCGATTACAACAGCGCAACCGGCTGGTTACTGATGCGCCATAGCGAAGCCCACACCGACACCGCGGTCACCACACACAATCGTGCGCATATCCAGCGTAGCCAGTTCCAGTACGACGAAGCCGGCAACCTGCTGCGTCGCGCCCGCGCCGATGACCATCTGTTCGCCGATACCGTTGAGGAAACCTTCAGCTACGATGCGCTGGACCGGCTGACCGGCAGCACCGTGACCAACCAAAACACCGCCTATACTCACAGCACCCAGATCGATTACGATGCACTGGGCAACATCACCGAACGCTCCGATATCGGCCACTACAGCTACAACCAGTGCAGCGCCGGTGCCCGTGCGGCCGGTCCGCATGCGGTCTGCGCGGTCGGCACCGACCAGGATTACCAATACGACGCAAACGGTAACCTGATCAACGGCGGCGGGCGCAGCATCAGTTACAGCCCGTTCAACAAACCGGTGCAGATCACCCACCACGGACGCAACGCCAGCGCTGAATTTGCGTACGGCGCCGACCGAGCCAGAATCCTCAGAATCACCGACGATAACTTCCGCAGTGAGCGCATTCGCTACATCGGCCTCGGCGCACAAGGTGGCACGCTTTACGAACACAAAACCGTCACTGAAACCGGCATACAACATAACCTCACCGAACACCTGCACTTTCTCTATGCCGGTGATTACCACAACGGTCATGCGTTCGCGATGCACGTGATCACTCATGATGCCAATGCACAGGCCGGCGCCAACACCGCCACAGGGACTGAATACTTTCACCGCGACCACTTAGGCTCCGTGATCGCAATTACCGATGATACCGGCGTCATGTTTGATGCGGCCGACCAGCCGCGCGGCACCCTCAAAAGCTATGATGCCTGGGGCAAACGCCGCAACCCCGATTGGAGTGAAGGTGACACTGCGCAGGGAAGCGCACATCCTAACGACCAATATACGTCCATCCGCGGCCACCTGTGCTACACCGGCCATGAGGCGATCACCGAAGTGGGCCTGATCCATATGAACGGCCGGGTCTACGACCCTGAAATCGGCCGCTTTCTCAGCCCCGATCCGCACGTGCAGTTCAACGCCGATCTGCAAAACTATAACCGCTATACCTATGTAAACAACAACCCCCTCAAATACACCGATCCGAGTGGGTATTTTATTAAAAAGTTATTTAGATCCGCCGGGAAGTTTTTCAACACCGATT
>JANQRI010000024.1 GCA_028284675.1 Gammaproteobacteria bacterium | reverse complement strand
TTAAGGATGGGTAATGATTTTTCAATACATGCTCGATTGACTTTAAGCGCCCGCGGGCGGCGTTTAATACCCGGGTATCGGTCAATTGCTCCAATGCGTATTGGTGACGCTGGCTAAGGCCCTTCATACTCAAGCCATCGGCGCGACTGTGAAAGGGTTGGAAATATTGTGTATTGCCGGTCTGAAAAAACCGAAACAGCTCCGTTAAAGAACCGGTCAGTGCGAGATTACCGTCGATCGGTGTTTGCAGGCCGATCGCATAGTGGTTATTCAACTGAGCATTCAAATCAGCTTGTTGATTGATCGCAAGCTGTTCGGCCGGACTGATTACTTGCAGGCGCAGTGTGGATGAGATGTTAGCCAAAGCGGTATTCCATGCAGCCAGATCGGTTTTGCTGAACGGCCGGGTCAGTGACTGCAGGGTGCGTGTCAGTTGATGGAGCAGCTGTTGGGCTTTTTCCCCGGCAGAATGAAGCATTGTCGCGGGATCGGTTGCCGGGCTGACCGGCAGCGGTGGCGGTGTGTACGGGGTTAATGCCGGAGGCGCAGGCTTAGCGGAACCAGGTGTTGTCGAGGGATTTAGGAATATTGGCGCGGGCTGTGTAACACCGGGCCCGGCCGGAGTAAGCGGCGGCGCAGGCGGTGCTGCCACCTGGGCAAGGTGTTGTTGCAAATTATTCTGAAAAAGCCGGGCGGCTGATAAATCTCCATTCTGAACACCGTCAGGATCAGCTTGTTTGTGGCTTAAATTAACGGGAATATCGTGTATGGCCATGCTCTGTCAACCTGTGTGATTGCTATAAGGCCAATGAGGGCAGGGCGCAGCTTCGGGAGTGGGTGTTAATCATCCAAAACCCCCGGTTTAAGTTGCGGTTCAAGTTGCTGTTCATAGAATTTTTCCACGGCAGCATTATCGTGATTGTAATGTACCGGGTATTTGCTGGAGAGCACGATTTTCAGGCATTGCTTGACTATAGCTTTGTATTTTTCATATGCGGTGGCATATTCATCGGCATGCTGACTGCTTTGTATTTCTGTATCCAATTTATGCACTAACTTTTGAAACGGAGAGTTTGTTTTTTTTGATGCGAATTTTGCGTAGAGCTCAGTGAACAGCTTATAGCCCAAAACCCTGACAATATGTGCATTCTGCTCGGTATCACCGGGGTTTAGCTGTAAATAGATTTGTTGCTGCCCATTAAGGCTATGACTGCTAGGTTCAAAGGTTTTGCGCAGAAATGTATCAAAATCAGTCAAAGCTGAATCGATAGCTTTATAATTATCTGCCGATGGTTTTGGTGAGGGGTGGTGCTTATCGAGCGCATCAAGCATCTCCTGGGCAATATAATTAAGCGTATTTTCCCAGACTGTCGGGCGAATATTTTCAGGTACTGTTAATAATACAGGCACGACATCAAGCAGGCTGTCAACCAATCGGCTTCTGCCTGAACCGGTATCAATATGCTGATCGAGAAAATGTTCTACTAGTCTTTGTACTCTGGCTGTATGTTTTTCAATTGTTTCAGTATTATCTGTAGTGCTTTCTTGTGCCTGGTCGTTTTGAGACAGTGCTTCGAACGCTCTCTCGAAAAGCCCCTGGAAGCTGTATGCATCAGCCTCATTTTTAAAGCTGAGATATAGTTGTATATCGTGTGCCAGCTTTCTGTCCAGCGCTTGGTATGTTGCATCTTCGGCTAAGGGGGTGCCTTGCTGGCGTAATGTTTCAATATGCTTTATAAAAAGATCTAAGTTTTTAGAGAAGTTAAGGATTGTAGCATTATATTGGTCTAGTTTTGATTTGGATAAATCAGATAATAAATAATTACCGAATGCTATCCTCGAATCATCGGGTTTGGTGTTAATGGCTTGATTTACCGCATAGGTTGGATATGTATGGCGTGTCAGCTGCTCTCTTGTAAAAATCTTTTTGTGTATCAGTGTCTGTAACTTCGCGAAGTCCTGGTCTGCATGACGCAGCTCATGTGCCAGAGCAGAGAATAGTCTTCGAATATCCTGTTTGTCTGAGATGTCAAAGCTGGTTCTATTGCTTTCTATGGTCATAATCCGTGTTTTGCTCGAAAATTCAGCAAGCCCACCGTCCGTTTTTCCCAACTCAATACGTATACTTGGGATCTTATTGATTGTGAGTATATTGTTGAGTATGTGAGTGGCTTCATCCTTGCGTTGATTTGCTGATAAAATATCCCATTGATTGAGCAGTTGTTGGAGGGCGAGGGCCAGATCTTCTACCTGTTGATAAATTCCGGTTTGTCCCTGGCTTTCGATCGGTTTTTCTTTTGCCTGCTGAACAAGTAACACATGGGCAGGTTTCGGATCAGTGTTTTCAGTGGTCTTATCCGGGCTTTGTGATTCAGCCTGTGCTTTAGAGGGTTGCTCTGCATCGCTGGCCTTAATCGGTCCATCGTTCTGTTGGTTTGTGTTGGGTTCCGGGGTTTGCAGTGATTTTGATGCGCGAATACTGATCAGGCCGTTGTTGTTTTTATCCTGTTCATCGTTGGTACCGGGTTTAAAGCTTATGCCTTTTTGTTTCTCACTGCCAAAAGGCAGTGTGGTGTTAACCGTACTCTCCGGGTCGTTGGCCGGAGGCAGTTCAACGTCAGTGTTTAAATGTTGTGTCAGCGTGCTGCCGGTTTGTGGTGTGCCATTGCCGAGATCAGCGGGATTAACCTGGGCGAGAGCATAACGCTTCACCAGACCTTCCGGCGTCACACCGGTGCTGCGGTTTGGTTGCAGGCCGTTGGCTGTTAGCCAGCCATAGCCGCCATTGATTAAAAACGTACCCAAAGCCTGTAACGGCCCGGCCAGGCTGGCTGATACCTGGCGTGTTGAACGGTCGGTCATTTTGATCGGTAGATCCAAACCGATGATATAGGTTTGCCCATTGCCTCGATCGCTTGCCTGATTGATCTGAAACCCGTTTGATTCACTAGATCGATCGGCAACCGCCATCAGCGTTAAGGATGGGTAATGATTTTTCAATACATGCTCGATTGACTTTAAGCGCCCGCGGGCGGCGTTTAATACCCGGGTATCGGTCAATTGCTCCAATGCGT
>JANQRI010000020.1 GCA_028284675.1 Gammaproteobacteria bacterium | reverse complement strand
GTTTTTGAGTTCCCACTCAGGGTTTTAACCCCAAGCAATTGAATCTGCAACACTTTATTCTATTCAGCCTTTTTTTACCGGACACGAGTGTGCCTGCGCAGGAATGACAGGGTTGTGATTGGGGTGGCAGGTGAAGCTAGATTTCTGCTTGTGCAGGAATGACAGGGTTTTGATTGGGATGCAGGAGAGCCTGGATGCCTGCCTATGCAGGTATGACGTGATCGTGATTGGTGTTGTGGTAGGAGAACCTGGATGCCTGCCTATGCAGGCATGACATAATGCATAGCCAGCCATGCTTACGCATGGCTGGCTATGTTGAGGTTTTTTATGTTGCCTAATCAGTTGAACCGCTTCAGGCAAATTCCATAAGCTTCATCCTTGGCTTTTTCAATATCAATTGCGTCTGAAATTTTGCTGAAGTCGGCGTCTTTGCCGATCAAATCGCTCAGCTTTTCTACACCCAGTGATTCAAACTGTTGTTTGACTAATACATTTTTCAATATGTTGTAGACATATTTATTTAGATTGAGGCCGTCGTGCGATTCGTTGGCAAATGCATTCGACACTACATTTTTGAATGCGTCATTATCCAGTATTTTTGCCAATGCGTCTGCGTGAGCCGAAATGAACTCGTCCTGTTTCTCATCAAGCACCGCTGCCGTGGTTTCAGTAAATTCAGACTTCCTGGTTCTTGAGATTTCGCTAGTGCTAGTGCCCTGAACCCGGGTGTTTTGAGTACGGGTTGCCATTATGTCACCGGCATAATCGACAAAATCAAAAAGATCATTTTTTTCCAGTTTTTGCATCAGGTTCTTACTATGATTTTCCTTATCCCAGCGAACATAATAATATTCCGAGTTTGCCATATCGGTTAGTGTTTCAGCGCTGGCATTCTCGCATTTATTGATTGGTGCCTCGACGGCTTTTTGCAGCAGATCAAATGCATATTTTCGCCTTAATTCTGCAATTTTTGATTTTTCTTCATCGCTGCCATTGTTTTTAAGTTCATCGATAAGTGCTTTTGCAGTGATTTTTTTCTTCTTTTTGCCTGTATCTTCAGTTTCACTCGGAAAAAAATCAGCATGAGCCTCTTTTATAGCTTTGTATTCATCGTTGGTTGACAGTTCAACTACCAGTCTGTCATCAAGGTGTTGTCGGAAAGCCTTGTCCCGGATACTGGGCAGACCATTATCCTGCAGGGTTTCCAAATCCAGCTTGGTTTCAGGGTCTGCAGCTTGGTTTGCATATTCTATAATGTCTTCAAATTTCACCGTTGAATCCAGTGAAAATTTTTCTGTTGGGACGGGTTCAATATTTTCAATCGCAGCGATTACCGTTGGTTTGCAGTCTGTCATGTATGTGGCATTGCTGACAATTTTCTCGAAACTGCCGCCCCGCATATCTGAGCTGGTGTAGGAATTATTGAAAGGGTTTTCTGTTTTTTCCTGCATGGATTTCAGCCTTTTACTATCCAGTTCTCTGCTGGATCCAAGTTTGAAAAACCCGGAAGTGGATCTGAGCGAGTTGCCTGAGGACTCGTCTTTACCTATTGATAAAATGTCATCAACCTCGTAACCGGAGTGTACAGATATAAATGTCCAGTCGGAGCCCATCATTAATTTTACTGCCTGCCCAAACTCTGCCCCATTTGTACATTCCATATTGAAGCGACTGGTGATGAAATCCAGTTTTTCTTTGAACTCATTTTGATGTTCATAAGCATATCTGGCTACATCGCGGCGTTTATACACATCATCAGAAGTGTTGTTTAAATATTCGAGGAAAGTGGCTTTCGTTGCAATACCCAGTTCGGTGCTGTCATTAAACCAGTCGTTAATCCTTTCCGGAAGGTCGTTAAGAGTCGATATATCTTCATCACGAAGAATAACAAATCTGTCTTTGGTCGTTTCGGTATCATTGTCAGCAGCATCGCCAAATAAAGACTCTGTGCCTGAATCCAGTTTGTCCGCTGCTGTTTTCAGTGAGTCGTCGGTAGTAGTGCTGGCAGCAGCACTGGATTCGGATGAATCGCTGAACAGGCTGGAGACGGTGTCGGCACTCTCAGCTTTTTGGGCAGTAGCAGATTTGGCGGACTCCTGTGGTTCTTGAGCTGCTATTGAATCATCGAGCACTGAGTCAAACGCGTTTTCCTGTTGATAATCAGTTGCGGTACTTTTGCTGTCGGTATCGTCAGTTTCAGACAGGCTTGCCTCGTCAGCCTCGGAATCACTAAAAAGGTTATCCCCGGCGGCGGCGTCGCTTTGATTTTCAGCGGTGTCTTCCTCAAGTCCGGTTTCTGCCTGCTGTTCTTCATCTATGTTTTCTGATTCGGTGTTAAATTGGTCAAGATTTTCTTCCGGTCGATATTCCACTATTTTAAACCTCCATTATGGTTTATACGTAAGGATTTGTAATTAATAATCTAAGTATTACGTGGCGTCTTCTCTGTTCCACCGTTGCTGATAACATTGAGCCAAACACAGTTTATAGGCTTCGTCTTTTGCCGCCTGAATATCGATGGTTGACGTTAAGTTGCTGAAATCTCTTTGCTGGTAAATCAGGTCGCTTAATTTTTCGACACCTAGGGATTCGAACTGTTGTTTCACCATAATATCTTTCATCACATTATAGATATATGTATTGATATCGTTATTTGTCGACGTTCCTGCGAATTGTGTGGATACATCGTCTGTAAAGATATCACTGTCCATTATTTTATCGAGTGCATCTTCATGTAAGTTCCAGTACGTATCTTTTTTGGATTCCAGAACGGCTGTTGCATTTGTGTCAAATGTTTTCAGATCGGATTCTGTGATTTTATAGGTGGTTTTCAGGTTTATGTTCTGCACGGCTTTATCTTGTGCCCGAACAGATAATATATCGCCGGCATAGTCGACAAAATCAAAAAATTCTTCCTGGCTAAGCTCGGTCAGTAAGTCCCGGACATAATTGTCTGCGTCTTTTGGTGGATAATAAGTTTCTGATTCGGCGATGCCTGATAAGGTGTCCAGGCTTAAGTCTTTGCATTTGTTAATCGGGGCTTCGATGGCTTGTTGCAGTGTTTCCAGTGCGAATTTTTGTTTTAATGCTGTCAGCTGGGTTTTCTCATCGTCGGATGCTTTTTCTTTTAATTCTTCAATAATTTCTTCCGGTAATAAGATGTCTGCTTCAGTTGGAAAAATATCGGGATGGTTGTCCCGAATGGCTTTATATTCATCATTTGAATATAAAGTAACTGCAATTTTGGCTTCCAGGTAACCATTAAAACTTTCACCGTAAATTTCCGGCATACCGTTGGCTTCCAGGTCTTTTTTATTTAATTCGGTATCCGGGTTTATCGTTTTATTGATAGCGTCTACTAAATTATCAATTGTGGTCTCGTTGTTATCGATAGAAAAGTTATCGGTCGGAATATCGGCAATATTTTCGATTGCAGAGTCGATAGTTGTTTTGCAGGCAGTCATAAACTCTGCATCGCTTAGTATTTTCTCAAAGCTGCCGGCGCGCAGATCACTCCGGGTATAGGTATTGGAGAAAGGGTTGGTGTCCTCCTGTAAACTCTCTGTTGATTCGCTGCCGATTTCCTCGTAAAGCCACTCTTCGCCGTCGAAAGTGGGGGCGTTCGATTCAGTGCTGCCGATGGCTAAAATTTCATCTGTGTCGTAGCCGCTTAAACGCGACACATATGTGCTGTCTGTAACATACATAAGATCTACCGCACGCTTGAATTCGTCACCGGTGGAGCAATCCACTGAATAGCGGTCTTTTATAAAATCGAGCTTTGTTTCAAAGTCTTCTTTGTTTTCATCGACATATTTGGCAATATCGCGGCGGGTGAAAATATCGTCGCTGGAAGTGTTCAGGTAATCTAAAAAAATATTTCGAATCCCGGTCGAAAGGTTGGTGGTATCATCAAAATAAGTGTCAATTTGTTGAATTTGACTGGTCCATTCACTTTCGTCATCCCGGTGCACCACGAATGTACCCTGGTTGTCGGTGTTGTTTACATCCGTGTCATCACCAAATAACAGGTCGACATCATCGGGGTCCAGATTGTCCGTGGCCGGATTTACCGAACCGTCTGTGACGTTAGTGGTCTCGTCGGGCGGTTCATCGAATAGTTCGGTGGTAATGTCATTATTTTCAGCCTGATTATCGGTTATTTCAGCGGATTCGCTACTTGCGGCCTGTTCGGCAGGTTGTTCTTCCATATTAAAGACGGAGTCATCATCCACCATTGAGTCAAATGCATTTTCCTGTTCATAGCCGGTATCGGTGTTTTCAGCATCTGCATCAAATAAGTTTTCCTCGTTATCGCCGGTATCATCAAACAGATTATTCTGGTCAGCTGCATCATTTTGATTATTGACCTGCTCATCCTGAAAACCCGTCTCTGCTTCCTGTTGCTGGTCTGCAGCTTCCGGTTCAGGGTTTATCTGCTCGATATTTTCCTCCGGTTTGTATTCCATGACATTCTCCGTGTTTAATTCTGTGGTGCTTTTTGGGGCGGCTTGCTAAAACACCATAAGATGGTGTCGGGCTAGGGTGGGGTTTGATCCTTCACGGTAAACTCCAGCGGCCAGGTCCGTTTACAATTTTCATTAAGCCGATTTTAAAACCTGCCTGAAAAATACCGAGCGGTATTTTAAGCGGGTCTGAGTAGTATAGCTCAAGTATGCTCAGGTGAAAGTAAAACTACGGTATGATCGCAATGTATATGATTGGAGTGAAATTACCCCGAGCGAAACCTTATTGACTATATGCAGTTGGTGGACTTTTACAGCGCATATTGCGTAGTGCGGACAGGGCGCCTGCATATCGGTTTTTATCAACGCTGCTGTCTATGCCGGTAATTTGTGCATTCGGCTCATATTGCCAAAACGTCCAATGGCCTCAGCCGTTAGGCAGCTTCAGAAGTTTTTTCAATGCTTAAGGGTGAACGAATAATTTCAGAAAGCCTGTTTACCATTGCGTTGGTCTGTTCAGAACACGTACCCAATTTGAACGCTAATAGATTGATGACGCTAACCAGGATAATGAAATTAATTTTCATGATATTTCAATTACTAGCCATACTTTTTTAGAGTATTTTTTAAGACTTGTATGTAAGAATTTTCGACTCGGTATATTTACATACATGTTGGTTTATGTCGCTAATAAAAATAACAGCGTCATGATTGTTTGCAATGCGGTTTCATAAAAAATTAATTTATTGTTAAAGTCTTGTAGTTGCGTATTGTTACTATTTGTCTAAAATTATTGGTTCGCGCCGGCATCACTTGAATCCGGTTTGGCTGCGCGACCTTATTTTTGTTATCTACAGCTGCGACTCCTGTGAAAGCATAGGATATATTTTTAATCAACTGATTCTGAGAAGCCAGGGAGGGTATAAAGCCACTATAGTCTGATATCCGCGCACGGACGCTGCCCCTGTCTTTTCCCCTTTGAGTGTTCCGGCCCGCAAAAAACTAATTTTATTTCTAACCGGTTCGCTGCTTGTGAGGTCAGCACGTGCCGGTCTCATACTGGAGAACAAGTCATGACAGAGTATAACCCGGAAAATAATGAGGTATTCAGCACACCTTCGGAAGAAACCGTGGAGCAGGATGCGGCACTCGATTCTGAAAACGCATTTCAGGATGATCAGGCTGAAGATCAGCAGGAGACTGCAGAAACCGATAGTCTATTTCAGGAAGATGATAATACTGATACGACTCTAAACACTGATAGTGAAACCAGTACAGAGGACTCACTGTTTGATCAGGGTGAAAACGAGCAGGCTGATATGACCGCAGCTGAAAGCGCATTTGATACTGTCGATGCAGCGACAAGTAGCCAAAGTACGGAAACCCAGCAAACATCAGCCACAGCGGATACTGCTCAGGCCGATGTTGCATCCAGTCTGTTTTCCGATGCGACTGATAGCACCGCTACTACTGCAGCGGCTGCGGCGACCGATGATTTATCCAACACTGGCAGCGACCTGAGCGATGATCAGCTGTTTGCCGCCGATAGTGACACGCTGACTGAGGCCAAGGAAAAAGCCGGTAATATTGATGAATCGGCTGGTGAAGTGCAGAAATCCGATTTGGTCGATTATCTGAATAACAGTGAAGACGATGACTACAGAAAGCAGGCCACTGTAAATTATGTGATTGAAAATCAGGCCGATTTTGCAGATAAGCTCGATATCGTTCAACAGCGTTTTGATATTGATGATTTGGATGCGAACAATTATCCGAGAGTCGTGGAGTTGATGAAAGTCATCGATAAAACCAAGCCGGAGACAGTGTATCAGGGATATGATAAAGATCAGATTTTAGCGATAACCGTTGGTGATCAGCAACAGCAATACGCGCTCGATGACACTGTCATTATGGACAGCCTCGGCGCGATGGGTGGCACTGACGATGTCAGCAAACAGGTGGATAAAATTACCAGCAGTACCGAATTGCTGACCCCGATCGAGATCACCAGAACGGATATAGCCAGCCTTCTGAGTGATGCCAAGCTCGGTTCAGGTTGCAGTGATGTGATTACCGGCCTTAAAGGCGATGACGGTACTTATGCCGGTGTTGATTCTACGGTGTTTGCACCGGCCACTGCATTTGACATTGAAGATGTCGTCAATGCGATCAATGCGGCTGGTAGCGGCGAGATCGATATGACCGCGCTTTCGGCCGGCAGTTGCCTGGATATGATCAACGACCTCAAGGCGACCGAATTGAGCGACGCTGTGCAACAGCAGGTTGTAATGAATGGAGGTGAGGATGGCCCGTCACCACCCAATATTGAAAGTTATGCGAATATACGCAGCGCACTGGAAATTTATTCGAATACAGAGTATCAGGCGCTGTTACAGCAATATGGTGGTGATGATCCGACAGCGACCAGCATTGTCACGAATATCATCAAAAACGACAGCATTGACCAGCAATGGAAGGACAAGATCGCAACATTAAGGAAACAAAATGCGATTGAGTTTTTGCAGACTTCTGCAACGGAGCCTGTCAGACTCAGTGAGAAATTTACCAGCGATTCAATAACCGATTGGGTAACTGATGATGTGTCGTCACCTGTTGTATACGATATGAATTCGGCAGTCGCAAGTTTTGTCAGCTCTGTGCCCAAAGAAACGTTTTTTGATTTCGTTGACATGCTGGGCACGACGACTGCATTGTCAACCGAATACTCGAATATCGAAACACTGGGTAGTGACAGTTTTCAGGGTACAGAAGAAGCAACATACAAAAATAACCTTACTGAAGAAATTGCTTATGAAAAGCAACATTTTTTTCAGGAGCATGAATCCAATCTGAAAGATTGGGATACCGACCAGCTAAGCGCTATTGTTGATGCACTGGTGGAGAGAGGAAAAACCAGTGTCGAAGAGGATCTTCATCAGGTTATATATAACCAGCTAAAAATGTTCGCGATGAATCAGGAGTTATTAAGCCTGGGTGCAACCGATAACAAGCTCAGTAATCTGATCGACTCAACAGCCTCTGTATCAGATGATCTTGCCGGCGCGGTGAATATTGACACAGCAAAAGATTCTGTGTACCAAAATCTGCAACAGCTTGGAGCACCTTACCTGGATGATTGATTAAAGTTAGGTGAATAAGTCGCATGGCTTTTATAAAGCCATGCGACTGCCGGCTTATTGCGCCTCGAAATATTTTCCCTGTTATATAACTGAGTTAATTATTAAAAAAGGATTCGAAACACTATGGCAACTGTGAAAAAAGATGCTCAGCAGGACAAATTGCTTATCAGTAAGATGATGGCAGATCCAAAGCTCAGCCCAATGGGCATGATGGTTCCGGTAATGTATCCGGAAATCAAACAGTTGATGTCAGACAGTACAACGCTGAAACAAAAACAACTGCTTTATAAAAGAATTCCAAAACCAATGTTGCGGTATCTGGCCGAGCAGATGCATGTCGCAATCCCTCAATCTGTATATGAATATTCCGGCGCGGAGATTTTTGCGATGATCAGCAGAGCCAATCCGGGAAAAAAATGGGAAAGTTTTAACTGGGCAAAAAATTCCAAATCGCTTAAATGGTCAGACCGATCTATTACTAAAGACAGTGCATGCCAGACTGTTCAGGATACATTGGCCCGTTTTGAAACCAATATTATCCCGCATTCAACTGTTCCGGCATGCAGACAGATTTCAATCGCATTTCTTAAAGATGGAATTTCATCATCGCTGGATATTGTCGACAAGTATACAGCCAAAACTTTTGTCGATAAGTACCAGGATATTTTCAATAAAGCCAATGCGGGCAGCTATATAGAAAAGGCCTACAATAATGCACTGGAAATACGCAGTAGAATACTGATGCATTATATGAATATCCAGGGGATCACCGAGAGCCACTATTCAGCAATACCCTGGAGCACTTCAATAACAGCCGCGGCAAGCGGCATCGACAAGCTGCCCAATTATCAGGGGCTTTTCGGCAATGATATTTATCAGGAAATTGATCATGACAACAGCGTGTTGTCACCGGCCGCATATTTGTATGAATTAAAGGGGTTTGCAGATAAATATATTCAAAACTCCGATGCCGAAAGTACATTTGAACAGCGTCGACCTGATATCGGAGTGTTGCCGTTAAGCGGTGAAAATACCAGCACCGAAGTGACTAAATTGGAGATCGTAAACCGCGTATTGGAAGCCCGCTTGAAAAGCTACGATAGCGCTTATAGTGATGAATCGTTGGCGGAAAGTTTCTACCCTTTGTCTAAACCGTTTTCATTGCCTTATGAGCAGGTGCTCGAATATATAAAATTGCTGGGCAGTGATCTGGCATCTGTATGGGACAGCTGTACATTGGATGGGCATGTTCCGGATCCGGATTATCAGGCTGATTTAAGTTTTTATTCCAGTGATGTCTATCAAAAAGCATTAAAAAAAGTTATCAATGTGACGCCGCCGGCCAAAGGTGGTAAAGCCGTAAAAATGCCTTCAGTTGAGGGTTTTCGGCATGTATTCGGTATTACCTATCAACAGCTTGATGAAGTGATTGCTGCGGATTTAAGCGATGCGGAAATGGCCAAGGGGCTGGGCAGTAACCTGTATGTGAATGCCGGTGAAAAACAGGCGGTTATAGAAATAGATCCGGCTTCAAAAACATTAAAAAATCTGACGCCGTTACGCCTGAAAAAAATTGCCTGGTTGGTAAAACTTTCGAAGGATTCGGGAATTTCGATAACTGATCTGCAATCTGTTTTACAGATGTTCTCGGAACTAGAAGGGTATGATGTTCTTAAATCGGACTACATGGTCAAAGCGCTTCCTTATGTCACCCAGGTTAAAAACCTCCAGCAGCAATTTTCAATTTCGACTAATGAGGCGATAGGTCTGATCGGTCACTTGAAAGACACCGGTGAAAAAGACGGTGACAGCTTTATGAATACGATTTTCCCTCCTGTTTTGGTGGGGCAAAGCTGGGATTATACCGCGACTGATGATGACAGTATCGAAATGCGTTATGCATTAATCGGTGCAGTGGGTGTTATGGACCCTGATTTTGGTCACCTGATTTCTTTTGTAAAAGACCAGTTTACTGCTGCCGGTTCCAAGAGCATAGCCGGTAACAAAATTACACTGGACCGGGAGATATTATCGGCATTGTACCGGGTCGGTAAATTGATGAATGTGTTAAAGATATCTATTTCCGATGTTGCAATTCTACTGGGTCTGCAGAGTGGCGAAGCTTATGCAGGCCCGGTCACAGCACATTCAAGAAATTCCGCTATCCTGATGTCGTTAATCAGTGACAGTACATGGCTGCAGCAACAAGGCTGGGCGAGCTATCAGTTAAATTATTATATGAATGGTCGTTTTGGTGAAAATCAGGGCGATCTCAGTGCAGACGCATTTGCAAAACTGCAGTCGGGTATCGGCAGCGGCCTTGCTCAGCTATTGGTAACCGATACGGTATTGCAGGCACCGATCGACAGTACCCTGGCTGCGATAAAAGGCGGGTTTTCAACAGCCAAAATAATGCTGGGTGAAGCGGAGATAAGCGGCGCGGCATTGCTTGCGATTTTGCAGAAACAGCAGGTACTGAGCACCCAACGCCTGTCGGGTATCATACTTAAAATACCGGACAATCAAACATTACTGGCTGAGCTGACCGCAAACAAACTGAGCTTTACCGATGTGCCCGATGCGGATTTTAATTTATGCGCATTTTATTTGCTTAGAAAAATCAGAGAAGACCTGATTGCCGGATGGAAAAAACAGCAGACGGCTATTTCCACCGCGGTACAAGGCTTTTTCAGTATCGACCAAAGCTTCTCCAATGATTTTTCATTATGGGGAAAATTTTTGCTGCCTGCTCAAAGCGCCGCTTATATTGTGGCTGAAGAGCAGGATGCCAACACACAATTGGTCTACTTCAATACTCTGAGTCGTTTTAACAAGCTGATTACCGCATTGAAACTCTCTGCGGACGATGTCTCGAAAATTTTGCGCGGCCCTTCAATAACAGACATCGGTGATACAGGCACGTCAAATCCTGTTATTGATTTTACACGACTTAAAGCACTGGCATTGATTCCGGTGTTAAAAACAAAGTATTCGGACAGCTCCGGTGTGTTGTTTGATTATCAGAAAAATCCGGATACTCCAATACTGGCCGGCCTGACCCAATGGAATACGGATGATATTAACGCGATATTGACGCATTGGGGTTTAAACGGCCTGAATTTTGACTCATCAGTTTCATCAAGCTACGACAATAAAGGCGCTAATGCGATTTCATTTTTTGATCAAAAAACTGTATTAGGTTATCAGCAATATAATGAAATCGTTATACAACAACCTGAGGGCATGGTGATTGTTGCCGGTTATACCGGTGGAAATCTGGGAGTTGATGTCGCGATGCAGGAGAATTTTGTCGTCGCGATTGACGCAAATAAAAAGCAGACGCATATCTGTCAGTCCGATGGTTCGGCATGGTACAGAACTTTTATTATCTCTCACACAGATTCACCCAGATCAATCGCATTAAATGATGAGTATTGTGCGGTTGCGTTTGCCAACACGATTGAAATTTACCGCATCAGTGATATGAAGAATTTGCGGCAGGGGCAGTCGGCTGTTGTTGCGCAGTCAATTTCATCAAAAGATGAAATTAGCCGTGTGTTCCTTGATTCCAAGATAAGTTCAAATTGCGGTTATATTACAAGTAATAAGGCATGTTCGATTTATGATCTGAATACCAATAAAGTAACCGCACCGGCTAAAGCTGTTGCCGGTTTGTTCGCCGAGCTTGCCGGCGGTGTATTGCTCAGCACGGGTGATACCGCGGCATTGGATTATCAGGTTGCGACGAAACTGTCGCCTTTAAGTGAGCCTATCGATTTTAAAACCTTGCAGGCAAATGATGTTTGGAGCAGTGTTGTTGACTATTCGAAGGATGCAGTGCTGGATATCGCAATGCATGACAATAAGGCCATGCTGTTAACAAAAGAAAAAGTGCTGACATTTAATATGTTTCAATTTCTTTTGACCGACATTCAGACATTTGTGTTGGTGGACAAATTGGACAAGGTTTTTGATCTTGTTGCGAAAACCGGCATCACGGTCAAGACATTATTAAATATTGCCGGTTTATCCAGGAAGGGAAGTTATGCTGATTGGAAAACGCTCGCGCAGCACCTGGAGAATACCGCGAAAGCAAAATACAAGTCGGAAGACTGGAATGAAGTTTTTAAGCCGTTCAATATTGTCTTGCAGGAAAAGCAGCGTAATGTGCTTGTCGATGAGCTGTTGTATCGATTTTCCAAAGACAAGAGTAATTATCTGAACAGTATCAGAACACATGAAGATCTGTCTGAATATTTGTTGATTGATGTGGATGTAACGGCACTGGTCACGACCTCGTATGTAAAAGAGGCGATCAGTGCATTGCAATTATATATTTATCGATGTCAGATGAATATTGAGCCGCAGGCGGTCGTGGACGAGCAGTTCAATGATTATTGGGCCTGGATGCGTAACTATAGTGTCTGGGAAGCCAATCGACTGGTGTTTTTATATCCGGAAAATTATCTGGAACCGGAACTGCGCAAAGGGCGAACACCGTTATTTGATGAATTCAATGGTTTCTTAAAACGCAATAAAGTCAGCCCGGAGCATATTGATAATGCCTATAAAAAGTATTTGGATGGTTTTTTAAGCATAGCAAACCTGAAGATTGTCAATATACGCGTACATAACCGGCCGGAAGAAGAATCAAAAGAACTGATCATTATCGGTCGGACCACGGAGAGTGACGGATATAAATATTATTTTCGTATCGCCGGTTTTAAGGTCAATCCGACATTAAATGCGTATGTGCCGGATGACTGGGGCGCCTGGCAGGAAATTTCCACAAAAATCCCGACTAAATGGATTACGCCGATTACTGCATTTGGCCGCCTGTATGTTTTTTGGGTTGAACTCAAGCCATACAGCGGCAGTGATGATGATAAGAAAGGCACCGGCCTGGCGACGTTGAAATGCTGTTTTTACAATTATCGCGGCAAATGGTCTGTGCCACAAACCCTGGTGGACCGTATCGGTATCAAAGCGTCACCTGAGTCTGCCGAAGAACGGGATCATAAAGTTTACCATCAGTTGTCAGTCGATAGCACCGGTGATTCCATTGTAATCACTTATACCGATGAATCCTCGCAGAAAACCCATATTTATCATTTGGATCCACATATGCAGGTCACGGCTGATGAGGAGTCTTCCATACTGGCGCCCGTAGTCAAATATGATAAGACCAATAATGCAAAAGGTTTTCTCGGAATAGGGGACGCGTATCAGATTCCGAAAACCAAGCAGCCAAAAACCAATAAGCAGGAAAAAATCCTTAATCTCAGCTGTCCCGGAGGGCAGGGTTTTACCATAAGTGGCTGGGTATTAACCGGTGCTGATTTGTCCAAGGATCAGCCGCTTTTTCTTATCAGCAGTACTTCCGGCCAACTGCTGGGTTTTGCAAAGATTGAGCTGCTAATAAAAGGTCAGTCAAAAACAGCAGGCAAATTGAATATATCAGGTGTCGGCGTAACCATCGGTCCATCGATAGCGACGTTTGATACCGGGCAAACGCTCAAAGCGAATACCTGGTATTACATCGCCGTGCAATTTAGTCGCGAGACGTCATTCATGAATCTCCGGCATTATTTTACATATAGCGCTGAAAAATTAATGCTGATAGCAGGCAAAGCACAGAATAAACAGTTAACCGGTGATCCTGTTTTTGTCGATTGCCGGTTTAAACTGCAATGTTGTGCCCAACTGATGGGTATGATCCCTAACCCGGCAGCGATGCTGGCGATGAAACTTAAAAAAGAACAAATGGTGGTATCGTTTTATGCGCCCAAAGTACGCAATATCGGGATTTATAACGGCCTTGCACCTATTGGTGTGCTGAAAAAAGCTTCAGGTGTTAAATTCGATACGAATGAACCTGTTGTACATGTCGGCTCAAAAGCTATTGATTGTTATTATATTGCCAATTCAGATCAGCGTATGATCTTAATGGAAAGCGGTTCTGCGGCTTACCTAATTGTTGAAGATAACCGAAATGCGTTTCAATATGCTTATCGTTTGACAACATCTGTTGCGAAACAGTTTGATAGCATTTATTCGAAAAGTATTGATGGTGTATCGGCTTTATTATCGACCAGCACGCAGGGCATTCCGGAAACCCCATTTGCATCTTTAAACCCAGATAAAACAAAAATGCCGCAGGCATATTGGCCTGAAGATTCCTTTATCGATTTGGAAGGTGCCGACGGGGTCTACTATTGGGAACTGTTTTTTTACGTGCCTTGGTTGTTGGCGAAAAGCTATAGCACCGATAGCCAGTTTGAGTCCGCCAAGCAGTGGTATCAGTATATATTTAATCCTTTAGAGAAAGCATCCGGTGAAAACTCGAAGCTGGCTGATCCGAATGACCGGTTCTGGTCGTTTGTCGGATTGAAAACAGAAAACAATATGACGTTAAGGTATGAACATTTTGGTGAACCGACGTTTGAATTGATCAGTGAAGTCAGTGGTGAATCAGAATTAAAGCCCAAGTGGGATTCACATCTGCCGGCACTTAAAAAATATCATGATGACCCGTTCGACCCGCATGCGATTGCCCGTCTAAGGCCGGTTGCTTACCAAAAATGCCTGTTCAAATGCTATATAGACAATATCATTGCATGGGCGGATGACTTGTACCGGGAGAATACCCGTGAAACGCTGGAAGAAGCCTATATGCTGTATAGTGTGGCTTCTGATCTGCTCGGCAAACGCCCGCAAAGTGCCGGTGTGGCGGCGGCACCTCAGCCGGAAACACTCAATCAACTGGAAAATATGTCCAAAGGCACGGTGGAATTTTTGGTCGGCATTGAGAGCGCATTGGCACATAGTGGCGCGCTTGATGCCAGTGCGATCGATAATCCGAATAACCATATCACCAGCTCATATTTTGGTGTTCCTGAAAATAAAAAATTTATTGAGTCATGGGATAAGGTTGATAACCGTTTATACAATTTACGCCATCAATTAACAATAGACGGTGAGCCAAACAGCCTGCCGCTGTTTCAACCACCGGCCAACCCGATGGCATTGATTGCCGCTGCGGCTTCGGGCAGCGGTACCTTGCAGCCGCATGCGGCCCATGCAGTGGAAGTGCCTGCATACCGTTATACGACGATCAGCGTCAAAGCGCAGGCAATGACCAGTTACCTGATGCGGTTTGGTTCGGAATTACAAAGTGCATTGCGCGGCCGTGATATGAGTGTATTAAGTGAGCTGCGTGCCAGCCAACAGCTTGAAATCATGAAAATGATGGATGAGGTAAAACAATCGGCAGTGAAGACCGCGCAGAAACAATTGGAATCTACGAAACTGTCTTTGGAAAAAACAACTTACCGGCATGATTATTATGATGCGCTGCTGTATTACGGCACGAAGAAGACAGCGGATCTGCAACGCTATAGAAGCGCGATGGGTTTAAAAGATACCGGGCTGGTATTAACGGAGCTTGCGACGATATTGATGGCCATGGGTTCTGATTTAAGTTTTGTCAGAATGATTGCCGGACCGTTTAGCGGTTTGATCTTCGGTATGTCAGACGGCGGTTCCAATACCGCGGCGATACCCGGCAGTGCCAGCCATGCATTAGGGCAGCTTGGTTTTGCGTATCAAACCCAGGCCGGTGTGCTGGAGCAAATGGCCGCACAGCTGGAGCAGGCACAGCATTATTTCTTTAATCGTAAGGAGGCGGCTGATCAAATTAAGGAAATCAATAAACGGATTGAAATAGCTGAAGTGCGATTGAAGGCAGCTGAAAAACAGTATGATATCCATAAAACCCGGATAGCACAAAACGAGAAAGTACTGAGTTTTTACCAGGATAAATTTCTTGATGAGGAGTTATATACCTGGATGATCCAGCAATTAACGTTTTTATATAAGCAGGCCTATCAGATGGCTTATCAGCTGGCGCTGGAAACACAGAAGTGCTGGCAATATGAAATCGGTGATGACAGCACGGAGTTTATTACGTCTTATTATTGGGACAGCGCTTACCGCGGTTTCCTTGCCGGCGAGACTCTGGAAAGCGACTTGCTGCGAATGGATAAGGCTTACTATGAGCGTAATAAACGCAGTTTTGAGATTAAGAAAACCATATCACTGACACAGGTTGATCCGATTGCATTTTTGACTTTGGTGCAAACCGGCAGCTGTCATTTCTCCCTGAATGAGTCACTGTTTAATGCCGATTATCCCGGCCATTACATGCGGCGCATCAAAAGTGTCAGTCTGACGTTAGGGCTTGCCGGCGGCAGTACCGCGCCCGGCAGTATCAATGCGACTTTGACTCAATTGGGTAACCGGGTCGTGATGCAGCCGGATATTGATCTTGTGAGTTACCTGCAGACCGGTAAAACGACCAAAGGTACCGACAGCCTGGATGCAAGTCTGAGCAGTAAACTCAGGCAGAATTTTTGTAATAACCAGCAAATCGCAACATCAAGCGGCAGTAATGACTCCGGCCTGTTTAATGTGAGCTTCGATTACGATGCGCGTTATCTGCCTTTTGAAGGTACCGGTGCGGTATCGGACTGGGAGCTGGAAATCGGTTTACAGGAAAACCCCAAATTATGTGCAACCCTGGGACAGGCATTGGCTGTCACGACATTTATCGCCAGTGTGGATGTGCAGCAGCTGGTCGATTTTATTAAAGCAATTCAGGCGCAGCCGAAGTTGGCAGATTCTTTTCACAATGAAGTGATGAATAGAATAAAAACCAAGATGTCAGGCGATGATCTTACAAACTTTACTGAGCAGATGCTCGCAGATAAAGACCTTAATAGCTGGTTTAATAACCTGGGCAGTAAAAATCTAAATCAAATTGTTCGGGTGCTGCAGAAAATCAATCAGAAGGATCTGGCCGCGAAATTAACCGCTTACCTGAAATCGGTAAAAGGATTGCCGGCCGATATCGTCGATACGGCTTTTGCCAAGGGCACCGTATTAAATATCACTGATGTGAGCCTGCAGATTGCTTATACATCCAGAGACGGTGGGGCGGCCTATAAGGAAAAAGTCCGGGCGCTTATGAGCTAGGGCCTGTTCACAGTCATTATGGCGGGTACCGATAAAGGTGACGGTTGTCGGCTATTCCGCCATAATGGCGATTAAATAATGATTTAATGGGTGTCTGATGATTAAGCTACTGCGCCGTATTCATAAGTTAACCGAAAGTCCATACACTGCATTTTTGATCGGTGTTATTTTACTGGTATCTTCAGGTCTGGAGATTTATCAAAGCCTTGAAAGCTTAACAATAGGTGCTCACCATGGGGTGTTTGTCTGGGCAGTTGCGCAGATATTATCGGCATCTGCGCATATTATTGAGGGCTTGGGGAAAACGCTCGTGGAAGCAGAAGACTAAAGTGATATTTAAGTCAGCATAATATTTTACAAGCTGATAAGATTATTTATTGCCGGTATTTGCGCATCAATGCCTGAAATGTCGCATGCCGGTGAATACCATTGCAATATTGTGCTCATCAGCCGCCTGAATCACTTCTTCGTCACGCATTGAGCCGCCGGGCTGGATCACCGCGCGAATACCGGCCGCATGGGCGGCATCAATGCCGTCGCGAAACGGAAAAAATGCATCCGAAGCCATCACTGAGCCTTTCACATCCAGGTTTTCATCAGCCGCTTTAATGCCGGCAATTTTGGCCGAGTAAACCCGGCTCATCTGGCCGGCGCCGATACCGATGGTTTGTAATTCACGGGCATAGACGATGGCATTGGATTTCACAAACTTCACGACTTGCCACGCAAACAGTAAGTCTTCAAATTCCTGTGCGGATGGTTGCCGTTGGCTGACAACTTTAAGGTCATTTTGCGTGACGGTACCCAGATCATGTTCCTGAACCAGCATGCCGCCGGTAACGCGCTTGAAATCCAGTGAGGCAGGTATTTTATCCCAGCCACCGGTTTGCAGCAGCCGGATGTTTTGTTTCTTTGAGGCCGCATCTATCGCTTCTTGAGCGATATTCGGTGCAATGATCATTTCAACGAATTGTTGTTGAATGATGGTTTGAACGGTTTCTGCATTCAGTGGTTTATTGAATGCGATAATGCCGCCGAACGCGGAAGTCGGATCGGTTTGATACGCACGCTGATACGCAAGCAACGGTGTGTCTGCCAGCGCGACCCCGCAGGGATTTGCATGTTTAACAATAACGCAAGCCGGTGTGTCAAATTGTTTAACCATTTCCAATGCCGCATCGCCATCGGCCACATTATTAAATGACAGTGCTTTGCCTTGTAATTGTTTGGCAGTCGCCAGAGAGGGCTCCCGGTTGCCGGGTTCGATATAGAATGCGGCTTTTTGGTGAGGGTTTTCACCATAACGCATGGTTTGTTTTTTACTGTATTGTAACTGAAGTGTTTCGGGAAATTCGGCATCGGTAGCGTCGGTAAATTTAACAAGGTATTGCGCAATTGCACCATCATATTGCGCGGTGTGTGCAAACACTTTTTGCGCGAGCATAAAACGGGTCGTATAGCTGATACCTTTGTTTGCGCTTATTTCATTTAATATCGTTTGATAGTCGGCCGGATCAACAGCTACCGTAACCCGGTTATGATTTTTTGCTGCAGAGCGCAGCATTGCCGGGCCGCCGATATCAATATTCTCGATAGCCATCGGCAAATCGCAGTCAGGGCGGTTGATGGTTTGCACGAAGGGGTACAAATTGACCACCAGCAAATCAATTGGCGGGATATTATGTTGATCCATTATTTCAGCATCTGCATCGGCACGGCCGAGCAAACCGCCATGAATCTTTGGATGCAATGTTTTTACCCGGCCGGCCATCATTTCCGGAAAGCCCGTGTAATCGGAGATTTCAATAACCGGTATTTCATGTTCGGCCAGGGTTTTGGCGGTGCCGCCTGTTGAAATAATCTCTACACCGAGTTTGTGCAGTGCCTGGGCGAATTCTATGATGCCTGTTTTATCCGATACGCTGATCAGTGCACGTTTTATAGTCACCGGCTCTGTGGTGCTCACATAATGCTCCTGGTTTTGATTGTGGGAAGACCGTTGTTTATTAAGGCGGGGTGGCAAAAACTCACTTGCAGTGGTTAAGATGGTAATGCTTTAAGCGTTTGCGTAAAGTGCCCCGGGTGATGCCCAGGCACTCAGCCGCTTTGCTTTGGTTGCCTTCAGTATGTTGCAAAACCGTTTTAAACAGCGCGTATTCTGTTTCTTCGATAACCATTTTATAAAGTGAGTTAACTTTTTCACCGTTCAGATTATCAAAATATAGTTTCAGGCAGGTCTCGACACTGGATTTCAGCGAATTTTGACGCCGTTCAATAACATTATTCATGCTGCAAGTTTTTCCCCCTGTATATATGTTTTTTCTTTCATTATAGTATTTTGTGGGAGTTGGTCAAAAAAATCACTTATTGCGCCATATTGCTCATCAGCGTCCTCAATGCGATTTACGTTGCGACGAAATTCAGTGCAAATTCCTTTCAGATACCAGCCGATATGCTTACGGGCGATACGCAACCCCATGTATTCGCCGTAAAAAGTATACAGGTTTTTTAAGTGGCCCAGTAATGTATCACGTACTTCTTTGACATTGGGGCCGACCGGTACTTCACCATGTTTCATATAATGCAGAATTTCGCGAAAAATCCATGGGTTACCCTGAGCCGCACGACCCAGCATCAAGCCATCAGCTCCGGTGTATGTCAGCACCTGTAAGGCTTTAACCGGATGATCGATATCGCCATTCGCAATCACCGGAATATTAACAGATGTTTTAATTGCCCGTATCGTGTCATATTCCGCAGAACCTTTAAATCCGTCTGCCCGTGTTCTGCCATGCACCGCGAGCATTTGTATACCGCAGTGCTCGGCTATTCGAGCTATACGTATTCCGTTCTTATGTTGCCTGTCCCAGCCGGTACGAATTTTCAGTGTGACCGGCACGCTGACTGCATTGACTACGGCTGTTAAAATATTTTCCACCAATATTTCATCTTGCAACAGTGCAGAGCCGGCGGCTTTGTTGCATACTTTTTTCGCCGGGCACCCCATATTGATATCGATTATGTTTGCACCTTGCTCGACATTAAAGCGCGCAGCTTCGGCCAGCATGCCGGGGTCTGCACCGGCGATCTGTACACTGTGCGGATAAGCCTGTTCATCGTTTTGCAGACGCAACTGCGTTTTCTGGGTTTTCCATAGTTTGGGGTTGGCACTGACCATTTCAGAGACCGCCATTCCTGCACCGAGGTTTCGGCATAGTTGCCGGAACGGCTGATCGGTGACTCCTGCCATCGGCGCCAGTATCAGCGGATTGCCAAGTGAGTAAGGTCCAATATGCATAACGGGGTTCTAGAAAAAATCCAACTCAAAAGCAATTGCATTATTGCCCGGGTCCATCAGTTCCAGATTAATTTGTATCGGGATACCGGGTTGCATGTAGCGGCGGCTCAAATCATTAATGGACAGATATTCTTTGGGCCGAAAATATCTTTCAGCGACGACTTTACCGCGTACATTCGACATGCTGACCAGAAGCACCGGATAAGGCTGATCAAAAGACGCAGTGTTGGTGATGACCGCATTGACCATTAATGCATTTTCAGAATTTGGGTGTGAGTAAACATTGCGGCCGACCAGCTGAATTTGATTAAGATCGCGTTTTGCATTTAATTCACAAAAGTTTAACTCTGTACATATATTTGTTACAACCGGGCCGAATGTTTCGGTGTCTGCCAGCCGGTCACGCATCAAATAGACGCTTTGGAGCAACAAACATGCCGAGGCCAGTGCAACTCCCAGTGTCCAGCCGAAAACTGCCTGGGGCCGGCTGTTGCTTTGACCGAGCAGAGCGCGTTTCAGATTTTCGATATTATGCGGTTTAGGCGTTTCCGGATACTGCCCCTCGAGTTGTTTTCGGGCATTAAAGATATAACCGCAGCGGCCGCAACGTACAAGGCCGTCTGCCTGTGAAAGCTGGGCTTTATTTACGCGAAAAGCAGTGTGGCATGAAGGGCATTGCGTTTGCATGAGCGGTATTATGCAGACTTGCCGTTGCCTGGCAAGTATTAAGCGGTTATTAGGCTTGGCAGGCTGATAATTCGCGATATTTTAAGCAATTGTGAACTATGCAATAGATGTGACAAAAGCTTTGAAGCAGGTCCTTACATTATTGCCTGGATGTGCTATTGATAGCTTATAATCTATAAATTATCGGATTCTTGAAAAATCCAACTGGGAAAGGAGTGGCTGATGCGTAAGGTAATTGGGTGTTATGGGGCTCTGGTTGCGTTGCTGGTGATCGTGCCGGGTTCGGCACGTGCGCTTGATTGGGCTGTTGATGTGCATGCTGGAACCCTGGGGTTCGGCGTTGGCGGCACTATAAAAATCACACGTAATCTGAATACGCGTTTTGGCATCAATACGGGCGATTTGGGGATTGTCGATGTCGAGGACGATGAAGGTTTGAATTATGACGACCCAACCTTTGATTTTGATAACACATATGGGTTTGTTGACTGGTATCCGTCAAGGCGAAGCAAATTCCGATTTTCAGCAGGTATTATTCTGAATGACAATACGATTTCAGCCGGTGCTTTAGTTGATACGTTGGATCAGCAGGTAGGCGGTGTTACAGCACCTGTTGGTACCCGTGTGAGCGGCGAGGTGTCGTTTGATGATCTTGCCAGTTATGCCGGTGTCGGCTGGGGTAATGCATTCGGGCGTGGCGGTGCGTTTAATTTCGGTTTTGATCTTGGCATTATGTTCCAGGGCTCGCCGGTAGTGGATCTGACGGTGGTCGATCCGAGCAACACGATTACCCAGGCCGATGTTGAGCAGGAGCGCCAGGACTTACAAAACGAAGTGGATGATATTGATATATGGCCGGTTGTGAGTTTTAGTTTTGGATATCGCTTTTAGAGGGCTGATCTCAATAAGCTAAGCATGGTGTAGTTGATGAAACCTGGTTAGGTTTCGGTCTTTTTTTCCGCGTGCACCAGCGCCCATTCTTTCTCATGGGTTACGCTATGGATTTTGAAACGGCTTTCATAAGCGGCGATTACTTCATCAGCTTGTTCACGCAGAATCCCTGACAATATCAGGTCGCCGCCCGGTTTAAGCTGTTTGGACAAGGTTTCCGTAAGCCCGATCAAGGTGTTGCTCAAAATGTTTGCGAGCACTGTATCGACCTGTAAAGTCATTAACTGCTCAGGTGTGCATACGCTTAGTTTTTCAGAAACATGATTGCGTGTGGCGTTGTCAATGGTTGCATTCAACGCTTGTGAGTCTATGTCAGTGGCATACACATGTTGTGCGCCCAGTTTTAATGCGGCGATCGCCAGTACGCCTGAGCCGCAGCCATAATCAACAACGGTTTTATCTATCGGCGGGTTTGTATCCAGCCAGCGCAGGCATAGTGCAGTAGTCGAGTGCGTGCCGGTGCCGAATGCCAGCCCCGGGTCCAGTGTGACGATTTTGTCGTTATTGGAAGGCGGTGGCTGTATGTGGCTGGGATAAATCCATAAATGCTTTCCAAATTGCAGCGGCTTAAAATTTTCCATCCAGACGCGCTCCCAGCAGCGGTTTTCGACTTTCTCGATATGCACAGCCTCTGTTTCGGGAAGGCGGTTCCGTAATTGGCTTAACAAAAATTCAGTATCAGTCGCCTGTTCAAAAAGTGCCTTAACAGTTATATGGTCCCAGGTGGGCTGTTCGCCGGGTGCAGGTTCCAATAATGCCTGGTCACCGGCATCCTCCAGCGAGATGGATAAAGCGCCGAGTTGCTGAAGTATGTCTTCAGTAACGGATAATTCGGGGTGGGATAGTTTCAGTGCAACTTCGTACCAAAATTGATCCACGGTTATGGAAAAACGGTTTAGCTTAGGTTGAGCTTTTCTTCGAGATAGTGAATATCAGTGCCGCCCTTGCAGAAGTTACCGTCCCGCATGATTTCCCGATGCAGGTCCAGGTTGGTTTTAATGCCATCGACAATAATTTCACTGAGCGCGCCTTTCATTCTTTCTATTGCAACCTCACGGCTTTCGGCAGTCACAATCAATTTGCCAATCATAGAGTCATAATTAGGCGGCACTCTATAGCCACTGTAAATATGTGAATCAACTCTGACTCCGGGGCCGCCCGGAGCATGATAGCGTTCAATGGTTCCCGGGCAGGGCAAAAATGTTTTCGCATCTTCTGCATTCACCCGGCACTCAATTGAATGACCATGGATTTTAATGTCTTCCTGAGTGACCGACAGCGGTTCACCGGCAGCAATGCGCAACTGTTCTTTGACGATATCAATGCCGGTTACCATCTCGGTAACCGGGTGTTCAACCTGCACACGGGTATTCATTTCAATGAAATAGAATTCACCGTTCTCGAAAAGAAACTCAAAAGTGCCTGCACCACGGTAGCCGATACGTTTACAAGCCTCGACACAACGGGCGCCTATCTGTTGACGCTGTTCTTCGGTAATTCCCGGAGCCGGTGCCTCTTCAATGACTTTCTGGTGACGGCGCTGCATTGAGCAATCACGCTCTCCCAGGTGAACGGTGTTGCCATGTGTGTCCGAGAGTACCTGGATTTCAACATGCCGGGGTTGCTCAAGAAATTTTTCCATATAAACGACATCATTTCCAAATGCCGCTTTGGCTTCCGATTGCGTCATTGCAATGGCGTTCAACAACTCAGCTTCATTACGAACCACACGCATGCCACGGCCGCCGCCGCCGCCGGCCGCTTTGATAATCACCGGGTAGCCGATTTCTTGCGCAAGTTGTTTGTTGCGTTCCTGGGAGTCGTTCAGCGGTCCGTCTGAGCCGGGCACACAGGGCACCCCGGCAGCTTTCATTTCACGGATTGCGGCGACTTTATCGCCCATTGTCCGAATAACACCGGCTGTTGGGCCGATAAAAATAAAACCGCTATTTTCAACGCGTTCGGCAAAATCTGCATTCTCTGATAAAAATCCATACCCGGGATGAATGGCGACCGCATCGGTAATTTCAGCGGCACTGATTATTGCCGGGGTATTCAGATAACTTTCAGCAGCCGGTGCCGGTCCAATGCAAACTGATTCGTCGGCCAGACGAACGTGTTTCAGGTTTTTATCTACGGTGGAGTATGTTGCGACGGTTTTAATACCAAGATCGCGACAAGCTCTTAGAATGCGAAGCGCTATTTCTCCGCGGTTGGCGATGACTACTTTTTCAAGCACGGGTCTGAGTAGGCTGTTGGGAAATAGTTGTTAGTCGATGATGAAAAGTTTTTGGCCATATTCAACCGGTTCGCCGTTTTCACAAAATACGGCTTTCACTTCTCCGGATACATCGGCCTCAATTTGATTCAGAATTTTCATTGCCTCTATGATACATAATGTATCACCGGCCTTAACATGTTGTCCGACCTGAACAAAGGCCGGGGCGCCCGGAGCCGGAGCTTCATAATATGTTCCCACCATCGGCGATTCGATAACATGTCCGTCAATCGCTTCTTTAGCAGAGGATTGCGCAGCCGGTTCTTTTGTTTCAGGAAGTGGAGAGGGAGTGCCGCCGAATGCGGCAATTGGTGCCGGTGCAGCTACCGGCGCCAGAGCAGCTGGCCCGCCTGCTGAGCTGCGTGAGATTCTAACCGACTCTTCACCTTCTTTAATTTCTATTTCGGCAATACCTGATTCTTCCAGTAACTCAATGAGTTTTTTTACTTTGCGGATATCCACCTGTTTAATCCTTAAGCTTTATTATTTTCAAGGGCGCGAAAAGTTGCCTGCAACGCAAGCTCATAACCGTAAATTCCCAGGCCGGTTATCACGCCGACAGCATCTGCGGAAAAATATGAATGTCGGCGATACTCTTCCCGAGCGAAAATATTTGATATATGCACTTCGATGAACGGTATATTGACTGCCTTGAGAGCATCTTTAAGCGCCACACTGGTATGGGTGAAAGCTGCCGGGTTAATTATGATAAATCGTACTCTCTCTGTGGCGGCACGCTGAACATGATCAATCAATACATGTTCGGCATTGGATTGCACCGCTTCAAGTGTAAAGCCCTTTGTTTTGGCCAGCTTTTTTAGCCCTGAATCAACGGAGTCCAGTGTCGTATCGCCGTAGAGGTCAGGCTCACGGCTGCCGAGCAGGTTTAAGTTGGGCCCATGGATTACCAGTATATCGCTCATTCCACGCTCTTATCAGAATCCTTATTTTGTCTGACTGCCATTCAGACGCGGATTGTGCATTAAAGTGGAGGATCTGTCCAGGATGTCGTCAATTTAACGTAATTTAACGTTATATAGAGACATTTTGGCGTTAATTAAGCGAAGAGGGGAGTAATTTGCCAATAATGGTATCCAGTTCAGGTACGGTAAGCTCACCCTGGGCATGTATATGCCGAATGATGCCCTGACTGTCGATGAATATGCTGTAAGGGAGAGTGCCTCGCCGGTTACCAAAGCGGCGTGAGATTTCAGTCGCCTCCTGCTGCCCGTACAGAAGCGGATAGTCTATTCCAAGTTCGGTTGCGAGCTCATTGACCATATCCGGCTGGTCTATCGCGATACCTATTATTTCGAAGCCTTGCGTGTGGTAGCGGTCCCGGATTTTTAAAAATGCCGGTATTTCATGCCGGCATGGCGCACACCAGCTTGCCCAGAAGTTAATCAGCAGGGTTTTACCGTCCCATTCTGAGATATGGCGTGGCTGGTTTTGCAGGTCCGGCAGAATGAAGTCCGGGCGCTTTTCGCCAAGCAAGGTTTCATGGTTTGCCAAAACGGGGAGGTCTGTCGAACTTGGAGGCTGTGGTCCCCTGAGTATTTGTCCGAGGTTATAACCGGCCAGCATTGCCAGCGCAGCCAGCACGCCGATGCCTATTTTGTAACGGCCTTTCATAGTGCGGGGGCGGGAAGCGTTATGTTGTGTGTATAGGGCTGATAACACACTGCAAGTTCACCGGCACAACCCTGGGAGGTGATTTCCAGTGCCAGCGGTTTCGGGCTGTCAGGGGTATTTAGCAGGGGGATTTTGATTTCGGTGCGCTGATGATAAGTTTCCACTTGCCCAAAATAATCGTCATCGACCATTTTGCCTTTGGAAAATTCAGGTGTACCGAGTGAGTATCCGTTTGTTTTGGCGGTAAAACGGAATCTGTCCCGGTATAGGTAATAGCCTTCCGCAATCGCATATTCAATGTGCAGGGTTTCCGGAGTTTCAAAACTCACCAGGATTTTGAATGCTTCTGCAGGATCGAGCAGCTCTTCACTGGTTGTGTTTTGAAATGCATAAGGTGCCCTGGTTATTGTGCACAGCAGGATGCAAAACATGGACAAGATTAAAGAATGTTTGTTCAGCAACGTCGGTTCCTTTATTCAGTCGTATTTTCTAATATCCAGTCAAGATATGCCGGTAAGCCGGCGTTGATTGGGACAGCGATAATCTCAGGTAGTTCGTAAGGGTGTTGCTGTTGAATGACTTCTGTAACGGCCTGATACCTTTCTTTACGTGTTTTTATCATTAACAGATGCTCTGTACCGCTCTCTATACGGTTTTTCCAGCGATATACCGATTTCATGGGAGGCAGTATATTGATACAGGCTGCAAGTTTTGCCTGTATCAGCCGGGTCGCCAGTTCTTCAGCTTTTTCCATATTTGGAAAAGTGCTCATTATTAATAACGTATCTGTCATTTCAGGGCCCTCATGCATACTGCCTTGTATTCATATTAATAGTCACCATATTTTAGATTCAGGCTTAATTTACCAGGGTGATTTGGGTGTTTAAATTCTTATTTTTGCTGTTTTTGGTTGTGCCTCTGCTGGAAATCTATCTTTTATTGAGCATAGGTGGTGTGATTGGGGTGTTTCCGACGGTCGGGCTGGTGGTTCTGACTGCAGTTTTGGGTGGAGCACTGATCAGGTTACAGGGTTTAGGTGTGCTGTTCCGGCTTCGCGAACGTGTCTCCCGAGCCGAAATACCGGCGAATGAAATTCTGACCGGTACAATTCTGCTGGTAGCCGGTGCGTTGCTGCTGACGCCGGGCTTTTTCACCGACACAATCGGGTTTTTGTTGCTGGTACCGCCATTGCGGCAGCGGCTTATAGTCATGGTCGCACGTGGTCTGTTGCTGCAGAAGGCCGGGCAGTTTCGTAAAACCACCGGTTATACTTATTCTTCGAATGGAAAAGTTATTGATAATCAAGAGTTTATAGATAAAGATTAATGTAAATTAAGAGCTTTATAAAGCAGCTATTAAAATAATAAAAATTTTTCTTGCACAGGTCCCTTGATTTTTCACAATCCAGTACTATTATTAGCACTCCTTAATGGTGAGTGCTAATTGCTAATTGCTAATTGCTAATTGCTAATTGCTAATTGCTAATTGCTAATTGCTAATTGCTAATTGCTAATTGCTAATTGCTAATTGC
>JANQRI010000019.1 GCA_028284675.1 Gammaproteobacteria bacterium | reverse complement strand
GTTTTTGAGTTCCCACTCAGGGTTTTAACCCCAAGCAATTGAATCTGCAACACTTTATTCTATTCAGCCTTTTTTTACCGGACACGAGTGTGCCTGCGCGGGAATGACATAACAATGATAATGTATGATCAGATTTATGGGATCAAATTAATTCGTCATCTTGAGGACAGGTGAACCTGGATTCCTGCCTGCGCAGGAATGACGGAATTGTGGTTGAGTGTCAGACCTGGATTCCTGCCTGCGCAGGAATGACATAGTCGTGATTGAGTCAGGCCTGTTAACGCTAACGGTATGATCAGATCTAAGTCACCACAGCTTATTTCAGTCCCAATACATCCTGCATATCGTAAAGACCCGGCGGCTGGTTGCTTAACCATGCGGCCGCACGCATCGCGCCTTTTGCAAAGTTCATCCGGCTGGTGGCTTTATGGGTTATTTCAATGCGTTCACCCTCACCGGCAAACATCACGGTATGCTCACCGACGATATCGCCGGCGCGAATGGTTTCGAAACCAATTGTTTTCCGGTCCCGCTCGCCGGTGATGCCTTCGCGTCCATAGACCGCATCTTTGGCAAGATCGCGTCCCAACGCATCGGCTACTACTTCCCCCATGCGTAACGCAGTGCCGGACGGTGCATCGACTTTATCCCGGTGGTGTGCTTCGATGATTTCGATATCCACATCATCACCTAACGCTTTCGCGGCAATATCCAGCAGTTTAAAACACAGGTTTACGCCTACACTCATATTCGGCGCAAATACAACCCCCGCTTTATCTGCAAGCGCCTGTATCTCTGAGGTTTGCGCATCGGTAAACCCGGTGGTACCGATCACCATTGATTTTTGCAGCTGTCCGCAGATTTTTAGTAGATTGAGTGTGGATTCCGGTCGGGTAAAATCAACCACCACATCGTATTTTCCGGTGATTGACTCCAGCGAATCGCTAACCGAAATACCCAACGACTCCGGACCGATCAATAACCCGGCATCGCGACCGATCACATCACTGCCGGGCCGCTCGATTGCGCCGGCTAATGTCAGGCCGGGATATTGAATACAGGCTTCCATCAGCGTGCGGCCCATTCTGCCGGCAGCGCCGTTAATTACAACATGAGTCATTGTGATATCCAGGGTTGCTGAGTATTTTGTAAGAGTATTACAATCGAATCAGAACTTCATGTCTTCGAAGAATTTTTTAACACCGGCCACCCAGCTTCGCTCCTGCGGACTGTGGCTCTGGCCGTCACTGTGAAGTGATTTTTCCAGTTCTTTCAGCAGCTCTTTTTGTTTGCCGGTCAGGTTGACCGGCGTTTCAAGAACCACTTTGCATAATAAATCACCGACCGGACCACCTCTGACCGGCTTGATGCCTTTATTACGAATTCTGAATATTTTACCTGTTTGCGTGCCGGCCGGAATTTTCACAATCACTCTGCCCGACAGAGTCGGTACTTCCAGCTCACCACCCAGTGCCGCGGTAATCATTCCGATCGGCACCTCGCACAACAGGTTGTCATCATCACGGGTAAAAATAGGGTGTGGTTTTACACTGATCTGTACATAAAGATCACCGGGAGGGCCACTCCGTTGACCAGCCTCACCTTCTCCTGAAAGCCGGATCCGATCACCGCTGTCCACGCCGGCCGGCACTTTGACCGACAGGGTTTTCTGTTTTTGTAAGCGCCCGCTGCCGGAACACTTGGCGCACGGGGTGGCGATTATTGTGCCGCTGCCATTACAGCGAGGACAGGTTTGCTGAATCGAGAAAAAACCCTGTTGCATTCGTACCTGACCAACGCCGTTACAGGTCGGACAGGTTTGCGGCTGGGTGCCCGGCTTTGCACCGGAACCCTGACATTCGCCGCAAACTTCCATTTTCGGCACCCGGATTTTCACTTCGGTGCCGTTTACAGCCTCTTCCAGTGTGATGTCCAGGTTGTATTGCAAATCAGCACCGCGATAAGCACGGTTTCCACCGCCACCAGAACGTCCGGCGCCGAATATATCGCCGAACACATCGCCAAAAATATCACTGAAGCTGCCGCCGCCAAAACCATAGCCTTCGCCTCCCTGTCCCATGCCGGGGTTTACACCCGCATGGCCCAGCTGATCATAGGCCGCCCGCTTTTGCGGATCACTCAGCACTTCGTAGGCTTCTTTGGCTTCTTTGAATTTTTCCTCGGCTTCCTGATTGTTCTGGTTGCGATCCGGATGATACTTCATTGCCAGCCTGCGATAGGCTTTCTTCATATCGGCTTCGGTGGCATTTTTAGCCACTTCCAGTACTTCGTAGTAATCCCGCTTTGCCATTTTATATGCTAACCAGTTAATGAATCCGTCATGCAACAACGGGATAACCTGCTCTCGCAGGTTATCCCGCATGGATACCGGCCTATCAGCCGACTGCTGTTTCTATATATAAGGTATACGCTATTTGTCTTCCTTAACTTCTTCGTAATCCGCATCAACGACATTTTCATCAGCGCCACCGGCACTTTGTTCAGGCCCACCCTGAGCTTCCGGTTGCCCTTCGGCAGTGGCATTTTCCTGATACGCGCGCTGTGCCAGTTTACCGGCATGTTCAGTCAATGCGGTCGTCTTTTCCTTGATCGCTTCTATATCATCGGACTTCACGGCTTCCTGCAGCGCTTCAACCGCAGCGTCTATCTGTTGCTTTTCCGAATCCTCGACTTTGTCACCCAGATCGGTGATGGATTTTTGAACCGCATGAATCATATTGTCAGCCTGATTACGTGCCTCAACCAACTCACGCAGTTTACGGTCTTCGGCTGCATGCGCTTCGGCATCCTGAACCATGCGCTCAATCTCATCCTCTGACAGGCCACTGGAAGCTTTAATCACGATCGACTGCTCTTTTCCGGTTGCTTTGTCTTTGGCTGAAACGTTCAATATACCGTTTGCATCAATATCAAATGTGACTTCAATCTGCGGCATGCCTCTGGGCGCGGGCGGAATATCGGTTAAATCGAAACGACCCAATGATTTATTACCACCGGCCACTTCGCGCTCACCCTGTAAAACATGCACTGTAACCGCGGTCTGGTTATCGTCCGCGGTCGAAAACACCTGATTCGCTTTGGTCGGAATGGTGGTGTTTTTATCAATCAGTTTTGTCATCACACCACCGAGTGTTTCAATACCCAGCGACAGCGGTGTGACATCAAGCAACAGCACGTCTTTAACATCACCACCCAGCACACCGGCCTGGATCGCGGCACCCATTGCCACTGCCTCGTCCGGATTGACGTCCTTGCGCGGGTCTTTGTCAAAAAACGCTTTAACCACTTCCTGCACTTTCGGCATCCGGGTCTGACCACCGACCAAAATCACATCAGTAATTTCATTGACCGACAATCCCGCATCTTTAAGTGCGGTTTTACACGGCTCGATTGTTCTTTGAATCAACTCTTCGCAAAGCGATTCAAGTTTCGCACGCGTGAGCTTGATGTTCATGTGTTTGGGGCCCGAACCATCTGCGGTGATATACGGCAGATTAACGTCCGTCTGCTGACTGGAAGACAGCTCGATTTTGGCTTTCTCAGCTGCATCTTTTAAGCGCTGTATTGCCAGCGGGTCACCCTTCAGATCAATGCCCTGATCTTTTTTGAATTCATCAACCAGGTAATCGATCAGGCGCAGATCAAAATCCTCGCCCCCGAGGAAGGTATCGCCATTGGTGGACAGCACTTCGAACTGATGCTCGCCATCAATTTCAGCAATCTCAATAATGGAAACGTCGAAGGTTCCGCCGCCAAGATCGTAAACCGCAATCTTCGCATCACCACGCTTTTTATCCAGGCCGTAAGCCAATGCCGCCGCTGTCGGCTCATTAATAATACGCTTTACATCAAGACCGGCGATTTTACCGGCATCTTTGGTCGCCTGACGCTGAGAGTCATTAAAATAAGCCGGTACGGTAATCACCGCCTCGGTCACTTCCTCACCCAGGTACTCTTCAGCGGTATTTTTCATCTTCATCAATACACGCGCCGAAACCTCCGGCGGGGCCATTTTCTTGCCGCTGGCTTCCACCCACGCATCGCCGTTGTCAGCTTTGACAATACCGTAAGGCACAAGCTTGATATCTTTTTGTACTTCATCTTCTTCGTAACGGCGCCCGATCAGGCGCTTAACCGCAAATAAAGTATTTTTAGGATTGGTGACAGCCTGTCGCTTCGCGGACTGTCCGACCAGTATTTCCCCTTCATCCGCAAATGCCACGACCGAAGGCGTGGTACGATCACCTTCGCTGTTTTCGATAACTTTTGGCTTGCCACTCTCCATAACCGATACACAGGAGTTCGTGGTGCCTAAATCGATGCCTATTATTTTACCCATTTTCTGATTCTCCAACTGCTGGCCGGAATGGCTGTTACATACTTATCTGAAACTATATGGTCATGCTTTAATTTATCAAGGTCCCTCAGGTTTTTTGATCGCTTTTTTCAGGGGATTTTGCCACTGTCACCATCGCCGGGCGCAATAAGCGGTCCTGCAGTAAATACCCTTTCTGCATGACTGAAACGACTGAATTAGGCTCCAGCTTATCTGACTCCTGCGTCGCAACAGCCTGATGTTGTGCCGGGTCGAACTTCTCACCCACCGGATTTAACTCTTTTATATGAAACTTCTCCATAACTTGAGTCATTAGCTTCAGAGTTAATTCGGCCCCTTCCCGCAAGCTCTGGATTTCCGCACCTTCTTCTATCGCATTTAACCCCAGCTCCATGCTGTCGCGTACTCCAAGCAGCTCGGTAGACATCTTTTCCAATGCGTATTTGTGGGCATTTTCGATATCACGCTGGGTGCGTTTACGAAGATTTTCCATCTCTGCTTTGGTTCGCAGCACGGTTTCCCAGTGCTCATCCGCCTTATTAAGCGCTGAGTTCAGCTGCTCCAGGGTGGATGCAGGTACCGCTTCAACCTGCTCTTCGGGCTCCGCAACGGGCTTTTCTGCAGAATCAGGTTGCTGCTCCTGCGCGGCACCCTGCTCCTGTTCGGATTCACCTGCCGGTTTTGACATTCATACTCCCCTAAATCACTGTATTTGGCCCAATATTATGGACTAATTGTGCAGTTTCAAGCGTAAAACCGGGATTTAATTGAAATATTTCTGACTTGGAAGGGTGCGGATCAGTGGTCCTGACCCAATGCGGCGCTAAGCAGTCGTGCAGTAATATCGACAATCGGTATCACACGGTCATAGGCCATACGGGTCGGCCCGACAACCCCCAAAACCCCGACAATCTCCCCACTGACCGAGTAATGTGAAGTCACCACGCTGCAATCCCCAAAAACCTCGTAACCGGACTCCTGACCCACGAAAATCTGCACTCCGCGTGCCTGCTGACAACGATCCAGCAAATGTAAAATATCGCGCTTTTTATGGAAAGCTTCAAATAACTGCTTTAGCTTTTCCATATCCGAGAGGTCATCGAAACTCATCAGGTTTGTCTGGCCTTCAACAACCAATTCCTCATCCTGCTCAAGCGTATCATCTACAAATACTTTGCCGGACATTTCAACCACCAGCTTCATCATCCCGCTTAACTCTTGCTGGGCACTATGAAGCTCATTTTTAAGCATCTCCCGCATCGAGGTAAAATCATGTCCCAGGAAATGCGTATTCACATAATTAGCCGCCTGCTGGAGCTCACTGTCTGAATAATTACGATCTGTAGATATAATCCGGTTCTGTACTTCTTTATCACTTAATACCAAAATCGCCAGCACCCGGCGGTTGGATAAAGGCAAAAACTCTACATGCTGCACTGCATGCAGATCATGTTTGGGAACCATAACGACCCCGGCAAGGCGGGTAACATCGGACAATATTGTTGATGCCGATTTAATCAACATTTTGGAACTGAACTCAGGGTTTAGCTGCTTTTTAAGCTCGGCAACGGCCAAGTCATCCAGCGGCTTGATATTCAGCATCGTATTGATAAAAACGCGATAGCCCAGCTCGGTCGGCATACGGCCTGCGGAGGTATGCGGCGCCTTAACCAAGCCCATTTCCTCCAGATCCATCATGATATTACGCACCGTGGCCGGGCTTAAATCGACCCCTGAATCACGCGACAAGGTTCTCGACCCAACCGGCTGCCCGCTTTCGATATATAACTCAATCAGGCTTTTCAGCAGTTTATGCGAACGATCATCAAGTTTTGGCGAGGGATCCTGGGACATAAGCGCTCAGACCACTAAACTTTATAATAGTTTGATTAACGAATTGTGCATGGAGTCATTACCAGGATCAATACCCACCATGGCTTTGCAAGCTTTTATAGACCGTTTTCTCCTGCAAACAGCATTTTTTCAGCTTCCTGTGCGGATACAGGTGGCGAAAACAGGTAACCCTGCGCATAGTCACAACCCATTGACTTCAGTCGGGCAAGCTGGTCCTCGGTCTCAACACCCTCTGCAACAACACCCAAACCTAATTTATGCGCCAAGGTTATAATAGTATCCACTATTTCCTCCTGCCCGGCTTTCTTTTCTTCCATTCTGGCAATAAAAGAATGATCAATTTTGAGTAAATTAATCGGCAAGCTGTGTAAATGACTCAGTGAAGCATAACCGGTACCGAAATCATCCATACTGAGCTCAATTTGCATGGACCTGAACTGGGCAAGAATGGCATGAATACAATCAGCGTTTTCCATAACCAACGGCTCAGTAATTTCAAAATTCAACCACTCAGGACTTATTCCAGCGTCATGAATAATGCCGTCAATTTTATCTGCCAACTCAATTTCAACAAACTGCCTGGGCGAGAAATTGACCGACATATATTTTATTTTTTGTTCTGAAAACTTTTCTTTCCATGCACGAATCTGATTACATGCCTCGTTTAACACCCAGTAGCCGACTGGAACAATTAAACCGGTTTCCTCAGCGATAGAAATAAACCCAGAAGGCATAATTTGGCCTTTTACAGGATGCTCCCAACGCACAAGTGCTTCAAATGCATGAATTTGATTATGATTGAGGGAAAAAATCGGCTGATAATGTAAAACAAACTCTCCACGTTCTACAGCTCTACGCAAATCAGTTTCCAGCCGCAGATTCGCAACTGCTTGAGTATGCATATCATTATCAAACAATTCGTAACGTGCTCGACCATCGGCCTTAGCTTTATACATTGCGGTATCCGCATCCCTCAACATTTCCTCCGGTGCGTCATAGCGCCCGGAGCTTAGCGCCACACCAATGCTGGCACTGGTAAATAACTCCGCACCGTTTATGACCATTGGTTGAGAAAGCAGATCCTGCAATCGATCTGAAACGAACACCGCATCCTGCGTGTAGGTGATATCCTCCAGTAATACAGCAAACTCATCCCCCCCCAGCCTGGAAACCGTATCAGCCGAACGCAAAAAAGATAATAAGCGCTCAGCCACCATGACCAGAACGCGATCACCGACCAAGTGCCCCATGACATCGTTGATATTTTTAAAGCGATCCAAATCTATAAATAACACTGCAAACTGATACTTTGAGCGACGCTTGGCCCGATGCAATGCATGTTGGAGGCGATCCATAAAAAGCGAGCGATTCGGTAAACCGGTTAACTCATCATGCAATGCGTCATGTTTCAAACGATCTTCAGAAACCTTATATGAAGTAATATCTCTGAAAATACCAATAAAAGACTCAAGAGCACCTTCAGCATTGAAGTATGGGATTACTTTATGCTGAAGCCAGATATAATCTTCTTTGGTTTTTGGCTTGACTCTGACTTCATGTGCTATGAAATTTTTTTCACTATCATGAGCACCTTCAATAATATGCTTTATATACCAGTCAACATCATCTATCCAACTAACATCATCCGGATGGGTTATTGTTTTCCATAAATCATCACCCGCCGCTATTTCCTGCTCACTGTAACCGATTAAATTCTGTATGGGCATACCAAGAAACTTAGGTATTCCCAGGCGCCCTGATTCAGCAGCTTGCAAATACACAAATTCATCGACGTGAGCAAAAATCTTGGAGTATTTATCTGCAAGATTTTTGAACTTTTCCTTTTCGGCATGCAGTGACACCGAGTTTCCAATAACCCTTTCAAGCTCATCTGGATTTACCTTCTTAATATCCACAACACCATAAATACCGGCATCCGCCAAACCCACTCTCGGCACATCAGAAGACTCATCAACCAAAATTAAAAAAGGCTTATAGGCACCATCAACCAATGCCTTATTAACAAACTCAATACCATCCGCTTTATCTAAAGTGTAACTCACAAAGCAAATATCAAATTCATGTTTTTCAAGAAGCTCCAGCCCGGAAGCATACGAGTCAACCCACTCCACATAGGAGCCACTGAATTTCGTTTGCTTTAACAGATCTTCAAAGCGCAAATTACGTTCTTGAGGTGCCTGCACAACCAGGATATTCATGCCTCCTGACCCTGTAGATAAAAACTCAGTATTCGCACTCTGCGAATTATTTCCTTTGTTATTCTTTAGCTCTGGCTGCATTAATAAAAAATCTCACTTTTAGAAACGTTAAATTAAAAACCCATAGATCACAGAAAAATATTATACGAAATCTAAGAATTTATCGGCTTTCTGCGGGCATGCTTGAATAAACAGTCATCATACATTCCATATTTTCAATATTCACCGAACCTGCCAGACATTAACCGCAAAAAATTAGACAGACTTTAAAGTCAATATGAATTTTCCAGTAATATTAAAGGCAAATCATCCCAGGCCGAAAAATTAAGTATGAAGCCAACCGGCTCCGTGAATTGACTTTTCGGTAACATAAAACGTGGTTTTATATTTCAAATTGAATGAGAAAGCATTCAGATATTTCACCTTTATATTAATCTTCTCCATAACATCTGCATGCAATGATGGATCAAGTCCCGGTCAAAATGACGCAATAAGCACACAAGGCATTCAATCAGATACAAGTTTGTTATCCACTCAAAATATCTTAGACGCAGTCTACCTGAATAAGCGTATACCGGAGGGTTTTTACTCTGAACCCACACCTCCTCCAGATACTTTTCAGACAATAAGCCATATAAAAAACACTGATATCATTAACCCCGCATCAGTAACCCCTGCTACGCCAGTGCATGAAATTTGCGCGAATGATTTTCACCAGGCTTTAACATGGGCACAAGCAACCAATGGCGGCAGCAACCTTGTAGACAATGCTGAGAACAGCCTTTTTTATCAATTTACCTATGTTAATGCCAGCACACCTTCTTTTTACGAAATCAAACGTGTTTATAAATGCGCAATGGTTGATCGATCTTCCATTGACCTTAATAACCCGAACTACCGTTTGGGCCAATACATAGAGATACCGGCAGACATTAATAACTTAAAAATCTTACTTGAGTACTTCTGGACATTCAGCCCTCACAATAATTTTGGATACGCAATCATCAGCAGTGCAATCAATGAAACCACTGATAATTTTCTTCATTTATTTTATGAAGCACGCTTAACTACAGCACAAAATGCCAACGAATGCGATTCGGTAAATCTTTACGAGGTGAATTTCGATATTAACAAAACGACCGGCGATATCACACGCAGTGAGCAGTTAATCAGCACAATAAAATCCATTTACCGAAATTCAGTCATTGAGGTATGCGAGACCAACTGAACTTAAAACACAGCCCGAAAACCATATGACCCATTTTCAATAGAGCGGCAAGTTATGAAATACACCAACGATGATACCGATATTATTACTGATACCAGCCAAACCGGCGCAGAAAGCCACACGTGGACTGTTGCACACTTATCCAAGGAAAAAACCACGATCAGTTACAGTAATTTGTCTCCCCTACCGACCCGCCAACTGGAAGAGACATTTAAGCAACATCATAAAAATTTTCGCGCTCTACAAATCGCCGCAATGATATTTTATATACCTGCGCTACTGGCCCTGATCTATAGCTGGTATATCATTTAAATCTACGCCCAACTCAACAGGAGCATTCAAATTAAGCAGCTCTTTACTTGCAAGAACCTCTAAAAAATCCCTTGGGTCATTTCCCGGCAACACTACAATCACTATTCTTCTGTTGCGATTACGCCCTTCCTGAGTAAAATTATTCGCAACCGGCCTAAACTCCCCATAACCAACCGCAGCCATACGTTCCGGTTTGACACCTTTTACGCGAAACATCCTGACGACAGAGGCTGCCCTGAATGCAGACAACTCCCAATTGGATGGGTAAACCGAGTTACTGATCGGCATATTGTCTGTAAAACCCTCGATATGTATACCATTGGGAAACTCTTTAAGTATATCTGCAATAACTTCCAGAATAGGCTCTGCGTCAGGAGCCAGCACTGCGCTACCACTATCAAACAAAACACTGGCATTGATTTCTATTTCAAGGCGCACCGGCGTCTGCACAACATCAATTAAATTCATCTCCATCCAAGGCGATAACGATTTTTTTACCGTATTAGCCATACTTTTTATTAATAAATCGTCATCAAGCTTATTTTCTTTATATGACTCTCCTTTGAATCCACTTTTTTCATCAATTTCTGCATCTTCATCTGACGAAAGCAACTCCGAATCTTTCGCCTGCATATCTGGTTTTGCAAGCGCCTCGACAATAGAGTCTGACAACACCCGGTAACTCCCATCACTGACAGATGAAATGGCATACATCATCACAAAGAAACCAAACAACAAAGTGATAAAATCCGCATAGGATACTATCCACCTGTCAGTATTGTTTCTTACACTATTCTCATAATCGTTCCGTCGCATCAGTATTTTTTCAACAGTTTGAAAAATAACCATACAGCCTTGTTTCTATCGTGCGCGGGTGCTCGCCTTCCGCAATCGCTATAATTCCATCCAAGAGCAGTTCTTTTAACTGAATTTCATGGGAAATCACATTACGTAATTTATTGGCAATTGGTAAAAACAATAAATTGGCAAAACCCACTCCATATATCGTCGCAACAAATGCTGTTGCAATTCCGGAACCCAGTTTTGCAGGATCTTCAAGATTAGTCATGACGTGAATCAACCCTAATACCGCACCCAATATACCAATGGTGGGGCTATAACTCCCCATGCCTTCATAAACTCTGGCCGCTTCATGATCGGACTTTTCTTTTGCGATCAAGTGCACTTCCATTACATTTCTTATTGTTTGCGGCTCATTTCCATCAGCAAGCATCTGTAACGCTTTTTTTACGAACGGATCTTTTTCTTTCGCAACAAACGCCTCTAAACCCAGCAGCCCTTCCCGTCGAACCATATTGCTCCAACGAACCACACGGGTCACGAATGCTTTACCTTCGGTAATAGGCGGAAAAAAAGTCCACTTCAGGAGTGTAACAGCTCTCATAAATACATGGAGCGGGGTTTGTAACATAGTGGCACCCAATGTACCGCCAACCACTATCAGCAGGGCAGTTAACTCCCATAGCGATCCGGCTTTACCGCCTTCCAGATGATGACCCAACGTGATTGCAATCAGAGCCGTTATCAAACCCAGCAAACTCAGTATATCAAAACGTCTCATCGCGTTTATTTATCTTGGGTAAGCTTTATGATTAGTCATCATCCACATTGCTAAGCCAACTGCTCATTCGAGCGCGTAATCTTATTAAAGCCTCACCATGAATCTGGCAGACTCTCGACTCACTAACCCCTATAACTTCCCCTATTTCACGGAGATTTAATTCTTCATCATAATATAAAGACATTACCAGGGCTTCTCTGTCTGGCAAACCTTTTATAGATTCGGTTAATGCTTCTTTGAATTTATTTTTTTCGAGATTTTTTAGCGGGCTGTCATCCGGCGACGCCACCGAAGTTTCATGATAATCGTCATCATCATCCGGGTTATCCAAACTAAATACCCTGGCTCCTGTCGCATCTGAAAGAATGCTATGATATACATCAAGACTAACACCCAACTCAGCCGCCACTTCATAATCTTTCGCATCAGAGCCTTTTCGATTCTCTACTCTCCGCATAGCTTCCGTTAGTTCACGCTGCTTACGATGCACAGACCTGGGAGTCCAATCTCCGCTACGCACTTCATCAAGCATAGCACCACGAATACGAATACCGGCATAGGTCTCAAAGCTCGCGCCTTGTGTCGCATCATAATTTTTAACAGCTTCAAGTAACCCTATCATGCCAGCCTGAATTAGATCTTCTACCTGCACATTAGCCGGCAAACGACCCATCAAATGATATGCTATTTTCTTCACCAAAGGAGCATGTTTTGCCAACAAACTACTATCTGACCCGTCTGAGCCGCCCTCCTTTACATTTGAATACATTGCATATCCGTTCATGATGTGCTCCCTGACTCAGGTTCTTACAAGTCTTTCAAAAAAGAATTCCAGGCTGCCGCCTGAAGACTCTGCAACAGGCCAACGATCCACTGCTGCAGCCAATTTTCCAAATGCGTTCGCCGACCGGCTTCTGGGAAATGCATTCACTACACACCACTGCTTCTGAACTGCTTTACGCAAATATTCATCCATCGGAATTATTCCCACGTAATCCAGCGTCACATCCAAAAACCGGCTGGTTACTTTCAACAACTTCCCAAACAATTCACTTCCCTGCGTCATTGACTCAACCATATTAGCCAAAATACGGAAACGGGTAACGCCATGATCACGATTCAGAACTTTGATTAACGCATAGGCATCTGTGACCGATGCCGGCTCATCGCAAACCACAACCAACACTTCACTCGCCGCACGACTGAAACTGACCACGCTATCTGTAATTCCGGCGGCTGTATCGATAATCAATGTATCGAGTCCGGTGTTAAGATCACTAAAAACACGAATCAAACCAGCATGCTCCGCTTCGCTGAGCCCGGCCATATGTTGATCACCGGATGAAGCAGGCACAACCAAAATATCTGAAGGTCCTTTTATGATTATTTCTTCCAGGGTGCTATTTCCGTTTAGTACATCTGCCAGATTAAGTTTAGGCTGCAAACCGAGCACAACAGCTACATTAGCCAGCCCCAAATCCGCATCCATTAACATTACTTTACTGCCACGGTTTGCCAATGATACTGCCAGATTGATCGAAACATTGGTTTTGCCGACACCGCCTTTGCCACTGGCGACGGCAATCACCTTAACCGGATCCGGATTCAGGTCATCTGATAAGCGTGCTGCCTGCTGTTCCATAATGGTATCTGCCCGATACGGATCAGACCGCTACACGAGGAGCTACGCTTCCGTATTGCGCAGCCATCGCCTGTTCATCTACCTCATCACTATAGGCCTTCGATAACGCGACTGCTTTACTGATCAACTGATGTGCTTTCGCCGGCTTAATATCATTTGGCACATGTTGGCCTTGTGTGGTGTAACCGACAGGCAACTTAAACTGAGTTATAACTGAAAGTACGCCTCCGAGGCTGGTAGCCTCATCAAGCTTAGTCAGTATACAGCCATGAAATTTACTTTCTGAATATACACTGGCGATTTGATGCAATGCGCCATGCTGAACATTGCATGGCAAGACCAGATATTTTTTTACTTTAACCGGTAGAATATCAAAAAGTTTCAACTGTAATTTCAGACGCGAACATTGCTGGTGTATTCCAGCAGTGTCGATGATAACCAGTTTTTTCCCGCATAAAGTTTTTAATATATCGCAAAGATCAGCCGAATTTGCGGCCGGTATAACATTGAGCCCCAGCAACCTTCCCAAGCCGGACAATTGTTCATGTGCACCTATCCGGTGATTATCAAAGCTTACAATGGTTACACTGCTTTTACCGTGTTGCTTGCCAAACTGAGCGGCAAGCTTTGCCGTAGTAGTGCTTTTGCCGGCACCGGTTGGTCCCAATAAGGCAATCACACCGCCGGTTTTTAATATATCATCCGTTTTGACTGGTAATTGGCGCGCCCATAGTCCTAACGCTTTACGCCATGCCATTTCTCCATTCAAACCATCGTCGACATGCCCAACGATATTTTTACAAAATCGACCACTCAAACCTATCGCAGTGAGCTGCCGCAGCAAATTCGCCTGTTGCGGAGACTGGTTTGACAATTTATCCCAGCCAAAATAACTCATTTGACAACGCACTAAATCCCGCAATTGATGCAACTCATCACGCATACTTTTTATAACCGGCATCTGTAACTTGACAATATCCTCTGAGGAGCTGCCGGGCCTGCGGATTCTTTCTGCATTTTTAGTCTTACCGCCTAAATCAGAAACCGGTGCAGCTTCAGGCTGCTGCTTGGCAATTATGCGCTCTGGTTTTGGCGTAACCGGCAATACTTTCCGGGTATCTTTTACTGGTTTTACCGGGGGTTTTTTCGGCTTTACTTCAGTTGCCACCGCCACATCCTTGCCGGCCGCTTTGGTTATATATGCCTGCAATAGCTTTAAATTCACATCAGCTTCAGCATAAGTACTGTCAGCACCCTGGTCATCAAGCTCAACCGCTACAATCAATTCAACACCATCCTTGACCTTGCGATTTGTAATAATTACCGCTTCATCACCCAACTCTTGTTTTACTTTGCGAATTCCCTTGTGGATATTTTCCGCACGAATACATTTTATTTTCATTTTTTAGTCTCCATACACTCTTGTTCTGCTTCCATGCCTGTCCGCTTGCTATTTCATGCTGCTGCCGGATTAGCCAGTGAGTTCACAATCTCATTGCCGATATTTGCGACAACCCTAATTTTCTTATTCTCCACAATCTCGTTATAAGCCAAAACATATAAACCTGGAATCGAGTGGGTAAAAAGTTTTGCGAGCCAGGGCCGTAACTGAGGACTTACAAGCAGAATTGCCGGTTGACCGACCGTTTCCTGCCGCCTTACGGCATCAAACAGGGCACTCTGCAAACGCTCAGCAAACCCTGGCTCCAGTCCCACACCCGTTTGGGACCCACTTGCAATAGAATTTTGCAATATCCGTTCCAACTCCGGATCTAATGTAATTACCGGCATCTCTTCTGCCATACCGTTGATCTGCTGGGTAATTAAACGGCGTAATGCCACTCTCACTGCGGCAGTCAATGCGTCAGCATCTTGACTGATCGCCGCATGCTCCGCCAAGGTTTCGGCGATTGTGCGTATATTTCTGACTGGAACCCCCTCCTGCAGAAGATTTTGCATAACGCGCACTATCGTTGCCATCGGCAACGCCTTAGGCACCAGATCTTCCACCAACTTCGGAGAGGTCTTGGCCAGGCTGTCTAAAATATGCTGCATCTCCTCATGCCCAAAAAGCTCATGAGCATGCATCTGCAGAATCCTGCTTAGATGCGTCACGATTACTGTATTCGTATCAACTACGGTATAACCCAAAGTCTGCGCATGATCTTTCTGCGAGGGATCTATCCAGACTGCGGGCATGCCAAAAGACGGGTCCTTGGCCGGCAAACCTTCAAGTTCACCGAACACGTTACTGGCATTAATTGCCAGCTCTTTATCAGGGAATACTTCGGCCTCCCCCTCTGGCACTCCCAGAATTGTGATCCGGTAACGACTGGGGGGCAAATCAAGATTATCTCTGATGTGTACGGGCTGCACTAAAAAACCTAAATCCTGTGAAAGTTTTCGTCTCACGCCTTTAATTCTTGCCATCAGCTGTCCACCCTGTTCTTTATCCACTAAAGGGATCAAGCGGTAGCCAACCTCAAGGCCCACTATATCGATTGCGCGCATATCATCCCAACTCAAGTCAACCGGCTGCACTTTACTGACTACTTCCTCCGTTCCCTGGTCCTCGACCTCCGCATCCTCAGAACCTTTTATGAGTACATGGCTTGCAAAACCAATAACCAAAGCTGTTGTAATAAAAGCGATGTTAGGCATGCCTGGAATCAAACCCAAAATGCCTATAACAGACGCTGCTACCAGTGGTATCCGGCGGTCGGAGAACATTTGTGTATTCAGCTGCGAACCCATTGCTTCTGAAGTGGATACACGGGTAACAATAATCGCGGTGGCCGTCGACAATAATAAAGACGGCATTTGCGCGACCAGGCCATCCCCAACCGTTAATAATGTATAGTTGTGTGCCGCTACAGAAAAGGACAGTCCATGCTGCCCCATGCCAACCGCAAAACCACCGATGATATTAATCACCAGTATTAAAATACCGGCAATTGCATCACCCCGGACAAATTTACTGGCACCGTCCATGGAGCCGTAAAAATCGGCTTCACGTGCTATTTCCTCACGACGGTTCTTGGCTTCTTCCTGTGCAATAATTCCTGAATTTAAATCCGCATCAATTGCCATTTGTTTTCCGGGCATCGCATCCAATGTAAAACGCGCACTGACCTCTGAAACCCGGCCTGCACCTTTGGTGACCACCACAAAATTAATAATTACAAGAATCAGAAAGACAACCAAACCTACCGCATAGTTACCTCCTATGACGAAATTCCCAAATGACTCAATCACCGTTCCGGCCGATGCGGTTCCGGTATGCCCTTCCATTAGCACTATTCGTGTCGATGCAATATTCAGTGCAAGTCGCAACATCGTTGCAACCAGTAAAACTGTCGGGAAAACTGCAAAGTCCAATGGCCTTAATGCATAAATCACAACCAGCAGGACAATCAAGGAAAAAGATATATTAAAGGTAAATAAAATATCCAATGCAAAGGCAGGCAACGGCACAATCACCATGCCGAGAATCATAATAACCAGTATCGGCGCACCTAAACCGTTATGGCTAAACTCTTTAATCAGCAAACTTAAGCGACCAGCACTCATTGAACTGACTTACCTTGTGCATCATATATATAGTCTTCTGGAATCGGTAAATTTTTCGGTTTTTCAGGTTCCACCCCACCGTGCTTTTTACTTCGATTAACGTGATAAACATAAGCCAGCACCTGAGCAACAGCGAAATAAAGCGCCCTGGGTATTTCCTGACCAATTTTTGTTGAGTAATAGATAGCCCGGGTCAGCACCGGCTCGGAATAGATATATACATTATGATGTGATGCGATTTCACGAATTTTCAAAGCCAGCATATCGCCGCCTTTAGCAACAACTTTTGGCGCATGATTACGCTCGTTTTCATATTTTAACGCTACCGAATAATGTGACGGGTTAACCAAAACAACATCCGCATCTTTCACGTCTTCAAGCATACGGCGCTTCGACATCTCGCGTTGAATCGCTTTGATTTTACCCTGCATTTCCGGGTCGCCTTCCGTTTGCTTCAATTCATCTTTTACTTCTTGGCGGGACATTTTTAAATTACGCGTATGATTCCATATCTGGAACGGCACATCGATAAGCGCAACAATCAGCAACGCACTGCATAGTGCCAATAGCGACCAAAGCAACAGTAAAGCAGCATGCCTAACTGACTGAAATACATCCTCCAGACCAAGCGTAAAAATATCATGATAGAAAAAATTCAGACTAATTATTGCCACTAACACCAACAGAAAGAATTTCGCCATTGCTTTGGCAAGCTCTATTAAACCCTGATATCCAAAAACGCGCTTCAGGCCTTTAACGGGATCCAGCCTTTCGAATTTAAATTGCAACGCCTGCATACTGAAAACCCAGCCACCCAATGCCAGTGATGCCGATACTGCAGCCACCAACATTATCAAGAAAGTCGGCACCAACATCAGCACCCCCTGCTTGATAACATAGAAGAACGTATTAACAGTAAATACTGAGTCAAACAGCTTTGGTCGCGATATAGAAAACACTTTTTTGGAAATACTAAATATATCTTCTACCAGGTTCGGCCCTAACCAAACAAGGATTAGCGCACCCGCAAAAACTGTCAGCAGATTACCAAGCTCGCGGGAACGCGCCACAGTGCCTTTTTCACGAGCCTCCATTAGCTTTTTAGGCGTCGGTTGCTCCGTTTTTTCCTGACCGCTTTCCGTTTCTGCCATGCCTAAGTCGCCTTAATCAAAATTTCTATTTCTGCAAATGCCTCTCCAACCAGCATCTGCAATCTAGGCAAAAATACAGGCATGGATAGCAGCATCAGCAGAAAACCGATAAGCATTGTTATTGGAAAGCCAACTGCAAAAATATTAAGTTGGGGAGCCGCTCGAGCCATAACCCCCATTGTTATATTGACTACCAATAAACCGGTAATTATCGGGATACCGATCAACACAGCACCAATGAACATTTGCGCGCCCCATTCCAGAACCCGCCAAATAAACTCAAGTTGAAACCCCGTCGACAAAACCGGTAAAGTAATAAAGCTTTGCCTGACCATCTCGATTAACACACCATGCAGATCAAGCGCCAAAAACAACAAAATTGTGACGATTGCATAAAACTGACTGATAACCGGCACCTGAATACCGTTTTGCGGATCAACTATTTGAGCAAAACCAAGCCCCATAGTAATCGCAATATTTTCCCCGGCAATAGTGACCGCATTAAATACCAATTGAAATATAAAACCCATGCTCATCCCAATCAGAAACTGATAAAATAAAACCGTCAACCCGGACCAGGAAAAAATCTCATAGTCGGTGACAGGTGGAACCGCAGGAAATACAGACAAAGTAATAAGCACTGCAATCAATACACGAACACGCACTGGAATTAGCGCACTACCCAAAACCGGCACAACCCCAACCATCGCGCCTACCCGCACAAATATCATCAGCAGATCATCTATCCATATTGAAATCTGCTCAATACTGACCGTCAGAGTTTCCAAAACTATACTTTACCCTATCAAAAATGGTATTTGCGCAACCAGGCGCTGAGTGTAATCAATCAATGTCTGCAACAACCAGGGACCTGCAATAAATAAAGATGCAACCAGCACCAGTATTTTCGGTATAAAACTCAAAGTCATTTCATTTATCTGAGTTGCAGCCTGAAACATACCGATTAACAATCCGACAGCCAGTGCCGACAATAGCAATGGCGCAGAAACCAGCAATAAGGTTAAAAGCGCATGCTGCGCAACTTCTACAACCATATCCGGAGTCATATTTCTTCCCTCTTACCGCTTTTAACTGCGATCAAGCCACAAAAAAACTTGACGCCAAAGTACCAAGTATCAAAGCCCAACCGTCAACCATCACAAACAGCATTAATTTGAACGGCAATGATATAATTAATGGGGACAACATCATCATGCCCATAGACATCAATACACTGGCAACTACAAGATCAATAATCAAAAAAGGAATAAATAATAAAAAACCTATCTGAAAAGCCGTTTTTAGTTCACTGGTCACAAAAGAAGGCAATAATATTGAATAAGGGATAAGGTCAACCTGATCTATTTGACCTTTACCTGATATATCCAGATACAAACCCAGATCCGATTCCCTTGTCTGAGCCAGCATAAACTCTCTTACCGGCTCCGAGGCCACTGTAAGCGCTTCTTTTGCCGAAACATCTCCTGCAATATAAGGCTGCACTGCTGATATGTAAATCTCATCGGTGACGGGTGCCATAACAAAAAATGTTAAAAACAATGCCAAGCCCAATAATATCTGATTGGATGGGGTTTGAGTTGTACCAAGCGCCTGCCGTAAAATTGCCAACACAATTATTATTCGGGTAAATGATGTCATCAACAGTAAAACAGCCGGCAACAACGTCAATACAGTCATTAATATGAGTGCTTGCAGAGTCAGGCTATATGACTGCGCACCATTCGCCCCTGTCTCTACTGTTATCGCCTGAATACCCGGTTGCGCTATAGCAGACATTTCAGGCAATAACATCAAGCCGACAACCCACACAGTTGACCGCAGTGCTTTCATGTTTGGCTACTCTGTATTTTTACTGGATTTTCATGGTCCAGTTCATTTTTAATTTCCTGCAGCTTGCTGATATTGTTTGCAGTCACGCCCAGCAATAAGCGACTTTTCCCGGCTTTAACAAGTACTATTTTTTCTTTATGGCCCAACGACAAGCTGGACTCTACAAATAAGTGATTTTTTCTATTTACCTCAAACCCTCCAAATTTGCGGTAACCAAACAGCAGCAAAAGTATCATTAATATAATCGCAGCAAGGCCCAAAGATAGTTTTACAAAATATTCAGGGGGTATTCCCTGTTTTTTTTCAATCACCTCATCAGCCAAACTGGCGGCAGGAACAAGCAGTCCGCAAAAAAACACCGCAACAAAAACTGCAAGCGCCTTACGTATATTTTTAAGATTCCCCCCAATCATAAGATTCACTTAAGCTGTTTAACACGCTCCATTGGGTGCACCACATCAGTTAACCTGATACCAAACTTATCATCAATAACAACCACTTCACCATGAGCGATTAGCGTGCCGTTAACTAATACATCCATAGGCTCATCAACCATTCTATCCAATTCAATTACCGCACCCTGATTAAGCTGCAAAAGCTCACGAATGCTTAATGTTGTTCTGCCTAACTCCATAGAAAGAGTAATTTCAATATTTTGAATAACACTTAAATTTCTAGTCGCATCGGCACCTAGACTTTTTTCTTCGTCAAGGTTTTCTAACGGAAGTTTTTTAGCCTGGCCTGCATCAAGACCACCATCTGTCGCTTCCATACCATTACTCCTGTTTTCGTCTTTACCTGAAATTCCAGTTCATTACTCTTACAGCCGTTGCCCTGTTTGACATACCGATTTTGCCCTCAAAAAGCGGAATATCATTCGAACATACTGTCGTGGTATCTTTCATACTGATGGGAATAAAATCTCCCGGCTTTAATGCCAAAAGCTCGTTCAATGTGAGGTTTGTTTCGGTAAAAATCGCATTAACCTCGACCGCCACATCAGACAGGCGCTCTTTTAACCGCACCCTCCAGCTATCATCCGATTCAACTTGCTCTTTACGAGCCCCGGAAGCAAGAATTGGTCGCAACGGTTCCAATGCAGAATAAGGAATCACAATGTGAAACTCGCCCTCCAAATCATTAAATTTCATGGTGAACTTTGACAAAACCACAACCTCCGCAGGGTCTGCAAAATTTGATATCTGAGTTCTACTCTCTGCGTGTAGATATTCGAAACTAACTGCTGAAACAGGCTTCCATGCACTCTTGAGATCATTAAATGCATACGAAAGGACACGCTCTACAACTCGCATCTCCGTTGGACTAAGTTCTTTGTCCTCTTCTATTTTCCCTACAATACCCGCTCCGCCGAAAAAAAAGTCAACAATCAGGTAAACGAGCTTGGCATCAAAGCTAAACAACATTGTGCTATGCAGCTCATTGGCCTTAACTTTATTCAGGCTGGCATTATTTGGGACACTGTTAATGTAATCAGCATATTTAATAAGCTCAACTTCACCTGTTTCTATTTCGATCAATCTATGCAAAACAGTAAACAATGAAGACCCATAATATTTTGCAAACCTTTCATTAATCATATCCAGAGCCGGCAATCTTGCCTTCAGAATATGAGCAGGCTGATGAAAATCATATTGCACTGCATTCGTGCTTTTTCCAGCTCCTGAGTTTTCAACCTCTACCTGACCGGAAGCAACACCTTCGGAAAGTGCTTCTATTTCCTCATCACTTAAGATTTCTTTATTATCTGACATGCTGCTTACTGGATAACAAATTTATTAAAATATACTTCCTCAATTGCAGCTTCACCATGCTTCGCCTCCATTACTTTACGTACAGACTCCAATGCCTGCTGACGCAATGTCTCTTTGCCTTCCTGAGTACGGAGTGGTTTCGCTTCCTGGGAACTGAATAACACAATCAAATCATTTCTTATCGCCGGCATATGATTTTTAAGTGCATCAATATGCGACTGCTTATATGCCACAGCAGCAAGATCTATTTGCAAATATCGTGTTTTACGTTGATCACTGATATTAACGACGAAATTAGGGTGAAACTCATGATAAATAGCTTTGCTGGCATCTCCCTGACCCCCAGCATTCCCTTCTCCACCTGCTTCAGTTGCAGCCTCTGCACCTTCTTGTGCAGCCGCTTCTTCATCTCCCCCAAGCAAAAACACAGTCAAACCGACACTGCCTCCGATCAGGACGACTGCTACAACCGCTATGATCACAATTTTTTTCATTATCCGTCTCCGATAAACCTGATTTACAAAAACTGAATACATAACCACTAAAGCAATAGCTATGCCATACAAAAAAATTTATCCGGCTATCTGTGTACTAACGACATCGCATTGCTTCCAAACCAACAACCATAAAGTAAAAATCCGGGTGTTAGTGACAGAGGAAAGCCTTGAATTTTTTGGCAACTATGCGAATAACAGCAACACTTGCGTGCAAAATATACTACGGAACCGATTTTTAAGACTCAAAGCCTATATTACTTAAGTCTTTGATCGATAAATCAAAATGATAGGCAAGCTGTTTTTCTGAAATATGCAAGCCTGTGCCTTAACAACACCAGAATATGCGCATTATGATGAGCCCATTGATTTTTTGCTGAAGCAATTTTTTATGAGCAACTATGACTGATGACAATATATTGGCGGCTTTATCGCCGGATTAATGACGTGATATCGCAATTCAAATGTTAGTTTTCAATTAATCGTGTATTTCTTGTATTTGTTTGCTGTGAACATGCTTGATTAAGACTTCTCGGTCAGCTTCATTAATATATGTAAAATCAACTGCTGCCGCATAAGCCTCATTTGCGTTAACTGCACCCGGATCCTCAATACACCATACTACAGAGCCGATAACGAGCACCCGCTGGCAGGAAGGAAAAAGCACCAGCTTTAACTCAACCAGGCCTTCAACTTCAAAGTGTTCTGCTGATAAAAAACGAATTCCCTGAGCACTTATGTTTACTTTTTGTTTTGGCAACTCTTCTCTTTCATCCATATTTGATGTGACTACTTTCGCAAGAATATCAAGCCGGGACTCAATACCTTTCAAGTATCTGGCAACTTCAGGATATTTTTTTTCCAAAGCTCTACGCTCCGGAAGATAAATTTCTTTCTCATGAACCAGACTGTTTATCAGACAATAGGACTCCCGCCTATTGTCAAACTGCTCAAGTGCCATATCAAGATCTTCAGGCTTTATGCTTTGCACCTGCATTTCCACGACATCATCTACTCGAAAATATCTTCGCCGCTCTCTGTCAAAATCTCGCTCGCTATCGTCACTCATCTGCCTGCATTGCCTCCAGGGTGGCTCGAATATCTTCTGACCGTATGGTTTCGAAATCTCTAAATGCAACACTGATTTCAACACGTCGATTTTTAGCGCGCCCCAGCCTGTTTTCATTAGTATCCAGCGGCTTGGTTTCCCCATGAGCTCTGATTTCGATTCGCTCACCGGCTACTTTCGCATATTTTGTCAAATGGTGTACTACACTTGCAGCCCTGGCCGCCGAAAGTATCCAGTTTGACGGGAATTTAGAGGTAAAGATAGGTATATTATCAGTGTGGCCTGACACAACAATCTGACCATCAATTTCACGTAATGCTTTTCCGATCTTTGCCAAAATCGGGAAAAATGTTTTTTGAATTCGAGCCGTACCCGAAGGAAATGAACCTTTTTCGCGAATGCGTATTACAATTTCGTTTTCTTCAGATGTGACATCCAATAAGCCCTGATCTATATCTTCTTGTAACAACTCTTTCATTTCATCAAGCTTGTCACGTAACTGTTGCTCAAGCTGAGCTTTCAGTGCCTTTTTTAGCTCATCCAGATCTTCCTCATCACTCTTTTCGCCCTCACCGAAATCGAGATTATCTTTGGTTTCATCGGTTGTTTGCTGACGCAAATCAATGATAACCGTAGGAGATGGTCGCCCGGGGCTAAACTCTTGTGCAATGATACTGGTGCCTTTAGGCATCTCTTTGACTTTGATTTCCCGCTGTACGCCGAAAGCTTCGCGCATAGAGCCAGCCAACTGTTTGAACTTTAAAACATCCATTTCAGAAAAAGCGAGTAATAATACAAAAAAGCACATTAATAATGACATCAAATCGGCGAATGTCATTATCCAGCCGGCAGCTTCCTCCTGCTCTTCATCCCCTGTGATTTCGTCATCCATTACGATGCATAACTATGATTCTTCTTTTCCTGCCAACTGCCGCTGACTGGATGGCAAAAACGTAACCAGCAACTGCTCCAATACTTTAGGGTTCGTACCACCTTGAATCGAAGATACGGATTCCAAAATCAGACTTTTATTCAACCGTTCATTTCGGCTGACCATTTTCAGCTTTTGAGCTATGGGAATAGCAAAAGCATTTGCAATAATGGCTCCATATAAAGTAGTCAATAATGCAACCGCCATCGCCGGGCCAATTTTTTTCGGGTCATCCATATTGGAAAGCATTTGAACCAGACCAATCAATGTACCGATCATGCCCATCGCAGGTGCGACATCACCCATTGATTTGAACATTTTTATACCAACTTCATGTCTCTCAATAGTTAAGCTAATATCTTTACCCAGCATTTTTTGCACAACTTCAGGAGGATGGCCGTCTATACATAAAAAAATACCCTTCTCAAGAAACTTATCGGCTATTTCTTTTCCTTCAAGCGCTAACACTCCCTCTTTTCTGGCAATATTTGCCAGCTCAACCGCCTCTTCTATTAAAGAATTAGGGGGTGGCGATTTATGCATAAATGCTTTTAATGCAACCTTGAATGAACCGAAAAATTGCTTAAGGGATATCTGGCTTAACGTGACCGCAAACGTACCGCCAACAACCACCGTCAATGATGGAATATTTATGAATATATCAGCACTTCCGCCCAGCAGGATTGCTGCTGCGATAATCATAAATGCACCGATGATTCCGAATAGCGTGGCTATATCCATTAGCTGCCTCCGTCCCTATTTTAAGCGGCTACTCTGTATCGGTTATATCGTCTCAGCACCTGTAAACTTTAAGAGCTGATATTCCGGCCAGCCTCTGTAGGCTATTGAAAAATATATAAATTATGCATAAGCATCCACCAAGCCATCATAATGCGCCTGACTTGTTGTGGATATAGATTCTTGCTCGTTTACAGTAGACTCTTTTGAGTCAGTATGTTCATGCTGCTCTGTAGATTCGGCATAAGGTTGATCCTGCATTTGCGGATTCCCCGTATCACGCTGTGAAATATCAACCTGAACCAGATTCATTTCACCGCTCACGAACATTTCACGCAATCTCGGCACTGCCCCCTCAAGTGAATCACGTGCCATCGCTGAGTGAGTGACCACATTTAATTTTAAATCGTTTTCTACAACTTCAAGCTGAATATCGATCGCACCGAGCTCAGGCGGATTGACCATTAAACGCGCATTTTGGACACCTTTGTCCGCCATCCAGTTTATCGTTTTAGCGAAAGAAACTTCATAACCAGCATCCGTCAACGGCAAAGAACGTGAGCCACCCTCTATACCTATCTGCGGAGACAAATCAAATTTCGATGCCTGCAGCAATGGTTGAGGTGTTATTAATCCGGTATTTGCATCAGCATAGGCAGTAGAAACCGTTGCTGCGGAATACGATGAAAGTGGCATAGCCTCCATCTGAGGCCGCGACTGAGCCAATACTTTATCATTTGCATGCTTAATAAATACTGAGTCTGCTTCCGGTTCAATTGATAAATACTCCAAACCATCATCAAAACCTTTATCTTTTACAAAATCAGTTTCCTGCAGCACTCTATTTTGAAGTGGTATATCGCCCTCAGAAACCTGAGGTTGATTATCCGGCAATAACGGCATTGCTGAATCATGCGGCATTACCGCTTGTGTATTTTGCGGAGTCGCGGTCAGATTGGGCTCTGAACGAAAAATCAGCTGTGTCGCGCGATCGGCTACCTCAGGAACCGTCCCCGGCTGCCCAACCAGAGGCGGTAAAGACTTGCCACCATATGGCAAATTATCGGTTTTGGCCTGCAAATCTATTCCGGTATTTTGTGTCAATCCGCTTTGGCCAGATATAGGCCCAAAAACATTTAAAACCCGCTGATAACGTTCAAGCATCTCATGGGTACTGTTTTCAGTGCCCATAACCACCTCATGGATGGTGTTTTCAGTGTCTGCCAGTACTGGCTGAGTACCATTTTCAATGCCTGCAAGTAAATCAAAGGCATTTTTTAAGGCACTGTTTTCAGTATTTAATAACTCATAAAAGTCTTTTATTTCAATAGGTTGCAAACTTTCCCCGGAAACAGCTGTGCCCACGGGGTTAGTGGGTAGTTGTGCATTTAACGCGAGAGACTGAAGTTGCAAAAAATTCACTGGCTCATTAATTCCTATTGACTGACTAATGCATATTAATGAGCAAATAATGCGCCAAAATAATAGGAGGCTACTTGTTATCGTAATTATAGCGACTGTTGAACGTGTCCTCGCTTTCAGCCTGCATCCGCCGGTCATTCTGTTGCCACTTCTGCTGCTTATAGCGCTGCAGTAAAACTTCAAGGCTTTTGTTGCTTGCGTGAGACTTTCGCCAGTGCTCCAACCGGGCTTCCAGGTCTTTGGTAAGATTATGTATCAGTGCCTGTTGTTGAAAAATAGTTTCGTTCAGCCGATCAATAAAAACACGGTCGCGCTTAACAGCCTCTATTGAAACACCGTGAGTTGCTGTATCGGCCTTTACCCGGTTCTCATACTCTTCCCGATAGCCGATTAATTCAACCAGTTGTTTTTCAGCCGCTGATTTTTTCTGTAATATTTCTATAAAGGCTTTTTCAGCGTCCCGCTCTAAAACCTGGGTAATATTTTGCACTGACTGCAACTGTCCATCCTTGGGCATAAATCACTTCCTTATTATTATCCAGCGCCTGACTTTTGATACCGCACAATCGCAGGGTATCAAAAACCACACTAATGATGAAATACTTTTGATAACTCATTAAGGCTTTGCTCATAAGTTACCGCTTGATCCATAGGCTGACTTAAGTACTCAGTGAAAAGTTTATGCATACTGATTGCCTGGTCTATTTCCGAATCAGCGCCCGCTTTGTACATTCCCATTTTAATCAGATCCTGATTCTCTCTATATTTGGAATATATTTTACGAAATTGCCTGACCTGCTGCTGCTGTTGGGGGCCGGCTACTACGGACATCAGCCGGCTGACCGACGCTTCAAGGTCTATTGCAGGGAAACGCCCGGACTCTGCTATCTCTCTGGACAGTATGATATGGCCATCCAATACTGCTCTGGCAGCATCCGCCACCGGGTCATTATGCTCATCATTCTCAGTCAAGACCGTATAGAATGCCGTGATCGAACCTTCACCGACATCGCTATTGCCCGCACGTTCCACTAATGCCGGCAATTTGGCAAATACCGAAGGCGGATACCCTTTTGTCGCCGGCGGCTCACCAACTGCAAGTGCGATTTCACGATGCGCATGGGCAAAACGTGTCAACGAGTCGATTAATAACAGCACTTGCTTGCCTTCGTCTCTAAAATATTCGGCAATAGATGTCGCCAACATTGCGCCATGTAGCCGCTGTAAAGGCGATTGATCAGCCGGCACAGCAACAACCACCGCATTACTAAGTCCCTCTTCTCCAAGTATATTCTGCACAAATTCATTAACTTCGCGGCCACGCTCGCCAATAAGCCCAACAACGGTCACGTCTGCTTTAGTGTGCCGGGTCATCATACCTAACAAAACACTTTTACCGACGCCACTGCCTGCAAACAAGCCCATCCGCTGACCTCGGCCTACTGTCAACAAACCATTAATCGCACGAACACCAACATCCAGCGCAGTATCAATCATCTTTCTATTCAGAGGATTAATCGGAATTCCATTCAGCGGCTGATAATCATCTACTTCCAGCGCGCCTTTACCATCCAGCGGGCGACCGGTGCCGTCCAGGACCCGCCCTAACAGCGCATCCCCCACCGGCACTTCATATTCACGCTGTGCGGGCACTACACGTGCTCCGGGAACCAGGCCACGCATATCACCGATGGACATTAAATACGTTTTGTTATCAGAAAACCCCACGACTTCTGCTTCGACGGTACCACCTTTTTTTGTTTCGACCAGGCAACGCGCCCCAATTGCAGCCCTACACCCCATTGCCTCCAGCGTCAAACCGACAATGCGGGTTAATTTTCCCTCAACAGCCATATCCGGAACTACCAGCTCTTCACAACAATGTGAAAGATAGTTTTTCCAGCGTGCGCCCAAATCGAGATTTTGCATTAGACTAACCGGCTATATTGATAACTGCTCTATATCCGGACCCTCATCGTCAGAATCCAGATCAAAAAACTTTGTCGCTATCCTCGCAAGTTGAGATTCTAAAGTTAAATCCACACTCGAATTTTCACTAAACAATTTGCAACCACCTGCCTCAACACTCTCATCCTCGACAATAGCCCAGGATTTTTTGTGCTCGCTTTTCAGCATATCATTAATACGAGATGCATCTCTGGGGTTTAAATGAATATAGATTGTCATTGGAGACTCAGGCAATATACTGACCCCCTGCTCTATAAACTTCATTAGATGCCCCGGATCACGACTGATTTCAATGTTGAGTATCTGCTTGGCAACAACAATAGCGAGCCTCACCAAAAGCTCTTTCATTTCTTGATCAATCTGCGCCACCGGCACTGATAACTGATCAAGTATATTTTTTACCAGTCCTATTGAAGAGGACAGCTCAGATTCCGCATCCTCCAGGCCCTTGCTAAACCCGGCATTATAGCTTTCATCATATACTTTCTTGCGTAAAGACTCGATATCTTCGAGGGTCGGCAATTGTTCACAAACCGTCGCCAAACCCTCACTATAACCAGTCGTTTTTTGTTCACCCGGGGTATCGACGTGAGGGATCTGCCAATTCTTAACATCACCGAGTTTTTCGCCTGATATCACTTTAGACAAAATCGTCCCCTCCCGACCCAAGCATGATCTTACCTTCATCAGCCAGGGTCCTCGCGATAGTCAATATGCTTTTTTGAGCTTCTTCAACCTCTTTCAATCGCACAGGCCCCTGTGTCTCCAGATCATCTCTCAACATCTCAGCAGCGCGCTTTGACATGTTGCGAAAAACCTTCTCCTGCATTTCCTGACTGGCGCCTTTCAACGCAACAACTAATGAATCAGAGGACACTTCCCGCAGCAAAGTCTGAACGCCCCGATCATCCAGTTCCAATAAATTTTCAAATATAAACATTTGATCCTGAATGCTGTTACACAAATCAGAATTTTCTTCACCTACCTTCTCAAGCACCTGGCTACTTAACTCCCCACGCAAACCATTCAGCAACTCAGCTGCTGCTCGCACTCCACCGATATTGGAAACTTTCATGGAGAAATTATCGTCGAAACGACGCTCCATAATCGCATCCAGCTCACTGAGTGCGGCCGGATTGACGCTTTCCATATTGGCTATTCTCATAACCACTTCGGTACGAACTTCATCAGGCAACAATCCAAGCACTTCGGAAGCCTGATCCTTTTCCAGATAAACGAGCACAATCGCAATAATTTGCGGGTGTTCACTGCGGATAAGGTCATTTATTGCCTGCGCATCCATCCACTTAAGCATATCCAGCCCTTTGGAACTGCTGCCCATGGATATGCGGGACATAACACTGCCGGCTTTTTCGCGGCCTAATGCCTTTTGCAGAATATTTTTTAAGTAGTCCTCGGAACCGATACTAAGGGACGTCTGATTACCTACACTCTTAACAAATTCATCTAAAACATTTGCTATCTGTTCCTGAGTGATATTGGATAAAGACTGCATGGTTACCCCCAGTGACTGCACTTCTTTAGGTCCCATATGCCTAAGCACTTCAGCAGCCTGGTTCTCTCCCAAAGTCATTAATAGCAAAGCTGCCTGCTCAGATCTTGATAGTGTAGGCTGCTTATCAGCCTCTTCACCCATCCGTAGCAACCCAATCTTTGATTACTTTGGCCACTCTTTTAGGATCATCAGTAGCCATAGCTCTTGCCATGTTCAGAATATCGCCATACACATGCGGTGGCGCAGCCAACGCACCTTGAGGTTGCCTGGACTGGTTGGTAAGTGTCAGCTTGTCATCTTCATTGACCTTCTGATCCGACTCACCGGATCTATCGGCATTATTTTTATTTTCTTTAACCCCCGCATCCTTGGATGAAAGCGAACCCAGCGCCGGACGAACAATTCCAAAAATCATAAAAAGCACAATCAGGCCAGCCAATACTTGTTTCGATAATGTCCAAAGCCATGGCTGTTGCCAAATCGGCGTATCTGGAAGCGGTTCAACTTCTTCTGGAAATTGAAAAGCGCTGTTAATCACTTCAATACTATCACCCCGCTCTTCTTTAAAACCCACGGCATTCTTCACCAGCTCTGAAAAACGGTCCAGTTCTGCCTGTGTATAAGATGCAGTGGTGGCTGCAGCAGCTCCACCTTCTTCCGCCGGAGGAGCTTCAGGTAAAGACTTATTATCAATAATAACCGCAATACTTAAGCGGACTATTTCACCCAAGCCTTGTTTGCTTCTGCGTATCGTTTTATCCAACTCATAGTTGCGTACAGCACTTCGGTTATTGGTTCTGGGAGTATCGCCGCCAGGCCCGCCAACAATATCTGCCCCAGCGCCATTCAGCACAGCTCCGTCGGGCGGTTGATTGGTTAAGGCCCCGGGCACGCCTGTAGCCGCCAATCCATTGGCACTTTCACTTTCCTGAGTCTGTTCGCTACGGATTTTTTCAGGATCAGGTGTATAGAGCTCCTCAAAGCTCTCATTTGTTGAAAAGTCAATCTCAGCATTAACTTCAGCTTTTACCCGGCCATAACCGACTATTGGGGTTAATAGTGCTTCAATACGGCTGACATAATCCCGCTCTACTCTGCGGGTATATTCAATGTGAGTGCGCGTTTCAGCCATTCCCGGAGCAGCGTCACCTGTTGTTAGCATCCGCCCCCATTGATCCACAACTGTTACATCTTTAGCTTCCATATAGGGAACACTTGAAGCAACCAGGTGCATAATAGAGCCAACCTGATTTTCAGCAAGCGTGCGCCCCTGTAACAATTTAGTCATAACTGAAGCAGAAGGCCTGGCCCGTTTACGAATAAATGCCGACTGTTTGGGCAAAGCCAGATGTACGCGTGCAGACTCCACATTACGCATGGCTGATATGGTTCGTGCCAGCTCTGTTTCCAGAACATGGTGATATCGGGCTGTTTCTATAAACTGACTGGTTCCCAGGCTCTGTTCATCATGAAGTGATTCAAATCCACCACTACCGCTGAAAGGAGCACCTGAAGCAACAAGCTTCATCCTCGCTTCCCGCAGCTTATCATGTGGCACAAGTACCAGCCCTGTACGAGACTCTATTTGAAACGGTATATTCTCAGTTTGCAGAATTTCAGTAATCTGCACTGCATCGCGATCTGACAAATCATTAAAAATAGGGGTATAACTCGGCTTTAATGACCAAAAAACAATACCCATGCCTAACGACAAAGCCGCCGCCAAACCGATAATCGTTTTAATCTGTTGCAAAGAGGGCCTGCCAAATAAATTTAATGCCGGGCCACTTTCAGGCACTGTGATAATAGACTGGGCATCCGTAGCCATATCCGATTTTCCATAAATTATTTACTATTAATAAACTTCATACCTGCATACTCATAACTTCCTGATATGCAGCAATCAACTTATTACGAACTTGCGTAATCGCCTCAAATGAAATACGTGCTTTTTGCATTTCAATCATTACCTGAGAAAGGTTAACGTTTGGATCCCCCAGCTCAAATGATTTTGCCAACTCCCCTGCATTTTTTTGCACCTGATTTACTTCATTGATAGATTCTTTTAATGCAGAAGAAAAATCAAAACCGTTTTTTTCAGCAATTTCCCCAGAAGAAGTATCAAACCCGGCTTCTTTGGAAAGAACCCTAATTTGACGCAATATATCGTCTACTTTGACATCATTCATAAGCAACCCCACATTCGCACAAACACCGCTTACCCCTCAGCTTAATACCACAAGCCGATATAAAAACCTGCTACCTGGATATTAGATCAACAGAACCAATACACTTCTCACACATAAAAAATTTAAATGAGCTTATGCCATACCATATGCAGATGGTATTTTTACTCCACGCTCCCGCATTTTCGACAACTTATATCGCAAAGTTCTCGGACTGATGCCAAGCGTCTGCGCGGCAAATTTTCGGCTGCCATTACCCTTCTCCAAAGCTTGCAAAATCAAATCCTGCTCATGCCTCTTCAAATCTACCGGCAACATTGACAGATCTTCATCTTCACTAATAACTCTCTCCAAAGCGGCTTTAGGCGCTCCTTCGAGTACAATATCACTGGGCTCAATCGTGCTTCCCTGATATACCACCAGTGCACGCTGGATAACATTTTCTAACTCACGGATATTCCCCGGCCAACCATGACTCATTAATTTCTGTATAGCAGCATTACTTAAACCGGGCTTGTCCCTGCATTTACGGCCCGTCTTTGCCAGAAAACGTTCTATAAATTGCTCTGAAATCCCGGCAATATCTTCACGTCTCTCACGCAAAGGCGGCAAAGTCAAAGGAAATACATTCAGCCTGTAAAACAAATCCTGGCGAAACCTTCCTTCTTTCACTTCTTTCCCGAGATCCCTGTTAGTTGTCGCCAAAACCCGCACATCAAGTTTAATAAGCTCGCGGCCTCCCAGTCTCTCAACTTCTTTTTCCTGCAATACTCTTAATAACTTTGCCTGCAACCCTAAATCCATTTCAGATATTTCATCAAGCAATAGTGTTCCTTTCTGCGCTTGCTCAAATTTTCCTGAGTTACGCTGATATGCCCCGGTAAATGCACCCTTTTCATAACCGAACAATACTGCTTCCAGCATATTCTCGGGTATTGCAGCACAATTAATAGCAACAAACGGGTTATCACTTCTTGAAGAGTTTTGATGTATGAACTTTGCCAGTACTTCTTTGCCCGAACCACTTTCTCCGTTAATCAAAACAGACACATCACTTCGAGCGACTTTAGCGGCTAAATTGTAAAGCCGGTACACCGTTGAATTTTCAGAAATCATAGTCGATGAAATCTCATCCACATCTGCAGATAAGTATTTTTTGACTGTATTTATCAGTGTCTCGGCCTCGAAAGGCTTGACCAAATATTCACTGGCGCCAGCATGCATCGCGTTCACAGCCTGCTGAATAGTCCCGTATGCGGTCATCAGTATGACAGGCAACTCAAAGCCTTTTTGCTTAACGTAATTAAGCAATTCATCACCCTTCATGCCACGCATTTCAACATCACTGATAATCAGATCGCATATTTTTTTATTAATGATTCCAATTGCCTCTTCAGCTGCAGAAACACTTATAACATTGTAACCAGCCGCCATCAAAACCTCTGTTACAGCTTCACGTAGTGCACTGTCATCTTCAATTACCAGTAAAGTCCTTTTTTTCATTTACTCATCCCTTTGTATTTAGTAGCAGACATAACTGTTTTTATACTCTTCCCCACCATCACTCGGAAGCAAGTTGATTTCACTTTGTATTGGCAGTCTCACTTCAAAAAGTGTTCCCTTTTTGTTATTCGATTCAATACGCACTTTTCCACCATGAAGTTCAGCCACAGCCTGGACAATAGCCAACCCTAAACCTGTCCCATCATTTCTAGTGGTATAGAAAGGTTTGAAAATCTCATCATAGCTACCCTGAATACCTTGCCCGTTGTCCTTTACTGAAAACAAAACTTCGTTATCCAGCATTTTAGATTCGATAATTATTTCTGTTGCGGAAGCCTGAATAGCATTGGTAACAAGGTTTATAAAAGCACCTTCTATTGCAGAGCGGCTAACATAAACCTTAAAGTTTTCTGCGTCATGGTGAAAAACAAGCTTCACATTACTGTCATTCAAATCGAACTTACAGGCCATATGTACTGCTTCGAATATTGACTTCACCGAAACCCACTCCATCGCCGGGTTTTGTCCGCGAATATAAAGCAGCAAATCATCTACAGTTTGCTGCAAACCTGATAAACAATCATGGAGCTTCTTTAAAGCTTTGTTTGTTGCTGCCGGCAAAACATCGAATTTCCGAATTTTTGAAAGATATAGAAATGCTGAAGCCAATGGAGTGCGAATTTGATGCGCCAGCTTACCAATCATTTGCCCGGTTGCTGAGAGCTTCTCTTTATGCAGCAAACTATCCTGCAGTTTTCGCAATTCAGTCACATCATTCAGCAATACAATCTTTCCATCGCTCTTAGCATTTTGTTTTTGCACCGACAAATTTATACGACAGCCATTTGCAAGCAACAACTCTCCTGCCTGTAATACACTTTTCGAAAGGCACTCATCATTAATCTGCTGCCAACTTTTTCCAGCGAGCTTAATGCCCAGCAATTCTTCAGCTTTTGCGTTCCACTCCAGTATTTTGCCATCCGGTGCCACTACGACCAGCCCACTGGGCAGTGCTGAAATAATTCTTTGCAAACGCTCCGCTAAAGACTCTTTATCTGCCAACTGCTTCAAACGGTCACTATTCACCTCGGCAAGGCGACTTGCCAAACCTTCAGCCTTTTCTTCAAGAGCTTTGTATTGCTCAATCAAATACACTGAGGTTTCATTAAAAGCAGAGAAAGCGGTTCTTAGCTGCAACGTTTTTTTCTCACAACGATTCATGTCTTATGTGATTTTTTTATTTCAGGTTCGTTGTGAATTGCAATATATATGCCGTCTTTAGTAATTCATTTTCTCCTGAAAAAAAAGCAGGCATAAATTTTTGTATAAAAATAAGTCAAATATATGGCGCCAGAAAAAACCCATTGAGCCATTATGATGACGCGATCATAGCTATTTTTTTGCATAACCTGGAGTTGACTTTATGATGCGCAAAAAAAAATCACACCCTGATAATCTCAAGGTGTGATTTTAACGCGGTAATGGTACTACTTAGGGGGAATCTTTCCTACGCGGCCCGACCCAGTTCATATTTTCTAAGTTTTTCCACTAATGTCGTTCGGCCGAGCCTTAACAACTTCGCTGCTCGAGCAACAACTCCATCAGACTCACGTAACGCTAATTTAATATAGTGCAATTCCAATTTGGTCAGCAACTCTTTCAAATCAACCCCTTCACTGGGAATGATTAATCTTTCAACAAAATCAGCAGGCTCCATATCTGCTTTGAAAATTTCATCCATACTATGGTTTTCTGGTGAAAGCAGCTTATTGCATGAATCGAGAATCTTTTGCGGTAACTCCCCAGTGCCTATGATTTTTTTCGAATGGAGAATACATATCCGCTCAACCACGTTTGACAGCTCTCTTATATTGCCAGGCCAGTTATACTGCTTTAAAACAGCGATAGCCTCATCACTAAACTTAACATCACTACGCTCCCCGGCCTGCCTGTCAATCATGGACTGCAATAATACTGCTATGTCCTCTTTTCGGTCTCTGAGCTGCGGCATTTCAATAGGAAACACATTCAAACGATAGTAAAGATCCTCACGGAATTGATTCTGTAAAATTCTTTCTTCCAGATTACGGTGAGTTGCCGCTATTATTCTCACATCAGCAACCCGGGTTTTGTTACTTCCAACCCGTTCAAAAGTATGTTCCTGCAAGACCCTTAGAAGCTTTACCTGCATATCCAGGCTCATATCCCCGATTTCATCCAGGAATAACGTACCACCTTCCGCCATCTCAAAACGCCCTGGTCTGGCGGTCAGCGCTCCGGTAAAAGCACCTTTCTCATGACCAAACAATTCACTTTCAAGAAGATCGGGAGGGATTGCGCCACAGTTAATCGGCACAAAGGGTTTATTCGCACGCAGAGAATTACGATGGATTTCACGGGCCGCCACTTCTTTCCCGGTCCCGGACTGACCCAGGATCAGCACACTGGCATTGGTTTTGGCAACCTTGCTGATCAGGTTTCGAATTTGATTAAGGCATTCGCTTGAACCTTCTAGAGAAACTTGAGCAGGGCCCGCATTATCGGATGGGTCAAGCTCGGAGCCTGTCATCGGCTGCTTGTCTATTAACGGTTCAGACGACGATTCGCCCTGGACTTTCCATGGCATATCAGCCCGCTTTAAAGAACCCAGGCAATGCACATTATTAGTATAGGTAAGCTCTGATGAGCTAACGGTGTCGGTAGAAACCAAACCTTCACCGGGGACAGAGATTCCGTCCGGCTGGCTCATTTGATCATCCATGATCCTCTCCTTGCCGTGCTTTTTTATGATGAATCTTAAATTCGTTCTAAATTATTTCACAGTCTGAGCTGATACACAACTTACTCAAAACCTATTCAATATTTATTAACAGCTTTTTAATATTTTTATTAACAGCATTATAAACATCTTCTCAAAGCATAATGCAATAGTCTTTGTAACTATTTATAAATTATGAAAGTTTACATACTGTAAATGAATCACCTGGAATATATGTGATTTTTTATACACTGATGTGAAAGAATCAATTCAAATAATGAAATTGCCGGCAGGTTTAGCGTTCTTTTTTTAACAATGAACTAAATTAAATCATTTATTAAAACTTTGTATAAGTTTCCTGAATTTTTCTTGCACGCTTCATATCAAATATACGAGATGCCAACCCTTTATGAAGTGTTTCCAACTCTGACATAAGCTCCTGATCAACCTGCTTAATCATATTAATAAGCGGAATGTTTGAGCTTAAAGTCTCATGTGAATAATCCGTGAACAATTTATGATAAGCGGAATCTCTTGACTGGGCTAACCTTGGCAATTCGCTCAGCTGCCCATTACGAACAGCATCGAGGATTTCCTGGTTCAGGCCTTCAAGCCACTTAAGGTCAGCCTCAATAGTCATTTTCATCGCTAGGAGTGGGCAGCCTGAGAGAGACAAAGCAATCCTGAAGAATTAAACCGCACAAGTTCAAACACTGAACAAGTCTTTGAATTATTTAGCAATACACATCGTTGCAGTAATACATAAGTGCCACTGGGCCACACCCTCAGGCAATATCCAGCTTCTTGTCTGCGTGCTCAAGCTCCAGATCGTCAATAGAAATCATAGACCAGGCTGTTTTGATTTGCCCGACCAGAGATGCAACTTCCTCAATAAGCGCCTGACTTGATTCATAGTTTGCTTTTACAAGGCTTCGCTGTAAATAGTCATACAAATCGTCAAGATTCTGGGCCAAACCTTCACCCGCTTCAAAATCCAAACTGTTTCTTAAGGCATCTAAAATATTCAGCGCCTTATCGATAGCCGAGCATTTCTTCATCATATCATTCGCATGAATACCTATTTTTGCATTCACTAAATGCTTTAATAAACCATCCAATAACATTTCAACCAGCCTATGCGGATCGGCACTCTCAATACCGCCGTATAAATCAGCCTGTTGATAAGTTGCAGCTATGTTTGTATACCCGGAATCCATAATACCACTCCTTTTATGTATTATTATTCTGGTTCACGCTTAACAAGCTGTTCAGCTGTTGATCCAGAAAAGCACTGGTAGCGGTCAATTGAGAAATAAGCGTATCCAGCGCGGTAAATTGTGCCAACAGCCTTTCCTCTGTGTTCAGTATGCGCTCGTTTAACTCAATTATCTGATCATCCAAAAACGTATTATTTTCATTAATACTATCGGTGCGTCCCGCTATCAGGCCGCCACTGCCCAAATAACGATCCAACAAAGAATCCATTACATTAGCAAAACCACTTCCCTGCTGGGTAAAAACCGCTTCTACTGCTTCCCGGTCGCTGGCAAGCGTCGCATCAAGCTGGGTGGTATCTAGGCTCAACACGCCTTCTTTATCAAAAGACAACCCCAACTCAAATACTGTGCTGATACCGCTACTGAGCCCTGTTACCTGCGTGGAAAACTCTTCACGTGCCTGACGCTCAAGGTTCAATAAAAAATTGTCGCCACTGAGAGTCGTGCTTTGAAGGCTATTCAGGTTGTTGATAAAATCATTGTAATTCGTGACTAAATCACTCAGCACTCCCGAAATCGCCGAGGAATCACGATTAACATTCAATGCAGCAGAACCTGACCCGGTTAATGTCAAAGTCACGCCACTGATAACACCCGCCACCTCATTGGAAGCACTGCTGACGCTAAAACCATCAATTTCAAAATTGGCATCGTCCGCCGCCTGTAATTCGGTCATATTGCTGGGGCCGGCCTGCTGAAACAATAACTGGGATAAACCCGCATTATCCGTATCATTACCATCACCATCGCCATTGATCGTCACTTCAAGCTGATTGGCAAGCCCAGTACTGTCCGCGCTGAGAATTAAGCGGGTACCGCCATCCACATTTAATAAACTTGCGGTAATACCAACATTATCATCCGCCGCATTAATCGCATCCCGAATTTGAGCCACGGTATTGTTGGTTCCATCAATTGCGATCGAAAAAGAATTCGTGCCGGAGGATAAATTTAATGTCCCGGTGCCAACGACCGTATCTTCGGCGGCAAAAAGCCCGGAATTAAGCCTGTTGGCCGCGGCCAGGTTAATCACATTTATCGTATTACTGGAAACCGAAGCACCCGCACCGGCGGTCGCGGTAAACACAGATTCATTTGAAGACACTGCAGTAAACTGATTGAATGTATCAGTATCAGCCAAGGTTTGAACACTCGACTGCAGTGCAGCCAGTGTGTTACTTATTTGCCCATAACCACTGATCCGTACATCATTTTCTGCTTTGCGTGTTTCCAGCCGCAGCAAGGGCAGCTGTTCGACTTCTATCAGCTGGGTAATAATGGTATCAACATCCAGGCCGGAACCGATGCCCGGCGTGCTTAACATGACCTATCTCCAATGATTGCTGTCATCATAACCATTCACATCGCAATATTGGTGCCAGCTGCTATACCTGCTCTTCAAGCAGAAGACCTGTTGTCGCTCCCGCTGACTCCTGGAGTGATTCGTTGATAGTTTTTGATAAAGATAAAATTTCTTCAGGCGGAAATTGTTTAACGACCTCGTTTGTGTCGGTATTTATGACTTTAATAACTGTCCTGCCGCTGCTTTCATCCCGACTGAACTGCAGTGAGCGCTTTTGGGCCTGCATAAATTGGTTTAATTTTTCTGCAGCCTGCTCAATCGACTCTGCACCTGAGCCTCTGGAAGAAAGATCCGGCAAGCGGTTTTCAGGAACCGGCAGTAATTGACCGCCTGAGCCTGCTGCCTTGCCGGCTGTTGCTTGTTGTTGCGACCTATTCAGGTCAAATGCTTGGCTACCGATCTCTGAAATCATAGCTGCTGTACCACTCTAATCTAACTTATGGCTGGGGCCACTATCTTCAGGAACTTGCTTACCAAGCCTGAAGTCTTTGCGGCCCCGCTGATACGCCTATTCTATTACTGTAATAGTGCCAATACCGTCTGCTGCGAGACGTTCGCCTGCGCCAGGATTGAGACACCCGCCTGCTGTAGAATCTGCGTTCGTGTTAGCTCTGCAGTTTCTGCAGCAAAATCAGCATCACGAATCCGGCTTCTTGCAGAAGACAGGTTTTCGTTGGTGGTTTGAATATTGGCTATGGTTGATTCAAAACGGTTTTGAATCGCACCCAGAGTCGCCCTTACACCATTGACGGTCGTTAATGCCTGATCCACTGCGAGAACCGCGATATTCGCAGCTGCTACAGTGTTCACGTCAATTGATGCGATATTCGTAGCCGTCAAAGTTGCAGCCGTACCGCTGGTGCCTGTTAAAGCCTGGCCGGTACCGGCATCACCAAAGGTAACCGTAGTATCCGTCAATGCCGCATTTAATACAATTGCGCCATTATCACCGGCACCAACTGTGGTGGTCCCCGCATTAAACCCGCTCAGGGTATCAGCTGCTGCAGTATTAACTGTGATGCTGATAGACGCGCCTGTTCTGTTGAACAGCACCAAATCCGCACCATCCGCACCGTTGGCGGTTACGCCGGTCTGATCGCTGACGTTGTTAATCGCGGTGACCAGTGCAGCAACGTTGGCTGCCGCAGCAATATCAACACCGTTGATCACGATATCACCCAAGTTCGAGCTACCGGCATCTGCAGTAACAGCCTGACTGTTGGCACTATTACCAAAACTGGTTGCTGTGATGCCGGTTGTGGCGGTTGCTGCATTAATCGAATTGATTTTATCAATGGAATTGGTATCTACAGCAACCGCAGTGATTGCTACACCGTTTAAAGTGCCACTGATATCTTCAGCAAATTGGTTACGCAGTCGAGTTGAAAAAGTCGCATCATTCTCTGCCTGCACCGTACCGTAATTACTGGCAATCCCCAAATCAGTCGCCCGCGAAGATGATACAGTCGTTGCGATCGTTTCACCGACATTCGCACCCACCTGAAATACTGCGGAAAAACCGCCGACAGTAGACAATATTTTTGTGCCGTTAAACGATGTTTGCGTTGCAATCCGGTCAACCTCCTGAACCAGCTGCTGAACTTCCGAGTTCAAGGCCTGCCGGTCGGTCGCATTGTTGGTGGCATTGGACGACTGTATCGACAGTTCACGAATCCGCTGAAAGATGTTTACACTCTCTTGCAACGCACCTTCCGCGGTCTGCGCAAGTGAAATACCGTCATTTGCATTCCGGGCCGCTTGCGTTAAACCCCGTATCTGTGAAGTAAAGCGTTCAGAAATCGCCAGGCCTGCAGCATCATCTTTCGCACTGTTAATGCGTAAACCGGAAGACAGACGTTGCAGCGATACTTGTAATGCTTCCTGTGTTCGATTTAGATTACGCTGAGCATTAAGTGACGAGATATTCGTATTAATAACCTGAGGCATATTGCTCCTCCTTGTTAAATTTCCCTAAGTCGTTGGTTGATAAACATCATCGTATTGCGACAAAGGGTTAATGAAGTAAGTACCGCTTTGTCCTTACCAAGAATTATCGGCAAGAAGCACCACATCTTTAAATGTCAAGAAAATTTCTAAGAAAAATGAGAAATAATTCAAACGGAGAATAAGCCGGGATCCGGCTTATATGACGAATTGCCTACCGGCGTTATCGGCAGCAGAAGAGTTATATTGAGTCTGAAATAGGTGGTTTATCGAATAAAATCAAATAAAGATTGCCGCTGTAATGCGATAAAGCTCTGCTGGGTTGCCTCCAAAGTGGATAACTGAAGCTCTAAAGCACTTATTGCTTCAGCATAATCAAGATCCTGGATATCAGACAAAGCTCTTTGAAACTCTATTTTTACCGCTTCATTTTCATCGCTTGTAGAATCTATCGAATTAAGCCGCGCACCAACCGAAGTACGAATTTCCAGTACTTTCCCCAATGACTGATCAAGGTCGGCGATTACGCTCTGAATCGCCTGCTGAGATCTTGCCTGCCCGGCTGTATCAGCCGGATAAACACTGACTGCGGCTATAAAGTTTTGCAAGGTGGTAAAAATATCCTGGCTGCGACTGGTTTGCACAAAAAACTCATCACCTGTTTGAGGTGCACCGGAAATACTCGTCTGTATTCCGTTAAAGGTAATCGGCTGACCGTCAGTATAAGTGGCACCGGTAATAATGGTTGCAGCAGTGGTATTATTGATCACATCGTAAGTCGTCGCGGAAGTAAACTGAATTGTGAAATCATGCAACTGGTAAACGGTTGAATCAACAATCGAGCCTGCGGCGATTACACCGTTCCCGCTATTGGCTGAATTGAGGTTTACCGAAAATGTCCCGTTTCCATTACGAATCGCCTGGAAAACCTCATATCCTGAGTCACTGGTTGCGACGAGCTTGTTGGCACCAACCTGCAACATCTGCTGACCCTGATCACCGTTATAGCTTACAGCCCCACCGTTTAGCACAAATGGCTGTACATCACCCTGAAATCCGGCAAATAAATATTCACCATTACCGTCACGGGTATTCGCGATATTTAATACTTCCTGCAGGCGTTGCTCAAGCTCAGAACGAATTGCCGTAAATGTATCCGCCGATTGCGCACCCAGGTTACCTGCCGCTATGGCCAGCTCTTTAACACGTTGCAATAAATTTGTGTGGCTGTCTAATGTTGCTTCCTCCAACCCCAGGCGCTGCTCGGCAAATACCGCATTGTTATTAAACTGATCAAGGCGACTGATTGCCTGCGTCATATCCAGTGCTCTAGATGCGCCCGCTGGATCATCGGAAGGCGTTAACAGGCGACGCCCGGATGCAATCTGTTGCTGCAATTTAGCAATATTACTCTGCTGAATCTCCAAAGAACTGTTAAATTGCCTGAAAAAAAGTTGTGTCGATACTCTCATAACTTTGAATTAACGTCTGACTGAGTTTAATAATGTCTGAAAAAGCGTGTCCGACACCGCAATGACTTGTGCTGCGGCCTCATAGGCTTGCTGAAACCTGAGCAGATTTGCGGCTTCTTCATCTAAATTAACCCCCGATATTTCATCACGGCGCTGCAATGCCCGCTCTAATAAACGGCTTTGGGCATCCCCATTGATATCGGCCTGTCTTGCAAGCGTACCGACTCTTCCGATTGTGGTAGCATATGCCTCCTGATAAGAGGCCGAACCACCAACCAAGCCCTGAGTCTGCAATCCAGACAACAGTAATGCATTACGGTTATCGCTGACACCATCTATATTGTGTTCAACTGAAAACCGGTCGCCGGCAGCCGGATTACCGGTCACACTCACCCTGAGACCATTAAAATCGATATTTGCACCACTGGTATAAGGCACACCGGCAGCGATAGTGGTCGCATCTGTAATATTAACAATATCAAAATCTGTCGGAGGGTTATTGAATACGATTTCTACGGTATCCAGTAAATCAGTGTCTGTAATATCCAGAATCTGGGTAAAACTGATTTCCGCACTCCCCAGGTTATTGACGGAAGTCTCGGTACGCACCGGATTCGCTGCAGCAATCCGATTCACATTATCCACTAATACAGATACATCACGGGCTGCAGTATTGGTAGGGCGAACTAAAAAGGAATCTCCGGCAGCCGCAGCACCGGCTATCGTGACATCAAATCCATCCATCGACAAAGGACTGGCGCCTGTCACCGAAGTATTATCCGACAAACGCGTCAAGGTAAAATTAGCGCCATCATACGTTAATCGATAATCCGAGCTGGTCAACGCCGTTACATCGCTCACAGCCGCAGTCACTGTGGCGGCACCGGTATTATCCTGGTTTGTAATAACACCGATTGGTGGCAGGCTAAAAAAATCTCCACCCAAATTATTATCCAGGTCCATTCCTTCCCGGTGCTGGGTATTAAATGTGTCAGCCAGCACCATCGCCAGCCTGCCCAGTTCATTTAGCGTTGGAGTCAAAATTTCACGACGAAAATCCAGCAAACCGCCCAGCTGCCCCCCGGATAACTGCGGGGTAATATCCAGTGTGCCGGTTATTGTTTGGTAGGCAATATTTAACTCTGAAAAATTAGCCGGATTTTGTATAGTGCTTAGTGTGCGTGCATTGGTATCAAAGACAAGCATCTGACCGCTGCCGATAAAAACATTCAATGCGCCATTATCAGCTTCTATTGTGGTTACCCCAATTAATCCGGAAAGCTCATTAATTAACTGATCACGCTGATCCAGCAAATCATTCGGCTCGGCAACGCCTCCACTGTTTGAGGCACTAATGATTCTGCCGTTCAGCTCGCCTATATTTTGCGAGATACTGTTAATCTGATTAACCAGCTCGACAGTCTGCTCATTAACATTCTGATTTTGCTCGTCGAGTTGCGTCTGCAAAAAATTAAAACGACCTGCAATATTTTGCGCCTCACCCAACATCACCTGTCGCGCGGATATTGACGCAGGATCATTGGAAACACCTTGCACGCTGCTAAAAAAATTCTGTAACACACCCGAAAGCCCGCCCAGATCATCCGCCAGTAGATTATCGACCTGCCTGGTCAAAGACGAAAATGTGCTTAAACGGGCATTATCCGAGCTTATAGTTTGTATTTGGGCAATAACAAATTGATTGGTCACCCGTGTAATATCACGGACCACAGTCCCCTTCCCAACAAAACCGTTGCTGAACTCCTGGGGATTGCGCGAAGCCAGTTCAACCCGCTGACGAGAGAAACCCGGTGTATTAGCATTGGATACATTATGACTGGAAGTAGCCAGTGCACGCTGAAACGCCAGCAAACCTGATACAGCAGTGTTTAAAAAATCGGTCATATATATCCTGCATTTTTTTAGCAACTCAGCTAAAAAACCTTATACGGTATCCTTATCTGCTGTTTATCGACGCAATATCATATCTCTTGAGAACAGCCTTCATAGTAACGCTATTCATAACAGATCCAAGTTTCTCAGCATACTGAGGATCAGTTGCATATCCAGCCTTGTGCAACCTTTGAAAAAACCGCTCAGAATTTATTCCCGCCTCAAGGGCATCAGAGTAGCGGGGATTCGTTTGTAGAAAGACGGTGAAATCATTTACTGACTCTTCAACTGAAGAATATGCACGAAAAGGTTCTTGCCTGCGTGTCAATGCATTACCATCAAATTCCAGCGTAGAAGACACAACATGTGCTCCCTGCCAACCGGGCCCGGCTTTAATTCCAAACAGATTGTAACTGTTGCTGCCATCTGCATGCCGAATCATATGCTCTCCCCACCCGGTTTCCAGTACCGCAATAGCCAGTATGGCGCCAGAGTCAACACCCAGTTTTTTACCGGCGGATTCAACCGCCGGTAAAATTCTCTGCACAAACTGCTCTGGCGTCTCCCATGTCTGCTCCTGCTTAACAGTGGCATTTCGCGCCGTATCCACCGGGATAACGTCTTTTTCGGGAAGTTTAGTATCCGGCTCTGCTGCAACTCTATCGGGATAGTGTACCGCCGGCAGCTCGCGACGATGTATCAGGCTGGGCTTATGCTCGGTTTTTTCATCGGAAGCAGAAGCACCCAGCTGCCGGTAAATCATGTCTGCCAAACCAATGCCTTTATCTTCTGCTATATGCAGTGCCAACTGCTGATCATACATGCCACTATAAAAAGACTGCTTTGACCCGGAAAACAAATCACTCTTGGCTACAGAATCCCGCATACTTTTCAACATCATTTGCACATAAAGTGCTTCAAACTGCGCCGCAACCGCACGCCTGGCCTCTTCCGAATCCTGCCTGGCCTCCGCCCGCAGATTTGCCAGACCGGTAAAATCTGTATACACCCCACCTGAAGCAGCATTGTTAATCATCTAGCAATACCATACACCGTTAAATTACCACCAACTGTGCGCGTAACGCACCAGCTTCTTTTAATGCTTCCAGAATCGCAACCAAATCCCCGGGAGCCGCACCTACCTGGTTAACAGCCCGCACAATTTCATCAAGAGTTACTCCGGGATCAAATTTAAACATACGCGCATCCTCCTGCTCCACACTGATATCTGCACGTGGAACAACCTCGGTTACACCATCGGAAAAAGGTGACGGCTGACTAACCAGCGGGTCGCTGGTAATCGTCACAGCCAGGCTTCCATGTGACACGGCTGCCGGTGTCACTCTCACATGCGAGCCAATCACGACTGTGCCTGTCCTGGAGTTCACAATAACTTTTGCAGCGGCATCTCCGGTCTGTACCGGTAAGTTTTCCAAAAAAGACATAAATGCCACACGCTCATTGATAGTTTCCGGGGCTTTCACCCGCACCGATACTGCATCGATCGACTCAGCAATACGTTCACCATTAGCTTCATTGATCGCCTGCTCCAACCGCGTTGAAGTCGTAAAATCAGCCGTATGCAGATTGAGCACCAGATATGGACTACTGTTAAAGCGGTTTGCCACGATACGTTCAACTGTAGCACCATTGGGGATACGCCCTACACTCGGAATATTAATGGTGATGCTTGAACCATCACCACCATCAACGCCCAAACCACCGACAATCAGGTTTCCCTGTGCCACTGCATAAACCTGACCATCTGCACCACGTAACGGTGTCATCAATAAACTGCCGCCCCGCAAACTCTTTGCATTGCCTAATGAGGAAACTGTTATATCAATCGCCTGCCCGGGTTTCGCAAACGGGGGCAGTTCCGCATGTACGGATACTGCAGCAACATTTTTAACTTGCGGATTAACATTATCCGGAACGGTGACACCGTACTGCGCCAACATACTTTTTAAACTTTGCGTGGTAAAAGGCGTCTGGCTGGTTTGATCCCCAGATCCATCCAAACCGACAACCAGGCCGTAACCAACCAGTTGATTGGTCCGCACTCCTGCGACTGAGGCAATATCCTTTACCCGCTCTGCATTGACCCGGCCTCCACCTAACAATAAACAGGCTGCAATCAGTATATAAATAAAAAGAAGATTTTTGAGTCGCATATTATTTAACCACCATAAATAAACCAAACCACAGACTAAAACGGCCAGATAGCGCTAAAGAACCGTGTAAACCAACCAGCCCGGTTACTCTCAGCGACCAAGCCATTACCGCTATAGGTAATTTCCGCTGCAGCGATTTTGGTTGAAAGCACCGTGTTCTGTGGAGTCACATCAATTGGCCGCACAATCCCTGATATCCTAATCACCTCACTACCTTGATTTAGCGTTAATAGCTTTTCACCACGAACCACCAGATTACCATTAGGGTGAATATCCACGACAGTGACTGTAATACTGCCGGTCAGACTATTGCTTTGGGAGCTATCGCCTTCACCGGAAAACTCATAGCCGGAATCCACATCCATTACCAATACTTCCCGCCCGTCTTTGGTCACGGTTTTACCGAATACTGTAGGACTGGGTGTCGTGAAATCCGTATCTTTTTTTGCAGACGTGCTGGCAGATTTGCTTGCATTGGTCGACTCTTCCAAAACAACTGTAATTGTGTCTCCAATTCTCCGGGCTTTGATATCTTCAAATAAAAACCGATTGGTATTTACATGGTATATAGCACCTTCGCTTTCCGCCGCCGGAGGCTTTACCGGCATCACCGGTGCATAAGCCGAATCTTTTAACCTGCCTGCGGAAGAGCAGGCTGTAAAAAATGCGACAAATAATAACAATGCAGTAAATTTTGCTATTTTCATTATGAAAACCCTAAAGGTTATTGCTGATAAATTGCAGCATCTCATCAGCAGTTTCTATCGCTCTGGAATTAATTTCATATGCGCGCTGCGTCTCAATCATATTGACCAGCTCCTCGACAACATTCACATTGGAAGTTTCCAGCGAACCCTGAACCAGAGTACCAAGCCCATTTAATCCCGGCGTACCGGGTTGCGGTGAACCGCTGGCGGCGGTTTCCAAAAACAAATTTTCTCCACGCGGCTGCAAACCGGTTGGGTTGATAAAATCAATCAGCTGCAGAGTACCTATCTGAGTCGGTGTGGAGTTTCCGGATGTCAGTGCCGATACCGTACCATCCGTACCAATCGTAACATTAATAGTTTGCGCCGGAATTGTAATGCCCGGCTGCAATACATAACCGCTTGGGTTAACTAATTGACCTTGAGAATCAACCTGGAACGCACCATCCCGGGTATATGCGCTTGTTCCATCCGGCAATAAAATTTCATAAAAACCACGCCCCTGAATCGCTATATCCAGTTGATTATCGGAAGTCACCAGATTGCCCTGGGTAAATAGCTTCTCCGTCGAAACAATACGCACACCGGTTCCGATGGTCAGACCTGAAGGCAATTCAGAATCCTGTGAGGAAGATGCACCTGCTTGCCGCACCGTCTGATACAGCAAATCCTCGAAAACGGGCCTGTCACGTTTAAAACCTACTGTATTTACATTAGCCAGATTATTGGAAACCACAGACATACGTGTCTGCTGTGCGTCCAAACCGGTTTTTGCTACCCATAAAGCCGGATTCATTATGCCGCTCCTTTATATAGGGATATAAAAAGCTGATTTATACAGTTCAAAAAAACCATCAATCAACCCTGTGCCAGTCTCATTAAACTTGCCGATGCACGATCGGTATTTTCAGCCTGCTCCATCATTTTGACATTCATTTCAAACTGGCGGGATAACTGGATCATATTGACCATTGCATCAACCGCATTCACATTACTGGCCTCTAAAGAACCTGATGTCACTGTTACTGCGGCATCAGCCGGCTGGGGTTCCAAAGACCTTACCTGAAACAAACCGTCATTGCGTTTTACCAGCTGGTCTATCGGCGGGTTTACCAGCCTTACCCGGTCAACAACTGCCAAAGTGGACACATCCTGTCCCAATGGGCGTATCGAAATAGTGCCATCAATGCCAATTTCCAGTTTTTCAAACGGTGGTATCGAAACTATTCCGGTTTCACCAAAAACAGGATGACCGGCTCCGGTTTCTACCAAACCCGCAGTAGTAACACGCAAATCACCTGAACGGGTATATGCTTCAGTTCCATCCGCAGCCTGCACCGCTATAAAACCATCCCCGTTTATTGCCAGATCCAATTCGCGCCCGGTAAACAGTAATGAGCCGGGCGCATAATCCGCACCCACCCGCTGCTCTTCAACATAGACTCTGGTCTGATATCCGGGCCCGGTTAAAGGCAGACTTCTGAAAACATCATAGTCCCCTTTAAAACCTGCAGTGCTGATATTAGCCAGATTATGGTTATTGTTTGCCAGCTGCAGCATCACATGTTTTGCGCCTGTCATTGCGGTATAGATTAAACGGTCCATGCAATACTCTCTTTATGTAATTGTTGGAAACAAACTCAGCCAATCATCAATTAACGAATGTTAATAATCGTCTGCGTTATATCATCCGCGGTACTAATCACCTGCGCATTAGCCTGATAACTTCTTTGCGCGGTAATCAATCCAACCAACTCGGCCGTCAAATCCACATTAGACTGTTCAAGTGCACCTGATTGAATAAAACCCAGGTCTGCTGAGGACGGCGGACCAACCAAGGGGGCGCCGGATGTAAATGTTTCAGCCCAGGCAGTATTACCCAATGGTCTCAAACCCTGTACGTTTGCAAAGTTGGCCAATACCACCTGACCCAGCGCCAATGACTGGCCATTGGTATAACGCGCAAAAATTACACCGGTTATATCCACATCAATATCACTAAGCCGGCCGGTCGGAAAACCATTTTGTGACAATGAACTGACTCCAAACGGTGCACCGTACTGGGTAAGATCAGCATAATCCAAAGTCAGCGTAATATTGGCAGCACCACCACCTGGGTTAAAGGCTGGTGCGGTTAAGGTCGTAACCGCAGCACCGTTTATCTGGTTTAGACTGCCATCTGTGTTAAAAGTAATTACATCAGGGCCATCAATCTGAACACCATCAACAAACGAAAATGTTTGCCATTGGTTAGCCGCGTCTTTACGAAAATACAAAGTCGCTACATGCTCAGCACCCAAGGAATCATATATTGTTGCGGATGTTGCATGATTGTAAGTCGACGGGTCCGGCCCGGAAGGAGTCACTACAAAGGCCGGTGGTATAGGTTCACTGGCATCAATATTGGCACCTAAATCAATAGTGGTCGTGGCCAGCGGTTGCTGATTTGCAGTACTGACCTGCAGATCCCCCAATACTCCTGTTATGTTACCGGTTGCATCTCCTTGGAAGCCGGTCAAGCGTTGATTCGAGGCATTAACCATAAAACCGTTACGGTCAACCCCAAATTCACCTGCACGACTGTATATAATGCCGCCATTATCATTTAACCTGAAGAATCCGCGACCGGAAACCGCCATGTCCAGATTATTATCAGTAAATGTTAAATCACCCTGCACAAATTGCTGACTAACATCGGTTACCCGTACACCCTGCCCAATTGCATTCTGTGTGATACCCAGGTTATTCACTGCATAAATATCTCCAAAACTGATTCGCGATTCTTTAAATCCCGCAGTTGCGGTATTTGCAATATTATTGCCAATCACATCCAGATTTGAGGAAGCTGCATTCAATCCGGTTAATGCTGTTTCAAACGCCATTTTAGACTCCTTTCACCAATATCAAACTGTTTATTTTCTAACAATTCATCAGAGCAATGTTATTCTTGCTACCTGATTAAACGCACCTGTTGAAATGAAACATTATCCCCGCTTGCAAGCGATAAACTAATCTGTTGTCCAGCCCCGCCCAACGCAACACTTTCAACTCTCTCATCAATAAAAGTATTCAATGCAATTGCTTCATTATTCGCCAAAGCCTGTGCAGTAATCTGGTAGCTTCCTGGTGGCGCACTCTGACCAGTCAGGTTCGTTCCATCCCAAACAAACTCAACCGAACCGGCACCTTGAGACCCAAGATCCATCGTTTGCACCAGATTACCCTGCAAATCGGAAATATTGATGCGCACACCCGCAGCACCCTCTTCAAGATCCACTGCACCAGTGACCGGCACACCTGCCTGCAGAGAGACCACGTTTTGCGGCACCTGTACGACCCGTCCCACCAGGCTGGCCGCCTGTAACGCCTGATTCGAGAACATAGACTCACTAAATCCGGCAAAGGACTGCTGCAGTTCTTCAATTCCTGAGACAGTACCAAATTCAGCCAACTGGCTGATGAACTGACCATTTTCCATGGGCTCAAAGGGATCCTGATTTTGAATCTGTGCAATCATTAGGTTTAAGTAATCACTGATTCCCAGATCATCATTGCTACGCGGTGCAGTTTGCAAATTTTCATTAGCTGCCAAGCCAAGGTTTTGCAAAACATCATTGTTTATTCCATCCATTTCATACGTTCCTTATTTGCTATTCACCCAAACGCAGTGTGCTAATCAACAATTCTTTGGAAGTATTTAACATCTCAACATTATTTTCATAATTACGTGAAGCACCCATCATATTGGTTACCTCTTCCACCAGATCAACATTGGATTGGTAGACATAACCCTGCTCATCAGCCAATGGGTGATCCGGCTCATAGCGACTTGGATGTTGTGCCTGGCTTTCAACAATACCCGAGACCCGAACTGACGCAGTCGATTTATCTACCTGCATCATATTATCCAGCACCGCCGAAAAAACAGGCTGACGGGCTTTGTAAGCTTGTTCAGGAGTGCCGGCAACAGTGGTCGCATTCGCTATATTACTGGCCGTGATGTTTAAACGCATATTCTGCGCACTCATTCCCGACCCCGCTATATTGAATATTTTAAATAAAGACATGCTTACTCCTCGCGTAATGTTCTGACCAACCCACTAATGCGGCTGCTTAAAAAATGCATGCTAATCTGATGACGCAGTGCGTTTTCCGCAAACATGCTGTGCTCAATCTGCGAATCCACCGTGTTACCATCCAGCGAAGACTGCAAAGGAGCGCGGTAACCTGTCGCCAAAAATAATTCTTTGCCATTTTGCATGGCGATATGGCCTTCTTGTGTTCCATTCATAAAAACTGTTGATTCAGAGTCAGCCTGATTTTCCAACAGGGTTTGAAAATCAACATCTTTTGCTTTGTAATTCGGCGTATCTGCATTTGCTATATTTGCAGCCAGGTATTCTGTGCGCTTGCTCCAAATATTGAGTGCATGTGCATGTATTCCAAAAAAACCATCGAGTACAGCTGACATTATTTTCTCCATGCAGATTTGATACAAATATGATTAAAGCAATCCGTATGCCAGCCGAAAACAATGGGTTAACTATGGAGCAACTTAAATCTCACAACTATTGCAATAATAACGATATTTTCCAGGCAACCATGAACATGGTTATAAACACCGAAACAAAAATTCTGAATAATGACGGCCTGAAAAATTTCCAAACCGGCAACAATTAACCTCTCATGATCTAAAAACCGGCAACCTTTCTCTTGGTTGCCGCAACTCAAAAAATCTTCAACTCACAGCAACAACCGCACTCAAATATATTTCACTCAACCATAAGGCACACTAATTGCTTCTCTATTAGTGCAAAGCAGCTAATTAGCTATATAACAGTCAATTATTTGACTGCGGAGCAATTACATGGGACATAAACTAAAAACAACAAGTCAGATTTTTGGCTTACCACAAGCATTTATATCGATTGCACTACTATTTGTTGCTGCAGAAAGTAATGCTATTAATAATAAGATACAGTCCCTGGAATCTATACATCATGCGATAAAAGAATTTATAAGCAGTAGTTACGACCCCACAACCAAACTCGAAATCAAAATCGGACTTAATGATACCCGGCTGCGACTCAATCGCTGTGACCGGTCCCTGAATGTTTTCTGGGGCAGTTCCAATAAGAAACTGGGTAATACATCCGTCGGTATTCGTTGCGAGGGCCTGATCAACTGGGTTATCTATGCCCCGGTAAAAATAAAGGTATATAAAGCTGTCGTCGTGACCCGAAATACACTGACCAAACAACAGCCCCTTACACATCAGGATATTCAAATAGAAGAGCGGGATATCGCCGCACTTGTGAACGGCTATATTTACGACATCGACAAATATATCGGCCATCAGACAAAGCGTACACTGATGCCCGGTACCGTATTGTCCCCGAATATGCTCAAAGCACCCAGCCTGGTGCGGCGTGGTGAACAGGTTACGCTGTTGGCAACCAAGGCAGGTATCGAAGTGCGCATGCAGGGAACCGCGCTAAACAATGGCGGTGCGGGTGAATCGATAAAAATACGTAATAAGTCTTCCAAACGTATTATAAATGGCGTGATAATAGCCCCTGGAATCGTTCAAGTGCACTTGTGAAGCAGATCACAAGTGCATGATTTATAAACTAAAGCCGTTTTTTTAACAGCCGATAAACTCATTGACAACCTGGGTCTTTTCAGGTCAAAAGCTAGGAGAAGCTATTATGAATAACTCAATCGATGGTATTTCCGGCGGCGGGCTTACGCCCGACAACTCCGGAAAAATCAAAGAAACTACTGGCAAGACCGACAAGGATGTCAATTCAACCAAGGCTGATACTCAATCTGGGCAAGCAGGCAGCGGCGATCAGGTGGTTCTGACCGATTCCGCCAAGCGCTTGCAGGCGATTGAACGGCAACTTCAGGAGGTTCCTGTTGTCGATAGCGCCAAAGTTGAAAATATTCGGCAAAGGATTGCAGATGGCAGTTTCCAAATAGATGCAAACAGCGTCGCGGAGAAACTGCTTTCAACGGATGAACTTATTGTTTAAAGGACTGAACAGGTGGATACCGAGAGTGTTTTTTCCAAACTTGAATCCACTTTGCGCACAATGACCGTGCAGGCCGAAGCGCTTGCACGGCTCATTGCTGAAGAAGGCTATGCACTTCGGGATGCCAATATTGAAACCTTAAATCTGAAAGTCCAGCAAAAGCAAAAAGCTGTATCCCAACTAACACAGACCGACCAGGAATTTAGATCAATACTAAAGAAACTGGATCCAAAAATCAGCTCTGATATAAATCTGTTTCTTGAAAAAATTGATGACCGAAAAAGTTTATCCACACTGTGGCGCGAATACTTAAAACGATTACAGCAGTGCGACACTCAGAATCAGGAAAACAACTCACTGGTCACCATTGGAATGCGCCATACTTCACATGCACTGGAATTTTTACAAAGCTGCATCGGCGAACACCATGAAACCGTGTATGGCTCCAGAGGGCAAAAACTACCCCACAGCAATCAAAATATTATTGCTAAAGCTTAGTAATCAAAATAATGCATGTCGAACTTGACTCACCGTCGCAACCGGATGAATTTTTGACGGACGATGTATTAATAGGCATCCTGCTCGAAAAAGTAAAAAACAAGCACACACTGCTTACAATCAGTCTATCCGGGGTGGAAAATGAGTTCAGCAGCATTATAGTGGACCTGGACGAATCAGGAAAACACCTGGACATAGACAGCCTCAAGCCGGAAATTGGCAATACCGCACTGGGCAAAACAACCCCTATCAATATTCGTGCGAAATTAAAAGGCATATCACTAAGCTTTAAAACTCATATTATTAAATGTATTGATAATAACCGTGCCCAAGGGTACCGTATAAAGTTTCCTGAGAGTATAAAATACCAGGAACGCCGTATAAGCCATAGAGCTTCTGTTGCCAGAGGCCTGCAAATCAAGGCCGAGATACACTTCGAGAATAAACAAACCGTTACATTGGATGTTCTTGACCTTTCTCTGGAAGGCATCGGCTTGATATGTAACAAAGAAAATGCTGAAAAATTCTCAGATCAACTTCCATTATGCAGCTGTGATATCAGCTTCCATGATAAAACGAAGCTGACATGTGATATTGAATTATGCCGGCTTCAGAAGGACGACGAGAGCACATACTTGAATGTAGGCGCGCGCTTTGTAGGCCTCTCCCCAAGACAGGAAAATCTGCTTTTGCGCCAGCTGCGTTTTCTAGACAGGGAAAATATTCGCAAAACACTCTAGCAATAAACCCGAAACCAACTTTATTGAAAATTTACTGCCCCTCAACCCCGTATTCAGAGGTTCTCTTTCATATAAAAACGCCCCGAAGACCGGGGCGTGTTTATACATAATATACAATTGTTTTTTACTGTATAACGCTTTTCATTAAAGACAGGTCAATATAATCATCAATATTCTGTATATCGCCGTACACATCGTTTGCAACAAAGAAACTGTCGGAAATTTTTGAAGAGCCATACAATGTTCTGTAGCCATTCACTTCGGGAAAAGATGCTTTTACCTCTTGAGCATCTAGAATCTGGGTGCCGGCCAATAAGCTTTGATACTGCTCAGGCCGCAAGTTTACCCGCCTGGCCATGATTTTGACCGCATCTGCCTGTGTTTCAGGATTTTTGATGTAATCAACGATTCGATACCAAACTTCAACCACTTTCATCCAATCACTCCGACGGGCATCGAGACTTTCCGGGGTTACCGTCAAGACATCATAGATTAAACCGGGCTCATCTGCACTGGTATATAACGGCTTGGCACCCCGCACATTTTTCAGTGCACGCCCAGAGTGCGGCTGCCAGGCCACAATCGCGTCGACGGCACCGCTGGCCAGTGACTCCGGAGACGCATCGGTTGCCACATTGGTCACCTTGACACTGTCTTCAGACATCTGATTTTTGAAGAGGCTGTTTAGTAGCAGCAAGTGTCCGACGAAACCCACTTCAACCCCGACTTTTTTACCCTTTAACTCTTCAATACTGTTCACGCCAGGACCGCCCACGATAATATCATTACCGTTACTGTAATCATTCACCAGAATCATCACATTTTTCGCACCGGTTGCACCAATCGCAATAGCGTCTCCGTTGGTTGCGGAAACACCGTCGAGTTCACCTGCGATAAACGCATCGAGTGACTCTACATAGTCCATCCACTGAAATTTTACATCAACGCCCTGTTCTTTAAACCAGCCTTTACGGATACCGACTTCCCAGGCCACCCAGCCCGGCCAGTCACTATAGCCGATTTTCAAAGGCTCGGCTTTTGCCGCCGACAGGCTTATGACAGACATTGCCAGTACAAAAAAACAAAGGCCAATATTATTGGCGTATCGCCTTAGCAAATTCAGCATATTCATCTAAATATCTCCTTAACTATTAGCATACTCGACAAGCTGATTAAACTCCGTTTTCCGCGCGCCCATATTTAAACAAGAGCACTTTCCATAACACCGGCTCAGCCGGTATCCGAATACTGCATAATCACATCCATCAGTTCATTTTCAGAATAAGGTTTGGTCAGATAAGCCTCAACACCGGTTTTCTTCGCCATCTCAATGTGTTTTTCCGTGGAGCGCGAAGTAATCATCACAACCGGAATGCTTTTTAACTGGGTTTGAGACTTAACATGAGTGGTTAATTCCAGCCCATTCATTCTGGGCATCTCCAGGTCAGCGAGGATAATGCTGGGCTTCTGGTTTTCAATAATCTGAATCGCCTCAAAACCATCTTTTGCGGTCTTTACTTCCAGGCCGATATCCTCGATAAACTCCGCCAAAGACTGCCGGGCACTGAGCGAATCATCCACAACAAGCGCATAAGTACCCGCTTCATCAGCAACATCTGAAGTGGCTAAACTCGTTATCTGGTCTTGCACGATACTGTGCATATGGCTTTGTTCATTATGCAAAACCAGCTCGTTTAGATCCATAACCGGTGTAGTGCTGCCATCACCCAATACAGCCGCACCAACAACCCCATTAATTTTAGGAATATAAAACCCCAAAGGCTTTATCACACATTCACGGCTATCGAGTACTTTTTCAACAAAGACAATCGACTTCTGATTATCTTCGTCTTTAATCATCAGTGGTATAGACGCAGATTCATTAGCCGCACTTAAGCTATCTTCCATATTTAATAAACTTTTTAAATAATAAGCAGGGTAAATCTGTCCCTCCATATCATAGTGCAGGGCTCCATCGATATTTTTGGTCTTACCGACACCATGGAACAAAATCTGTTCAACCCCAAGGTTCGATACCGCCAATACATGCCTGGATACCTGGACTAACAATACATTCGACAATGACAAACGCACCGGCAAAACCAGCTGTATCGTTGTACCTTCACCTTCCCTTGATTTGATATTAATTGAACCTTTTAATTCCTTGATGGAGTTATTGACTACATCCATTCCGATACCACGACCGGATATCTGGCTTGCCTGACTTTTCGTTGAAAAACCAGGATGCAATGTCAATTGCAATAAATCATTTTCAGAAAGCACAATATCATTGTCAATCAAGCCTTTTTCAACCGCTTTTGTTTTAATCTGTTGCAGATTAAATCCGCCGCCATCATCCATGCAGCTTATGATTACATTGTCGCTGGTTGCCTTAAACTCAACGGTTATATTTCCCTCAGGCGGCTTACCTTTCTGCTGGCGAACATCCGAAGGTTCAATCCCGTGATCAACCGCATTTCTGATAATATGCATTAATGGATCAACCAGTTTGTTTAACAGCCGGCCATCCAGCAACTCTTCCCCGCCGATAACCGTCAATTCGGCATTTTTATTGGTTAAGCGGCAAACCTGTCGAACATTTCGCTTTAAACGTGACAGGACGGTATCAGCCGAAACCATCTGAGTTCTAAGTGCAAGCTCATGCCCTTCCCGAATCTGGTTCAACTGACCCAGTGATTTGTCATGAACAACAGTCAACTCCCTGTCGGTATCCTTGACCATTTCCTTGGCATCCACACAGGCTTCCTGCAACTGGTGGGTCAACGTATGGAGTTCGTTATACTGGTCAAATTCAAGCGGATCAAAGTCATCCCCATTGCCGGTTTTCTGCAGAGGTTTCATAAAACCTTTCACGTCTACAAGCTGCTCAAAATCTTCTGCGATTTTTTGAATCGTCTGACTTTGCTTATAGATAAGCTGTAATTTTTTGATTGCCAATTTAACTTTATCTTCTATCTGGCTGGCGGTAATCAGTCCTTCAGAAGATACGCGCAACAAATCATCGGCCAGCTCCGTCGGAATCCTCAACATATCCACGGAAACCTGCTGAGCAGACTGACCCTCCTGCTGATCGGCTTGCTGATCAGCCTGTTGATCTGGTTGTTGAGTGCCTGCGGACCCGGCTACAGCCATATCTTCCGGGCCTGCCGCATTGACTGCTTCTGCCTGAGGAGCACTCTGGTGACTTTCTACTGTTGCTTCACCCGCAGCCGGCATTACATCGCCTCGCGCTGCTTCAGCATCGAATACTGCGCCATGCTCATCAATCCTGTTTGCCCAATTAAGAATTTCCTGCAATATCATAACCGCATCATCAGGTGGCGATGACTGGCCCAGCACGGCTTCGCTCATTGCTTCAACACAGTCGGATGCCTGGAATAATAAATTTTTTAATGACTCCGGCGGCATCGTTCCCGATTTATACAAGACCTCCAGAATATCTTCCAAGTGATGCGTTAGATTGGCAATCCCGGCAATACCGACCAGATTACCGACACCTTTCAAAGTGTGGGCCGCACGCCGCGCTTTTTCCAGTTCGCTGATATCGTTTTTTTGCAGTACATTAAAAACCGCCTCGGAAAATTCCGCAGACTGCGACGGCAGCTCCTGTAATACGCTATGCAGCAACTCTTTATTAACATCACCGGGTATTTGTAAAGATACATCTTCCGCAAACGCCTGTGTTTTTCTAGGCTCTACAGACTCATCAAGTTTTTCCACATTTGAGGACAATAACGACTGCAATAATTCATCGGGAGCACCTGAATACGGCTTAGACCAACTGGGGTGCATCACAAAACCGGCTAAAGACTCCGCATTTTCACGACTCTGAATATTTTGCAGGTAAGCAAGCAATGCTTCCGGCCAATTCTCAATTAAATAGAGTTCATCATCGTTATAGTCCGACTCTTTAGCTGCAAAAGCCGTTAAGCTGTCGAATACAAATGCACATACCGTTTGCAGACCGGTAAGCCCCATGACTTCTGCAGCCTTGCCAATATTTTCGGCATGCATTGCATAGCCACTCAGAAAGTTTTTGATGTTCTCAAACCGGTCCGGGGATGCCTTGATACCCTCAAAAGCCTGTGCCTTTACCTCAACAATATCGGCTATTTCAACTTTTAAAAGATCGAGCAGATCCTGCTGTTGTTGATCAAGGCCACCCGCCTGACCATGTTGATCCGCGCTATCACTCATATTGACACCTGTTTCAGATTAGTCCGCGATCACATACTCAGTTAAACGGCTGTTTTTACATCACCAACATCACCCTTGGTTGCAGGCTCAGGCTGGTCATCCCGCGGTGCGTCAGAGAGTTTAAACACAGATACTGCATTTACCAGCTTACCCGCATAAGCCACCAGTTCCTCGGTACTTTTTGTTTGCGCACCAAGCTCTTCACTGGTTTTGTAAGTACTGGCTTTAATGTTTGCTGCCTGCACACGCAGAGCCTCGGTTGTTTCGGCCTGCTTCTTCGACTCTTGTGCGATCTGCTGTACGTAGTTTACGAGCTCTGTGGTTCGTTCCTGCGTGGTTTTCATAATTTCCCCGGCCTGTCCCGCAAGCTTGGTACCTTTAGCCACCTGAGAAATCGCCTCGTTCATTGTGTTAACCGTATCAACCGTTTCAATCCGGATATTATCAACCAGCACCGAGATTTCGGATGTCGCCTCACGTGCATTTTCCGCCAGGCGCTGTACCTCATCCGCAACCACCGCAAAACCACGACCGGCCGCACCGGCAGAGGCCGCATGCATACTTGCATTCAGTGCAAGGGTGTGTGTTCTTTCAGCAATCGCGTTAATCAGACTCACAACCCGGGTAATTTCCTGAGAACGTTCACCCAGTCGCTTCATGCGTTTTTCCGTCTCGCTAATCGTGCCGCGGATACCGTTAATACCTTCGATCGTATTGTTCACCGCCTGCAGTGCGCCTTCAGTGGTCTGAATCGCGGCATCCGCCGAGTTACTTGCTTCCTGGGCATGTTCAGCAACCGCAACCATTGTTTTTGAAGAGTCCTCCAAACTGCTGGCCGCCTGCTCTACCTGGGTACGCTCAAAGTCTGCGACTTTAATCACCGTATCAGACTGTGTTTTAACCACCGAAGATACGCCGGAAATGTCATAGGATATATTCCGGATATCGCCGAGAATTTTCGTTGTCTCTGATACAAGCAGGTTTAGCGAGTCGGATATCACCCCGGTGATATCCTCTGAGACCGGTACTTTTTGGGTAAAGTCTTTATCACTGATCACTTTCACCGCCTTGATCAGTGTCACAACCGAGTTGTTCAGTCGTTCCGCCTCTTTTTCTGCCTCTTGCAGTGACGAAATTCTTTCATCGAGCAGGTTATCAAACGCATTGCCCAACTCACCAATCTCATCACCCCTGGAGAGCATAACCCGGGCACCCATATTACCTCTGTTAACCTCACCGATCGTGTTTTGCAGAACCCGCATCGGACGGATAATATCCCTGGCCAGAAAATACAGGGTTGCGGATATCATTATAGTAACCATAATAATCGCGATACCAAACCAGGTTAACGCCAGGTTGGCCTGACCGGTCTGTGCCTGCCGGATTGTTTCGACCTGGCCTTGCGCACTGACAAATAAATTATTCATGGCGGCAGACGTACTTTCGGCAACCGTACCCAATCTTGCGCGACTGCTATCCGACTTCCGAACACCTGCAACAAAGCCATTAAAACTGTCACGATATTTGCTCATATTCGTTGCGATTTCTCCGCGCTCCTTGCTTGGCAAACTCGCCGCTCTAAGCAAACCGGTAAATATCCGGTACTCCTTCGCATGTCGGTCTACGTATTTTTCAAGTTTTCTTACCAGAAAATCTTTCTCATGCCGGCGCATCAGCAGCATCGAGCGGTCCAGATAAACGCTTTTAACCTTCTTGATTGCCTCTTCTGCATTATGCACAAAATTGCGCATCTTGCCGCGAAGCCCCAAATCCTGGGTCAAACCGAGTTCTACCACCGCATCAGAGGCTTCTTTATACGCCAAAGTATGCGCCTCCACTTCTTTTGTCGCCTGCTGTGCCAGCTGTTTCTGTTCTTCAGTAGCTGCACCCGATATCAGCTGCTTCAGATTCTCGTTCAAAGCGGTTATCCTGTCATAATAATCACTCAATACACTGAGTTCATAAGTCAGATAAAACTCCTGGGACAATACCCGAATCAGGGTAAATGTTTCAGAAGCCTCTTTAGTGGCTTCCTGATAGTCCAAAGCCTGCCTGAGTTCCGCTTCTGCCGCACCCTGGGATTCCAGCACCAGTGCATAAGAAAAACCGAGTACGATGAATCCGAATATAATCACGCCAAACAGCAACGTAAACTTCCGGTTAATTTTCTGCTTTTCCAAGAGTTTCATTGTAATCTCCTACAGATACATTACATTCCAATTTCTTTTATCAACGAGCTAAAAAAAGCCTCATGATCAAATTCCAACCACCTTTTCCTGCCTTCAAAATAAGCATCGGATATACAGCCTGTCAGACGCGCCGGCAGACTTGGCAGCATATTTTCCGTCTGCGGCAATAAGCCTTTAACAGATACCGGTGAGCCTTTTATCGGAAACCCGACCATTTTTTCCCCCCTATCCAGTATCAACAAACCCAGCTCCCGCGATGGCGGTTTTTTAAGGCCAAGTAAAAAATAAAAATCAAATATAGGGTATACAGCCCCACGAAGATTACTGACCCCAAACAACCAGGTAGGCGTATTGGGAATTGGGCAGATGGCGGGCATTTCAATAAACTCACTGTAAAGCCCTTTCATTAACAGCAAGCTCAAATCATCCATACTAAAACCAAACCGAATATCACCCAACTCCTCATCCGGCGTATTCTGGGCAGCCGGTTCCGGCATCATGTTCTGCGCCGGCAACCCCAATGGTACCGCGCCGGAAGAGCCCAGGCCGGCTGGTGTATCAGTTTCATTCATAACGCTACTCTTACGTTAAACAACTTTTTTCTAAAAACCATTTAACTGGCCTTTTTGGTTTCGATTTCATTAATCTGATCAACAATCTGCTGTGAGCTAAACGGCTTGGTAATAAATGCCTCTCCACCCTGCAATTCAGCCCAGACCTTATCGGCTTTTTGGTTTTTGCTGGTTACAAAAACCACAGGAATTGCTTTGGTGTCAGGGTCTTCTTTGAGTTTTCTGCAGGCTTCATAACCATCCATACCATCCATGACCACATCCATAAAAATAAGATCAGGCTTTTCTGACTTTGCTTTATTCACCGCTTCAAGCCCTGAATTGGCAGCCACTACCACATACCCTGCTTCATAAACAACATTTTTAATATTGGTTAAATCAGCATTTGTATCGTCGACAACTAATATCTTATTTAGCATTTTCCCATCACCTCTTTAATAAATATAAATACGGCCTAATCTCAAATCGCCTTTGCCTGGCTTTGCAAAACAGGTATAAATTCCCGCAATGTCTCTTCCAGCCTGACCTGATCCAACGGCTTCACCAGGTATTTATCGCTACCGGACATCACACCGCGAACTTTATCGAAGGGAGAGTTTTTACTGGTTAACAATACAACCGGCAAATTCTGTGTGTCAGGATCTGTTTTAATAAACTTACAGGCTTTGTAGCCGTCCATACCAGGCATAATCACATCCAAAAAAACCAGGTCATAGTCATTTTGCCTCGTCATTGAAATCCCGGTTTCGGCATCCTCGGCAAAATCGCAGGTTACGTCATATAGACGCATACAAAGCTGCATTTGCGTTCTTACTGACTGGCTGTCATCAATGATCAACACCCTGGCAACCGAGCTCTGATTACTGGGCCTATCAGCCATCGCCTCCATCATTTTTGCAGTTGCAGCATCAGCCGATCCAACCATCAATTCAGGCGCATATTTAAAGTCCTCGAAACTGATACGATCCAATAGCGCCAGCAGTGCTGAAGAAAGGTGCATTCTATTGATCAGATACTCACCTTGATCCAGTTCCTTACCGAGCTGTTGTGCGATATAAATCACCGGTTTCTTTTTTGCAGGGCCATTATTAATTTTAGTTAAAGTCATTAAATTGCTGCCCGCACCGGGGTTCACAACAAGTATTTCCGCTTTATCCAATTGTGTCTCGTCTGCAATACTATAGCTGCGCTGTCGACCTGAAAAAGACTTGGAGATATTGCATATACTTTTCACCGCAGAGGCTTCCGTAGGATCCAGTCCTATTAGCCCAAGTAAAAAGTTTCGAGCCTCAACAGCCACACTTAATACCCCCAAAAATAAAATTTAATCGTGCCGGCATAATCACTAGTAATAAAAACTGATACATAAATACTGAAATTATCTGCCTGCTAAGCGATGACGAAGAATTCATCCAGCAAATAGCTTATCGGTAACGCCACAGTTAACTTTAGAGAACCTGCAATCAGCTTCCAGAAAACCCAATCGCATGTAATATGTGCAAAAAAAAGCCGGCATACCCTGCGATACAAGGTAAAAATCCGGCTTTAAACGATGAAGGATAAAGATTTTTTAGGGGTATTTAACAAAGTTAGAAGCTATACAAAAATCGGGATTTAACGTATCTGTATACGGTCATTTATTGCACCACTGTTTTATCAGTCTGCGGTATTCTTTCCGCTTTGCTCGTAAATCGTCATATTCAGCAGCGTTGTAACCACTGCGCATACGTTCATCCAGACGTTTTAAAGAATTTTTATATCGTTCACAGTTTCGGCTAGCGTGAGCATTTTGGGAATCTGTTGTTTTTTTACTGTAATTGCCCGATCGCGGGGTACTCTGTGGTTTACGCTGGGGAGGTTCAGCCATCTCATTAGCGGTGCCGGTGAAATTACCACCGCTCTGCGCCTCCAACAAACGCAGTTGCATCGCTTCCTCAGACTCGGGATCTATCGCACCGGGAATATCTGCGTATTCCAGCCGGCCGAAAGCACCATTATTACACTTAATAACCGATAGAGAGCCTATTTTGGCAGAGGAAACATTTTTATTAACACGATATGAATAAACATAGTTGACAATACCCAGCGCCCCTTTCGAGATAAGGTCCAATCCGCCATGTCGGTCAATCGTTTCACTAACTTCAACCCCGTTACGCATCGCCCTCGCGACTTTTAGCGCAAATTGCCTGACTTCACCGCAAACCGCATCGGTTGTTTTCCGCACACGTGATTTACTGAGCTGTTTGGACTGCTGTGTATTGGCGCATGGCAGTTGGGAATAACTGATATTGCCGTCCGCATCTGCGCATTTGTACATCGCCGCATTAACATCCGTAGTACCGCAGAAGTACACTGCACAAATCAATATTAAGGAAAATGATTTGAACAACCCATTAACCATAGCTAATCTCCTGATGCCAATCCGCAGCTGCCCCGAAAAGGCAAATTATGACAAAAATGTTTGCCCCTATTCGAGCTGTGTCAGCTTTTATACACACTCAATTGACTGGACCCTTTTTTACAAACAAAACTTCAAGTATCACGAAATCAGAAAAACCGGCACAACCACACTATTCATGACCGGATTTAAACCGGTTATCGGCAGTGTGCACGATTTTTGCTGCTTAGCTGCTTAATAACCGGATTTATTTACAATCCGAACAACACATAATAATGCAAATGGACTTTAGAATACATGGAATTTCAATAAAATCAAATACTTAAATTAAAATGCGGCAATATACAAACAATCAGGGCAAGCCCAAACCCGAGCAGTCAAAAGTCCGATACCGGCGTATTCACAACGTTATTTTACTCACAGCCGTCATGGTATCGACATTTTTGGCGGCCAAATCAACCCAGACCGAGGCCTCATCTGGACCGGCACTGACAGCACCGGTTGCACTCGCCTACCTGGGAAACAAGAACAGAAATACGCTGGAAACAGCAGCCTATGATAAAAACTCACTGCACAAAAAACAAAGTGCCACAAAATACCTGGACGCGACCTGGAAGACCTTAACGGTAAAACCCGGTTATGATTTAAAGAAGATAGGCACACTTGCCAACGCCAACCCGAACGATATCAAAGCGATACTGGCTTTGGAAGAACCGGCGATATACCTCCGTAATTTATACCCCGGCGATAAAATCGGCCTGCGTATGCTGCCGACCGGCAAAGTCATTGCAATGAAATACGATATCCATGACTCAAAACGGCTACTGATCGATAAAACCAACGTTGACGGGCTTGCAACTTTTAAAACATCCCTGGTCAACCGACCGCTTAAAGTCCAAACCGTTAAAAAGACAGGCGTCATCCAAAGCTCATTGTTTAAAACCGCCCGGGAACTCGGTTTATCAAAACCAATGACACTGGAACTCGCGACAATATTTGACTGGGATATTGATTTCTCCCGTGATGTCAAAAAAGGTGACCGCTTTACCCTGATTTTTGAAGAGCATTATCGCGGCGGCGAAAAAATTTCCGACAGTCCGATTCTGGCGGCGGAATTTATCAATAATGGTAAGCGTTACCGCGCCATACGCTACACCGCTGAAAACGGCAAAGCCGAATACTACCGGCCGGACGGCATCAGTATACGCAAACCGTTTCTGCGTAATCCGGTCGACTACCCTTTAGTGTCTTCAAAATTTGACTTAAACCGTAAACACCCGATCCTGTCGAAAATTCGTGCACATCGCGGCGTCGACTATGCCGCCAAAAAAGGTACACCGATCAAGGCAACCGGCGATGGCATGATTGTTTTTCGCGGCAAAAAAGGCGGGTATGGCAATACGATTATCATCCAGCATGGCGAACGTTACAGTACGCTCTATGCGCATATGAGCCGCTACGCGATACAGACGCAAGCGGGCCGGCGCGTCCGGCAGGGACAGGTTATCGGTTATGTCGGCAAGTCCGGGCTGGCAACCGGCTCACACCTGCATTATGAATTCCGGATTGACGGTGCTCATCACGATCCACTCGCGATCAGGCACTCACATAAAATTATTGATGAAAAACGCAAGCAGGACTTTATTGCGTATGCACAGCGCCTGACCGCAAAGCTGGACCGCACCGAGATCCCGCAACTGGCATTGAATTACACAGAGCGCTAAATTTCATAACCCTCAACCGGCAAGAAGTCCACACCGGTGATTTTGGCTGCTTCTACGGTTTTTTTGACACTCTCGTCAACGACAACAATGCCCAGCCATTCTTTCAGCCGGAATATTTTTTGGTCATGTATTTTGGAATAATCCAGCTGCATGTCCTCAATTGATCTTAATACATCAGGCATGCCGATACGCGTGGTATATTCGGAACTATCCCAGTCCAGACACGCAATCACACCGATCACATTCGCAACAAAATAATCTTCGTAAACTTTCTTACTAACTTTATCGGTAATTTTCGCCGGATAGTAATCAATATTATCGATACCGGCTTTTTCAAGCGCCGCTTTAAGCTTGCCCGACATTACCAGCCCGGGAATTGTTGCATCGAGAAAATCCAACACTTTGCCCTGCGAGTCTTTATCCAAAATAAATTCGATTACGGGCAGCTCTACATCCAGCTTAATACCGACATGGAACTTCAATTTCTCATCGATATTCTTTGGCCTTTCCATAATAAATGCCGCACCGGCACCCATCTTATAATCCATAACAAAATATGCCATTTTAAAACCCCTTTAGTTATTCGCTTTCAAGCTGCTTGTTTAATTCTAAGCGACGCTGGTATTCCTTCTCCGCATCCCTGAATGTATGTAAAGCATTTTTTGTAAGTGACCAGTAGTTTTTTCCACTGCGGATATTGAATATTTTCTGTTTCGCCGTTTGCGATATTGCTTCAAGCTCGCTTTTTAAATTGGCCTGCGGGCCGGCCGTGCAGGCTGCATCATCTTTACAGATACCGTCATAATCTTCTTCGATTTTCTCAAGTTTTTTCTTAATCGGTGTCATATATCCATCATTAGGATGCATACCTTTGTGTATCGGCAGTTTATGCACCGGTGAATCCATTTTATGCTTTGGCAATAACAAACCGTTGATCGCATCATCACAGTTATAATCAATCAATACTGCATTTTCTTTAAGAGTAGAAGTTTTATTAACCAAAGTTGTCGGCAAAAGATGATGTGCTTCAAACTGGTATATATGAGTTTTAATTGCTTTGCCGTTTTTCCAAAGCCGCTTGCGGGTGGTTGCATACAAATTCCAGGGACACATACCGAGCTTAATCCATGCACCGCGGTACCCGCCTTTCGTGACCCGGCCTTTATTCGGATAATTGATTTTTTTCGGGTGTTTTTTACAGCTCGACCATTTGCATTCGACCTGATTTTTTTTCTTACTCGGCTTATCGACACTCACACCTTGTTTAACCTGAGGCATAATCGGCTATCCCATTATATTTTTTTTATTATGAAACAATGTATCCATTTGCCGGCAAACATTCTTGCCTTCAAACTTCACATCGAAGGAATACAACATATACTCGGCTTCCCCTTTAATTTTGCCACTAACCACGCCGCCGCCGGCGGTGCCGGCCTCATCGCCGGAGGTCACCGAATATACCGCGCCTTTGACCATCGGCATTTTACCGTCGATTTTGACTTTCTTCGCACCTTTTGAAACATTGCTTGCGCTGCCAATATTCGGATATGGAATCGGCACCGGGCCGCCCGGGGTCGGGGTTTTACAAACATCCGGGAACACCGGGCTCATCCCGCCGCTGCTTTTAGAATCAATTCCACGAGAGTTTGCGTATGTTGATGAGGCCATCATTTACTCCTTAAGCCGGTTGGGCTTTAGTATTGAGCAATATCTGCTGCGGTTCAAGTAATGTCAGATGTAATGCTGCGAGCCGCCGCTGCTTTTGGTTTAAATTGGCATCGCCAATATAATTTCTCACTTCCGCAACCGGCCGCCCGGCCAGGTAGCGTTGTCCGTTTTGGAATTCCGGCTGGTGCTGTTGCCAGTAGGCTTTGATCTTCACAATATCCGGCCACGGAAGATCTTCATCAGGGTCCATCGCAACATCTTCATCTTCCGGATCTTCAGCCGGCCCGGCTTGAAAACCATCCGGCGGTTCGGCCTCATAACCGGCTTCGACAATATCCAGGCCGGTGATATCACTGAACGCATCCGCCGCCAGCCGCGCAGATTCCGGTATTGTCATTTGCCCGATCAACCACGGAATCGCATGCGGATCACCCAATACGCTTATCGCCTCAATTGCAATACGATAATGCTCAGCGTTTTTTACCAACATGCTGATCTGTGCTCTTGCCTGCTCAAGCGGCAATACTGAAAAAACTGCCTGCACCGCATCGCGCTGCAACGGGCTTTCATCGAACACATACGGCAACAGTTGATTCGCTGCAGCCGAATTACCGAGTAATACGGCCGACCAGTGCGCCCAAAATTTAACCACGGGATCCTCTGCGGCGATACCCTGATCCAACGCCCTCTGCGAATCACGAAGCTTCAACTCACCGATCAAACGCAATGCACGTGCATGCACCTCCGGTTGTTGCGCGGTATCGGCATCCTGCAGAATCGCCTGCAACGCGGGACCGGGATTATCGCGGCGCGCACTGCAAATCGCCAGTCCAAGATAGCGGTAACGCGGATCGCTTACGTTCAAAAACCGCTGCGCCCAAAACTGCGCGATCGCCGGCTCAACCCACGCAGCTGCGGATACCAGGGCTTTGGTTGTCTCCGGGGAGGACAGACCGGTTTCACAAACCTGTTTTATTTTTGCCGCATCGGTACTTTGAAACGCGATTACCGTGGCAACAAAAACTTCACCCGGTTCTTCCAGTTCAAGCTGTTCTTTACAGGCTTCCCAACCCGGTTCACCGAGCGCATGGATTGCATCAAGGTGTGTGTTTATCCGGTTATCCAGTTCGGTAATTTCGGCTGGCCGGTAGTCGGCTGCATTGACCGCCTGCGCACGCAACAGCCACAGGAATGCCGCATCGGTCACATGTTGCTCGAGCAAATGACGGTAAGCCGCGTAATTGGGTTTGTTAGCCATATGCGTCGGATCGTTGTTCATCATTCCCACCTGCGCCTGCATATCCATCCATCAAACCCGTTAACGCTCGATATAAACCGCAGCACGCGGATCATGTTCGGATGAACTCCAGGCCAATACCGGTCCGGGCAAATAGCCTCCTCTCAGCCCGGTAATTGCCAACTGCATCAACATTAAACCAAGCGCCGCACCACAATCACCGAAGCAATCCACCGGGTGCATGATATTGAAATCTTCATCCAGTTGTTTCCGGTTACGAACCACTGAGACGCCCCACTCTTTTGCGCCGAAATGTTCACCGGTCAACCCGGCCATCACAGTTTTTACCGGCGCATTACCATAAACCAATGCCTGGCTGATCGCATTCGATAAGCCCTCACCTTTATAAGGTTGCTCGGAATAACGGTGCCCGGGCTCCTGCGCAATACCCGGCGGATAAATTTTCACGCCGTTGCCATCGGATTTTTTCAATAATATGGCCGCAGCACCTTCACCGGGTGCAAAACCATCCATCGTCTCCTGCGCCAGCACCCGCTCCTCACGATCCAGCATCGCCAACAACTGCATGTCGAGATAAGTATCCGCGCCGGCGACCAACACCTGTGTGCATATATTCTGCTCCAGTAACAGCATTGCCGCTTCCAGCGCAAAAAAACCGGCCGCGCGGCCATAGGGATACACATAGCTGTTATTAAAATCAATATTTAATTTAGTCTGCACCGCCAGCGGTGTCAGAAATGTATCGCTGACCACGGTGCGCCTGCCGAACTGTTTTTCCGGTGCAGCCAGCATCAACGGCACCGGTTGATCACCCAACTGTTCAATCATTGGCTGCAACGCCGCACCGTGTAGACGCAGAATCCGCTGCTGACGGCCGGTCAGGCGGGTCTCTTTCAACAACTCCTGATCCAATGGCGGCAACGCGTCATCCGGCACCAATGCCATGATCATTGATGAGCCTTCACGATTACAGTAATCGGATTCCTGGTACGCACTAAGACCGGCACGCACCGATGCGGCGGTTTGTGCGGTATCCGCACCGACCGCACTGATCGCACCCATTGCGGCGACCGTGACCGGCTGTGTCGGGTTTTGCGGTTTTTCAGCGGCAGGTTCGGGCGGTATCATTAGGCTACCTGCTTTTCGGTTTTGCGAGACAGACCGATCACGACTTCCTGAATGCGCGGTGCTTTTTTATCGCAAGTCATCGCTGCCCGCCAACTCAGTGTTAAGCTTAAGCTGTCCGGTTCAATCAGCACGGTTTCCAGATTAAACCGCAAACTCTCAGAATCGCCATGCATCTCAACATTCGCGGAGAAACCAACCATCGGCAATTTAAACTTCAATGCACCATCGGGGTGTACTCCGATCACCTGTACCGGCTCACCACCCTGCAGATATCCCGGATAAACCAACCCCGGGGACGCTGCATTAAGAAACCGTGGATCAAAATCATCCGGAAGATAAGGTGCTCGCCGGGTCTGCCAGTTTTCATCATAAGTACCGGCATATTGAGCGCGCGGCAACCAATGCGGCGCAATAAACCCAAAACCGGCCGGTGATGGCGTATCGCCGGCACGCCTGATCAATTGGCCGGGGGTCTCGATATTCGGCACTAAAGTACCATCCAATACAGCGGTTTTACGTTTACCCAAATAACCACAACCAGCCGGATTATAACTCTCACCGGAAATCATCTGACCATCTTCGATATGCACACCACCATATGCTCTTTCATAAATCAACGGCATAGTTTCAAAAGGTTGCGGTGCGCTGATACTGCCGCCCTGCCACTGCCGGTCTCCGAACACGCGGACAAGCTTGCTGACTTTAGCGACTTTTAAACCGACATCCATTTCATCTACCGGCCTGCCCATCGGTGCTCTCGCATGCCCGACCATCACAATATCAGTAGACGGTTTACCGGTATGCATTTCCGATGCATATTTGATGCTGGAACTTAACGGATCATCACCCCAATATTCATCTTCAGCCTTGGGTTCCGGCTGTTCTTCGGCCAAAGTCCAGCGCCGGCCGATAGTAAACGTGGCTGATACCATGACATATAAAGTATCTATTCCCTGCTCATTGGGAAACAGCGCAAGACTTGCTGCAAACGGGGTATTGTTGGTCAGCTCCAGCACGCGACTTAGTTGATCTGAACGGAACCGCCCAGAATTCTGTTGACTCCACTGGAACGATTTAACAGGTAAGTGCCCCTGATGATTATTTTACCTGCCTTGGTCAGGGTAATGCTGGCTTTGCCGCATTTGAAGGTGACTTCATCTTTACCTTCGATACACACTTCACGACCATCCACATACAGTTTTTCTTCGCGAATTTGTGTAGCATCGCTCTGATCACCCTGCTTTTCCGTATCAACTTCGGTCAACTCGAAGGTTTCCAATATACCGTCCAAAGGGTTTTGTATTAAACCCATCACCACCGGTAACCGGGGATCAGCATTTGCAAATAACAATGCAACCTGTCTACCCGCATGACCCGCGGTTAAAGGCACTGTGCTTTGAGCAGTAAGCGGTTGTGTTTCAGGGTTTGCCGGATAATCGACCAGTGGATAACCTTGTTCGTCCAGCCCAACCAAACGACCAATAATAATCTCGCCTGGAGACAATGGCGGAGCAGCGTGATTATCGGAAGACTCAGGCTTTAAAGAATCAGCCATACTGCAATTCTCTTTGATTTAAGTTACATACAAAAACCCAAACCCATCACAAACAAGACTCGCCTGGGTTTCTGTATTAGTTGTTCGTGATTTTACTGCCTTTTACCGCAACAGGCCCCGATCCTTTGATATTGATTTTCTTACCGCTGATCGTGATATCGCCATTTTTTTTCATAATAATTTTGGCACTGCCGGTTTTCAGGGTAATCTGATCATCGGCCTGCAATGTTATTGACTTTGCCTTCAGACCATACTCTTTTGTAACGCTTTCCGAGTACTTGCCTTTTACGGTCTCGCTTAAATTCTTGTTTATTCGAATGGACATATCCTTGCTGATTGATTCAACATGGCCTCCGGACACCGTCACACGTTTATCACCATCGATCGTCTCGGCATGATCGCCACCAACTGCGATTGATTTGTTTCCACCAATCGTCTCCGACTCGTGTCCATTAACATTCTTTTCCCGGTTGCTCTCGACAATGCAGGTTTCATTATTTTTGACTGTTTTACTGCGATTATTCTCGATCACTGACATTTCATTGTGCTTAACCGTTTTAGTACGATCGTTCTCAATCAAGGATATTTCATCGTGCTTGATTGTTTTGGTCCTATCATTATCAACAGTCAGGGTTGCATCATTTTCAACCTCAACATCCATATTTTTCTCGGCATGAATAAAGATCTGCTCTGAGCCCATTTTGTCTTCGAACCGAAGCTCATTACAATTACTGGCCGCACCGCCTTTCGTGGACCGGGTTTTAATGCCGCTTTGTGTTTTGGATGAATAAACCGGTTTGTTTTTGCCGTTATATACAGACCCAACCACCAGCGGCCGATCCGGGTCACCATCCAGAAAATCAACAATCACTTCATGACCGATACGCGGGATAAAAGAACTGCCCCATTGATTACCGGCCCAGGCCTGTGCAACACGCAGATAACAGGAGCTGTTCTCGTTGTTACCGCCCTCCCGGTCCCAGATAAACTGCACTTTGATACGACCAAATGCATCTATATAAACTTCTTCACCACCCGGCCCCACCACCATCGCGGATTGAGGGCCGCGCATATAAGGCTTGCTGTGCTTTAATGCCGGTCTGAAATGCACATCGGCCGGGATACAGGCAAAGTCATTGCTGTAACCGGATGAGCCTTCTTCACCGGAAAAATAACTGTTGTCATGAGCACTATGTTTGATCCCGACAATGATATAACCGCCTTTTTCCGATTTGGTTGCATGCTTGGCAAGCTTGAACTTGCCACCCGCATAAAAACTGCTGCAATCACTGGATGCATCAACTGTATCTCTCGGTACTTCCTCTGCATCCATCCGGATTTTCACCAAATCAGAACCTATACTGCTTTCGTATAATGTAGGATACTCGTAATGTTCGTATTTGGCATTGTTCGCAAAATTGCTCCCGGACTGTGTACTTGCAATCAGGTTCTTGGTGGGTTCTTTGAAACTGTAATCATTTAAGGACCACTTTCCTTTTCTAAACTCATATAAGTGCTCCCAACGGTTTATCTGTGTTTCAGGTTGCGTACCTTTCGAATACTCAAGATCGGTTTCAGCGCAATCTTCATAGGCGTTCTGTTTATCCACCAAAAATAAAGTGTGCTTGTTTTCCTCATGCTTAAAATAATAAGCTATACCGTCTTCCTCAAGCAGGCGCGACACAAAATTCAGATCACTTTCATTGTGCTGCACACAATATTCCCGCTTTTTCCCACCATCAGCCTTGAATTGAAAATCGGAAAACCCCAGATCATTGAATACCTGAGACACTATGTCTTTAGTGTTTTTTTCCTGGAAAATTCTATGATTGTTGGTCTTTGAAAGGAACCATAACCATGGAACCATGGTAAGCCTGTACTCACGCAAATTATCGGCTTTTATTTCCCCAAAAGAGAAACTGCTGATATAACCGTTGAATTTTCTCTTCTGTTGGTTCTGGATGGTTACCGTAGCTGTTTTACCGATAATTTTCTCCGGCGAAACATCCAGGTTTTCAGAGAGCACATTTATCTGAAACTCAAAAAGGTCGGAAATATATTCCCCCCCTTTAAACTCTGTCAGCAAAAACGTGTCTTTACCGAGTGAAAAATCGGATATCGCAAGCAAACGATTATCTTGAGTAAGCCGGCTCATTCAGTATGACCCCTGGGTACACAGCAGCCCGCGATAAACTTGCGGCCCCTGAAAATTCATAGAGCCGGCACGGGACTGCGCTAAACAGCAAGGATGCGCCCTGAAAGCAGAAAACCACTTTCAGGACATCAACGCAATGGATTTATAACGGTTTGGCTGTTTCCAGATCATAGCCGCAACGTTGCGGGCTACCCGACTTGTTGGTCGCATCGAAATCGTTATAGTTGACCATAATCTTGGAAAAGCTCAGCGTAATTGACTCGACCGGATCACCCTCGGCATCCGCCGAAATGGAGTAGCCGCTGATCAAGCAGTTTTCCAATGTGTAATCCATGAATTCCTGCACCTTGTCGGCACCGGTACGCACAAATTTGATGACCACTTTCTTGCCGGAAGAACCGGTCACTGCCTCTTTAAACAAAGCCGTGGCGGAGTTGTCGCACATTTTGGTCAACGTAATTTCGCTGACGGTCGGCCGGGTTGCTTCCCGGTTCGACATATTGCCCGGTTCCATTGATATCCCGCGCCCTACACCAAACTGAACCGACAATACGCCGATATGGTCCTTGTAACCATCTGCGGTTACGTTCCCTTTGACACCTTCATATTCGAGATATATAGCCATCGCTATCCCCTTTTCATTAAAATTTTCCAGAGAAACCAGTGTTTTTTATAGTATGCCAAATCCAGGCATCACACAATTCATTATCGTAGACCGGTCACTGTTTATCCATCAGTAATTTGTACCAGCAAGCCCATCATAGCAGGAGCTTCCGGCACATACACGCACTCAAAATAACAGCAAATATTTGAAAAACCGATAAAATTTAACCGATATGAACATCGTCAGGCGTTTACAGGCCGGGAGAGTTTAATGAGAACAGGTTCGCAAAACCGGACACCGAAATATCGACGCCGCATTGCGATAAGCCGGTAATCGGGCAGGTCGTCAGACTGCAGCCCTGCGCTGCCCTACAAATTTTAGAAAATCGTTCGCACTCAAAGGCTTGCTGAAATAGTGCCCCTGAATCAAATCACAGCGCTCTTCACGTAAAAAATGCAGCTGTTGCTCGGTCTCCACACCTTCCGCAACCACAGTTAAATCCAGGCTGTGGGAAAGCGCTATGATCGCTTTAAAAATTGCCGAACTATCGTCATCTCCCTGAAAATCCACCAAAAATGACCTGTCCACTTTCAACTCATCGATCGGCAGCCGCTTCAGATAGCTCAATGATGAGTATCCCGTGCCAAAATCATCCAGGGAAATATGCACGCCGTGATCTCTAAGCTCATATAATATTTGCACACAGTTTTCGGTATCTTCGATTACCATGGATTCGGTAATCTCCACCATTAAGTGGTCAGGGAGCATACCACTGGCAGACAGCACATCTTTAATCGATCTGCTCAGATGGTGGCGACGCAGCTGTTGCGCGGAGACATTGACCGCGATTTTCAAATCCTGGATGCCATATTCGGACTGCCATTGCCGGTTTTGCCGGCAAGCCTGATCTATGACCCAGTCACCTATCGGCACAATCAGATCGGATTCCTCAGCCAACGGAATAAATTTATGCGGCAATATCATACCGTCCCGGGGGTGATGCCAGCGCAACAAAGCTTCCATTCCAATCAACCTGCCGGTACTGACTTGTATTTTCGGCTGGTAATATAATTCAAACTCCTCACGTTCCAGCGCGCGACGCAAATCAGCCTCCAGTCTAAAGCGCTCTCTGGATAAGCCATTAATTTCTTTCGAGTAAAACTGGTAACTGCTGCCGCCGCGCTGCTTTGCATGCCCTGCCGCAACACCCGCATGTTTAATTAATGCATCAGACTCAGCACCATCACCGGGATAAACAGCAATCCCCATACTCGCGCTCACACATACCTCGTGGCCGTCAATCTCAAAAACCCCACCGAGCGCATCCAATACACTACGTGCAAGCAAACCGATGTTCTCAGCATGAGGCACCTGTGGGACTAAAATCGAAAACTCATCACCACCCAGCCTCGAAACATTACGCCATAACTCTTCGTTACCCAGGCGGTTCAATACAGCATCATTTTGAACACAATTCAACAAGCGCTTGGAAATCAGCTTTAATAGCATATCACCGACTTGCGGTCCGAGGCTTTCATTAACCTGTTTGAATTTGTTCAACCCAATATGGATCACCGCAACCTGCTGCTCACCTCTGGCAGCACGCCGAATAGCCCAGTCAAGACGATCAAGAAAAAGTTTTCTATTGGGCAACCCGGTCAACTCATCATAAAAAGCCAGTTGATTATGATAGGCCTTTACTGTGAGGGTATTTCGAATACGCAGCATCAGTTCGCTCTGATCCACCGGCTTTGCCAAAAAATCCGCGGCACCCAAGGCTAGCGCTTTCAGCTTACTCTCCGGATCGGTGGAAGAGGTCAGCACAATAACAGGCATGTGTCTGAGCTCACGACAAGCTCGAATCCTATCCAGAATATCGAACCCTTCGACACCGGGCATATTTAAATCCAGCAACAAAACATCCGGTCGCTCACGATTCAGCACCTGCAAGGCCTGCGAAGATTGATTCAGCGTGATGAAATTTCGGTAGCCTTCCTCTTCCAAATACGCCTGCACCAACTCCATCATGATCGGCTCATCATCCACCATCATGATAACCGCCTCTTTTAGCTGGGAATAATGCTCCTCAACATCATGTGAATGATAAAAACCGTCCAGTGCTTCCATGGCATCCCTTATTGACACATATGCTTTTTAATAAAGAGTATATCCAAACACCTATTTTGCAGAACCCGGTTTTTCCGCCACCACAATACGCTCAGCCAGCTGGCGAACCGCAATAATTGAGCATTTCAGAGACTCACGGGAGCCCGCTTTTGAGTATTTCTCCAAATCATCTGCAGGCTCGGCAAACTCATCAAAACCGACGCTGGTTGCAGAACCTTTCAACCAATGCGCCAGATCTGCAACCTGCTCAAAATCATTCATCGCAAACGCAGCATCAATCGCATCCAGTTTAGGCCCCAGGCATTCTGTAAATTTTTGAATGATGCTGCGAAATTTCTCTTTGTGCTCAGGCAATCTGGATTTTATAACTTCCGGAATCACATATGTTTTTACAATATCGGTACCAGCATCATTGGCTGCAGGCATATCGTTATCAGGAATCTGCAGTAATCGCTTATTATTCAGCACACTTACTTTGTTCGATTGCATAGGTAACCTCATGAACAAAAACCTTGCTGCTCAGATCAAGCAAATACCGATCTCCGCAATCATATCCAGAAAGCACATTATGGGCTTTTTATACAGCACGCCCATAAATAGTGTTTGGAATCAATCGGACCCTGCATACCAGGTTTAACAGACCAAACCTGAAGAGATAAATAGAAATCCATTACTCGTTTTACAAATCCGTTCGCCTGTACATTTGCCATATTCGAATACAGGCACGACTCCATTCTGCAACGACATAAAACAAACTTTCTAAATCCTACTGCGCACCAGGACACCAATATTTTATACTGCCTTGGCAAACTGACTCAGCACTTAGCAATAAAATATATCGGCAACAATACTATGGTTCTTAGTAAAGCTTCACATAAATAATTCATAAAACAAAAAAACTGTTGTAGTAAATACAACGTTTGTTTTTTACTTTTTGATCAAGACTAAAAACAACACCCTTAAATGAAACTTCACTCACAAAGCAGTGAGAGGCACTTTACATATGACTCACACTTCAATTTCATAGATCAGAAAAGTTTCGCTCAGACTGAAGCCGTAAAACCATAAAAAAACATCATGCTTTGCAAAAGTTAAACTCAAATAGTTACGAGCCAAAAAGCAATAGATACTCTCTGGATTTAATATAAAACTTAATAAACCGTAACAAAACGGGGATTAAGGGCCTTCAGCCCCTAGACTGCGAGGGTCATCATTATACAGCAGGTCCTGCTTCATAAATATATGTCGCCACAACTCATAAGCCGCACTACTGATATCAGGCAATCCTCCCATAGACTTAATGATTCTCATACGTGCGGGCAAGTCCCGGAGCAAGATAATCTGGCATGCTAATGCCGAGCGGTCAATCGAATGCTTACTACGCAATATCGCCGCATACTCTTCATCTATCGCAATAAGCCGTATACCCATCTCCTCGATCGGCGCTCCATCAGCATCTTCGTTTAAAGACAAAAACTCTGCGAATGCATAAAGATCGCTTTCTCTCCAATAATAATTGGAGTCATCATCATCTCCGCCATCCCATCTATGATTAAAATCTTGAGTAAAGGCCATACCCGATATCCCCATTTCAGAAAAGTTTCTTTTGGGTCAGTCTTAAGGCCAAGCCAATAAAAGCTGGCACTGCCTTTAACCGGTATCGGCAAATAAACAGATTTCTACAATTAAGCGCACTCCCTGGACAGAGCACAAAGGGGGGACTAATAAGTTTAGAGCCTATCTTGTAAATTTGGGATGATTAACATCATAAGACTTATAGGGAAATAAACCCTAAGCGCAGACCTAAGCCCGGGATATTGGTAAATTAACAGAAAATAAAGTGAATAATTTGAAGATATCTTAATATAACGGACCCGGTGCGATGAGTTATATCACTCGCACCGGGCTATGCAAACACAATTACTGTTGCTCAAGGTAGCCAAGCATAGTACCAACATCGCTACAAGTAAAAGGGTCCTCAGGACAATTGTCCATCATTCCCGGCTCAGCGAAAAGCTGCTTAATTTCACCATTTTCCACATACATGGAATAACGCCAGGAGCGCTCACCAAAACCAAGATTTTCTTTTTTGACCAGCATTCCCATCAGACGGGTAAAATCACCATTACCGTCCGGCAACATTTTTACATTCTTCACATCCAACCGCTGCGCCCATTGAAACATAGAAAATGCATCATTCACGCTAAGGCAATAAACCTCATCAACACCTTTATCAATCAGCTGTTGATATTTTTCATCATAACCGGGCAAGTGTGTACTACTGCAGGTTGGTGTAAAAGCGCCGGGCAGCGAAAACAGCACGACCTTTTTTCCTTTAAAAATTTCATCACTTGTAACATCCTGCCAACGAAAAGGATTATCACCACCAATACTCTCATCACGTACCCGTGTTTTAAATGTCACATTTGGCACAGTCGCACTCACTGCTGTCATACTTACACCTCCTTAAGAATAATAAATCTAATTAGGCCGTATAGCTTAAACCACCCGGCCGGCTATGCGGGTACAGTAAAACAATACCTGAAATCGATCAAATGAATTAAATATTATATGATAATCGAAAAAATCGATTCACGGATGATTTGAATATCCATCACCAAAACCCGCATCATCGTTGTTATCATAAGCATCCAGCTCTATAACATTTCGATCCGGATCACGAATAAAAATCGCGGACATATTTCCAAAACTAAAGGAACCGGTAATGGCAATACTGTTTGCATCCATGAATTGCCTGGCATCTTTTAAAGAGCCTACCGTCAAAGCAATATGCGTATACCCCGGATATTTTTGATCCACATCCATCAAAATATTTTGTGGCACAGAGCGCCTGTCAGCCGGCCCCAATAAATTCAGAACCACACCGGAAGGATGACGCATAATGATCGGGTATCCCTGCTCAAACCCGACATCATCGATTAACTCAAACCCAAGGTTCTTGTAAAAAGGCACCGAAACCAGCTTATCACTGATCCGGATACCTATGTGATTGACCGTTTTGATGTCTAACATAATAGCTCTTCAGTAAAAACTCGGATTACCTAATAGGTTTATGCGCCAGACTGCTTATGCTGGACCACATCGACACCAATACCATTCGGATCACGCAGTGCGAAATGCCGGTCACCCCAGGGCTCATCCCGGATATCGACTTCAATTGGAATGCCCATACCTTTGATCCGCGCATATTCAGCATCAACATCCTCAACATCCACCGCAATCCAAATACCCTGCCCCTGAAAAGGCTTATGAAAAACCGATGCCTGACTTTCAAGCTCAGGCAACATAAAACCCAACTCACTACCACCCAGACCAAGCAACAAAAACCAGTCACTCTCAAAAATCACTTCACAAGCAAACAGGTTGACATAAAAATCTTTGGACTCTGTAATTTTTTCGGTTATGACGCCGGACCAAAATTTCATTTTACTCTCCTGAATGATAGTCCTATGGAATTAACAGGCACCTGAATACGAATCACTCCAAACCGTAACCACGCGCCATCAAAACAGCCAGTAACGGCAGTATCAACAGCAGCATCAGCTCGACACGTATGGTCATAATCACTGATTTCGGGACGATAATTTTTTCCGCACCGCGTTTACGGCTTTTTATAAAAAAGACCGTCGGATACACGGACAACAGCGCAATAACTATAAAAAGCGAAACTTTTACCATAAATATCGTGTTGGCAGAATAATATGCCGCCGGTTTACCAACCATAACCCACAAGCCCAAGCCTGCCAAAAATACCAACAAGGCGCTGGCACCGTAAACTGCATCTATTCGTCCCAGCTTGCGCAGTTCATCGCGATTTATTTCAGCAGACAATAACAAGTGCTGCGCGACCAGCATCGCACTCAATACTATGATTCCCAAAAAATGCGCATAGCGAATAACAATTTCCAACATTAGTCATTTTTCCTCTTACGTTTCAAATCTGACACAAAGCACAGGCGGCAAATGCTTGCTGACCGCTTGCCAGCTATCGCCCTGATTTTCACTGATCCATAAAGATCCCGTCGTGCTGCCGAAAGCGAGCCGCTCACCGTTATTTGATATATCCAAAGCATGACGGTATACCAAATCATACGCCGGCTCTTCCGGTAACCCCTCGGATAAAACATCAAAACTCCGGCCACCATCCCGGGTACGGCTTACAACCAGGCGCGCATCCACCGGAATACGTTGTTCATCTTTAATCGCCGGAACAAACCAGGCCGTATCCGGATCAGTAGGATGCACTGCCACCGCAAAACCGAAGCTTGACGGCGGCACATCCTGTAGCTCCCGCCAATTGCGGCCACTATCATCGCTGCGAAAAATGCCGTTATGATGCTGCATCCACATGCGATCCGGCTGCGCGGGGCAATGCACGACACAGTGAGGATCCTGCGGGAGCGGGTCGTCCGCCTGTTCCGGCGGCATATACGCATTGCGTAAACCGGCACCGATCAGCTCCCAATGCGCACCGCTGTCTGTTGATTGCCAGACACCACCCACCGAAACCGCAACAGTTATATGCGAAGAGTCACGCGGGTCAATCAGCACCGAGTGAACACCGGAAAAATCATAACCACCGCCCATCCATTTCTGCCGCCGCGGATCATCCCATAAAGCCCGCATCAACTGCCAACTGTCGCCGCCATCACTGGAATGAAATACCGCACCCGGTATCGTTCCGCACCATAGCTCACCCGGCCCACCGGATTCGAGCGTCCAGATTAATTTCGTACTCCACGGAACATCAACGCCTCGCATCGGGTCTTTATCCTCCAACCCTTCCGGCTTTTCTGGAAATGCAGGTGCCGCCACTTCAGACCAGCTTTCTCCGGCATTTTTCGAGCGCTGCACCTTGACACCAAAATGCCCTAAATCCAGTGCTGCATAAATGCGCTCGGTACCGGTTTCCGCCAATACCGCCGATACCGGGTCTCCTAAAAACCATGTATTTGAAATTTTCCAATCCCCTCGAACATCGCGCTCTACCCTGAACAGCCCCTTCCGGGTTCCAACCAGTAATCGTTCGCCCATGATCAACCTCCTGAGAGTGCTTGAGCAACAAATAAATCATCGTGATCTGCAACTGCATCCGACTGCCGGGCACGATCACGGATGGGTTCCTGATTTAAAAAAATTGCAACATGCTTACGCACAGCCCCCTGATCATCAAGTATGTAACCGCGCACCTGAGGGTACTGGGTAAAATATTCCTCTAACGCTTGCCTGACGGTTACCCCATTGACCTGTGTGCTTGGCGTGTCGAGATGCCGAAGCAGATTTGGGGTAAAACTTATTGTGGCCACGATCTACTGTTTTTCATAATGAAAACAACTATCAATGGTGATATTCCATCGCACTTTTGACAACAGGTTTCAAATCATCAAAAGGGATTTCATCGCTATCCTTGAAATTAATACAACCTTTCCCGGTCTTGATTTTCGGATGCTTGTTTTTAAATTGCGCAATATGCTCGGCAGAGCAGGTATAAAGTGAGATATAGTGTTTTTGGCTCGCAATCGAAATACTGCCTTCACCAAGCTGATAGGTCGGCATTTTATAACGCATCGATGCTTCGGCCTCCGGATAAAGAGACTCTATCAATTGCAGCAACGACTGAAAGCGCTGTTTTCTGTTATCCGGGATAGTACTAATATATTCTTCAATATTCACCGGACTTAACCACTGTTTTTACTGGTAAACAAGCCACCGGCAAAACCAAACACCGCAAACAACACATTAGCCATCACCTGGCTTTCAAGCTTCCCCCCGGCATATAGCAATGCTGCGACAGTCACAACCAATATAATCAACAAAGTGCTTGCGGCAAAACGGCCAAAACCCTCTGTTTTGGTGATAAAAAAACCGATCAACGAGCCTGCCCCCAATACAAAGATAGCCAGCATCAACCAGGAATTACCACTCATAACCCCTCCTGCTAAAAATCACTCGACTGCGAAACACAGCAATCTGAACCTTATTTATGCTTGTGCTCCGGGTAATATGACGAAATCGCCTCAATGCTTTTTATCAATTGCCCTGCGTATTTGACATCGGCATTTTGTTTTGCCTTCATAGCGGCAATTATAACCGCATGGTGCTTTTGCAGGCGCTCGGCATAATCCTTCTGTGCCAGCTTAACCCTTTGGGTTAAAAAATAATCACTCATCGTGGAGATAATTTTTTGCGCATGCTCCTCTTTGTTCATGACCCAGCGGACCAGCTGATTTTTTGATTGTGCATCCTTTTTGCCCGCCAATTCCGCAATCAAGCCGGCAGACTTCTCCACAGTCACAGCATCTTCCAGCATTGCTTTGACCCTTGCATGATCATCGTAAATCCCACAAGGTATCTGACAATGGGCATGAACATGCCCGGGTATAAACAAAATAAACCCTATGGTAGCGAGCATAACCAACCCAAAAACAGTGTTCGCAGCTTTCATTACCGGCTCCTATGGTGTTGACGTGGAAAGACAAATCCGACAGCCTGCCAAACATACTATAGCCTCCAGGCCACAGTCAAAAAACCAGCTGCAACTGCACCAAAATCCCCGGCAACTGTTAACAAAGCGCTATAAACACTCCGATTTTTGTAATTCCTGATCGTTAAGCTTAAAACGGTGTTTTTCTATGGCTAGTAAAAACCACAGACAAAACACTGTCTTTGACAATATCAGGCACATAGATTTTGAATACACTAGCCCCCCCCGGGTTTCCTGCACTCTAAGCGTTGATATATTTTGGGGCTTTAGTCTTTTTCAGCCTGATACCCCATATTCATGGTTTGGACGAAACCACCACGAAAGGCAAACAGCGTTTATAATGCTCTTTTCAATTATAGGCCAATTACAGGGGGCTTTCCGCGCAAATCCTATTGCTTGGAAATCTCTGGAAGCTTCGCTACAAATTGCACAGAAAATCCGGGCCTACCGCACTCCCTATCCGGATCAAGCTTGCTTAACCGGCGCGCGCACTTTAAACGGACCCTGCATACTGTCGTCATTACGGGCAAAATTCTGCAGCCTCTCAATCAATAACGGATTCAGTTCCTGCCCGCCACTCAATAAAATCTGTCCTGACGCAGTTGTTATATCCTGTTCCACAATCATCGCAGGCATAAGCTCACTGACATTAACACTGCGGCTTTCAAAAAGTGCGCCCTGACTATCATACGTGTGCAATGCTTTAATAATTGATTCATCAATGTTATCCCGGCCCTGTAACTGCTTTAATACTTCCGGCCAGCTCATATGCTCACCAAGTTCAGCCGCAACAGTTGCGGCATATAATATACTGCGTTGCTGCTCAAAATCGGGACTGGTGGGATTTCCCTGGCCTGCATGAAGACCGACCAGCGAAGCAACAGCTTCCAGACGCGGGATATTTGCCAACAGGCGCTGGCCTATTTTAGGCACACCCGCCCACATCTGTTTCTCCTTGTCTGACAATGCAGCACCGGCCAGTGCTTTTTTCAAAGTATTCTCAGATAAAGCGAGTGCACCAATTTGAGACAAGCGTCCGGCCAATTTCAGTTCCCAGGTATTACGCAAACCTGTTTGTGCTGCAATATGCAGGGCCAGGCGTTGAATGTGCTTGGCCCGGGCAGATGCAGCCGGTATCGTCAAACTAAGCATATCCAACATCACCTTAACCGCACCATTCAGGGTTTTCTCACGGAGTTCTTGTTCGGCAATTTGTAGTTTTCGTAATTTTATATGGGTTTCAATTCTGACTTTCACTTCTTCGAACTGGAAAGGCTTGGTGATGTAATCAACACCGCCGACCCCAAATGCTTTGACTTTATCCATCGTTTCGCTTAGCGCACTAATGAAAATTACCGGAATATCCCGAAGTACCGGATCAGCTTTTAATTGCTCACAAACCTGGTAACCGTCTATTTCCGGCATATTAATGTCCAGCAAAATCAGATCAGGCGCATTTTTCTTTACCGCCTGCAAACCCAAGCGACCATTAGGTGCCGCCCGCCCCTTGTAACCCCACTCTTTCAACATTCCAACCAGCAATTGCAGATTGGCTGGCGTATCGTCAATAGCCAGTATGTCGCCTTTGAAATCAGTGCTTACTTCGGTCATGCTTGCTTCCTCACTGTCTGAACGATTTGCACCAGCATATCGTAATTGAACTGTTGCACATGCTCGCGCAAAACCCCGGAGAATACCGGCTCCGCCTCAGCAATCTCGTCGATATACTCGGTTAACAAATCGATTTCGCCGCTCAGAGCGGCATCTTCCATTTTAACCAGCCACCCGACTGGCAGTTGTGTTATCTTTTCAGGTTCAAAGGCATCAACTGTTCGCCGTTTATTCTCTAACTGTACAACATCATTATCGGTATCAGATTCATAGCCTGTTGCGGACGACTGGCTGATCCCGACCGGAATATGAAAATAAAAACGGCTGCCCTGACCTTCTGTGCTATCGGCATTCAGGGAACCTCCTAACAACTCCGCATAACTGCGGCTAATGGCCAAACCAAGGCCGGTGCCACCTTTGGCTTCAATACCGACACGTGCCTGCTCAAAAGGCTGAAATATGCTTTTAAGCTCCTCAACGCTTATACCTGAGCCGGTATCGCTGACGGTAACCCTTAATTCCGCACTGCCGTCGCTTTGATCGGTTTGCAACTCCACATGCAGAGTCACATTGCCATGCTCGGTAAATTTGATTGCATTGCTGGATAGATTAATCATTATCTGCCGGATTTTCTGTTCATCGCTGACCAACAACCCGGGAAAACGATCCGGCTGCTCTACTGTAAATACCAGACCTTTGGATTCGGCTTTATGCTGCAACATTAGCTTCACATCATCAATCAGCGTTTGCAGATTAAAAGCCGCCTTATTAACTTCGGTCTTGCCGGCTTCAATTTTTGACATATCCAGAATGTCATTAATTAGACCCAGCAAATGTCGTCCGCTGCGCAAAATAGTATTAACATGCTCCCGGCTCTCAAACCGTAAACTGCCGTCACGTTCCAGCAGCTGTGCAAATCCGATGACTGCATTCAACGGCGTGCGAATTTCATGCGACATGTTTGCCAGAAATTCACTTTTCATCTTATTCGCCGTTTCCGCTTTCTGCCTGGCCTCCAGCATTGCCTGTTCAGCGAGTCGCCGCGCGGAAATATCGCGAATTACGGCCATCATCACAAGCTTGCTCTGATCCTCCTCAACATTGGTAAGCGAAACTTCAGCGGTAAACTCACTACCGTTCATGCGCTTGTGCAGCCATTCAAACTGAAAATTACTCTGTGTCCGCGCTTTATCGATATGGTGTTTTGCCAACTCTTCGGATGACTGCCCACAGGACTGTATGACGGGCGAAAAATCCCTAACCGGGTGCTTGCCGATTAGCTCAGCAACATCTTTGGCTCCAAACAATTGCAACGATGCCCGGTTAGCATCCACAATCCGGTAACCATCGAATAACAAAATTGCATCATGCGCTGTTTCAAACAATAACCTTAATCGCCGGTCACGATTCTTCAGCCGCAGATTGGTAGACTCAAGCTCCAGCGTACGCTCACTGACACGCTGCTCCAGCGAGTCGGCCAATAATTCAAGCTCCCGGTTTTTTTCATTATTTAACAAAACCAATCTGGCCAGACGGCGCCTCATCGGTTCGAAAATTATAAAAATCTCAGCCAATAAGACCACAAAAATCAGGCCCAACAACACCCGTTCAATAACAATTAAATTGTCGACTGCAACCTTGGACTGCCGATCAAGCTCAAAAACAACCCGATTCATTTGCTCCAGAAAAGGCCCCTGATGAATCGTAATGGTTTTTACATGTTTCTCCAGCAACTCCTGTCGGGCGGTATTTCCACCCGATGTTACGATCGCCTTACCACTGCTGATCATCGGCGTGTAATGCCGCTCCAAATTTTTTAGTTTCCGACGAATCTCCGGGTTATCAATAGGATCAAGCTCCATGCTGTCATCACCCAATAGCAGGCCGTTATGGGAGCGTTGCCATAGATCGAGTGCAGTATCAAGCTCCTGGAGCGCCCGCTGCCTGGCGGTTATATCAGTATAAAAACCGGCTTTCAGAGCTGCTTTAGTAATTTTTTGACTGAGCATGCGCTGACGCCCGGCAATATTGATTATACGGCTGTCACTTTCAATGCTTTGTAATTTCGTAAAAATCAGTGTATGAGCACTGAAGCTTAATAACGCAATCAGGCTAAGCGCGGTAAGATAAAATACCCGAAAACGAATAAGGATTTTACGTTGCTCATCGGTAAACATTTTTTGCCCTTCAACATAATCAGAATATGAAGCCGGGGCAAACATCGAAAATACCTGGCAGCACCCAACTCTGTTAGCCAAACACCTTACAATCAGGGGCGTCGGCCGATTCATGAGCTTAAATATTCGTTAATTTTGCATAGCTTCATTAACGGCAAAGACATGCGTATCTGAAGCAAACGTAAATATGCGGGGGCGGGGGAAAATCTATACAAAAACAGCGGGGCGCCTGGCCATACTCTATAGATACGTGACACTCTTTACTAAAGAGTCAGCTCCCAGGCATGGATACAAACACTCAAAATGCAGCAGCAAAAGATTTTATGGAGTAATAAAATAAGCTGCAAACCGTATCAACCCCTAATAATAGGGTTTGAAAAATATGAATCATCTTAATGCACGCGGAAGGATAACCGCTGCATTAATATCAAGAAAACATGCAAAAAAACATCAACTAATCGTTTTGGCTTTTTATAGGCGTTTTAAATTTTCTTTTGCTACATCAACACTTTATTGACTGCCTTTAAGGAATAAGAAGAACAGCGTACAATACAAGCATAATAAACATATTAATAAATTAACGTATCCTGCATGCAGCTTTTTAATTATATACGCTTTGATAATTTACGGGGCGATATCTTTGGCGGTGTCACCGCTGCAATTATTTCCCTGCCATTGGCATTGGCCTTTGGCGTCGCCTCGGGAGCCGGCCCCGCCGCAGGGCTTTATGGCGCGGTCTTTGTCGGCTTGTTTGCGGCTCTTTTCGGCGGAACACCGACACTGATTTCTGAGCCTACCGGTCCAATGACCGTGGTAATGACTGCGGTGCTGACCACTCTGATCGCGACAAACCCTGATAACGGCCTGGCGATGGCATTTACAGTTGTGATGATCGCCGGTGTTTTTCAAATCATACTGGGCACGCTCAAACTCGGCAAATACATCACGTTGATGCCTTATAGTGTTATATCAGGGTTTATGTCAGGAATCGGAATAATCCTGATTATCCTGCAAATCGCGCCTTTACTCGGCCAGGCAAGCCCGCCCGGAGGTGTTATAGGAACACTCAAGCACCTGCCGGAACTGTGGAGTAATATGAAACCTGCGGAAACCATCCTCGGCTTGCTGACACTGGCGATTTTGTTCTTTATGCCCAAAAAAATCGGCCGTTACGCACCACCGCAACTGCTGGTGCTGATCGTGGGCTCGATTGTTTCGGTAACATTACTTGCCGATTACGAAATTCGCCGGATCGGTGAGATTCCTCTCGGACTGCCGTCGATACAAGTGCCCACATTTACATCTGCGCAGCTCACCACCATGATTCTGGACGGCATTGTGTTGGGCATGCTTGGCTGTATCGACTCACTGCTGACTTCAGTTATTGCCGACAGCCTGACGCGAACTGAGCATAAATCCAACCGGGAACTGATCGGCCAGGGCCTCGGTAACCTGACTTCCGGGCTGCTGGGCGGCCTGCCCGGCGCCGGTGCCACAATGGGAACCGTGGTTAATATTCAAACCGGTGCACGCACTGCCCTGTCGGGTATTACGCGCGCGCTTATTTTACTGGTCGTTATCCTGGGTGCAGCAAAACTGACTACTAATATTCCGCTCGCAGTGCTCGCCGGGATTGCACTGAAAGTGGGGTTTAACATTCTCGACTGGAGCTTCCTGAAACGCGCTCACAGAGTCTCATGGACACCAACGCTGATAATGTACGGCGTTATGCTGCTGACCGTGTTTGTCGACCTGATCGTTGCAGTCGGTTTAGGTGTTTTTATTGCAAACATAGTGACTATAGAGCGCCTCAGTGAACTGCAATCCAAAAATGTCAAAGCCATCAGCGATGCCGATGATGATGTCCCGTTAAGCGCTGAGGAAAAACAGTTACTGGACAAAGCCGACGGGCGAATGCTCCTGGTTTATCTAAGCGGACCGATGATTTTTGGCGTGTCGAAGGCAATCGCCCGCGAAAATGCAGCTATTCAACGCTATGAGAGCATCGTAATTGATTTAAGCGATGTCCCGCTGATCGATGCAACCATTTCACTCGCTATCGAAAATGCCATTAAAGACGCTGTCGAACAGGAACGGGAGGTTTTCATTGTAAGCCCGTCCGAACAAGCCCGGCAGATTCTGGAAAGGCTCGGAGTTTTCAAACTGATTCCGGCAGATCATCTGGCACTTAAGCGTATCGATGCATTGAGACAGGCACTACCGGCAAACAACCAAAAACCAAGCTAGAGTCTGTTAACAGGCCCTAGCTCGCACCGCCGAAAAGAGCATCACGAGCCGTATCACAAATTGCGGATACTGCAGGGTGCTTGACTTTACGCTCGGCTGATATGGCATAAAACTTCTGCTTTATTTCGTCGGTATGCCCGATTACCCGCACACCAAAATTACGACACACTTCCTGCTGAATAATAGAGGGCATAAAAAAAATACCCATAGCTGCCTGTCCAAAAGATTTCATTAGTGCACTATCATCAAATTGTCCGCGAATCATCGGATAAATTTGTAACTCATTCAGCCACCGGTCAAACTGCTGACGTATAGCATATTGCTCTGTCGGCAATAACATCGGTGCATTATTCAAAGATTGCGGAAAATTACGTTTATACACTTTCGCCAGGGCCGGCGCTGCAAAAAAACTCAAGCCACTTTCACCCAGAAAATGATTATACGCTTTTACATTAAAAGCTGCGGTTAACGGTATATCTGAAAGCACCATATCCACTTTATGGATTGCCAAATCCGCCAACATTGCTTCAACCGGGCCTTCTTTACTGGTCAAGCTGATATCATGCGATAAATGCAAAGCCGGTTCGATAATTTTATACACAATTGTTTTCGGTAATGCACTGGCCGCACTGACAATAAACTCAGACGGGCCGACTATCGGGGCCCCGCGCAATACATCACTGAGCTCACGCCCCAGCTCGAAAATCTCATCAGCATAACGTAATACCAGACGGCCGGTTTCTGTCAGTTCAAGGCGACGGCCCAACCTCGAAAATAAAGCATTTCCGACACGCTCCTCCAACAATGACAGCTGCCCACTTATTGTCTGCGGCGTGATATGCAGTTTTTCACTTGCTCTGGCGATGCTGCCTTCATGCGCGACCGTCCAGAAATAATGCAGATGCTTATAATTAATCGAGCCGGGCATATTCAATCCACTCCTCAAAATATTCGATTATTACGAATAATAATAGATATTTATTTCGATTTTTACTTATGCAATTTAACACTATTATGTACCTTAACATAAGCTTATATACTTAATTACGCTTAAATTTGATTTTTGAGGAGAAAACCAAATGAAAATCTCACGAAAATACACATATTTCCAGATTTATGGGGCAGCGCACTGTTATCTGAAGAGTTCATGGATTTAAACCATAGAGAGCAACAGGCGCACCATAATAAGGCCGACAAAAACATTGATTTTGTTAGTGAATAGCCCAAACATTCGTTTTTTTCGAAGTTAGTGGCACCTAATATTCGATCTTTATTGATTAAACAAGTTGACGATATGTCTGTCTCAAGATAAGTCCGTACTCATGATGAGGGAACACGAAAATGATTGATGACTATCAAGACAGTTACAGTTATGGCGAACATTTTTATGGAGTTTCGGCAAACTTTGAGATTCAACCTGCCTACTCTGTGGATGCGCCTAAACAATCTGATGCAAACGAGTTTGTTGCCGCGCTTACTGAAGCTCAAGTAATTTCCTCAAATGAGGAGGCTATACCGGGATACCCACAAACAAGGGCATTACCGGATTCAGAAATAACTGAGCAAGAAGATATTATCGCTACTGCATACCTGTAGCCATAAACACTATTCATTCAGAAAGAGTGCGGATACGACCGGTGATATAAACACCTGATTTTCACCAGCTTAAAATAAAGGAGTAACGACATGAATATTAAAATTCAGTCCCGAGGTTTCAAGCTCTCAGAGGCCTTATATGAGCATACACATTCAAAGCTCTATCTTACCTTGGGCCGGTATGCGGAACGGATTCGGAATATCGAAGTTGTACTGACAGATATTAACGGCCCCAAAGGGGGTGAGGATATGCGTTGCATAATCAAATTAAGGTTAAATCGTTTCAAATCTGTCGCCTTACAGGAAACATCGAGTGATATGTATGATGCCATCAACCAATGCTCTCATCATGCCAGACGGGTCGTTGAACGCCATTTTAACCGCCTTAGAAAAATGCACCGAAGACCGGTCCATTATGAATATGCCTAAAATGTAGTAAAGCCAGCAGTGCATTAACAATATTAAGCCGAACGAGTCGCTCCGAGCTGTAGCGACTCGTTTCCCTTATGATTCTATGCATATGCACTGCAATATCGACAGCCACGGATATACAAAAAACAAATTCATTTAAACGACTTTTTATCTTTTCAAAGTGCCCCCTCCGCACATATTCAAACTTATACGCCCCCGGCAAGACAACTATCATACTAATTACTGATGTAACCAGATTGGCTCAATGCCTTAAGCTTTACATACAAAAGCAGACAGGACTGTCGCGCAATATTTTCCAACAATAACAGCGTGCAGGAGCTATCAATGATAAAACCAAGCCATTTAATAGTGGCAGCGGCTCTGTGGGTTACTACTTTACAAGCTGCCACAACCGAACTGCCCTCTTTACTTAATGAAACCAACAAACTGCTGAAAACCGGTGATATGGAGGCGGCCTATACAACACTTGCCGCTCATGAAAGCCGTCTGGCAGGCAACCCTAAATTTGATTTGATGCTCGGAATCGCCGCACTAAGAAGCGAACGCACGACTCTGGCGGTATATGCATTAGAGCGAGTTATCGATATCGAACCAAACAATGCCCGCGCGAGAGCTGAGCTGGCACAGGCCTACTACAAGTTGGGGGAAAATCGCGCAGCCAAAAATGAATTTGATATCATCAAAGACCTAGAAACACTGCCTTCCGATGTCAAATCCGGCATAGAAAAATACCTGGCCGCAATCGACTATCGTTTTGATGCGCGCCGGACTCAGCTGGGTTATTACTTCGAAACCAGCTCCGGTACTGACAGCAATGTAAACAGTGCCACAGATGCCAGCAGAGTACCACTACCGGTATTCGCTAATTTAAATTTACTACTCTCAGATACCGCAAGAGAAACTGACAGCCCCTTCGTTTCTCTAGGTGGCGGACTGCGCTTTAATAAGCCGTTACGCTCAAACCTTATGATGTATGCCAAAGCCAACCTTGATATGCGTGAAACATTCGATGCAGATGAATTCGCAACCCGGGTATTCGATGGGAACTTCGGATTCAGCTTTTTGCGTGGGAGCCACCAGTATCATATTGGCGTGGTTAATCAAAATTTTGCGGTCGACGACAGTACATATCGTAATTTTAACGGCATCAACAGCCAATGGCACTATCTTGTAAACTCAAATAATTCTCTGTCCACCTTTATTCAATATGCACAATTAAAATACCCCAGTCAGCGACTACTCGATACCGACCAGACTTCAGCCGGCTTCGCGTGGATACACAGCTTTGATAAAAGTACCAATGCAGCACTGCATCTGGGGCTATACCTGGGCACTGACAATGAAGTCTCCGATTTAAATCCGGAAGTCGGACGCGATTTCATCGGGCTGCGAACAGGCACACAGATTGCCATTGGCCGAGTCAATTATTTTGCCGCATTGAATTATATCAGCAGCGAATATGGCGCTGCCAATTCGGTTTTTCTGATAACACGTGAAGATGATTATATCGACTTCAACACTGGTATTAATATCAATTTTAAAAAATGGCAATTGCAGCCATCCCTAAGATATACCAGTAATGATTCGAACATTGTTTTGCACGAATTCGATCGCACCCAGGTATTAATGACAGCACGCATTAATTTTTAGGAGCTCGCAGATGAAACTTAATACCCCACAATATTTTATATATTTGCTTTTGTCCGGTTTATTGCTATGCACCCATGCCAGTGCTGAAAACCAGGCAGGAAACGTAGTCTATGCTTTTGGCGCCACTCAGGCCCGGGACATCAATAATAATTTTCGTAGCCTGGGCCGGCAGGATCCTGTGCATTTGGGTGATACATTAATCACTGGCGAAGGTAAATTACAGGTCCGCCTAAGCGATAAAGGCAGACTTGCGCTATACCCAAACTCAAAAGTTAAAGTTGATCAATATATATTCTTAAAAAACGACAAAAGCAAAGACCGCTCGGTATTCCGCTTATTACAAGGTGCTGTGCGTGCGGTTACCGGTTTAATTGGTAAACGCAGTAACCGGAAACGCTATGAATTCAGAACGCCTGTTGCAACAATCGGTATTCGCGGGACCGCCTTCATTCTAAGATTATGCGCTGGAGACTGTTTTGATGAAAACGGCAAACCATTACCTGATGGCCTGTATGTCACCAACGGCGAAGGCCGCATTATCATACGTAATGCAGCAGGCAGCTTAATACTCGCAGCCACACAATCAGCGTTTATCGCCAGCGCTGAACAGCTGCCCGTGCAAATTCAGGAACCCATCAATATCGGCACCATGGCATGGAGCACGCAGGAGTCTTACGATTTCGATTTAGAAACCGGCGAAACAGTGGACCGGGTGCTGAGAGTTGTGAGCAATGCACAGGAACTACAGACAATACTATCCACCAATGGCCTGGGAAGCGTCGGTGAACCAACAGACTTTCCGGTCACTGGCAACTTGGCAGTCAAATACGCGTTCAATGTTGCCGACCCTGACATTAACGGGCCCGCTTCAGGCTTGCTGGGTGGTTTTTCACTGGATGATAATCCGGGTAATCAAATCTCGATTACAAACGGTGAACTCCGTGGTTTCACTGAAATAGTCGCAGGCCGAATCGGACCCGAAACCCGGGTATTCGATGCCGGCACAGCCAGCCTTGGCAATAACGGCTTTAACAGCCAATACAATGTCAATTGGGGCACTTGGGACAGTAACTGGCAGTTCAGCAACAATGGCAATAATGTGCAGGGTACAGACGCATTTCATTATATCTTCAGTGACAATCTCACGGTCAATTTGCCCACTGAAGGTATTGGCATTTATGGTGATGGAAGTGGAAACCTGCTACCGCCATTAGGCGGTACAAACCCGACTCTGGCTTTTTCGGGCGGCAACCTGCAGGGCAATCACTCAATATTTATGGAAATGAACTTTCAAACGGGCGAAGTATTCGTCTTTGATATTCAAGGAAACTTTCCGGATGGCTCAACATTTTTTGCAAATCTGGATAATCAGGCAAACACAGTCATGATCTCAGACGGTTTTGCCAACCTGATCGGCGGCTGTAACAGTGGCAATGCCTGCGCAGATGTTACTATATCCGGTCAGACCTTTTTCCAATTGCTTGGAGCAAACGCAGATGCCGTTATCGGCTCATATACTTTATCAGGATCCCCCGGAACTATTGCAATATCCGGTACTTACCTGCTGGATTAATTAAGACACAAACCAAATTTACGTTGCACCACTGCCAAAAATGTTACAAGTGCCCTGCAAAGGCGCTTGTAACGTTGGCAGTCATGCAGTTTTCACTGAATTACGGCCGCTACGTTTCGCAGCATACATTGCTTTATCAGCCGCTTCTATTAATCCACTCAGATTTCGGTTAGTGTTATAAGGGCAATCCGCAACACAACCGATACTCACTGTTAAATTGATTGAATGATCATTGAATCGAAACACCCGGTTTTCCAACTCAACTCTGATCCTTTCAGCCAACGTATATGCCCCTTCAATATTCGTATCCGGCAATAAAACAGCAAACTCTTCACCCCCATAACGCGCTACGATATCTCCCGGCCTGTTCACAACTTCTTTGAGGGTTTCTGTAATAAAACACAGCGCATAGTCACCACATAGATGCCCGTAATTATCATTAATTGCTTTAAAGTGATCAATATCAAGCATCAATAATGCCAAAGGCCGTTTTTCTCTTCGAGAGAAACGCCATTCCTTATTATATTGTTCATCAAAATACAAACGATTCCTCGCCCCGGTTAGACCATCATTCAGGCTGCTTTCTTTTAATAATATATTAGCACTCAATAGTTGTTGCATAGCTTCATTCAGTTCTTTGGTTCTTCCCTGAACACGTTTTTCCAGATTTTTTTGTATCTCTTCGCTCATACGTTCATTTTCTTCAGTTAACAAACGCATACGATGCGCCAATGCAAATGATAATAAAATCGCTTCCATCGCTGAACCAATTTGCTGGCCGTGAACTGTAAAAAAATTAGCCGGCAAAACACCGAACATCATAAGTTGAAACACAAACATTCCAACTAATAACGCAAGCCATGCAAACAAAAAATAACGGGCCTCCTGAATCTTTTTAAAGTAGGCGAATATGCCTATACTTAATACCAGTAATATCAAAAACACCTGATAAATCAAATTTGCCCGGATACCAATATTTTTATCAACCACAAAGAAGAGAAAAAGTGGGACAATCACACAGCCTATCATAAATAGCATAAAAACATTAAGCCTGGGAAAAAACTTAGGAATGCGCATAAAATATCGCGTAAACTGCAGCATCGCCACCAAATAAATATCAGAAGCGATAAATACCGCAAAAAGATTCAGGTATCCACGGCTTGGCCACAAATACTGATAAGCCATGCCATTGTAACAAAACTGACAAAAAGCATAAGCTGAGATAAAAATACAATAATAGAGATAACTTGGGTCCCGAACAGAAAAAAACAGCATTAAATTGTAAAACAATAACGCTATGATAACACCGAAATAAAGACCATGCTCCATATGGGCATCAACTGCCTGGCCTGGATATATACTTGGTTTCCATATATATACAGGTGCATTCATTACTCCATATGTTTTTATTTTTATATAGACACTGATTTCCTCATTTGCTTTGAAGTCCAAACTTAATACAGGGTTACGTGTTCGTATAGTGCGGGCACCTAAAGGGTAATGGTCGCCGAATAAATTATGTTCAAATGTTTCATCTTCATAAACACGGAAAATATCAATATGATCCAACAAAGAATCCTGTAATTCCAACCACCAAATAACGGGTACATTTTCTGTATTTTTCAAAATCACACGAAACCAGTATGAAGAGCTTGTCACACCGAAATTCGGCGCGGACGAGCCAGCATCTATGAATTCAGACTGAATCGTCTTCGAAAGTATTTCCTCCAGCGTCATTTCTCCACCGGAATCTTCGAAATATGCAAGATGACCTGCTGCAGAATAAACCCCAGACTGATTTGACAAAAATAATATTCGTGGTGTTTCGGCATGCGCATATACAGTTGCCATACCCAAATATAACCCGGATATCATCTGTATAAAATTTAAGAAAACAGCACCCCTGAACATTATATGCTTAACCCTAAAGTCTTAAACAGGCAAAAATTTTAAGCACTGCATAAAATTGGATATTTAATAACCGCCAACCCAACCGCCCTTTATCAAATTCTAAACAAATCAGGCTATTTTCACTTGATTTCGACCCTCGCGTTTTGCTGAATACATAGCACTATCGGCCGCATCTATAAGATTATTTGGACTACGATCAGTTTTCGCAGGGTAATCTGTTGCACAGCCAATACTAACCGTCAGCTTTATCAAATCATCATGAAATTCAAAAGCCTTATTTTCGAGAGCAAGGCGTATATTTTCCGCTATTACACTACCACCCGCACTTGTTGTATTCGGCATAATAACCACAAATTCTTCACCACCATATCGTGCAACAACATCTCCGGGCCTTCTTACATTATCCTGAAGAATATCCGCAATAAAACGTAATGCATAATCACCACACAAATGCCCATGGTTATCATTAATCGATTTAAAATGATCAATATCCACCATTAATAGCGTAATCGGCGAAATCTCCCGGCGACAGCGCAACCACTCTTTACTGCAATGCTCATCAAAATACAGTCTGTTACGAACACCTGTTAACCCATCATTGAAATTATTTTCTTTAAGCAGTTGATTAGCTGCTGACAATTTTTGCATCGCTTCATTAAGCTCATTGGTTCTTTCATTAACATGCTTTTCCAAATTTTCATTGGATTCCTTTTGCATCCGTTCATTTTCTTCGGTCAATAAACGCATACGATGCGCCAATGCAAACGATAACAATATCGCCTCCATCGCAGATCCAATCTGCTGCCCATAAAGAACGAAAGATTTCGCAGGTAATATACCAAACATCATCAACTGAAACATAAACATCCCGACAAGCAGCGCCACCCATGCAAGCATAAAATAACGGGCTTCCTCAATATTTTTATAAAGCGCAAAGATTCCCACACTCAAGACCAATAATATTGTTGATCCCAAATAAAATGCATTTGCTCTAACACCAGTACCTTTATTAAAAAAGAAAAATATAATCATTGGTACAAATACCATGCTTATCGCAAAAATCATGAACTTATTCAGCCTGGGGAATAGCTTTGGAATACGCATAAAGTGACGCGTAAACTGCAGCATACATACGACATAAAGCTGAGAGGCGATAAAAACTGCAACAAGATTATAATGCCCATTATTTGGCCATAAATACTGATAGCTGAAGCCGTTGTAACAAAATCGGCAGAAAGCGTAAACAGTGATAAAAAGGCAATAATAAAAATAACTCGGATCACGAACTGAGAAAAATATCATCATATTATAAATCAGTAACGCTGCAATTATACCGTAGTAAATTCCATATCTAATCTGAAGATCAGAAGCCTGCTTTGGATAGGCCTGCGGCTTCCACAAAAATATAGGCGCATGCACAACCCCATATGTTTTTATGTTTATATAAACATCAAGGGTTTCATTAGGCAAAAAATCCAGACTCATAACAGGGTTACGTGTTTTTATATCGCGCGAATCCAAAGGGTAATGATCACCATACATCCTACTCTTAAGTTCATCTTTTTCGTTGATATAAAAAACACCAACACGATCTAATAAGGGATCTTTTACTTCCAACCACCAGGTTGCGGGGCTGCCCTCAGTATTCTTTAACATTATGCGGAACCAATATGAGGATATTGTTGTTCCAAAATTTCTTGCAGCCCCTCCATCATTAACAAACCGGGATTGGATTTCCTTAGACGTAATCTCATTGATAGTCAACCTATCGCTTGCATCTTCAAAATAAGCAAGATCAGCTGCAATCGAATAAAATTTGGAATTATCAGAAAGCAATATCGTATTATACGAATCCGCATAAGCAGATTTAACAGGGCAAATCAGACACAGTCCTATTATTAATAGAACATTTCCTAAAAGCCTTATATTTCTAAAATCCATGCTCACAATTTTACGATTATTTTCTATCAAAAACTTAATAACATTTCAAAAATATAATATTTAGGCAACAAATCAACGTTAATAATAAGTTCAAATATCATGCGATCTTCACTAGATTTCGGCCTTCACGTTTTGCCACATACATGGCTTTATCTGCCGCATTGATTAGATGGCTCGGATCACGGTCTGTCTTTGTCGGATAATCCACTGCGCACCCGACACTCGCCGTTAACTTAATCAAAGCATCATGAAACTCAAAGGCTTTACTTTCCAACTCAGACCGTATTTCTTCGGCCAAAATAGCCCCGCCTTCTATGGTTGTATTCGGTAAAATAATCACAAACTCTTCACCACCGTATCGGGCAATAATATCACCCGGTCTTTTTATATTATTTTTAAGTATTCCAGCAAGAAAGCGCAGCGCATAATCACCGCATAAATGCCCATGATTATCATTAATTGACTTAAAATGATCGATATCAATCATTAACAAAGTTATAGGTGAGGATTCACGGCGACAACGTAGCCACTCTTTGATGCAATATTCATCAAAATACAGACGATTCCGAACGCCCGTTAAGCCATCATAGAAACTATTTTCTTTCAAACGCTCATTGGCTTTAGCCAAACTCTTCAGTGCATCATTTAAACCTTGTGTATGCTCATTAACTTTTTGCTCCAATCCGGTTCTTGCCTCTATACTGATACGTTTATTTTCCTCCTCCAATGTACGCATACGATCTGCCAGTGCGAATGACAGCAGAATAGCTTCGACTGCGGACCCAAACTGCTGCCCATGTAAAGTAAAAGAGCTCGCAGGCAATATGCCCATCATCGCTAATTGAAAAACTATCATTCCTAACAGAAAAGCAACCCACGCGAGCAGGAAATAACGTGCTTCACGAACCCCTTTGTATAAAGAAAATACTGCTACAGAAAGCACTAAAAGCATGGAGCACATCACAAAGCCCGCATTAAGACGAACACCTAAGCTGGTATCAATAAAAGCAGTCAACACAAGTGGCAATACAGAAAGCCCCATAACAACAAGTATGAATTTATTTAATCTGGGGAAATTTTTCGGGACACGCATAAAGGCGCGTGTAAACTGAAGCATTGATATTTGATATATCAATGTTACGATAAAGACAACTGGTAGATTTATATACCCATGATCCGGCCACAAGTACTGATAACTGAGCCCATTATAACAAAACTGACTAAACGCATATCCAGCAATAAAAATACAGTAATAAAGATACGTTGAATCGCGTGAGGACACAAACAGCATCATATTGTACACAAGCAAAGCTATTATAATGCCAAAATACAGCCCATATTCCATTTGAAGATCTAGAGCCTGTTTAGGATAAGCGCTTGGCTCCCATATGTAAAATGGCGCGGTTACAGAACCATAGGTCTTTATTTTTATATAAAGATCTATACTTTCCTCTGCTGCCAAATCTATTTTTAAAACAGGATTACGTGTCCGAATCTCTCGTGATTTTATTGAATGATGATCTCCAAACACACCGTGTTCTATCCGGCCATCTTCACGCACAAGAAAAGTATCAAGATTATCGGCTAATGGATCTTGAGCTTCAAACCACCAGTGCCTGGATGAAGTTTCTGTATTGATTATTGCAATATGGAACCAGTATGTAAAACCGGTTATTCCAAAATTAGGTATTTTTTCTTCTGCATATAAAAAACGCTCTTGACTTCGCTCCAACAGAATATCCTGGATAGTTAGAGAGTTTTCTTTATCTTCCAAATATGAAAGATAGCCATGAACGGGGTAAAACTTTTCTTCATCAGAAAGCAAGAGGGTGGATATTTTGGCTTCAGATAGTACAAAAACATCAGCCACTATTAGACACAGTCCAAACAAACAAGCAATAGCTCTTTTTTTGCCACCTGGCTTTACTTGCAAAAGTTCAGATATTTTATTATTAAACCTCAGACTTTTTCACCTTTAAAAACTGGATTCTGACAACCAGTTATCGGCAAAAACATAAGCATACTTAACACTATAACAAGTCCGAATCAGGCATTACTATGAATGGCTCTTACCAAATTTCTCCCGTCATTTTTAGCCATATACAAAGAAAATAATATATTTCATTCAAAACCTGTGAGTTGACTAAAAAACGCTCAAGATTTTACGAATATGCCAAAACCAATGATACTTTTCTCCATAGAGAACTTTATAGGTTGGCCCTCAACAGAAATTAAGCAATATTCATTGGTGAAAAGTGGTGTTTTTATAACAACGAAGGTTCGAATAGAACCATAATTACAGGCTACAGTTTCAGTAAGATCAAATTCACTGCATATTGAAATAATCAAGCATATAAGCTTCAAAGGTTTTCATTTGGTCGGTAGCGCATGCATAGCGCGTCATCGCTGCTCGCACCCCTGTTACTGCATCATTTAATATTTTACGATGCCCAATATACTCAATAAGCATCGCCTTATCTGCAGACTCCTGGCCAGACAGCCCCAATTTTTTAAATACATTCACAAATCGCTCATTTACAGTAAAATTTTCTACCGGCTTAGCCTGAAACCCTTCTCCGAAAACCTTGTTAATCAGGTCCCTGGAATTGCTCGCGCTATTGAAAATATGTGCACTGCTATCCAAACATGCAGCATGAGTATGCTGATAATCAAGCAAGTAAACCGCGAATACCGGCACTATCAGGCTCAATTTCCCGTTACTGGTTGGCACATTTTTGCCAAGACGCTCAGCACGCACCGTATAGCCGGTATCTAATTTTTTTAACGCTGTAAAATCACCGGCATAAATCGCATTCAGATACTCGCCTGCAGACAGATCAGCAAATGGTGAAATAATTGCTTTTTGCGCGTCAATGGCTGCAATGATTTTTTTGCCTGGAACAGAATCTTCATCTTCTTTTAACAAGTATTTATTTCGAATCCGCTGAAGACCTGCATGAGTAGTTTGCCTGCCAATGGACTGTTCAATAAAATTCAAAGCCGCATTCAAATCTTTAAGCCTGCGCTCTTTTCTTTTTTTTGCAAACTGAAGAAAACCAGGCTCACCTTCCAATAAGCCGTACTTCCCTTCCAGTTTACCCTCCAAAATTACGGCTTTCTCCAGCGCACCCGCCCCTAGTGTCAACGGCACTATAGTCTGTGTAAAAACCACTCGCTCACGCGTCAAAACCTCATCGGTAATTTGAGCTTTGCGGTCAGCAAACAGTTTTACAATTTTTTTATGTGTTTTCTTATTTAATATATTAGAAAGAGCACTGTAATCAACCTGCCATAAAGCCAGTTTTGTTGCACCGTCAATACCACGGGCCTTGTTAGCAAATTTTTTGGCTGCACCCCATGCAAGCTCATTAACCTTTCTCGCAATATCTTTGCGTATTTTTTCGATTTCCTCATTATCGAGGTTTTTATGGCGTCGCCTCACCCCTTCGGGAAACAATGAAAGGCGCTCCAAACTTGAAAACTCCGGAGTCACCCGCGCCAACTCTATTTTCTTTTCCCGCCCAATACCAGGAAGAATCATTATCGTTTTCTGCGATACCATGAATGCATTAAAGCGGCTTTCCTCTTTTGGCCATAAAAGCTTAACAATCGGCTCAACATCCGCAATAACCGTATCGATATCTTCAGGCTTACCGCCGCCACTGCTCATTAATGCAATAGCCTTCATCAACTCTTCCAGCCACTCCCTGATTTTACGGTATGCAATAGCAGAAACCGCTTTATCAGCATGAGACAATTTTTCAGAGTTGGAAAAAGCGTCTCTTAAAAGCGCCGCAGAACTTTCCACAAGCGCTTTAAACTCAGGGTCATTCGGGCAAATATCCCGCAACTGCAAATCCAGCTTTTGACGGTCTTTCGCTGAAACCCGAAAAAACGGCTTTCGAAAATACTCCGTAAAGTGCGCATCACTAAATAAATTACGAATAATATTGATATCAGCAAAATCACCGGCTTTAACTCCGTTCCCGGCAGGCTGCTTTAACCATTCAATAATATCCTTCGAACATTTTTTTTGTGACGCATCTTTTTTACTTAGCAAAGCGGAGCCTACTGCACTAACCATCTCTGGTTTCCGGCTTAACCCAACCCGACTCGCCTCTTTATAAATATATCGCCACTCTCTCGGTATAGGAGTGCCGCGGGATGCAATGAGCGGGGAACATATTTTCTTATCAGGACTGGACCACACAGCGATAAATCCGGTCGCATCAAGCTGGAAAACGCCCTCTACAGAAGACTCAGACTGCCCGGAAGAATCATTTTCCATATCGAAGTCAAACCTGCCGGATAATCCGTTGTACCAGCCACTGACTTTAGAGCTTAACGGTAATGATTTTATGTCTTGCCCGCCACCTATTGACTCGGCAGTCAAAACCCCTTCCAAAGCGCCGAAATCATTAATATTAAGATCAAGTGTAAATATATAGGTTTCCGGCCCGCAACTGTATGCACCGCTGTATTCTGTGCTCAACACTTCATGTTCAGGACCCAGCTGAAAACCCTTAAAACCGGTTTTCGCGAAGGCATCATTAACCAAGCCTGTCCAGACCAACAGACTCATCAACATAGCCTTGCACTGCATGCTGTCCATATACATCATCGGATTTTAGCCTGACACGGCCTGTTTCTGAAGTAAATAAGACTCAATATAGCCAACCAGGCTAAATAACCCGGTGGATATCAACAATTAACGGCAAACCAACCAAACATTGCCCGGGGGCTGTCAGGCAGTATAGGCGACAATCATGCCACTTTACCGATATTTTTCATTGCTGAAACGAATCCAGACACTATCGTCACTCCCTATTAAGTATGTAAAAAATTTATATTTAACAATTTTTTCACATTCCTAATAGCGGCAAATGCTTGATTTTATGGTATCGCAAAGACATGGAAATACAGGATTTTAACTCGGGCATTGGAACCTTTTCCGACAATTGAAACACAATAGCCCGGTTACCCTGGTAGTGAAAAAGATCACCATATATCTCTTTAAATGTCTCAACCAGGCTGGTCTTGCAATTAAAATATACTGCATATTGGTCTGGGAATTTTGGCTTCCAATCTATCCTGACCGCACTGCCATCTTTAACCAGGTAGCTGGGTTCTCCCCATTTTAGCACCTCCTCAACCGCACCCAGCTTATCCTGCCTGGCGACAGCCATGATGGCCTTGCGAACTCGCAACAGAGACTGGCGGACCAAATCCGGGTACGAATCAAACTTTTCTTTTATCTGAGAGTCCACCAAATCAGTAACAGTTATTGTTGCTCCAGTTCCCGCTGCATATCCACCCACTGCGGGTCAATAGCCAGTTTTTTCGTAATCTTATCTTTACTGCAAAGCAGGCGCCAGAACGGCGTGACTTCATTGACACTTTTACCCTGCTCCATTTCATCAATCGCGGCTTCTGCAGCAATACGAATAAATATCGCGGTCGATACCGGGCATGATGCATCACATTTTCGCCGACGGGCCATCTCCCGCCGCATACGTTCAATGGTACGCGTTTCTCCAAAAGGAATCTTGTTGATATATTCATTGACAATTTTAGGGGTCGCGACAAAAAGCTTCTGCCCCTTCTTCACGCCGGCAAAATCCTTGTCCAACACAACCATTTTCGGCTGTTTATCCGAATTCAAATGTTCCGCAGCTGATTTGGCCAATGTTGCCTCCGCATCGATAAACTATAAGGAGCAACATTTGTATCATGGAAATACAAAAAACAAAATAAGGTGCATTTTTTTATTTTAAAATCAAAGTGTTACTATAGTTTACCTTTTTCGCCGGCCAGCAAATAAACTTCCGCAACAACCCTTGCATTTAGAATTGAGCCAATATGATTTTGGCTGCAGAATAAGCAAAGCGCTTTTCATATCTACGGATTATTGCAGTTCCATTGCGGCACCGGACCGGGAGGGCCGGCAGGCGGCGCATAAACCGGCGGAGCACCACAAGCCGGCGGAACAATATTTCCTAAAATGATTTCGCGCAAATACTCCGGTGCAATAACCTGGCAATAATGAACACCTTTTTTCTCCGGACCGACAAACGGCGAAGGATTGGTTCGCTCAACATACAAAGCTTTACCGACCAGATGAACCTTGCCATCGGCAGTGCTGGTATATGCGGTCACTGCAGGCGCCTGGCTGGTCCACTGCTGCCCGGTAAACGACACCCACTCGTCATATTCAACCCCGGTGACGACCGGCCGTTGCTTCCTTCTTAAACTTCTAACAACGCGCCTGTACGTTCTGACATTAATATCACTGCAAGTCGCACCTTCCGCAGCCAATCCGTAATAGTAAAAGCTCAGTGCATCCCAGGATTTCATCTTGCACATAATGGTTTGTGGATACTCTCCACCATCGGCATAAACCCCGTAACCGACATATTGTGTAGTGGTAAACGGCAGGTCCTCCGCACCGTCATAAGGTGTCGCATCAGAACCAATAAACCCGGTCGCCGGCACACCCGGCGGCGGAAACGGAATACCCGGGCTACCAAGGTCATCAAATATGATATTGCGCGGTCTAAGCGGCGTTCTGGCAATAATCCGCTGCGCACGTTTGCAAAACCGGTTAACCGCAGCGGTGGAGTACAAATACCCCTGAGCCTTACCGGCATAAGCACCCTGCAACGGCAGCATCACTCCGGCAGCACTGATGAATGTAATACCGCACACAACAGCGATAAAGGTGCAAAAAGAACTCATTGTTTTCATCCCGGCACCCCCCAACTTCTGAGTTATGAAAATAAACGTCAATGCAACCACGGCTGCTTACAAACTTTAAACACTGATTCAGAACATCAATCAGTATATAAGTATAGTCGAAAATTTACTCAAATCAGCTCAATGCCGACAGTATTCAAAGCCTTGAATATAAACACCTGCCATCTGGCTCAATACATTGAATTACCATTTTTAGTTTCATCAGGTACTTCCTGTATTGAATCCCAGTGCTCAACAATCTTGCCATTATCATCAAAACGAAAAAAATCCATCGTCACATATTGCTCGCCACCAGGCCAAACCTGGTGAGTATGAAGCGCCACCAAATCACCCTCTGCGACCGCCCGAATAAATTCGATACTTTTACCCGGAAAATCCCGGGCCATTGTTTCGAAGTAATCAATAAACGCCTGCTTCCCATCACCAACCAACGGATTGTGCTGTATGTACTCCGCACCCACATACTTCTCAACCGCCTTAAGCGGGCCCCCCAGGTAAGCCATTTGGTAAAATGCAATGGCATTTTTTTTATTCGACTCTAAATCATGCTTCATTCCTTCCCTCCAATTGGTTTAATAATATTACAGATACTTTCAAGTACTACCAGTTTCTTCTCACTACAAAAACAACATAGTCCTAATTGATGATTGAAAACAGGAAAATGAGTAATTAGGATATTAAAAAAATTAATGGGCTAATCTTTATAACTTTATGAAAAGAACAAAAATCGATCAAAGGTTTGTTTTTATATATGACATATTCTTGAAAAAATATGTTTATTTTTACGCTTATTGCCTACTGACAACCTCAGGAGGCAGTAAATGCTAAGCGGAATAGTCACATTCGCCCTACTTTTCGCCCTAATCTGGGTATTTGAACGTAAACGACGGAAAGATCTCGACGAGTTTTCTATTGCTACAGCCGTCGTAGTTCCAATTATCATTGCAGCATTAATACTAATCATTGGTGGCCTCCTTGGATTTTATCCATGGTCAGCATACGTCGCTTGGTTTGCAGAGCTTGTCGCGACCTTTCTAGTACTCTGGAAGTTTTTAGAAATCCCAGGTATACGCAGCATCATGTATACCATTGCGGTTCTCATCACTAAAGTAGTCTTAGCCATTACTATCGAACTCTTACTATAGTAGATGCTGCCTAACTTCATGGCTGCCTCCGGAGCTGGCACCAAATAGCCACAGTGCTTGAGGCAATGGGACAAAAAACAATTTATCAACCACCAGCTAAAGATAGTGATAATAATAAACCGCATGCTATCATTAGTTCGGGCACTCTTTACGTTACACCTCACAGCTAAGGACTTAAATAGGGAAAAGGAGAAAATTCAAATGAACATGAGCACCCTTACACTTACCTTATCATTGATTTTTATCTCCAACTCGGTACACGCGATGACTGTGACAGCCGGCATAGACGACTCCTTTGGGGGTGGCGCCGATTTAGCGAGTCCGAGCCCGGCTCTGGCCGCTTCGCTGGGAGTCCCCCTTATCGATTTTGACATAGCGGGGCAGAACACGAGTGTCGCTCACACATTTACCGACCTTCCATCGATTCTCGTCGCAGGCACTTTACGGTTCCGGGTTCGAGGCACTGCGAATGGCGCCAATACCGACGGCATCGCATTATCGTTCGTGACAGACCCGGCAGATACGTATGTTGATGAAATAGCCTATCGCCGCACATTCGGCACTTTCGGCGGTGGTGGAACGGTGTTTTCAGACCCCGATTCAGGGTTAATCACACCCGGATCAGAATGGGCCATCGGATCGAACGCTTTAGTCGAGCTGGATCTCGCGGCATTACCCCTTGATGCGGGCGGCACATTTAACATTCTGCCTTTAATCGAGGCCGCAGGATTCATTGACGTACTTCTGGGCGACGACTCCATGGTGGACTTTATCGAACTCAACCTACAGCCAGTGCCAATTCCCCCTAGCGCCGCCCTTTTCTTATCAGCACTGGTCACACTAAGATTATTCAAGCGCCGCCCCTAGCACGGAGATACAGCATAGTTTACCGCAACCAGGTTTAAGCACTTTTATATCATACAATCGGAGAACACCACTATGAACAACCCAATAAACTGGTTTGAAATCTATGTAGATGACCTTGACCGAGCCAAACAGTTTTACCAGTCGGTATTTGATATCAGCCTGGAAAAATTAAATGTCCCGGGCGATTCAAATATTGAAATGTGGTCTTTCCCTTCCGACTTCGAAAAATACGGTGCTACCGGAGCACTGGTAAAAATGGACGGTTTTTCACCTGGCGGAAACGGCACCTTGATCTATTTTTCATGTGAAGACTGTGCAACAGAGGAGTCGAGAATAAAAAGCGCGGGTGGAAAAATTCAGCAGGCCAAAACGGCTATCGGTGAATCCGGATTCTGCACACTGGCGCTCGATACAGAGGGCAATATGTTTGGACTGTACTCAGAAAAATAACGACATGGCTCGCGGGACATTAAGAAATAGTCTTTAAAATCAAATACCTGGCCTGCTCCCCCTGGTTTTTTTAGAAAAATAAGCAATCCACTGTAACCTTTTTATTGGCTACTGCGTAATAGGAGGTAATTCTCACCAATATAAAGGACATACAATGTTTTTACGCTCACTGATTGCTGTTTTCTGCCTGACGGCCACCGGCCTTGCTGCCGCTGATTCTTATCGGCCGATCAACACCTATAAAGTCACAATCACCAATATCACACGTGCGCAGACTTTTACGCCGCAACTGGTCGTGACTCATAATAAAAAAGTTCGTTTATTCGAACTGGGTAAGCCGGCCAGCGCAGCACTCGCCACTCTGGCTGAATCCGGCGACACGCAGCCGCTGACCGATGTGCTGGCCGGCGCGGGTCGCAAAGTCGGGGACGTTAAAACCATCAGCGGTTTGCTGCTACCCGGAAAATCGGTCTCCACAACAATTACCGCAAACCCTTACCGACAGCCTTTCATCAGCCTGGCTGCGATGCTGATTCCGACCAACGATACCTTTGTAGCATTGAATACCATACGCCTGCCCTATCTGCGCAAAACCGTGATGGCACCCGCTTACGATGCCGGCTCAGAACTCAATGACCAAAACTGCCTGAACATGCCCGGGCCACGTTGTGGTGGTGCCGGCGACTCAGCACCTGCCGATACCGATGAAGGTTATGTGTATATCGGCAATGGTTTTCATGAGCTGGGCGATGTCGATGAGGCCGGCAATGAAATACTGGGGCCACTAACCTATGACTGGCGCAATCCGGTTGCCAAAATCACCATTCAGAGGATCAATTAATACCGAAAATTCTAATGGTGGAGTCATCATATTGGTGACTCCATCGAACCGAATTGATGGAAACCACCGATAAGACCGATGAGCGCCGCTGGTCTGAATTAATGGCAAGCGCCCAATCGGGCAACCAACAGGATTATCGTCAATTACTGCAGGAGCTGGGAAATGCGATCGCAGCGTATTTGCGTGCCCGCTTCGGCAACTTCAATGCGCTCGAAGATTGTGTACAGGAGTCGCTGATTGCAATACATGATGCACGCCACACGTATGAGCCGGCACGCTTATTCCGGCCATGGCTATTTGCGATCGTCCGGCATAAAACCATTGATTTCTTTCGACGCAAACAGGCTTACGATACTATGCTGAATCAACATAGGCACCCCGCTGCCAGTCATAATAACACTCAACCTGGAGCCGATACCGATATCAGTTCTGCGCAATTGCTTGCATTGCTGCCGGTGCAGCACCGTGAAGCACTGCTGTTAACCAAACTACAGGGGTTTAGTATTAGTGAGGCAGCCAGTCAGCTTAATATTTCCGAAAGCGCGATGAAAGTCAGAATTCATCGTGCCCTACAAAAAGCACGGAAGCTTCTCGAAGCGGAGTTCTTATGATGTCCAGCCGTGATGAATTAATTGCACGCTTAAGCGATAACTTACAACCTGCTTTGCCGGGTATGTCCATTACCCTAAAAAGTATTATATGGTGGCTGTTGAGCTGGGTGTACGTGGTTACAATGACTCTGGTGATGGGCCCGCTGCGCCCTGGGGTGCTGATACAGTTGGCAACATCACCACAGTTTTTGATCGAAAGCCTGATCGGGCTGCTGCTGAGCCTAAGCTTAACGGTGGCTGCCTGGCAGACTGCGACTCCGGGTGCACTATCCCGGCGTTGGGCATACTTAAGCCTTACGCTCGCAGTATTATGGTTATCCAATTACCTGGTCGGATTTATACAGCCGGCACTGGAACCCAGTATGAGCGGCAAACGCGAACACTGCTACTTCGAAACATTGTTATACACGCTGCCGCCGTCGCTTGTCGCATGCACAATCGTTGCGAGAAAATTACTGCCCCTGAAATCACTGCGCACTGGTCTACTGATCGGTTTGGCTGCGGGCACGATGCCGGCTTTATTTATGCAGTTTGCCTGCATGTACGAAATACGGCATATCCTGGAACGGCATTTACTGCCCGGCGTACTCACCGCGCTGATACCAATGCTGGTACTGCCATTGTTATTGATTTTTTTAAAACGAAAACCTAACCCGTAAAAGTGAATAAGGTGTGCAACTTTTCTTATACGCTTTGAAGCGATCTTGCTGATATTGCTTTAGCAGCTGGGTTTTTCACAAATACTTCCTTAATCTCTTATTTTTTCATAATACTTGATAAATTCCTGCCACTTAACTTAATATAAGCCACGCACAGGGAAGGCAAAATTTAGCATCCAGTCACTCCATTGGCTTATCCACTATCGAGACAGCTTCAAAGATGGGCGGCGCAATAGCAGGCCTTGCTAAATCAGTAATTAACAAGGATAGCCAATATCAAAAACTTTAAAGCGCATGGTCAACCCAAACAACACAAAACAGCTTAGCGGCAATAGAGGCAATGTCGCAAAATTCGTTGAAAGTACTCCTTGCGTCACTTTCATAACGACAATTATTTTAATCAATGCAATCACTTTGGGCCTGGAGACAGATACAGAAATATATTCAAAATATGGAAAAATATTATATTGGATCGATAAAACCATACTGATCTTTTTTACGATTGAGCTAAGCCTTAAATTTTATGCCTACCGTTTGGGGTTTTTTAAATCAGGATGGAACCTGTTTGACTTTATCATCGTAACCATAGCGTGGATACCCACTGCCGGCCCGCTGGCAATTTTACGGGCCTTCCGAATCTTAAGGGTTCTGAGGCTCTTATCGATAGTGCCGCAAATGCGCCGGGTTATCAGCGCAATCGGCCACTCCATCCCGGGTATGATGTCGGTGATCGGCGTATTGTCCATCGTGTTTTATGTATCGTCCGTATTGACCACCAAACTGTTTGGCTATCACCCTGAAATGCAGGAGTGGTTCGGCAGTGTTGGCGCATCCGCTTATACACTATTTCAAATTATGACACTGGAGAGCTGGTCAATGGGTATTGTGCGCCCGGTAATGGAAATCTTCCCTTGGGCATGGGTGTTTTTTGTACCTTTTATCATCATCACCAGTTTTGCCGTACTGAATCTGTTTATCGGTATTATTGTAGATGCGATGCAGCAGACGCAAAAAGAAACCCGTAAAGAAAATACAGCTGAAAATACCTCCTGGACTCAAAGCGACTTGGCTTCTATCCATGAGCGCTTCAACCAGCTACAGCAGGAAATCGCCAACCTTAAAACCCACACAAAACCGGCACAAGAGCAAAAATAATTTCCACCCCATACAAGCAAGGCAAGTTTATGCTCAAATATTCCCTGCCTGATAAGAGCGGCTCATAACTACAGGGATGTGGTGTAGTAGAGCAACGCACGCCTACAGAGATGTAGGTGTTAGAGTCGAGTCTGGAACAGAGACCGAGGATGCCAAAGCCGAGTAATTTTGAGAGCAGCTCTAAAAATAATAGACCAATACATAACCGGTCAGCAACAACGCGATCCACAAAGCGGTTGCACCTATGGGTTGCGCCCGGGAAAAAATAGTTCGCCAACTGTGTTCCGTATCCAAAGGCTTATCAAAATTATTTTGCACGCGGTTTAACAAAATACTGATAAGTGTTCCAGTCCAAACCTCTACAGCTTTTGTCAGGCGCAAGATCGCAGAGACGCCGGCACGGGCGATGCGAGCCAGAAAAACCCGCCAGAACCAATCCGTATCGAGGCTGATGGTTAAGGTGCGGCGCATTAAAGGCAATAACAGGAAAAAGGCAAGCCCTGAAAATAAAAGCAACTGTAAATAGAAAACCACTTTTCCGGTGGTATACGCCTGATAATCAACCGGATAAGGCAGAAAGCGATAAAACATTTCCGGAAAAACACCGATCAATATACATAACGCTGAAAACAGCACCATGGCCAGCCCCATATTCCAGGGAGCATCTTTTGGCCGCAGACCGGAATCACGCTGAAAGAAAACAAACCACGGAAATTTAATACCTGCATGCAGAAACACACCGGCAGATGCCGCGGCAAGCAGAAAATATACAACGGCCAGGCTTTCATCTATTGCCGCCTGGGAGATCAGGGTTTTGGTTGTGAAACCTGAAGTGAGTGGGAAACTGGAGATCGCCAAAGCGCCAATGATTCCACAGATAGTGGTCAACGGCATAGTACGAAATAAGCCACCCAGATCGGAGCATCGGCTCTTGCCGGTACGATAGACCACGACCCCCGCACTCATAAACAAAAGGGCTTTGTATATGATATGGGCAAAAGCATGTGCAGCTGCACCGTTCAATGCCATCTGGGTACCAATACCGACGGCGCACACCATAAAGCCCACCTGATTCACAATTGAGTAAGCTAATATACGTCTGGCGTCATTCTCCAGAAGCGCATAGATGATCCCATACATAATCATATAAAGGCCGACATAGATCAGCACGGTCTCGCCGGGAAAAAGCAGTATCAATGCCAGCACAGCCGTCTTGGTGGTAAAGGCCGATAGAAACACTGAACCCGTTGGGCTGGATTCCGGATAGGCATCCGCCAGCCACGCCGATACCGGAGGGGCGGCAGCATTAATTAATATGCCGATTAAAATCATCCAGGTATCAAAGTTATTGGCGAGCATGGGCTGAATATCGATGGAGCCGGTATGTATAACATAGCCCTCAATACCCACTTTAAGAATGACTCCGCCAAACAAATGCATGATCGCATAGCGAATGCCTGCGGCTCTGGCAGCCGGTGTTCCACCGCACCAAACCACCACTGTTGAGAACAATGCCATTAATTCCCAATAAAGGAATAAGGTTATAAGATCTCCGGCAAAACAGACCCCAATAGCACCCGCTGCATAAGCCTGTGCTGCTGCCAGCTCCTGCCATTTGGCAACACGGAAAGCAAACAGTCCGCCGGCAAACGCCATGAATGCAAAGATAGTGGCAAACAAACGACGTAATGGACTGCCTTCTACAGGCTCAATCTGATAATCAAGAAAATATATCGTCGCAGTGACACCGTCCGGTACTGACCAGACCGCCCAGAGTGTTAACAAAGGTGCCACCAGCACAATTATAGAGCGCCAGTAACCGCGCAATATCGCTGTTAAAATGGCAGCAATCAATAAAATTATCGCGGGTGAAAGATAATCAGGCATCAGGCTCACCCTTACGGTAATAATCTTCGTCGCGTTTCAAAACAAACCCTAACAGCTTGGCAACCAAGACCATGATCAGGCAAGAAAGAAAACCAAAGACTGCGCCAAAACCGAACCAGCCATCGATACCAAAGTAAGCTTTCACTTTAAATATCAGCTGGGCCAGCACTGTTAAGGCCAACACCACGATGGACACTTTCCATATCAACCGAATCGAAGATGGCCGTGCAAGCCAATGATCGTTATCAGTATTATTCATCACCCTAACCCTTCAATAAGCTGGCGTTCGAGCTCTAGTATGGGGCCGTTAAAAAAGAAAAAGCCTATTGTTAATGCGGCCGTAATGGTAAGCGCCAATACCGCCGGAAACGGTGCTTCATTATATCCGCTTGATGCGCCGTTTTCGGGTTGACTGAACCAGGCCATGTAAATAATCGGCAGGAAATAAGCAGCATTAAGTGCAGTGCTGACAATAATGGTAAAGATAGCAACATAGTTATCAGCCTGAAATGCACCGGCAAGAATATACCATTTGGACACAAAGCCTGCTGTTGGCGGCACACCCACCATGCTTAAAGCACCAATGGAAAAAGCGGCCATCGTCCATGGCATTTGGCGACCAATTCCCCGCAATTGAGGCAGCTCGGTTTTTTTGGATGCAACATAAATCGCGCCGGCGGCAAAGAATAATGTAATCTTGCCAAATGCATGCGCCACAATATGAACAACCGCGCCAATCTCTGCCAATGGTTTAAGAATCGCCGTAGCCATTACAACATAGGACAGCTGCGCGATGGTCGAATAAGCCAGCAGGCGTTTCAGGTTTTGCTGCCGCAGCGCAACGACACTGGCGGCAATCACCGTAAAGGCAGCTGCATACAATAACCATGAACTGCTGGGTTCATTAAACAGAAAATCGACACCGAAAATAAAGATAATAACTTTTGTAATGGTGAATACACCCGCTTTAACGACCGCAACCGCATGCAATAGCGCACTCACCGGCGTTGGCGCCACCATTGCGGCCGGCAACCATCGATGTACCGGCATTACCGCGGCTTTACCCACCCCAAACACAAATAAGCCCAGCAGCAAACCCACGGCCGGGCCTTGCAGCTTACCGGCCAAAATTCCCCCTTGCGTAAAATCACCCGTGCCGGCGACCACATAGGTCCAAATAATAGCCGGCAATAAAAGGCCAATGGAAGTGAACAGCAAAACGCCCAGGTAGACACGGGCCGATCGAACCGTTTTATCATCACCCTTATGCGACACTAGCGGGTAAGTGGACAGGGTTAAGATTTCGTAATAAAGAAACAGCGTGAACAAATTACCTGCAAACGCAATACCCATCGTCGCAGCTATGGCAATGGCGAAAAAAGTGTAAAAGCGGGTTTGATTCGACTCGTTGTTACCTCTCATATAACCGATGGAGTACAGGGAGTTAACAATCCATAAGCCTGAAGCCAATGCGGCAAACAACATGCCCAGCGGCTCAAGCCGAAAAGCAATATTGATTCCCGGCATAATTTCATACAAACTGATTTCCGGTCGCGCACCGTCCATCAGATCGGGAACCATACTCCATACCAGCCAGGTCAATACGCCTGCGGTGGTCAGTGTTACGGCTTCACGCAGGTTAGGACTGATGCGCCCGCTGATCACAATGCCAATCGCGCCCAGTAGCGGCAATGCAAGCACAAGCAAAATTATCGTTTCATTTGTCATTGTGGCATTTGTCCTAACAACAGCTCCGCTGCGGCGGAGGATAGCGAGACCGGAATAGCGGGATAAAAACCAAAGTAGATATTCGCAAGCACAGCAACCCAGGTGACTGCCAATAACTCCAATGGTGCTTCGCGCACAGCCCCATTGGCTTGCTGAGGCTCACGAAAGTAAGCCTGCTCAATAACCTTCCATATATATACAACAGCGAGCAAGGAGCTGATCACGATTATAAAGACAAGCGCGATACCCCATGCGCCTTTTGCAAGCACAGCCGTAATCAGATACCACTTACTGATAAAACCGGCCGTTCCCGGAACGCCGATCAGACTCAGCCCGGCCAACACAAATGCAGCCATGGTCCATGGCATACGCCGGGCAACACCGGCAATATCGGTAAGTTGAGTGGAAGACAGCCTTATGGCAAGACAGGCAACCGCCAGAAACAAAGCACCTTTTGCCAATGCATGGTTGAATATATGCACGATACTGGCGGTAAGACCTGCTACCGTAACCAGGCTTGCTCCAAGTACAATATAACCAATCTGCGCAACAGAAGAATAAGCCAGCAAGCATTTCAGATTACGCTCAAACAACGCCATGCTGGAGGCAACCAAAGCGGCCAGCAAGGCCAACGGTATCATAAAATACGAAAACTGCAGATCATGGCCAGACAGGTTCTGCTGGAAAACAAAAAAATCAAAACGGATCAACACATAGAGTGCGACTTTCGTAGCGCAGGCCGCCAGAAAAGCGGTGACAACATGAGGCGCATAAGTATATGCATTGGGCAACCACAAGTGCAGTGGAAACACAGCCGCCTTCAAAGCCAAGCCTATCGTAATAAAACCTGCCGCCAGCAAAACAGGGCTTTGATCGGCAACTTCATGAATCCTCACTTCCATATCAGCCAGGTTCAGCGTCCCCGTCATAATATAAATAAGGCCTATGCCAATCAGATAAAACGTTGCGCCGATTGTCCCCATGATAAGATATTTAAAAACCGCCGGAAGCGCGCGCCTGTCCGGGCCACCGGCTATTAATACATAACTGGCCAACGAAGAAATCTCCATAAATACAAAAATATTAAAGGCATCACCGGTAACGACTATTCCCGCCAGCCCGGAAAGCACCAATAGCCAAGCCGCATAAAAAAATGGCTGTCGATGCGATTCGATCTGCGCATCAATGCTGCGGCGGGCACCGATCAACACAAGGGCCGATGCACCGGTCACCACAAGTAAAATAATCGCACTAAAAGAATCAATGCTCAGCTCAATACCATAGGGCGCACTCCAGGAGCCCATTAGATAATTGAATACCTGACCTTGCTGAACCCCGCTGACTATTGCAATAGCAATACAAAAAGCCATTAAGCTTGTGACTGTTGTCATTGCCCAGGCCATACCTTTTGGCCGCAGCAATAGCACTATGGGAGCACTCAGAATTGGCACTACCACCTGTAGCGCCGGCAAATGTGGTGTTATATTCATTATGGGCCGCTTGCTTTAAGAATATCCTGCTCTTCAATCGTTCCGTAGGCTTCTTTTATTCGCACCACGATGGCAAGACCCAATGCAGTGGTTGAAACACCAACAACAATCGCTGTCAGAATCAAAACCTGCGGCAAAGGGTTGGAATAAATTTGATCTTCGACACCTTTTTGAAGAATGGGCGCGGTTGCACCCTCCACCTTACTCAAAGTGATATACATCAGGAATACAGCAGACTGAAGCATCGATAGCCCCAGCAGCTTTTTAATCAGATTGCCTCTTGCAACGACAGCATAAAAACCGATCATCAGCACCAGTGCAAATACCCAATAATTGTAATAGCCCAATATTTCCAGCATCAGTCTCTTTCCGCAAAAGCATGAAATATGGATAACAGCGCACCGCAGACCGTGATTCCAACACCCGCTTCAATAAGAATAATACCCATCTGCTGGCCTATAACAGGGTCGCTGTGTAATACAGAGTAATCCAGAAAATTACCGCCTAATATCATCCCGGCTACACCGACCATTCCATACAGCATTGCACCACCACACACCATAGCCATCAGTACAGACTTGGGTATCGCATTCAGTGCCGCTGCCTCACCCTCAAGCAATGCATACAGAATAATGCCGGTTGCTATAATAGCCCCTGCCTGAAAGCCTCCGCCAGGCCCATACTCTCCATGGAACTGCACATATAAACCAAAAAGAAAAATAAACGGCACAAGCAAACGGCCAACAACTTGCGGAATAAGATGATGGCGAAGACCACTGCTATTATCAGAAGACTTCGATTTCTGCGGTTTTACAGGCGGCACACTCAATAAAAACAAGACGCCTATACAGGCGGCAAATACCACAAACACCTCTCCCAAAGTATCATAACCACGATAGCTTGCCAGCACGGCTGTCACTATATTGGGGATATCAATAAACTCAGCGGTTTTTTCAAGATACCACGGAGCAACATGTTGATGAGCGGGGGCACCAGGATCACCCAAGCGGGGTTGGTCAAAGCTTGCGTAAATTATGACCAGCACCGTCACGGAGACAACGGCCAAGGGTAGCCAGCGTCCTGATACAATCGGCTTTTCCTGTTCTGCAGTTAATGCCAGAGCGCCCAGAAATATCACTGTGGTCACACCGGCTCCAACGGCAGCCTCTGTTAACGCGACATCAGCCGCATCGAGAATGAAAAAGTTTGTCGCCATCAGCAGACTGAAAATAGCCATTAGCATAACAGCCACAAATAAGTTTTCAGTTCTGACAACCGCAACGGCAGTCAATACCAGCAGCGTAAGCAAAAAAACCGCAAAGACTATAATCATGAGGAAGACCGGCCCTCATCAGTATCAGCCTGTGGCTTCATTCCGGAAAGCAACGCCGCATTGGCCAGCGCATAGGTTGCCGTTGGGCCTGTTAACAACAAAAATATGAGAATAGTCAACAACTTAATAGTTGCTAACGATAAACCGGCCTGGCACATTACTCCGACCACAATCAAGATTGAACCGGTTGAGTCTGTCAGGCTGGCCGCATGCATGCGGGTATAGAAATTGGGCATACGCAGAGCACCAATACCCCCAACCAGCACAAACCCGCCCCCCAAACATAATAAAATCCAGCTTAGGATATCAAGAAGCATAGCAAGTCCCTGTCAATCTTTTGTAGTGTGCCCTTGAGCTGCCGAACGTTTCTGAAAAAACTCAAGCACAGCCAATACACCCACAAAGTTTATTAATGCGTAGATTAAAGCCAAATCCAAAAAGTCAGGCCGCCCATAGAGAAATGCAACAACGGATAACAACAAGGCGGTCTTAGTGCCGAACATGTTGACAGCCAAAACACGGTCATAGACGCTCGGCCCCTTAAGTGCGCGAATAACCGCCAAAACCATCGTAACCAGTATTGCCAATGATACGGTGAAATACATGATCAGTCGTGAGTAAGCAATGAGGTTCGACGATTTATTTCACCGGCCAAAAGCTCATCAGCACTTTTCCTGGTCAAACAGTGAACTCTTAATCGTCCATTGTGAACATCTAATGTAACCGTACCCGGCGACAATGTGATGGCATTACCCAGAATCGCGTGACCAATAGAACCTTTGGACATCGCGTCAATTTCAACAACGACTGGACTGATAGGTAATTTAGGATTAAGCACAATCTTTGCGACATCAATACTGGATTTTATAATGTCTATTAACAAAGCAAACCAGTATTTCGGCAGGCTCGGAATCAGCCTCAGACCGCTGGCCCGCTTGAAAAACCCGATACGGTAGGCAATATAGAAACAAAGCAGGCATGAAAAAGCGCCCAGCCCCAGAAGGAGGAGCTTGTAAATCCCAGACCAGAGTAGCCACGCCAGAATTAAAAGCGCCAACAACATCAAAAAATTTTCCACACCTTTGTTAACCTGGTCATTCATACCGGTTACCAATCCTTATGGTTTTGCAGATGCAATACTGTCCCTGTCACCGGGAAATGACTCATTATGCAACCAAGTTCTTTCGCCGATTAGATCTCTACAGCATCGGCAGCATACACGAAAAACATAAAATGTAAAAACACAATGACCTGTCGTACCACCGGCTTTCCCTGCCTACGATAAATAATGCGGTTAGGGTGAATAGGCTAATATTTAGCGCGAATATTATATATCCATCCCATCTTATATTTAAAGGTTTGGGGTTGTGGATATCTAACCAACACCAGCACCAAAAAACGCCGCCAAATCAAATTTGGTGCGCCAATCACCCCTGAATACAAATAAAATAACCCGTCATACGTACTGCCCGCTCTACACCCTTCCACCCGGCCACTTTGTGCCGGCAAAACACACTGACCTAACCATGCTTGCGCTGATCCTGGTTTTATATCAAATAGGCCGCCAAAGAGCCTGACGAGCCCACCGCTACCAGCACCAGATGATCACTACACGGCCTCAACAATATCGTCTTTCAAGCTGGAAACAAATGTGGCAATTTCATTACACTCCTGCTCAGGAATACCGAGCGCCTCCATAGTGGCTCCGGCATGCCCCATGAAAATATCCCAGTCACTTTCACTGATATTCATCCCCTTATGCGACAGCTTCATATTCCGCCCGGTGTAATACACCGGACCGGCCGCGCTCGCACACAAATAATCGATCAATAATTGCTTTTCCCGCGCAATGCCGTCAGCCCCGCGATACGCCCAAAAACGGCCCAATTGACCGTCGCCCTGCAGCCGGGGCAATAAGTCATTCACAAAACCCGTTATTCCATCATAACCACCCAGGCGCTCATACAGTGATTTTTCAGTCATGGATTTGTCCTCTATATTCTTGGTTGGTGTCAACAAAGCGCCACCGGGTTCCTCAGCCATCGCCTTGATGTAAAAACTTACAGCTTCCCTGCCTGTTTGCTGTTGAGGTGTTTCTGCAGAATTTTATTGACCACCCAGGAAAGCGGCCTATCCTGCTCTTCAGCAATTGCCTCCAGCTTATCCCTCAGTGATTTAGAGATTCGCACACTGATAAGCTCTGTTTTTTTGTCATCGGATTTTGTCGGCATAATGTATACATTGTCATACATAAAACATTGGCATCAATGTATACATAGTATACCTTGTATGACATTGCGAACCCTTTGCCATTGTAAATAATTTAAATACGTATGCGCCAGCTCGACCCGGCTGACAATGATATCAAACCCAAACCAGATCAAAATACAGTGTGACCATATCGAAAGAACTTTGGAACAGAGGTGAATTTTGCAATCTTTCGATATCATTCCTTACGTAACCCCAGTTATTCTGAATGCTGTATCCAGGATTCCTGGACTTGGTATCTATTGCATTGGCAAGACAGGAGAAATGCCTCTGGAAAACTTCACGGTGATGCCCATTAATAAAAAACGGCGGTTTTACCGGAAGCATTGTCCCAAGGCTGTCACCCTTATCATTTTTTATTTTGCGCTTGCCCTTAAATCTGTTTCTAAACTTCCTCTTGCCCTTTGCATAATCATCAAAGTTTTCAATTATTGCCGCATACTTGTTTAATATCTCAATATCACTTAATAAAGTTTTATTGCTAAACACAGTGCCGCGGGAAATAAGGAATTGTTTGGCAAGATGTTTAACCAGTTGATGCGCCTCCCTGTTTTTACCTTTATCCATAACCAAATCACTGTGATTACCGGGCATAATATCAATATCTGTAAAAGGTCCGCGCACCGCAGGGTAGTAGGGTGAAAACAGATTCCTTCTGTCATGCTGCGCAAAGATTGCGCTGCACATACCTATATTGGGAGTGACATCAATGTCTCTCCACATATGATCATTTATAAAAGTGCCGCCGGGCACGGGATCAATTCCATAAATATTGACAGTGATATTCTGCGTGCTGTTATCTTTATCCAGCGCATTGGCAATTTTAAAACACGTTACCGCGCCACGACTCCAGCCCACCATATTGAGGACCATGCTGTTAACTGTGTTCCGCCTTTTTATCTCCTCAACCGAGCGATTAACATTGGCATCAACACCTACTCCGGCTGCAAGGCCAGGCCCTCTCGTCACAAACAAACCCGTGCTGCCAGGCCCATCGTTAATCATGTTAAGAGAATGCGTTTCTCTCCAAAGCTGGGGTATGATATCCCGGCTATTACGATTAAAGCCTGTGCCGCAATTGTACACCGTATATCTAAGTTGCATATGCCACCATTTTTGTTTGGACGCTTTTCCAATGCTATCGCAAAATGTGAATATTTCGAAGTATTTCCTTGGGTAACCCGAAAGGCTAACGCCCGTGTGATTTGCCGAGTGAAGCGAAGCGTATTGAAGGAAAAAAAGATGCCTGCACCTTAAAAGTGCGATTGGCCTTGTTCAATATCAATGGCACGCCTTTCCCCTGAGCAGGCCATTTATCACCTGAGGAGGAAAGGGTCTGACTTTTTTTGATGAATCAGTGTAATTTTGCAGGACCCAATATTTGCGCAAACTATCACGCCATGATATGGGGTAAGGCTTTTTGTTATGTATTTATATTTTTGATATGGATATTAATACGCCAAAAAAAAGCTGCTTGAATAAATATAGCAAGACCCACTGTCACCCAATCCATAATAGCCTTCTGAGGCAATGATGCCGCTTCAATCCATATAGCAATCAGTATTCCAATCAACAAAGTAAAAAAATAGAGCTTGACTACAACCGGTAAACTTAAGGCAGTTATTCTGGGTATGTAATCGACTCCAGTGTCACCGCCGTTAGAGCGATACGTAATATTAACCCCGATAATGAGAATACCAATTACTGCCACGACCTCAACCAACACAGCCACCAAATTTGTTCGGGGCGACAAAATAGCAAGATATATGGCGGCTGTCACAAATATTGACACTGCCAAATAGTATTTCTTCCACTCATTTTGCCCAACTAATTTATTCTTAATGTCCTCTGCAAGAGCATTAGTTTTCCAAATATACATAATTACTCCCTCTAGCTGTCAGCTACCCGCCAGCAACACTTTATTAATAACGATTGTTATACGACTTACCCGTTTATTTTTTTAACACCCTAACCCCTGACTTTGTTGATTTCAATAATCCTTTCGGACTAGTATTGCTATTTTTTTGTTATCGGGAAATAGGTCAGACTTTTTTTGCTAACCACATAATAATTTTCCAATTCTCTCTATATGATTTATGTAAGTCATAAAATAATAATCCGGTCGATTATGACGGTCTATCATTAATAAATATTCACCTACTTTCGGTGACTTCACCGGAACAGTTGCCAGATTGTTTCGTAAGACAGTCAAATATTTTCCAGTTGACTCTCTTGAGTTATGTGCAATATGGTTTCTAATACGTTTCAAATCCTTAAGAACAGCTTGGTTTCCAGTAATAACGTCTTTAATTGGGTAGCCATCTTTTAAATAGAGTTCTGCACGTTTAATTACAACATCCGTTGATGTCCAATCAAGAAATGGCATAGAAGATTTAATCAAATTTGCAGCATGATCAAAATTATTGGGCTTCAAATAAGACTTTGGCTTACAACCATGTAATGGCTTTTTCTCCATTGTATACAACAAAAAAACATCTTCAATTAGAGATTCATATGCTCCATATGCAGAGAAAAACAAATTCTCAGTTATTAATGATACTTGCGCTTTCGTTAAAGATCCTCTGCTTGGCCTTCCAAGGCTGGACGACAAACGACTTTGATTATCCTCATCTATTTTCTTGAGCCTTTCAATTTCATTTGAAAAGTCCCTAAGTACCGCAGAAACACTCCTTCTGGGCGCCATAAGGCTATCTCACTCAAGCATTCAATTTTTTACATATAAAACTACTGCGATACAACCGAGCGGCAGTATCAGTGGTGCGCCTTCTTGTATAATCAATAAACTCACCGTAGTCTTTTGGTATATTAGTTACTTCTTCTTTCCCAGTGTACGAGTCATACCTTGCACTTATTTCATCAAGCCTACTTCTTATCTTACCAATATTGGCTCGTGTTATAGTAGGCCTCTTGACTCGAATCCCTTGCACACCATAAATACCGTGGCCAATTGACAAAAACAATGAATAAAATAAATGTATTCTAGCCCAATTAGTATTCGCTAACTCTGCAGGGCTATATATAGCCCCTATAAAACTCATTGTTTTATCAAAATTAGCGACACACTTATCAATATTTCCTGGGTCATCCTCATATTCCTCATAGTATTTTTCAATGTTTTTATTGGTTTGTATTCCTCCAGAGAGGGCAACTAATAGATCTGAAGCAAGCTCGGCTTCTGCCATTCTTGTAATACTCGACTTTGTTAATACACTAGACTCAAGAAAATATTCAACATATTTATAGCCCAATTCATAAGCTCCTTGCTTAAAATAACCAAGATACTTTGCATTGAGTGTTTCCTGCTTATTCAGTTTAACTGTATATGTATTTATTCTTGCAAATATATCTAAAATTTCTGAGTATGGTACATCGTAGAGCAAATCAACTCCTATCTCATATTTTAAAAAATCATTCCTGACATCATCAGGTAAATTGTCAAACGCTAAACCACCATACTTTTTGCTGTGCGCTCTCGATATTTTAAAGTCTCCATCAATGTATCCAATAATAGCCCTCAACCGCTGCTGACCATCAACCACGACTCTAATATTTTTCCTATCACGCAATTCTTGCGTAATAATAATCTTAGGCATAGGTTTACCACGAACTACTGTATCCACTAAATACGATTTGGCTTTTTCAGACCAGACAGCTCGCCGCTGAAAATCAGGCGACAAATCAAGCTGTTCATTATCTCTCCACTGTAGAAAATCAGAGATGTTATATACTCGTGTATCAAAATTTTTCATCTTTCATACCTGAAAATAATTGCTAAAGCTATTCAATATTGGCATTACTTTCGCTTTAACGCCCTATCAAGTGCACAACGTATCCATTCGCTGAACGACAGCCCTTCAGATTCAGCTTTTTCTTTGTAAGCTTCCAACTTCTCCGGCGTAACTCTAGTGGCCGGAACTTGAGCAGACGCTGGATTATCTGCAAGCGGCCTACCCATTTTCTTAGTGCTTTGGTCTGTAGATTTATTTTTGCTCATGAGAGCAGTATAGCAGCGTTTCTGCACTACAAAAACTGCTTGCAATCTCGACTTTTTGCACTACAATAAGTATCGATAGTAACGCACCCCAGCCGTGCGGTAACACGACTGAGGCGCTAACCACAACCCAACTAACTAGGAGTTGAATCATGGCTAACACCAATTCTACTACACACGGCTGTGCACCTGTATCGTTGATAATCGATCAGGAGGCCAGCAATGCTTAACCCTCTCATACACAAACACCCCGGCGATACCCTGCACTATGTTTATAGTATTTTGGACTTTCTGGAATCATTGCCCAATGAGGGAAAAGATGGCGCTTTTTTGAGCCGGGAGCAAGTTTTCGGTTATTTTTGCATCCTGCAATGCCTAAAAAACGCTCTGAAATTCGAGCTGGAACGAACCAAGGCTGCTCCGGAAAACCCTATGGATGAACTACCGCATCCCGACAAACTTATCGGTGAAATGGAAAATATTCAGCACCCTGTCCTGCGAGACTGGCTGATGTCTGAATTTGAGCGGGCAATCGATCTCTGCAATAAACCCAAGCCCCTGACCTGACTTTCCCGAGTGTGTTCCGGAGGCCTTGACAGGTTTCCGGAACTGAGAAAAAAGAAAAGGATCAGGCCCCTTTTTCTCCTTTTTCTTGAACCCGATTATTTTGTAACGCTTCGTTCAACGGCAAACAAACCGAAGGTTTGGCTGTCCAATGGAAGCCCAGAGGGCAGGAATGTGTTGCAACGACTTGTTAGCACTATTATTGCACTTTATACTTTACAAGGCGTGCTTGCCTCAACCACTTTGGTAAGATGACTACTGTGTGCCACGAGTTGTCGAGGTATCTTCAGTGTCAGTACAAAACTCCGAGGCAGGCACACCTTGATTTTCTTTCTTTGCCCACCAGCTGGCTAGCGTGGCTCTTTGGAAAATATCTTCCACACCTAATGGATACTTTTCCCAAGTTTCCGGGTACAAAATATCTTCCTTTATTCTCAGTAGCAATGCGTGTGATTCTCCATCTATATGTAGAGCCTCACGATACCAACACAGCAAATATCGTGTTTCAACGATATTTCTTCCCTCCTTTCTAAACGTGGGGGCCCCAATAGTGTATCTATCTGGTGCGCTATCCAAATACGTTTTTAAATAAGGGACGATTCTTAATGAAAACAACCTTCTTTTGGTGACCTTTGAGCGTCTTGTAACATGACGCCACGCAAATCGCGTGACGTTAAGATTTCCAACCAAAGGGTGTAGCCATTCAGACTCCGAAAAGTCTTTATATGCCATTTTAGCCTTTTTTGTAACCTGGTCGGAACTTCCCAATATTGCTACGTTCTGTTTAGGTAAGCGACCGTGCCACCTCGAATAGGCATCAACCCTAGAAAGATCGTATCGTAATGAAGGACGAACAAACTGATATCTCGGGATTTTTATAGGTGTTCTACTTTTTTTCCTTGGATCTGCCACATACCAAAAAACCTTACTGGAAGGCATTGGTGGAACCCAAGCAATTATCCCAGAGCTCACCTTCAGCGGTTCGATTGTTTCCTTGCCAATATTTTTTAAAGTGAGTTCTTTTTCATTTGAAGAATCCGATTTAAATGAAGCGCCACTTTTGACTTGGCAGTGATGAGTTATTAATGTATCTGAATCAAATGCATTTCGGTATGAGAATTTAAGATCTACTTTGGCATAATCCTCATTTAGAGTCGCTGCTGTGGACTCAGCACATAATGCTGTGCTAATTACGGCGGCGGCTCTCCTTGCTCCTGCTTCACCATCAGCTTTTTTAGTACTCATTCTTCTCCCGTATGGTGCTAAGGTGCTGACAATTGGATATGGACACATTTGTCCAATAATACATTATAGGGAGTGATAGAGCCCCAATCGGTTTTTCGTTAGCTCTCATAACCTTATACGATTAGCCCATTTGCTTTTTCAATATCCTAACTTTCCACTTCGCTGATTTCAATCAGTAGTAAAAGGGAGCTAACCCCTTTTTGAGAATCTGGACTGCTTTTACTGGGTTCTCATTAGCGTGCACAGCAACCCAAAACACGCACTAAGTTTTTAACTTTAACTTATCTCACCACTTCCAAAGCGTCCCGTGCGATCTGCAATTCCTCATTAGTGGGCACAACCAGTATGCGTGTAGCAGAGCTGCTGCACTGTATCTCGGTTATGCCATCAGCCACCGATGCATTACGTGCAGCGTCTACGACGAACCCCATTGCTTTGAGGCTGTCGCAGCAGTTCTCACGTATGGTCACGCTGTTCTCGCCGACTCCTCCGGTAAAGACCAGCGCATCCACTCGACCCAGCACAGCACAATATGCACCGATAAATTTTCGAATCCGGTAACAATAGATCTCTATTGCGCGTCGCGCCCAGGCATCGCCTTGCTCCGCTCGCGCAATTACATCGCGCATGTCAGAAACACCACTTAAGCCCTTTAATCCCGATTCCTGATTCAATACTGACTCCAGTTCTTCGTTATTCAGCCCGCCACGCCGCTGCATATAAAGCAAGATGGACGGGTCCAAATCACCGCTACGGGTGCCCATCAATAAGCCTTCCAACGGCGTCATGCCCATCGATGTGTCGACGCTGCAACCATTGCGGATTGCGGTAGCGCTCGCGCCATTGCCAAGATGCAAAACAATTAGATTGGTCTGCGCCACAGGTTTTCCCAGCCACTCGGCGGTGCGTGCGGTCACGTATCGGCAGGAGCTGCCATGAAAGCCATACCGCCGCACCTGGAACTGCTCGTACCAGTGGCGCGGCACACCATAGAGATAGGCTTCCGGCGGCAAGCTTTGATGAAACGCGGTATCGAAAACCGCAACCTGCGGCACGTCCGGGCAAAGCGCCAGGGCCGCGTCGATACCGGCCAGATTTGCAGGATTATGCAACGGCGCCAAAGGCACAAGAGCGCGCAAGTTATCAATCACTTCGGTGTCTATGACAACCGCAGCCTGGTAGCGCTCGCCGCCATGGACAACGCGATGCGCAATCAGCGTCGGCGCGATGCCGTTGGGTAATGCGTCTGCCAATGCCCGAAAAATGTAACGTATTCCAACGACGTGATCCGGTGCCGCAACGCTGTCGTGACGCCGTTGCTCACTGCCGTCCGCGCCGACCCAGTATTGCTTAAAATCACTTTCGGGAGCACCAATACGCTCCAGACTGCCGCGAACAATCTCCTCCAGCTCTGCACTCGCAAACAGGCGATACTTGACCGACGAGCTGCCGCAGTTAATGACTAATATATAATGCGAGTCTGTGGTGATTTCGGCCATCAACGGCTATTACAACTGCTCGAGAAAGGCCGCCATCTCCCAATCTTCCGGCATAAAGTCGGCCATATAGACAATCAGTTTGTTAAGATCGGCCGCGAACATGCGAATACCCTCAGCCAGTTTCTCAGTCGCCATCGCATCTTCGTTAAGCTGCCAGCGAAAAGTTTTTTCATCCATGTCGAGTTTTGCGATGGTTTGTGTTTGCGCAATCTCGGGGCTTAATCTTCGTGGTAACGATCCGTCCTGGCCATCAAGTTCGGCGAGTAGTTGCGGCGATATAGTAAGTAGATCGCAACCGGCCAGACAACGGATTTCACCGCTGTTACGGAAACTGGCGCCCATGACTTCTGTGGCATAGCCATGTTTCTTGTAATAGTTGTAAATGCGGACAACCGAGCTAATCCCCGGGTCCTCTTCCGGATCAATTGCGTCGACGCCGCGCTTTTGTAAATACCAATCGTGGATACGGCCGACGAACGGTGAAATCAATGTGACGCCCGCGTCGGCACAGGCAACTGCCTGGGCGAAGCTGAATAGTAACGTCAGGTTGCAATGGATTCCTTCTTTTTCCAATTGCTCAGCGGCGCGAATCCCTTCCCAGGTTGACGCCGTCTTGATCAATATCCGGCTCCTGTTCACGCCCGCAGACTCGTAAAGTGCGATCAAACGGCGCGCTTTCGCGATGGTGCCTTGCGTATCGAACGACAGCCGGGCATCGACTTCCGTCGAGACGCGTCCGGGAATGATTTTCAAAATCTCGGTGCCAAAATTCACCGCCAGCTTATCCATGCAAGCATCGATGCGTTCGGGCACGGCCATATCGCCTTGCCCGGCAAACGCAATTGCATCGCGCAGCAATGAATTATATTTTGGTATTTGTGCCGCTTTGTAAAGCAGCGACGGATTGGTCGTAGCGTCTCTGGGCCGGTACTTTTCAATCGACTGAATATCACCGGTATCGGCAACGACCACGGTCATATCACGCAGTTGATCCAAAATAGACATGCTACCCTCCTCCCGTTTCCGGCTTAATGCTTGCCGTTGTGATTACCCCTGGAGAAATAGGCATTCACCACGTACTGATGCACCATCCGATGGGTGTTGAAAAACGCCCCGTTCAACGCAATCGAATTGCGCATTACATGAGCGAAGTTAATCGGATCATCATAGAACAGCGGCATGATGACTTCGCCGAGCTTATGATACAGGGATTCCGCATGCACAGACGGATCCTGTACTCGACTCAAATCTTCATCAAGCCTGCCGATCGCCCAACCGGTCACACCTTCAATACAGCCTTCAATCCACCAGCCGTCCAGCACGCTGAGGTTCGGGGTCGCATTCAGGGCTGCCTTCATACCACTGGTGCCGGACGCTTCATTGGGCGGCATCGGCGTATTGAGCCAAATATCGACTCCCGAGGTCATGCGCTTGGCCAGATCCAGATTATAGTTCTCCAGATAGACAACCGCGATATGCCCCTCCAGCTGTTTTCCTAGTTCAACAATATGCCGGATCATTGCCTGTCCAGGCTGATCTTTCGGATGCGCCTTACCCGCATAAATAATCTGGAGTCCGCCTCTGCTCCTTGCGATTTCTTTTAACCGTTCGAGATCGTGGAACAACAGGTCGGCGCGTTTATAGGTTGCCGCACGGCGGGCAAAACCAATCGTTAATAAGTCCGGGTCCATAACCACGCCGCTGCGATCTTTGACAATTCCCATCAGATCCAGCTTTGCCTTGCGGTGGGCGGCCCGCAGAGCACTAATCGGGATACTCAACGCAGAGCGTAAGCTGAAACTATCCTTACGCCAATCCGGAATAAAACGATCGAACAGCTCATGCATATAGTCGGAAGCCCAGCTTTTCACATGGACGCCATTGGTGATCGCATCGATTTCGTAACCGGAAAACATAGCACGCGACACTTCGCCATGCTTCTTCGCCACGCCGTTTACGTAACGGCTCAGGTTCAACGCGAGGTAAGTCATGTTCAGGCAGATCCCGGGCTTGACCAAGTCTCTCATGCGTTCAGCCATCCCCGCGTCAGCCTGGAAAATACGTTCGACCATATCGACAGCATAAGTGTCGCGAAAATCCACATGGAATTCGCCGTCCGTGCCGATGATCTCGTCAACGAGTTCGATCGGAAACTGATCATGGCCGGCCGGTACCGGCGTATGCGTGGTGAATACGCAGCGATCATGCACAGCTTCGAAGTCCGCTTGAATGATCGTCTTGCGCCCGTGTTTGTTCGCCTCATCGCGCAGCAGTTGCAGGGTAAGCAATGCCGCATGACCCTCATTCATGTGATAGCGTGTCAGGTTATCATAGCCCAGGGCTTGCAACATTCGCACACCGCCAACACCGAGTAAGAGTTCCTGGGAAAGCCGGTAACGATCATCGCCACCGTAGAGACGATCGGTCAACGCACGATCGCTCTCGTCGTTTTCCGGCAAATCGGCATCGAGGAAATAAACCGGCACAACATGGCCGCTGGCGCCGTTAATATTCAGCTGCCAGGCTCGCAACACGACCTGTCTTCCGGCCACCTTTACATCGCAACGGGCCGGCAACTCAACGAGTAAATCAGCGGGGTTCCAAACGACGTCATCAACCTGTTGCTGACCGTGCTCATCCAAACGCTGTGAGAAATAGCCCTTGCGATACAACAGGGTGACAGCTGTCATCGGCACGCCCAGGTCCGCGGCAGCGGAAATGGTATCACCGGCCAGCGCACCCAGCCCGCCGCTGTAGGTGGGAAGATCGGACTTCAGGCCAATTTCCATCGAGAAATAAGCAACAGTCGCATCATTTATAGCAGGATTCCACATATCAGTATGGCCAGCTCCAGTTTGTTATCTCAGGTTTATCAATCCCGTGTGTATGCGCATAGTCCAGGTTATCGATGATCGCGTTCTTCATCCGCTCCTTAACATAGGCCGCATTTGAACCCAGCTTAGGCACCCGGTTGATCACGTCGATGACCAGATGGAAACGATCGATCTCGTTAAGGATCGCAAGCTCGAGCGGCGTATTGATATTGCCTTCTTCTTTATAGCCGCGAACGTGGATGCGCTCTTGGTTGCTGCGACGGTAGACCAGCTTGTGAATCAACCACGGGTAACCGTGAAAGTTGAAGATAATCGGCTTGTCCGGTGTAAACAAGGTATTGAAGTCCCAGTCCGTCAAACCATGGGGGTGTTCCTCGGCCGGGTGCAACCGCATCAGATCAACCACATTGACAAAGCGCACCCGCAGCTCGGGAAATGTCTCGCGCAGGATCGCTGTTGCCGCCAGTGATTCCATTGTACTGATATCGCCGCAGCAGGCCATTACCACATCCGGATCATCCGGCTTCACCCCACGATCATCGTTACTCGCCCACTCCCAGATCCCAAGGCCTTTAGTGCAGTGCGCAATCGCGTCCGGCATCGAAAGATACTGCAGATGCTTCTGTTTGTCGGCCACAATGACGTTCACATAGTCAGTACTGCGCAGGCAGTGATTGCCGATCGACAACAGCGTGTTAACGTCGGGCGGAAAATACACCCGAACCACACTCGGGCTCTTGTTGGTCACCAAATCGATGAAGCCCGGGTCCTGATGGCTGAAGCCGTTGTGGTCCTGCCGCCAGACCAGCGATGACAGCAGGATATTCAATGACGACACCGGCGCCCGCCAAGGCACGTGATTGCGAGAGATGTCCAACCACTTGGCGTGCTGATTAAACATCGAATCAATGACATGGGCAAACGCCTCGTAAGTATGAAACAAGCCGTGCCGGCCGGATAACAGATAACCTTCCAACCAGCCGTGCAACGTGTGCTCGCTGAGCATCTCCATCACCCGCCCGTCGGGAGAAAGCTGACCGCCGTCTTTATCCTCGGGCAGGTAATCGCCAAGCCAGGTCTTGCCGGTCGCCTCGTACAGTGCCTGCAGGCGGTTGGAAGCCGTTTCATCAGGCCCAAATACACGGAAGTTGTCCGGATTCCGGCGCATAATATCACGCATAAATTCACCCAGCGGATAAGTGTTCTCAGCCTCCACAGTGCCGGGCTTATCAAACTGCACCGCGTAATCACGAAAATCCGGCATGCGCAGTTCGCGCCGCAAGCGGCCGCCATTGGCGATCGGATTATCACTCATGCGCCGCGGCCCCTTGGGTGCCAAAGCTTTGAGTTCCGGGATCAACGCACCGTGCTCGTCAAACAACTCCTCGGGTCGGTAGCTTCTCATCCACGCCACCAGCTGCTCGCGGTGCTGTTCGCTCTGATGCATACTTCCCATCGGGACCTGATGAGATCGCCAGTAGCCTTCCACCTTATGCCCATCCACTTCTTGCGGCCCGGTCCAACCCTTCGGCGTTCGCAGGATAATCATTGGCCATCGGGGGCGCTGCGCGACACCACTGCTGCGTGCTTCTTGCTGAATAGCATGGATCTGAGCGATGCATTCATCCATGGTAGCCGCCATTTTCTGGTGCATGATCTGCGGATCATCGCCGGCAACGATATATGGCGTATAGCCGTAGCCACGAAACAAGCTCTCCAGCTCATTCTCGGAGATGCGCGACAGTAAAGTCGGGTTCGCAATCTTATAGCCGTTCAGGTTCAGGATCGGCAACACAGCACCATCGCGAATCGGATTGAGAAACTTATTAGAATGCCAGGACGTTGCCAGCGGCCCCGTTTCCGCCTCACCGTCGCCAACCGCGACGGCAACGATCAAATCCGGGTTGTCGAACGCAGCCCCATAGGCATGCGACACGCTGTAACCCAGCTCGCCGCCCTCATGTATGGAACCCGGTGTCTCCGGTGTGCAGTGACTGCCAATATGGCCCGGGAAGGAAAACTGCTTAAAGAACTTCTGCATACCCTCCGCATCCTGGCTCTTGTCCGGGTAGATCTCCGAATAAGTGCCTTCCAGGTACACCGGCCCCAGCACTCCGGGCGCACCGTGGCCGGGCCCCGCTACGAAGATCATATTCTGATCGTGCCGGTTGATGATCCGGTTCAGGTGCACGTAACAAAAACTCAACGCCGGCGATGCGCCCCAGTGACCCAATAACCGGTGCTTGATATGCTGCGGTTGCAACGGTTCTTTTAGCAGCGGATTGTCCCGCAAGTAGATCATACCCGCAGCCAGATAATTGCTGGCACGCCAATAGGCATGAATTTTTTGCAACTCTTCAGACGAGAGCGGCCCTGCGGTCATAACGACTCCTCTTTTTAGCTGGTGAAATACCCGAATACAGCGGATCAGGCTTTACGCTGCTTGTTATTCCTGATTATTTACAATCCACTTCTAATTATCAGTCAAATTATTTATAACGCAATTGTGCCTGGGCATCCTATTCGCAATTATCCGGCTATATTGTTTAAATTTTTATGACAGTTTGTGCAGCAATACAAAAGCCAACCCAACGATCCAATATAAAAACAAATTATCAAATGGTACTTTTATATGGAAAACCGGATATGGAGACCTGGAAGCGCCTGAAGCGAAGATACTGAAGTCACCTGAATCGGAATATGCCAAGCTGAAAAAGCTATGAGCTGAGGAAGCCCTTAAGGTAAATACTTTAAGGAATTTGGAACTGGCGAGAGGATTACTCGGCGCCTCCATGCGCTCATCATTAATGCTCAACGCATTTTTGCATTTCGCACTACGCTCGCGAAAAATCGTTCCCTACGATTTTTTCGAACCCCCGACCGGCGGATTACAAATCGAATCTTAAATAATTATTTATTACACAATCAGTCACTTATGACATTTTCTCACTTTTAACCGTAGTTAAATAATCAATGACTTACAGCTCATAGATTTTCATTTCAACACAAAATTAGCGCAACTAAATCACATACCGAATATGAGAATAGTCCGGTATAATAAAATTCATTGGTAACATGAGGTAATCAGCATGAACAAGCATAAACCCCAAAGCCCGGCTAATTTGGAGGCAGAAAAACTGGCCGAAGAATTGGAATCAGTAGAAGGGCGGAATCGTTTAGGCAAACAAGCATACGAAGAAGCAAAGAAAACACGGGCAGTATCCAAAAAACCAAAATAAAACACCATGTCTAGGCCCCAGATGTTTCTCGTTGCCGGTGTTAATGGTGCCGGCAAATCCACTTTTACGAAAATTCTCACAAAAAAATACCCGCTCCTGAAAGTAATAGACCCGGATGCTATTGCCAATTCGATCACAGGCTCTTATCAAACGATAGACGCTGAACAGTTAGCTGCCGGCAAAGCGGCCATAGCGCAAGTTCGGTTATATATACAACAGCAAAATTCCTTCATCGTTGAGTCAACTATTTCGGGCCGAATATACTTAAACTATTTGAAACAAGCGAAAGAAGCAGGGTTTAAAACCATATTAATCTATGTAGCGCTATCAAGCGCAGAACTCAGTGCAGAGAGAGTCAATGCTCGAATTGCCGACGGCGGACACTCAATACCGATAGAAGATATTAAACGCCGATACCCCAGAAGCTTTGAGAATTTACATACTCATATACAAGCTTGTGATCTGACTTATATATACGACAACAGTGAGTATTATAAATCTATAGCCGCGTATCGAGACGGTATATTGCATAGAAACTTAATGATCCCAGGTTGGCTTCAACCGTATTTATAGTTGTGCCTAGCCAAATAATTTACGGTGTAATTTAGGATTTTTTGATGCGGATCAAGACCGCGTTGAACCGGCCTTTAACCCTTTTGCCCCGAAACTGTAAACCATGTCTCCGGTATGGACCTTAGTCTATACCTCTAAAAGATTAAGGATTTTAGCATCCTAGGTGCAAATATTATATTTTGTGCTATCATTTGTGTACACATTTAACAGGAGGTAGCTCCCTATGCAATCTTTCGGTATCAGAGAGCTGCGAGAGAATATAGGTTCTTTTGCGGCCGAAGCCGAGGCTGGTGTTATCAGTGTCATCACTCGCAATGGAACACCTTTGACGGTAAATATTCCCTTTGACGAAACCTTGATCAACCTGGGCGCACACAAATCGCTGGCGATAAAACTCTACCAGGAGGAGGTATTATCGCTAAATAAAGCCGCAAAATTGGCCGGCATGCCCATGGACGAATTCATCAGGATTTTAGGCGCTCTGGGCATATCAGTAATTGGCTATGATGAGAATCAACTGCAACAGGAATTAGATCAGTTTTGAAGCCTACCATTGTTGTTAGCGATGCAAGCCCCTTGATTGCCTTAGCGGTGATGGATTTGTTACCTGTATTAAATAAGCTGTTTGAAGAAGTCTTCGTTCCACCCGCAGTTATTAAAGAATGTTTGGACGATATATCAAAACCGATGGCGGATGAAATTGCCGCTGCGCTATCAAATCGCATTCTGAAAGAAAAACCAGTGGCAGACGTATCCCGATGTGAAACTTTAGCTCAAGTATTGGATTTGGGAGAAGCTGAAGCTATCGCTTTGGCAATAGAGTTGAATGCGGTTGCCATTATTGACGAAAAAGCCGCCCGAACTGTCGCCGGTCGTGAAGGTATTCAATGCATTGGTAGTTTATATGTTCTCATCAAGGCGAAACAGGAAAACCTGGTTCCTGCCGCGGCCCCTCTGATAAAAAAATTACTTGATCACGGCTATCACTTGAATGAATCGTTGATATCGTTTGTTTTAAATACCTGCAATGAAACTTTGGAATCCTCGTAGCCGTCATAGCACCTTATGAATTTTGGCGCGCCCGAAAAGATGATTCATGGCTGCATCTTCCACCCTTCGGGCCTTCATCGCTTATGCGACGAAGTTCAAAAACGCTCCCGGCGTTTTTGGCAGAGAACTGCTCCATGCGTTCTCTGCACTTCCACTATCCATGGCGGTCGTCAAATCAAGGTTCTCATCCTCTTACATCAGATCTGATTCATAAAAAAAGCCCCCTATTCAGGGGGCTTTTTTATGAATTGGAGCTGGCGAGAGGATTCGAACCCCCGACCGGCGGATTACAAATCCGCTGCTCTACCAACTGAGCTACGCCAGCACTGTGACATCAAAATTTTATTCTTTTACACCTAATGCTTTCCAGCGGATTACAAATCCTTGCCTACCTTGCGCCTGCGGCGCCCCGCTACGCCAGCATTGCGATATCAATATTCTATATCTTTAATTACTCGTTCTCTTCATTAACGGATTACAAATCCGCGTCTACCTTGCGCCTGCAGCGCCCCGCTATACCAGCACTGTTTACTTAACTTTTATCCCCGCATTCAATCGGCGAGTTACAAATCCTGACCGCCATGGCAAAGATTGTTCCTACAATCTTATTGCACTCCCTCCATCCATGGAGGTCGGATGGCGGGAATGCAGATTTTGCAGGAGCAAAAATCTGCGAGTCTACCCTACGCCTGCGACACCCCGCTACACCAGCACTGTTTACTTAACTTTTATCGCCGTATTCAAACGGCGGGTTACAAATCCTGACCGCCATGGATGGCGGAAATGCAGATTTTGCAGGAGCAAAAATCTGCGAGTCTACCCTACGCCTGCGGCACCCCGCTACACCAGCACTGTTTACTTAACTTTTATCGCCGCATTCAATCGGCGGGTTACAAATCCTGACCGCCATGGCAAAGATTGTTCCTACAATCTTATTGCACTCCCTCCATCCATGGAGGTCGGATGGCGGAAATGCAGATTTTGCAGGAGCAAAAATCTGCGAGTCTACCTTGCGCCTGCAGCGCCCCGCTACGCCAGCACTTTTTGTCTAACCTGTACCTAGAGCATCCTGCGATAGGTCTGTTTGTGTGACCTATTTTCGCAGAGGCGGCATTTTACGGCCAGACGCGTGGTAATTCAATCTCTGCTAACCGATTTGGGCTGGGCAGTTGCGGCTCAGGCGGCGCAGGTTCGGTAAATCGTCGACGATGCGGTTCCAGAGTCTGTCGTTTAACAACCGGTCGGGGTCGTCGTAATCCAGCCAGTAAACGGTGATTTCGCGATATTTAATCTCCAGGCTTGGTTTGAACTCATGCTTTCGCATTTCCGCCATGCGCCGGATTGCGCCGCTTTTTTTGCGGAACAGGCCCAATGAGATTCCGTTTTTTTTGTCACCCTCGCCGATCACGAAGTAATCTTCGACGTCCAGTTCCGCGAGCTGCCGGGCGGTTTCTATGGCCTCGTCACGGGTTTCGTACGGGCGTAAGTAAACCCGGTAGCCGTATTGTTCGCGCTCTGCATTGCTGCGCCGGTCTGCTGCTATATCCAGCTTGGCGATCTGCTCCGCGACTTTATCCGCCGCATCGGGCTCTTTGAACGGACCGACGGTGAAGCAAACGCTGTTTTCATCGATGATATCGATATCGGGAATCCCACCCACCGGGCCTGCGACACCCTGCTCCAGTGCCTGCTCGGGCGCCAGAAACTCTCTGAGCAATACCAGCCGGTTTTCTTCAGGCACCGGTGGCGGCGTGCCGTCTTCTCCGGACGCATCGATTTGCGTGATCCACAGCAGCATCACGAAATTCATAAACAGCAGCGTAAAAAATGTGATCCGCATTGTGTCTCGAAATACCCGGACTAGCTCAGGGCCTGTTAACCGGAATTGCATCCAACTGCCGGAGGCCGCTTTTATGTACGGTAAGGCAGAATGAGCGCAGTTTGGTTATTCCAAATAAGCGAATGATAACGCAGCCGGGCGTAAAAACGGCCCCGGCCCTCTTTAAAGTACAGTCGGGGGTTAGGCCTGAAAACGCGCCACTCGGCGTTACTCGCTGCTTATATGGAATGACCAAATTTCTCTCCTCGCACCCCGCCAGAGCCCCTACTGTTAGTGATTGGCATTTTTTCAGGCCCAACAGATGGATGCAATTTCGGTTAACAGGCCCTAGGTTGCAAACACCAGACCTTTTAACACAAGATGAGGCTCATAGCTAAAGGGTATTGTAATAAATTGGCTTAAGCGGTCCGCATCGCCGCCGGTCATCACCAGGTGCAATGGTGTATCAGCTTTTTCGCCGTGCCGAACTGCCGCATGTTCAACCGCGGCCGCTGCGGCCAGCACGGTGCCTGCGACAATCGCATCATGGGTGTTTGCAGCGATTCCGGGCCTGCCTGCACCGACCATCGGCAATGCTGCGGTGCCGCCGTGTAATGCCCCACGCATCATCTGCAGACCGGGCACGATGTACCCGCCCCGGTGTTCACCGTCTGCACTGAGCACATCCAGGCTGATCGCGGTACCGCAGTCGGCAATCAACACGGCTTTATCGAAAAGCCGGTGTGCACCGATCAGTGCAGACCAACGATCGGCGCCGAGGCTGGCGGGTTCGGAATAAGCGTTTTTGACACCGCAGGCTTCTGCCACACTGCCAAATTTTTGTACCGGCAGCGACCAACAGGCTTCGATGATTTCCAGAGTTTGGCGGTATACCGCATCGGTTGCGACCGATACCGCGATGATCTGCTGCGGCGCGCTTCGCATCGCAAGCTCTGTAAAGCTCTCCTGCAGAACATCAAACCGGGTGTTTTCAACACCACCGACATGCAGCAGTTCACCGTTAGCGGCTGCGAGCGCCCATTTGATCCTGCTGTTGCCGATATCCAGGTATAAATTCATGCTGCGGTTATTGCCCGTACACTGACTTCACCGAAATTAACCGTACTGATACCGTTTTCATTCTGTAATAACAAGCAGCCCTGCTCGTCCACACCGGCTGCGAGCCCCGTCAGAGACTGCGCACCCTGCTGAACGACAATCTGTTTCTGCAATAGCGCATCACAAGCCAGGTATTCTTCACGAAAAACCGCAAAGCCACTTTGTTCAAACTGGTTCAATACCGCAAACAGCTCGGTGACCAATAATGCGCTCAGCCGGTTGCGTGAAAGACCGCGCTCACTATTCAATGCATCGTCCAACCCCACCCAGGGCTGATCGACAGCCTGCATCTCCGGATAACTGGCATTGTTGGAGATATTCAAACCGATACCAATCACGATATCACACGGTCCGGCGGCATCACCGGAGACCTCTATCAGTATGCCTCCGGCTTTTTTGTTCTGCCAGATTAAATCATTCGGCCATTTCAGCTGTACACCATCGACACCGTTCTGTGCAAGCACCCGCACCACCGCCAAACCCGCCACCAGACTTAAACCGGCCAGATCGGCGGCAGGCGCATTAAAGCGCCATGACATTGAAAACGCCAATGAAGTACCGTAAGGGCTTTGCCAGCTGCGTCCGCGCCGGCCACGTCCGGCAGTTTGTTGTTCGGCCAGGCAGACCTGTGGCAGACCCGCTGACTGCTTGAGCCAGCTCATTAAATAACTGTTGGTTGATTCCAGTTCATCGAACACCTCCAGTGTTAAACGCTCTGCCAGGTCAGCCGGAATCTGCGCAAGAATCGTTTCTGCATCCAGCAACTCACACAAGGTGCGTAAACGATAGCCTTTACCGTGCATTATTTCGATATCCAGCCCCTGTGCTTTAAGCGCCTGTATTTGTTTCCAGACCGCACTGCGACTGATCTGCAGAGACTGCCCCAGAGACTCACCGGAGTGTATGCGCTGGTCAGCCATCAGCTGTAATAATTTACGACGGGTACTGTTTTGCATGCCGGCTATGTTGTTGTCTGTAACGCCAGCCAGGTGTTTCGTCGTGTCACTTGTTGTTCATCTGCCGCGTCATCTGTCTGTAGAAAACAGACCCTTGCTTCAGCTGCCTGCAAACGAACCTGAAATCGCATCAGTTCATCACGGCGAAACGCATAAACTTCAACATCAGTTTCTGCTGAATATTGTGCAATGATATCGTCGAATTTTTTCATCCCGACTTTAATACCATCCACTGCAATAATGACATCGCCTGCGGACAAGCCGGCACGCTGTGCGGCACCGTTTTCGTAGACAAGCTGTAATTTTGGAAACCCGCCACTCTCAACACATTTTGCACCGAAGTCTATCGCGGTGCGCTGCTTATCGGCGTCGGCCGGTTTACCGCCCTTGTCATTCTGTGATTGTGCAACACGTAAGCCAAAGCTGATGCCCAGTGCCGCAAAGGTTTCCTCTAAAGGCAGATCTTCTGTACCCCGCAGTGCCTGATCAAAAAACGGGGTCAGGTCTTCACCCGCCAGTTCGCCGGCCAATGCTTCGATCGCCGGCTCCGGCACGCCTTCTCCGGTTTGCCCATAGCGGGCCCACAACTGCCGCATCAAATCATCCAGCGAATGTTTCCCGTCGGACTTCTGTTGCAACAAAATATCCAGACACAACGCCACCAATGCACCTTTGCTGTAATAGCTGACAATCGCATTCGGCGCATTTTCATCCTGCTGATAAAACTTGGTCCACGCATAGTAGCTGGAATCTGAAACGGTTTGTTTAAAACGCCCGCTGCCGCGCAACACGCGGGTAATATTCTGTCCCAGCAACTCCAGATAACTTTCGGGCTTGATTAAACCGCTGCGTACCAGTGACAGATCATCATAATAAGAGGTAATGCCTTCAAATGCCCAAAGCAGCTTGGTGTAATTCTCGCGCCGCAGATCATAAGGCGTAAATGCAGCCGGCTTGATCCGCTTGATGTTCCAGGTATGAAAATACTCATGACTGCACAGCCCTAAAAACTCACGATACTGATCAGTTATTTCAGTTTGCCCCTGCAACGGCAAGGTATCACGTGAACAAATCAAACTGCAGGAGGCGCGATGCTCCAAACCGCCATAGCCGTTACCCACCACCATAATCAAAAACACATAACGCTGCACCGGCGCCGGCTTGCCGAAAAAATCGATATGATGTTCGCAAAGCTTTTTAAGGTCGTTGCACAACCTGTCGGTATCGCAACGGTGCCTGCCGGTAATTGCAACTGCATGGATAGCACCGGCCGCTTCAAATTCAGCCAATGTGAACTCACCCATTTCAACCGGATGATCAATCAGTTCATCATAATCAGCCGCTTCGTAAAGCCCGAACTCATACGCCTTGGCTTTCTTGCGGGTCATCGCGGTAGCCACCCGCCAGCTCTTTCCGGCCGCTCCCGGCGGCCTGAGAATATCCACACTGCACGGCAGCTGCTCCTGACCGTGCACGCGCAGAAACACACTGGTGCCGTTGAAAAAACCGTGTGTGGTATCCAAATGCGCGGCACGTACCGATAAATCCCAGGCATATACCGTGTAACGAATCAGCAGCTCACCTTCACAGGGGGCCGCACGCCAGCAGTCTTTGCCCATCTTTAGTAATACGACCGGCTTACCTTTACAGGACGCTTCCATTGAAACGATATGCCGGGCGAAATCCCTGATCATATAACTGCCGGGAATCCATGCGGGCAGCGATAGCATCTGACCGCGCTGATCCGGCTGCTTGACGCTGCAACTGACCTCGAAGATATGAGCAGCCGGATTTTCCGGCTTAATTGTGTAATGAACACTGTGCATATTACGGGAACCTGATTGCGCTATGATTAACTATAACCTATCTCAAAATTACTACGCTTGCTGATACTTTGTTAAAAGCTCGTTCAAAATGCTCATTTATTTCATATAAACTCCGCTTTTTCACTCGCTTTTGCCTCGTCTCATCGGCACTCGTTTAATTTTGAGATAGGTTCTACGTTGTGTTGATATTGGACGGGAATATTTTGTTTTACTTGTTAACTTTTTTTATTTGAAATAACCAAACTGATCTCCTCGCGTATTCATCGAAGCTTTTTCAGCAGCAGACTATGTGTTGTATACAAGCCCAAATAAACCAACCTTAATCCCCTTGAATATCCTCATAGGCACAAACCCGGTCGCGGCCGTTTTCCTTCGCATACAATAAAGCCTGATCCGCCTGATTGACCAGCACTTCACCTAGCTGTTCCGGCTCACCGATCGCGGTTGCCATATCGAAAAACGCCAGACCAATCGAGATACTCAGTTCGATAGAGGTATCACTGCCGAGCAAACACGGCTGACTGGAGACCGTCATACGAATACGCTCGGCAATTTCGCCCATTCTGTATTTGCTGATATCGGGCAAAACCACCGCAAACTCTTCACCGCCCAGTCGCGCCAGCACATCACTGTTGCGAATCGCATGCTGAACGATATTGGTCACATGAATCAGCGCCATATCACCGGCTGCATGCCCATATTGGTCATTGATCCGTTTAAAGTGATCCAGGTCGATATATAAACAGCCCACCGCATGTGAGTGTCGTTGCGCACGGCTGATTTCCTCCTGCAAACGCTGAAAGAAATAGCGTCTGTTACTGGCCGAAGTCAGAGTATCTTTCAGGCTGAGCTGCCGCAGGTATTCTATATTAACCGCGTTTTCAATACTGACACCGGCCATCAGTGCCAAACGCTGCAAAAAATCACTGGCCATATGTGACTTGTAGCGGCTTGTGTCTTTGCTGCCCAGACAAAGCATGCCGAGCAAGCGCCCATGACGGTGCATCGGCAAAATAGCAACACTGCCCAGACCCGCACCATGGTTCACAAAAAACTGCTGATGCTGGGCGGCATCATACGCACCCAACAACGGCTTGGAGGCCAACTGCTCCAGTTCCTGTAAATTTTTATAGTCGCTGACGATATTAATAAATTTGAGCAATTCGGGCCCATCCTGCTCCTGCAGGCTCGCCTCATTAAAAATCGTCTCGAAAATATCGCTGAGCTGACTGCCGCTCTCGACCAATACCATCGTCACCACATCAAGCCCGAAAGCCTCACGGTAATCGTGGATCAATACACGGCAAAGATCCGGCAAAGACTCGGAGCTTAATAATTTAAGCTCCATATCCTGGAACTGCCTTAATTTGTGTTCATTCGCACGCGCCTGCTCCATATAGGCATCAAGCCGTTGTCGCAAGCGGCGCTGCTGAATTTGTTCAGACATGCTGCTCGGTTGGCTGTTAAATCACTGACTGCACATATTATTGCAGATACCTGATGTTTGCACGGTTTATAAGCCGGAAAACCTGAATAAATGTCAGGGCTTGTAAAACTTTATCGTTTCATCCCGCACTATTGCGAATCCTCCCAAACTGGAGGCCAAACCGGAGGACGGTTAACAACTATACGTATTTCAGGCTATCATCACTGATTGGTACACTACCTATCAAATGTGGAAATATGTCGGAAACACTGCAAAGCCTGCTGGAACGCGTCTCGATTCCGGCCAATTTACTCGAGGAGCCGGCGCCTGACGCGGACGCACTGGCATCCATCTTAAAAGCGGCGGTGACCGCACCGGACCATGGCGGGTTGCGTCCGTGGCGTTTTATCAAAATCGATGGCCGGGCCAGGGAAAATCTCGGCCAAATATTCTGCGAGGCCGCTCAACAACAGTCACCGGATATCGACGCGGACGCACTATCCGCAATCCGCGGAAAACCGCTGCGTTCACCGATGATTGTTGCAGTGGTCGCCGCAGTGAAAGACCATCCGAAAATTCCGGATCAGGAGCAATTGTTTTCAGCCGCAGCTGCCGCTCAAAACCTGCAACTGGCGGCAAATGCACTGGGTTATGGCAGCATCTGGTTAACCGGCCCGTATGCCAGAGACACATATGTCAGCGAAAAGCTTGGCTTAAAGCCCAAAGAGTGCATTGTTGCGTTTATCTATCTCGGCACGCCTTCGGCAGCGGCCAGTATCGCCCGGAAAAAAATTCAACGCCGCCCGGATCCTGCCGATTTCCTGGTTGAATGGACTGGTTAAAAACTCATGCGATCAAACTGCCTGCAAACATTATTCATTTCCTTTCTGTGCATTGCCGCGGTTAATGCCCCCCTGCAGGCGGAAACTTATATTTACCAGGAAGAAGACGGCACCCGCTGGCTAACCGACCGGCCGATGAATCCGGATAAATTCAAATTCATCAATAAATTTGGCCGGCCGACCGCGACCCGCTCCTGCAAGGGCGTCACTTCCAAGATTCTTGAACGACGCGCACAAACCTATATGCCGACAGTCATTCATCTGGCTGAAAAACATGAACTGGATGCATTGCTGATTAAAGCGGTCATTACCGTTGAATCCTGTTTTGATGCCAGGGCATCATCCCGTGCCGGCGCCCATGGTCTGATGCAGCTGATGCCCGCCACCGCCAGGCAATACGGTGTTTACGACCGCTTCAACCCAAATGAAAACCTGCGCGCCGGCATTGAGCATCTGCGCGAGTTACTGGATTATTTTGACAACCACCTGCCGTTATCCCTTGCGGCATATAATGCGGGAACCGGTAATGTTGAAAAATATAACGGCATACCACCATTCAAAGAAACACAGGGTTACGTAAAGAAAGTTCTGAAATACTACGAGAAGTACAGCGGGAAAAATAAAGTCGCTGAACAGCCCGATACCCGGGAACAGTTATAGCAGATACGGCAACGCCTTCACGATGCCCGTAGCACAAACCATCAATACGATAAGCGGCTGGACCGGCCGCCATGTTATCGCTTTGGGTTATTATCTGGTCGACCTGACCGTATTTATTCAACAGGCGATCACTGACAAATTCAAACAACGCCATCGCAGTCAACACAACGCACACCGTCCGCTGGTGACACAGATTATATTCTCCGGTGTTGATGCATTGCCTTTGATCATCCTGCTGGCACTGGCGGTCGGGGTTGCATTCACCAGCCAAATGATCAGCCTGACCAGTGAGTTCACTGAACAAACCGATATTATCAATACGCTCTCTTTTCTGATTACGCATGAAATCGGACCTTTCTTAACCGCTATCGTGTTGATCGGACGCTCCGGTTCAGCAATGGCCGTCGACCTGGGCAATATGCAGCTGCACGGAGAAATTGAAGGCCTGGAGTTGCTCGGCATCGATATCAATGATTATTTGATCGCACCACGCCTGATAGGGGCCGCCATATCTCAGCTCGTGCTGGCGGTTCTGTTTTCCGGCATCGCGCTTTACAGCGGTGTAATATTCGCCGGTATGTTGCACTCAACTTCCTTCCTGAATTTTCTCGACACCATACTGTCAGCACAGGAACCAATGATGTTATTGGTGTTCACGATAAAGAATCTGCTCTTTGGGCTGGTGATAGCCGGCACCGCCTGCTTTCATGCATTGCGGGTATTGAATTCCGCAACAGAAGTCCCACAGGAAACACAACGCGCGATTGTGAACAGCTTGGCTATCATCGCAACCCTGGACGGCCTGCTCGCGGTGGCCATGCAATGAGCCGGGTGATACTCGACTGCATCGACTTACTGCCGCATGCAAACGGCAATGCCGCTTACAGCAGCGGACTGAACCTTAAACTGAATGAAAAAACCATAACCTGCATTGTCGGTCCCTGTGACAGCGGCAAAACAGCGTATGCACGCCTGCTTGGCGGAATTGACCGCCCGGAAAATGGCAAACTTTTTATCCTGCAACAGAATGTCTGGAATCTCAATAAATCCCAATGGCAGGAACTAAGACGCCGCGCAGGTTACGTACTTCCCAACAGTGCATTACTGTCTTCAATAAGCGTATTACGCAACATCGTATTACCGGCGCAATACCATAATCGCGTCAATGTAAATCAAATCGAACGTCGGGCGCGGGAAATTCTGGATTGGCTGGATTATAGCGGTGATGAGCACCGGCTGCCGGGCTATTTATCCGAATACCAACGCCGCCTGGTCGCTATTGCACGCTGTATGATTTTAAACCCAAAGATATTGTTTATCGATGAAGCATTCGCGTTCCTGGATGCGACCGCGCTGCGTAATCTATCGAAACGCTACCTGGATATGCGTGCCGAACTCAATATGACGCTGGTGCTTGCAACACACAATTTGTCATTTGCCAGCGAACATGCTGATACTTTAGTATTCATGCATCCTGAAGGGCCTAAAATATATCATGACTGGGATGCGGCACAACGGGACCCGGACCCTTACATCAAAACCTTTATTCACGCTAACTTCAGCCATAATACAGGGGAAACAGGCCCGAAATGACAGACCCTGATCAAACCCGGACACACTATGTGCATCAAATGAAGTACAGCACCCAAGAGCGTGTTGTCGGCGTTTTTGTGTTGAGCGGAATTGCGATTTTGATTGTGCTGCTGTTTGTCAGCGGACAAACGCAACGCCTGTTTGAACGGCGCGTGGAGTATGTTGCCTTCATGCGTAATGCGGTTGGTGTTACAACAGATACCAAAATCAGAATATCGGGTATTGAAGCAGGCTCAGTAAAAAATATTGCATTAAATGACGATTCCCGTTTTAAAGTAAAACTCAGTGTGTATAAAAGTTACCGCAATCTGGTTCGTGTCGACTCCACCGCGTCGATCAGCAAACTCGCTTTTATCGGCGACTCGGTTATCAATATCAGCCCCGGTAATGTTGACCAGCCTTTACTACCTGACGGCGGAGTTATCGAAGTGGAGGAAACACTCTCCCTCGACCAGATTATTGCCAACCTGAAACCGGTATTGGAAAAAATCAATTCCAGTATCGACAAAATCGCAACGGTAGTCAGCGAACTGCCCAGCGATGCACTTGCGACAACATTGATAAACAGTGCCGAAGCAACCGATGAACTGAAACAGATTGCCGGACAAATCGCGGACGGAAAAGGTACACTGGGCGCACTTGTTTATGACCGGCAGTTGTATGTTGAGTTTAACGGTGCGTTGCAAAACCTGCGCAGTGCATTGCTCGATATACAGCAAACTGCGCAGGCCACACGGTCATCGGCCGTCGCGCTGCCGCAAATTATCCAGCAAATCAGTGAAACTGCGGAGATTATCCGCCAGGAAATCAGTGAGCTGCCGGAACTGAGCGCCGACACCCGGCAACTGCTGGATGATTTACAAAATATTACCGATGCGATCCGCTACACCTGGCCGGTGTCATCGAAAATAAAAGAGAATGTGGAGCCGGACCCGCTGCTGGATGCCGAGGCTAACCATGATTAAAGCCTGCGGTATTATCATAATGGCAGCTTTGCTGGGCGCCTGTGGCGGTACACCCCCGCAAAAACTTCCGGAACCACTGCAGTCTGCTGCCGATGCCGAAACCCGTGGCATTGTTGCATACCGCGCCGGCAGGTATCCAACATCAATCAAACATTTCAGCACCGCATTAAAATATTATAAGAGCATCGACCACCCAAGCGGTCAGGCCCGTGCCTATATCAATCTTGCACAAAGTGCGCTGGCCATTAACCAACTGGAATTAGTACGCCGGCAAATCGACCAACTGGAGGAGTTGATTAATTATGCAAACCTGAAGACATACTCATCACGCTTGTTATTACTGAAAAGCACTTACCTGACCCGTCTGCAGGCATACCAGCAGGCCATTGAGATTACAGACCGGATAATTGATTCAGCTGATATTGAAACCGGAACACAGAACGGCAATCTTAAAACGGCCGCACTGATTAACCGGGCCATCCTGGCGGTCAAAACAGATGACCCACAAAGCAAAGCCCGAATCCTTGAAACCCGACGCTTACTGGACAAAGACACCGAAAAATCCGCATACATAAGGCTGCTACGGCTTGAAGGTGAACTCGAACTCGCACAGAAAAACCATACAGCCGCAGAGCAGTTGCTTAAGAACGCATTATCCGGATACCGTGAAACCCTTTATCAACCGGGCATAGCCGCCAGCCTCGCTGACCTTGGAGAGCTGAAACTGGCCACCGGAGAACCGGCAATTGCGGATATTTACTTAAAACGTGCTCTTGATATCAGACTCATTATAGGTGACCGCTATACTGCAGAAACCCTGTTAAACCGGCTATACTTGCTCGAGCAGTCGCGCAATAATGTGGAGACTGCCGAAAAATATCAGCGACAACTCAAGAAGCTGCGGAACCAATCGGACGAATCGTAATCAGTAACTATAAGGGATATACCATAAGTAAGAAGTAAGGGATTGTCTAAGAATTAACGAAAGTAAACGCAGCGACCGGCTATTTCATAAATTATATAAAAACCGGTTACTTTCAATATAACCCAAGGCCCCTTAAAAATAGATACTCCCTACTAAATCATATCGAGACTGAATCCCAAATGAAATCACTACAAAACAGGCTTACGGTCATATGCATACTTGGACTTATTCTATTAATGGGTCTGACCGCAACCGGTGTTACAAAACCTGATGTCGATACCCGCAACGGTAATGAACTGACCTACTTTAAACCGGATGACAAGTATCGTTACATTACACGCGCGATTGTCCGCACCCTAAACAAACACCATTACAAAGATATCACGCTTGATGATGAATTCAGCTCCAAAATCTTTGATCTTTATTTAAAATCTCTGGATCCCGGCAAAAATCACTTTTTTGCTGAGGATATCGAATCTGTTGAAAAGTACAGAGAAGAGCTTGACGATAAACTCATTAAGGGTGATCTGACTGCGGCATTTGATATCTATAACCGCTTCCATGAGCGCCGGCTGCAACGCCTTAATTTTTTACTGGATGACCTGCCCGGAAAAGTAAAAGCATTCGACTTCGAACGCATCGAATACATCAAGCGAGACCGGGAGGACCTGCCCTGGCTCTCAAATCAAGAAAACGCTCATGATTTGTGGCGCAGAATTTTAAAAAATGATGTTCTGAACCTTAGATTTACTGACAAATCGTCCGAAGAAATCGTACAGAAACTTGAAAAACGTTATCGCGCTCAGCTGAACCTTTTGAAGCAGACCAATAATGACGATGTATTTGAAATATTTATGAGTGCTTTTACGCACAGCTACGATCCGCACACAGACTATTTTCCACCGCGTCAATCGGAAAACTTCGATATTCATATGCGCCTGTCACTGGAGGGCATAGGTGCATTATTGCAACGCGAAGATGAATATATAAAAGTCGTTCGCCTGATTCCGGCCGGACCCGCCGAAAGAAGCAAACTTCTAAAACCCGCTGACCGTATTGTCGGGGTTGGTCAGGGCGATGAAGAGATTGTCGATGTCGTTGGCTGGCGGCTGGATGATGTGGTCGATCTGATCCGCGGTCCAAAAGGGTCGACCGTAAGATTAAACCTGCTGGCGGCCGACTCCACCGACGCCACTCAGATCAAAACCATCAGTATTGTTCGGGATAGAGTCAAACTTGAAGAGCAATCGGCCAAGAAAAAACTGATCGATCTCAGCCATGGTGAAGCAAACTACAAGATCGGTGTTATCGAATTACCTGCATTCTATGTCGACTTCAAGGCGGCATTGGCCGGCGACCCGAATTACCGCAGCAGCACACGTGATGTGGAAAAACTGATTCGTGAACTGCGCGAAGAAAACGTCGATGCTCTTATTGTCGACCTGCGTAACAATGGTGGTGGCTCATTACAGGAAGCGAATGATTTAACCGGCCTGTTTATTTCCACCGGCCCGGTTGTGCAAATACGCACTGCAAAAAACCGGGTAGAACTCATCAGAGACATGAATCCCAAAGTGGCTTATGACGGACCGGTCGCCGTGTTGGTGAACCGGCTCAGCGCTTCTGCTTCCGAAATATTCGCGGGCGCGATTCAGGATCATGGCCGGGGCATCGTGATCGGCAGCCAGACCTTCGGTAAAGGCACGGTGCAAAACATCAACCCGTTGGAGCCGGGACAGATCAAATACACCCAGGCCAAGTTTTACCGGGTTTCAGGTGACAGCACCCAGGCGCGTGGGATCATACCCGATATTCTGCTGCCGGAATTGCTGAACAATGAAGAGATAGGTGAAAACACTCTGCCTGAAGCACTGCCGTGGGACCGGATATCGCCGGCCCGCTATACCCGGCTAAATGATCTGCAACCGGTTATTGAGCTGCTTAAAAAACAACATGAGCAACGCATAGTCGATCATCCTGATTTTGACTATATGCTTGAACGTATCGCGCTGCTTGAAGAAAGTCGAAACAAAGAACGTATCTCGCTCAATGAAACCCAAAGAACCAGTGAGCGGGAGCAGTCTGAACAGCGCCTGCTAATGATGGAAAACAAGCGTCGAAATTCAAAGGGGCTAAAACCTTTCAAAGACTTTGCCGAGCTGGAAAGCAATGAAGAACAGCAGGAAGAAAACGGCCCAAATGAAAGCATATTGGCCGAGGTTGGCCATATTCTGCTGGACTGGCTGACAATCACTCAAAACAAATACGCGCTCAGCAACTGATTGCGACAACATAATTAAAGAGCCTGTTAAACCACAGGCTCTTTACAGCACGCATAGGTATTTTTCATTTTTTTGTAACAATTTCAAAGCACAGAAACGCAATATACGCCCTGTAAAACCCGAGCAGGCTTTTTCAAAAGCTCAATACATAAACTGTCTAATTCCGAGACTTTATTCACATTTTCCTTAACGTCAATCAATTACCATGCGTCACTGTCTTTAGATCAGATCGATTTAAAGTTTCTTCTCTTCAAGCCGACAGGATAGCGGAACTTGACCAATGGCAGGCAATGGACATGCAAGTAAAACACTCCTTTGAAAGACGCAAACGCGAGGACCGAAGAACAAACTTTGTAAAGCCCAGGTTTCCTTTTTACGACAGCAACGGCTGTCTGGTTACCCAGGACAGAAGAGTTTCTCCGGATCGACGCCTGAGCTATATTCAAGTGGAGTGGATATCCGAGATCGATTTACGCACTCCGCGAAGCCGATAACAAAAAGCTGGCAACGTCAAATACCCGTACACGGAGTTTGATAACACAGTCAATTTGTTGGCTGATCCTTTTAGGGCTTGTACTTTCCGTTAAGTTTGCCGCGTGTTGTTCCGTGGCATATTTCGTGCTTCATCACCGCCACGAAGCAATACTCTAGCTGCGTCTCATGACCCACGGAAACTCTGTTTTACGCAGAGAGTTTCCAGACAAAAAATAACTTTGATAAAGGTTGCCACCATGGATAGAAGCAATGCTGTCAATATCAATTCAAACCATAACCCTGCCGGCGCATTTATAACTCTTGAACCGGCAAACCTGCAAAATCATACAGATCATCACCAGCTTGAACGAATACTGCAATCCACATCACTGACTTTACTGAATGCCTACACACTGGAAAGTGCTTCTTATGCCGCACTGGAGCATATTCGCAGCGCTTTAAACATCAGCCGCATTTACATCGGCAAGAATGTACACAAAAAAGACGGAGCTATCTCCCTAAAACGCATTACCGAATGCTGTGATTATGATATTGAACCTGTAGCGGAAAGTACCAACTGGCAAAAACTCACCGATGCCGGCACAAGCTTTCAAAGCTGGCGGAGAATTCTTGCCGACGAAAAACCGTATTGTGCACAACTTAACGAGCTTACCGAACCTGAGCAATATTGTTTCTCTAGATTACAGATCCAGTCATTTGCATTGATACCAATCTTCGTTGACGGTATCTGGTGGGGAGTACTGGGGCTTGAGGAATGCCGCTTCCGCCGCATATGGAATACAGAAGTACTGGATTTTCTGGTGAAAACCGCAAACCTGATTAGCGCCAAACTCTCCGGAGAACATCAGGTGTCCCTGGCAATAAAACGGGCAAAACGAAAACACTTTCAGGGCCTCTCACAGGCCACGGACAGTATCCTCTATGAACGTGGTATTAATGGGGAACAAATTTGGTGCAGCGAAAACGTTGTCGATGTGCTCGGATACAATGCCCGATCCGTACATCAGGAAGCCGCCTGGTGGCTCGCCAATATTCACCCCTCTGACTGGCAAAATGTTTCAAATTCATTGCTGGAATGCGTGCAAAAAAATCAACCTGTCTGGTCAATGCAGTACCGCTTTCGTCACGGTAATGGTGACTATATAAATATTCTCGATCGTGCATATATAAACTACGGCCCGGAAGGTATGATTAAAATTACCGGCTCTATACAAAAGAGCACAACGCCATTTGCCGAGAATAACTCCACCACCCGACAAGTGGAAACGTCTCTGCATATACCTGAAGAAGAACGAAAAGCACTGTCACGTGAGCTGCACGACCACCTTTCTCAGGCGCTCACTACAATTAAATTGGATCTGGACTGGCTGACCCGCAAGCTTCCCGCAGTCACCGACAATATGAATACCTGCATGCAGGGTATGTCCAAAACCATCTCCGATACGATGCTATACGTGCGTGAGCTCGCTCTGCAAATGCGCCAGCCTGCCAAACCGGAATTCAGTTTACAGGATGCGGTCAAACAGCAACTGGCCAAATTTCATCAACGTGCTGAATGCCAGTGCTCCACTTCAATAGAAAAAACGAATCTAAACCTCGATGCTGATACCGAAGCACATCTGTTTCAGATTTTTCAGGAAACGCTGACCAATATCATTCGTCATTCATCAGCATCGAAAATATTCGTGCGCCTGGAATGCGAGAACAATAACCTGGTCATGCAAATCAGGGATAACGGTACCGGCATACCTTTGGAAAAGCTCAACAGCGAAGATTCAGTTGGACTGATCGGCATGCATGAACGCGCCCGGCTCATTGGAGCAAAAATTCAGATACTCTCACCGCCGGAAGAAGGAACATCAATCACGGTAAAGATGCCACTGCCATAGAATGAGAAATAAAATACGAAATGAACAGCTTTACCAAAAGTAATAGGCGGCCTCCGAAAGCTGTATTGGCCTTTACCGTGTTAATTGTTATTATTGACCTACACTACATACACTAGATAGCTAACTTGGCTATATCCGACCCCTCCTTGTGAGGGGTCTTTTTTTTGAATGAGTGTAAAATGGTCTTTTCGTCCGCTGGCGGCGTTGCGGACGTACCCGAATGCTAAGCGCCCGCACCTACCCTGCGCACAAAAACCCATATTTTATGATGCTACTTCCTGGTCGTTGCGCCAACATAAGCATCAGCGAATGCAAGGCCATCAAAAACCACGCTTTTTGGCAACCATTCCTGAAAAATTCCAGGAATCGCTTTTCTCAGACTCAACTGGATTCTAGATAATCGAGCGTCCACCATCGACTGTCAGTAACTGACCATTAACCGAAGCCGCACCGTCAGAAAGCAAATAAGCAACCGCAGCCGCAATTTCCTGCGGCACCACCAGACGGCGCTGTGGATTTTCTTCGATAAGCTGCTGTTCCTGTTCTTCGATGGTAATCCCTTTAATCTTCGCACGTGCACCATGGGTCTGATTAAACAGTTCGGTGCGAACAGTACCCGGCTGCACGCCATTCACGGTGATGCCTGTGGCTGCAACCTCCAGCGCGATAGATTTCACCAAACCGGCAACTCCCGCTTTTGACGCAGCGTACACTGCATTATAAGGCGCACCGATTTGTCCGGAGATTGAGCCGATATGCACAATTCTGCCGCTACGGGCACGAATCATCGGCCGCAACACGGCTTTGGATATGATCAACGCGCCAAGCAGGTTCACTCGCAACACTTCCTCACATTTGGCAATATTGCTCATCACGACCGGGCCGACATAACTGGTGCCCGCACTGTTAACCAACGCATCGATACGCCCATGTTTGGCGATAATATCTTTTACCGCCTGTGCTGCGGTTTTCTCATCGGAAATATCAAACGCATAGCGGTCCACACTGCCGCCTTTAGCGGTAATCGTGTCGACGACCTCATCCAACTCGGACTCAGAGCGGGCTGCAACCGCCAGTTTATAACCCTCCTCGGCAAGACGAAAACAGGTGGCGCGACCAATACCCCGCCCGCCGCCGGTTACAAATACCAATTTTTCACTGTTCTTGGAATCACTCATGTTTTTCTACACCTTAAAATGGTCTGCGCGATATTCATCAGCCCCATGGCTTGATCCGCACATCGCCTTCCTGATCAATCCAGCCGCTGTCCTCACATACCCACTGCTTACGCAAATCAAGCTTTTGGTTTTTGCGACAGACAAATATATTGGTCAGCCAGTTTTTATCATCACGCTCCGGATAATCGGACCGGTAATGTGCGCCCCGGCTTTCGGTGCGCATATCAGCCGCCTCGGTGATAATTTCACCGACATCCAGCATATTTTTTAATTCAAAAGCCAACGCATAATCCAGCGGCCCGGTAATACCAAGATCATTATCAAGCTGATCACGGCTTTGATAGATAAACTGCCTGGCTTCATTCAGCGAGTCGGCATCCTTTTCAACCGTTAATGTTTCCCACATCTTTCGCTGCAGTGCTTTATGCAGTTCAGTCACCGTGTGACGCCCTTTTGTCTCACGCATGCGTTGCAACGGCTCCAGCAGCGGTTCCAGCTGCGCTTCAGCGATCGTCGAGCCGCCAGGGGTTTTAAGCAATTCAGCCGCCTTGCTGCCGGCACGCCAGCCAAATACCTGAGAACCGCCCAGCATCGTGCCACCCAGGCGATCGGCACCCTGCCAGCCGGCCGCTTCACCGACCGCAAACAGGCCCTGTACCGTAGACTGACCATGCTCATCAATTCGTATCCCACCGTTGCTGGTGTGATGATGATTCTGAATCTGCACCAGATCCGTTTTAATATCGATCCCTTTCTCTAACATAAAGCCCGGAAATAACTCAGGCAAAAATCCGCGTTCGGCATTCGACAGGTCCAGGAAAACCGCATCATGCTCGGTACCTCTTCCTGCCATTGCTTCGGCTTTAATCGCGATATCAAGATACAAAGAAGCGTCACGGCAACTGATCGGCCAGTGATTGGCTTTTAAATCGCAAACCTCTTTGATGCTCACCCCGTCCGGTAAATAGTTTTGTAAAAACGCCTGACCATGCTTATTGAACATTTTGTAGGGCTCTTCCATTTCATACAGCATCACAATGCCCTGATGCGGCCAGGTGGTCGCCAGCCCCTGTTGCATAAACTCCATATTAAAAAGTTCGGCACCGGCCCGTAACGCCATTGCATAGCCGTCACCGGTATTGCCCGGTGGATTAAAACTGTACTGGAATAACTGGCCTACACCGCCGGTTGCAATCACCACTGCACCAGCCTCAACAACAAACGGTTCGCCCTCGTCATCCACACCGACTGCACCGGCACAACAGCCGTCTTTAACAATGATGTCCGTCAGATTTGCATGCTCAAGCACCTGGGTGTCGGTCTGTTCTATGATTGCCTTCTGCACTGCGACAATATTATTGGTCTTACCCTTGTCCTCAGCCGGCATCGTCGCCAGTACACGGCTTTGAAACTTCATACCCATACTGTGCAGACGTTTAATCGCGTCCGAGACCTCATCAACAAAAATATTACAGAGTTTCGGGTCAGCCATCCCCAAACCGGTCTGCAGCATATCCTGTAACACGGTTTCCGGCGGGTTAAAAAAACCACCTTTCGGCCCGACCGTACGAATGGTCCAGAAATCACCAATCGGGTTTGAAGTTGCACCGGAACCACGAACACCCGGCACACCAAACTGCCCTTTTACCGCCAGCATGGTTTTTGCCCCGCCCTCATGCGCAGCAATCGTCGCTGCAGTCGCAGCACCACCACCGCCTACAACCAACACATCAGTACTGTAACGCTTTATATTCGCCATAACTTATACCTGTGCCACGATTACGGCGGCATATTGATCCGGAAAACTCTCCGCCATTGCATCCATATCCGGCCATATAGATACATTACTAAAGCCGGCCAACTCAAACGCGCGCAACCAGTTGTCTGTTGAAAGATAAGCATGCGCCGGTCTGAACTCCGGATCGCGTATTGCTGCAGTGCGGTGATACTTTGATAAATTCAGAACAATTTCCCGCGGTGCCATCTCACGGTCTTTCATACGCACACGTTCAGAAAACACAACATAACCGCCCGGCTTTAGTGTTTGTTTACACTGCTCAATAAACTTAACGGTATGCTTGGCAATATGTGCCGCATTAACACCATAGACCAAATCCGCCGTACCGGGCTGGATTTTTTGATCGGCAAACAAACCGTTAATGTCCAAATGCCGCCACTCAGTTTTCACATCAGGAAACTCCGGGCGGATTTTATGCCGGGTGCCCATGATGAATTGCATACTGATATCGGTAAAAATAAATTTCTCCAAACGGCCCAGGTTATCGTTATCACGTAAGCAACCCAGGATATTCCGAATCCCATTACCGGTACCACCGCCAACCTCCAAAATCGTGCCACCGGGGAAAAGATCATTCACTGCTTTCGCTCCCATAATGCCATGCACATCCTGCAACGGATCAACATTGGTCGCACGAAACCAGGTCTCGGAATAATCTTTTATTTTGCCGGTCAGCACTTGATCCATGAAGTCCGGCTCGTCTTTCAATGAGCGTACAAACTGCTCTGCACCAAAATCCAAAAACTCCAGCGCGGTTATAAATTCGCCACCCAACTCATGCATCTCATCATGCGCTTTTTGCAACTCAGCTGATGCATCCTCAGGCGTTTGTTTGTTTCGAAATAATGTTTCCCCACCGGATTCCTGCACTTCAACAAAACCCCGGCGGTCCGCAAGACGCAACAACAGCCCCTCCAGCACCACATCCGAAGACGTTTCAAACCCGAGCTGAGCAGTTACTGTCGCGGCATTACTAAACTCCGATAGCAAATCAGCCATTCCCAATGAGCGGTAAAGCTGTATCAGATGTGCATCGACAGCACGATTGAGTATTAATGTGGCCTGAATCATATCCGGGGTGAATACCGAATCTCTACACCACTGCGTGAATTGGTCTCTTAGCTGAGCATTCATGATGATAGTCCAATGCTGATATTGTTAGACGGAAGTGTCGGAAAACTATACGATTTTTGCGATTTTTCTTGCCATTCCCACGGCAGGCGCTAGCATACACCAGCTGATAAATCAGCGCATCATTTGTATCCTTCAGTTATGCCCCTGTTTCGCCGTTGAACCGGTCCAACCATGCAAGCAGTGCATCAGCCGTCTGCACAGGCGCATCAAATTGCACACCATGCTCACCGGGCACATACTCCAAATGCTTGGGCTCTGTTTTAAACCGGTTAAAAACCCGGGCGGTGGTTTCATTGTCTGTCATGCGGTCCTGCTCGGCCAGCACCATCAGCAAAGGCAACGGCAATTTCAGTAATTTGATACCAATCATTTGCGAGAATCCCTGCATGATACCGTTAAAGCGCGGCGATACATGCGTAACTCTCGAAGAGTCAGGCAAAATAAAACCTTTATACGCGGGGCCACGCGTAAAGCCATCCAGCGGTACAATCGGCACTTCAGTGGCCTCGGCAACATCACTGATATTAAGCTCTGCCTCACGCAAATTTTCGGCTGCAAACACTGCCGGCGCCAGCAATGCGAGTGAGCGCATATTCCCCGGAAATTTCAGCGCGTAGTTAATTGCATAATTCGAACCCCAGCAAAAACCGCATAAATGCATGGCCTGTGCAGTTGCGAAATGCTGCCTGACCCGCTCGACATCTTCGAGCAACGTCTGTTGATCCGGAGCATCGCCGCGTGCATCACGGTTTGCACCGGCGCCGCGACGGTCAGGACAAATTACCGTGATACCTTTTTCAGCCAACGGCACTGCCAGCGGTTCAAGCCATAGCGAGTGACTGACCACCCCGTGCAACATCAGCAATGTGGCCCGAGGCTCGGCAGCCTGCCATACCCGCACCTGTAACGGATAACCATCTGCGGCCTTAACTGTTTGGAAACTGCTATCCATGGAAACTACCGAAAGGTGCACATCAAATTTATTAAATATCGTTATCTGCTGGTGTGAAGTACCAGTTATTATCGCTTTTTATTTGATAAAACCGGTCGGTCCACTTACAGGAAAACTTGTTTGTCTCGCGAGGTTTGAAACCAGATTGCATAATCGACCGCACCACTTCCTCAGAGCCGTAACACGTCAGGGACACTGCCTTGCAATCAATCTCCCGCATTTGTTTCTCAAAAAATAAAAACAACGCTTTAAGTGTGGCACCGAAGTCCCGGGCAAAAAAATCCGAGATAACCGCCCAGTTATCTTTTTCAAGATAATAGACAATGTAGCCGTCAAGCTGCTGGGTTTGTTTATTTACAATAGTGAAAACCTTAAAGTCTCTTATTGTGCTTTGCAGAAAACGCCACTTTAAAAATGCCGAATCCCGTTGACCTATAATATGGCCGGCCGTGTCTGTTGAAGACCATAATTGATCAAAACGCCGGTCCAGCCCGGTTTCTGACTCAAAACCCCACTTTAAACGCGCAAAAAATAACCGGCTGTGCATTAGCAGTTTCACACAGCCGTCGATCACAAATGCTGCCGGAGCCGCCAAAAAGCCGGGCAGTCTTTTTCTCAGATAGGAATAAAACCGCAATGGCTTCGCATAGCGCACGATATCCGCGGTCATCTGGAACTTGGCGAATTTTGCCAATGCAGCTGACTTGGAGTTCGGAAACCCGTAGACCAAATCCAGGGACTCCAGACTCTGATCAATACTGTTGTTGTGTAATTTAATCGCCGGTCCCAATGAACGGTGTTCAAAATCAACCACCAGGTCCGCCATAATGCCGGCATTAATGTATTGTTGTCCGATTCTCCACTTTCGAATAGCCAACCCGACAGCACCGACTGTTTTTTCTGATTCGGTATGATCAAGACTGTACACATACCCTTGTCCTGCCGGATTATTTAAATACAACCAGTCATACCTTGTGGCAAGGTCTTCCACATGCTCAAACCCTGACTCCCACAAACTCAGTACAACCGGCTTTTCGGCAACAGAATCAGCAAAACGAACAATATACTTTTTCTTTGGGTCGCTCATTGCCTCTGGCGCCCGGCCATCAGTTTTTGCTCCCAGCTCAATGAGGTTTCAACAATTTGGCGCAAGTTATCATAACGCGGCTCCCAACCCAGTACGTTTTTGACTTTGTCCGCAATTGCAATCAGGCTTGGAGGGTCACCCGCACGCCTTGGCTCCTCACGAATCGTAAGCTTCTGCCCGTGCACTTCCTCAACCATCCGTAATACTTCGCGCACACTGTAACCATGTCCATAACCGCAGTTCAAAACCACTGATTCACCGCGATCACGCAGATATGTCAGCGCTTTGAGGTGCGCATCGGCAAGATCCTCAACATGAATATAATCGCGAACCCCGGTGCCGTCGGCTGTCGGATAGTCGGTTCCAAAAATTGAAATATGTGGGCGTTTACCCAGTGCCGCTTCACAGGCAACTTTTATCAGCAGAGTGGCGTTTTTCGTCGACTGGCCTATTCTGCCCTGCACATCACAACCGGCCACATTGAAATAACGTAAAGCCACATAATTAATACCACCGGCAGCTGACAAGTCACGCAGCATCCACTCAGTCATTAATTTCGACATACCATAAGGGTTTATCGGGTTGAGCGGAGTATCCTCAGAAGCTTTACCATCCTCGGGAATGCCGTATACCGCTGCAGTGGATGAAAAAATAAAATTCTTCACTCCTGCCTGCTTACAACACTCCAGCAGATTTCGTGTGCAGCATGTGTTGTTACGATAATATTTCAACGGATCGGCGACCGACTCCGGTACCACTGTATGTGCCGCAAAATGAATAACCGAATCAATATTCCGTTCCTTCAGCAAACGGCTTACCAGCGCCATATCACCGGTATCACCGGTAACCAGCTCCCCGAAAAGCACAGAATCCGCAAAACCGGTCGACAAATTGTCCAGTACCGTTACATCAGCACCGGCTTCCCCGAGCTGCCTGATAACATGACTGCCGATATAACCGGCCCCGCCGGTTACCAATATTGATCCCATGGTCATTTTTTGCACACCTGCCAGACTGTTTGTGCCAAAAGCGGCGAGGGCGAACCTTAACATTGTTTAGGAATGGCTGAAAACCACCTATTTGGCTGACCAGCCCAAACCCAAAAACGCCCGCTCACTCTTCTGGACTGGCTCGGCGGCGACCATATTTGCCCTTGAGCCCAAACGCCCAATGACCGCAGAAACTCATAGGTTCACGATAAAAATGGATAATATTAAGTGCGGAAGACTTGATATTCTGCAATCTGCACCTATAAGTAGTAACTAATGCCCGTCACAGCCATTTCCGAAAATCCTGGACAAGCGATTTGGCCGCACGGTATAAACACATTATGACTTTAACCATTGGAGGCGATCTAAGCGTGAGCAGTAATAATATTTTGCATGTCACTGACGCAAGTTTTGAGGAGGAAGTCATCCAGTCGGATGCGCCTGTACTAGTCGATTATTGGGCTGAATGGTGCGGCCCCTGCAAAATGATCGCCCCGATTCTGGACGAAATTTCCGCAGATTACGCTGGCAAGCTGAAAATCGCCAAACTCAATATTGATGAAAATACCGATACACCACCCAAGTATGGTATTCGCGGCATTCCAACGCTGATGCTGTTTAAAGACGGCAACGTACAGGCAACCAAAGTCGGCGCTTTGTCAAAATCACAACTGGCCGCATTTCTGGACAGCAATTTGTGATACATAGAAAAAGCCAGGTACTGACCTGACAGCCAAAAAATTGACACTCGCGGAAAACAGATCCAATTTCGATATAACTCAAAATTCTTAATGCCATGCGGGCTGGACTCCGCCCTAAGATAGTGGTATCGTTGCGTCCCACTAGTATTAGAAAATAATTAATTCAAGCGGTCGTCCAGCTCACACCCCAAGGACCCTTAACTCAAACATAAAACAAACCCTTAATGGCTTCCTTGGATTCATCAAGGATCACACAGGTTTTTCCGTATCAATCATTCTTGTCCCTTTAACTACTGCTATGCATCTAACCGAACTTAAACAAAAACCCGTTAACGAACTTATTAACCTTGCGGAAACTCTGAAGATTCAGAATGTAGCCCGCTCTCGCAAACAGGACGTCATTTTCTCAATCCTGAAAGCACACGCCAAAAACGGCGAAGACATATTCGGTGCGGGTGTTTTGGAAATCCTACAGGATGGTTTTGGTTTTTTACGCTCCGCAGACAGTTCATATCTGGCCGGCCCTGACGATATCTACGTATCACCCAGCCAGATCAGACGGTTCAATCTACGTACCGGCGATACTATTTCAGGAAAAATTCGACCACCGAAAGAAGCCGAACGGTATTTTGCATTACTGAAAGTCGATCAAATCAATTTCGAACAGCCGGACAACTCCCGCAGTAAAGTTTTATTCGAAAACCTCACACCGCTGCACGCAGACGACCGTATGACCCTGGAACGGGGTAACGGCAGTAAAGAGGATATCACCGCACGGATCATCGATATTGTTGCCCCAATCGGCAAAGGCCAGCGCGGCCTGCTGGTTTCACCGCCGAAAGCGGGTAAAACCATAATGCTGCAAAACATTGCACAAAGCATCGCAGCGAACCATCCGGAATGTTATCTGATGGTTCTATTGATCGATGAACGCCCGGAAGAAGTGACCGAAATGACCCGCATGGTTCAGGGCGAAGTGGTTTCCAGTACGTTTGATGAACCCGCTTCCCGGCATGTGCAGGTTGCGGAGATGGTGATCGAAAAAGCCAAACGCCTGGTGGAACATAAAAAAGACGTGGTGATCCTGCTGGACTCCATTACCCGACTGGCCCGCGCGTATAACACCGTGGTGCCCTCCTCCGGTAAAGTACTCACCGGCGGTGTCGATGCCAATGCCCTGCAACGGCCGAAACGGTTTTTTGGTGCGGCCCGGAATATTGAAGAAGGCGGCAGCCTGACGATTATCGCATCCGCGCTGATTGATACCGGCTCAAAAATGGATGAGGTGATCTACGAGGAATTTAAAGGCACGGGCAATATGGAAATTCATCTGGACCGGCGCATTGCGGAAAAAAGGACATTCCCGGCGATCAATATCAATCGCTCCGGCACCCGCCGTGAAGAACTGCTTACCGATCCAGACGAACTGCAGAAAATGTGGGTGCTGCGCAAAGTACTGCATTCCATGGATGAGTTGGAAGCAATCGAATTTATGCTCAACAAAATGCAGGGCACAAAAACCAACTCTGACTTTTTCGACTCAATGAAGCGGTGATTTTGCTTTACCCCGAATAGCATATAAACCACCCCGGTAGTCCACCACATACAGTTCACCATCATTACCTTCGGCAAACGACGCGATATTTAAACCGTTGGTCATCAGCAAACTGCGTTTATATGCACCTGCAGTACTGAGGCTCAGACCCCAGATGCGGCCGGAGCCATAATCACCGAACAGATACACACCCTGCAAAGCTGCAATACGTTTGCCGCGATATACATAACCGCCGGTAACTGAAATGCCTTCACTATGATCATACTCTGCAACCGGTTTAATAAATTTTTTCGACTCGAGTGAGCAACGATTCCGGGTTCGATGCAAACCTTCATAACAACGCCAGCCGAAGTTGCCGCCATTTTCCAGAATATTAATTTCCTCATATCGATTCTGCCCGACATCACCGGCCCACAAGCGCCCGGTTTTACGGTCAAAGCTCCAGCGCCACGGGTTACGCAAACCATAAGCAAATATCTCGGCTCTGCCACCTTTGACAAACCGGTTGCCTGGTGCCGGCAAGCCTTCATCGGTGAGTCTCAACATCGAACCCAGCAGAGTCTTGGTATTTTGTCCGTGCCCCGGCGGATCATTCGCCGCCCCGCCATCGCCCAAACCGAAATAAAGAAAACCATCCGGGCCAAACGCAATATGCCCGCCATTATGATTCGAATAAGGTTGTTTTACCTGAATAATATTTTTGCGCAATAAAGCCTCACCGGCGTTTTTGTCACGCATCAGACTGACACCATTATCATTGCTTTTAAAACGGGCAACAAACGAGACCATGCCGGCAGCGGTTTTTTCGGTAAACGACAAATAAATATAACCGTTAGTCGCAAACTTCGGGTGAAACGCCATACCAAGCAAACCACATTCACCACAAGTGCTCAAGCGGTAAAACTGTGTCAGATCAACCAGGGTTGTACGGCCCTCACCCCCAATACGATAAACCACACCGCGCTGCTCCAGCACATACCAATGACGATCGTCATCACTATGCTGCAACATTAACAGCGGCCGCTCAAACCGCTGTTCCGGAAACACCCGCTGCAAATCAAGATCCGGCGCCGCAATGCTTATATTCAGTGTAAGCAATATTGCAAGCACTGTAACACTAATGGCAAACCTAAACATATGCCGCATACTAGAACCTATCTCAAAATTACTGCACTTGTTGATACTTCGTTAAAAGTTCGTTCAAAATGCTCATTTATTCCATATAAACTCCGCTTTTTCACTCACTTTTGCCTCATCTCATCTGCGCTCGTTTAATTTTGAAATAGGTTCTAGAACCCAAGTGATTAACCCTGTTCACGGTTAATCGCACGATGGCCAATATCGCGACGACAATACATATTGTCCCAGTGTATTTGATCTACCGCGGCATATGCCGCAGACTGCGCAGCATGCACTGTCTCACCGAGCGCGGTTACACACAAAACCCGTCCGCCGCTGGTTACCACGTTCTCCCGCTGTTGCCGGGTGCCGGCATGAAAAATTTTTATATCCGCAGCTGAATCCGCATCCAGGCCGTTAATGACCACACCTTTTTCATACTGCCCCGGATAACCACCGGCCGCCAGCACCACTCCCAATGCGCAACGTGTATCCCAATGTGTATCCAGACCATTAAGCTCGCCATTTACCCCGGCCATACAAAGCTCAACGAGATCTGATTGCAGACGCAACATGATCGGTTGGGTTTCAGGATCCCCAAAGCGGCAGTTAAATTCCAAAACCTTCGGTACACCGTCAGCATCAATCATTACACCCGCATATAAAAATCCGGTATACGGCATACCCTCAGCGGCCATACCATCGATGGTCGGCCGGATAACCTCATGCATAATCCGCGCATGCATCTCAGCACTGACCACCGGCGCCGGTGAGTATGCCCCCATCCCACCGGTGTTGGGACCGGTATCACCCTCATCACGTGCCTTATGATCCTGTGAGCTGGCCATCGGCAATGCATGACTGCCGTCAACCATCACAATAAAACTTGCCTCCTCGCCCTGCAGAAACTCTTCCAACACCACCCGGTGGCCGGCTTCACCAAACGCATTGCCGGCCAGCATATCCTGTACTGCGGCTATCGCCTCAGCCTCTGTTTGCGCAAGAATAACACCCTTACCCGCGGCCAGGCCGTCAGCCTTGACGACAATCGGTGCCCCATTCTCCCTGATATAATCAATCGCCGGCTGAATCTCAGTAAATGTTTCATATGCAGCGGTCGGAATATGATGGCGTGCCAGAAAATCTTTACTAAAGGCTTTTGAGCCCTCCAACTGTGCGGCCGCTTGGGTCGGGCCAAAAATTTTCAGACCGGCTGCCTGAAAAGTATCCACAACACCGGCAACCAATGGCGCTTCTGGCCCAACCACGGTCAAATCAACCGCGTGGGTCATTGCAAATTCACAAAGCGCATTGATGTCAGTGGCAGCTATCTCGACATTCTCAATACCCGGCTCCTGCGCGGTACCGGCATTTCCCGGCGCGACAAACACCTTGTCTGCCAAATCCGACTGTGCGAGCTTCCAGGCCAGCGCATGTTCGCGCCCGCCACCACCGATAACCAGAATTTTCATAGACTCTCCAGGCAAAGATCAAAAGCCGCTAGTGTAGCCGGTCCATAGTAGAAAATCTTCCACCCGACGCAAGCCCACGGACAAGCATCACAAATCACCGTATACTAACGCGATGGAAAAAGACCCTGATAATTCTAAAATCGTTGTCGCAGCACTCTACAAATTTGTTGAACTCGAGGACTATCGCGAAATACAGCCAGAGCTGCTAAAACACTGCGAACAATACGCTGTCAAAGGCACCATTCTGCTTGCGCGGGAAGGCATCAACGGCACGATTGCCGGCAGCCGGGACGCCATCGATGCGTTGCTTGCAACACTGCGCACCGATCCACGCCTTTCTGATCTGACACATAAAGAATCCTATACCGATAAAATCCCTTTTCTCCGGATGAAAGTCAGACTTAAAAAAGAAATCGTCACGATGGGCGTGCCCGACATCAGCCCCGCCGAGAAAGCCGGCACCTATGTGGAGCCGGAAGACTGGAACACACTGATTTCCGACCCGGAAGTATTGCTGATCGATACACGCAATCGTTACGAGTGCGATATCGGTACTTTCGAAAATGCACAAAACCCACAAACCGACAGCTTCCGCGAATTTCCGGACTATGTCGAAAAAAACCTGAACCCCGGAACACATAAAAAAATCGCGATGTTTTGCACCGGCGGCATTCGCTGTGAAAAAGCATCCGCCTATATGCTGAGTCGCGGTTTTGAAGAAGTCTATCATTTGCGCGGCGGCATCCTTAAATATCTCGAAAAAATAAAATCCGAAGACAGCCTGTGGAACGGCGAGTGCTTTGTTTTCGACGACCGCGTTGCAGTTGATCATGGTCTGGCTGAAGGCAGTTACGAGCAGTGTCATGCGTGCCGACACCCGATCTCAATTGAAGACAAAGCCTCAGAGCAATACCGTCCTGGTGTCTCCTGCCCACATTGTTACGGCAAACGCAGCGCAGCCCAGGTCGCCGGCGCAACCGAACGGCACAAACAGATGCAGCTTGCAAAACAGCGCAAACAAAAACATCTGGGCGCAGTGATTGAACGCCAGAAAAAGCCTGTTGAGCAGTAAATAAGATTGCGATCACCGTGGTGCATGCTAAACTCGGCAATCAGATAGATGCTCAGGAAAGTGCCAAACCGACAGGACTCGCAATGCACAAACTGCTTATCATTTTCGTTGTAACACTCCTGCTTTTCCCCGACACTCTACCGGCCGAAGAAGGTATCATCGTCCGCGCCGCGAGTCTGAAACAAACATCGTCTTTTTCCAGTAAAACCCTGTCAACACTCCCTACCGGCACCCAGATTCAGCTTGCCGGCCGTAAAGGCGGCTGGCAACAGGTCAACGTAAAATCGGAAGACGGCTTACAGGGTTGGGTAAGAACCTATCAGGTGCGTGCAAACATTAAATCCGGAACCGGCGGCAGCACCGCCAAACGCAAAAAATCCAAAGGCGGCGTATTGTCCGGCCTGACGAATCTGTCGCGTCGCGCAACCGGGCTGTTCGGCCGGCGTTCATCGAATACCGGATCCGATGATGTTGTTGCAACGATTGGTGTACGCGGACTCAGTGAAAAAGATTTAAAGACGGCCAAACCCAATCCACAAGAGCTGCAAAAAATGGATAGCTTTGCAATCAGCAAAAAAACTGCGAAAAAATTTGCAGAACTGGGCGGGCTGCAAAGCCGGCAGATCGCGAAATTACCCAAGCCCGGCAAAAAGAAATAAGCTGCTATGTTGAACACCATTAACAAACAAACCCGGATCTGCATCACATTGCTGTTCGCACTGTTATTACCGTCGGGGGTCGCCGCGCTAAATTTCGACTTTGGCAAAATCAAAGAGACCGCAACCAAGATAAAACGCGCAACCGGAAAAATATCCGTAAAAGAAGAGGTTGAAATCGGCGGGCTGATCACCTCCAACCTGCTTGGCGCCGCACCACTGGTCGATGACCCTGAGTTACAACGCTATGTAAACCGCGTCGGCATGTGGGTTGCGCAACAATCCGAAAGACCCGACCTGCCCTGGCGCTTTGGCGTGATCAAATCCGACAATGTAAACGCATTTGCCGCACCGGGCGGTTATATCATCCTGACGCACGGGCTGTTTGCAACCTTAAACAGCGAGGCCGAGCTGGCCGGAGTCCTCGGTCATGAGATTGCCCATGTGAACGAAAAGCATCACCTGAATGCATTGAAAAAAAGCGCACGAATGGATCTGCTCGGCGATGCATTACAGGCTTCGGCAAAAGACAAAAGCAGAAGTGACCGGAAAAAACTCGGCAAGCTGATTAATGCCGGCACACAGCTGTATGCCCGCGGCCTGGACCGCAAATACGAATACGACGCCGACCGGATAGGCGTGGTTTACGCCGCCAGAGCCGGCTATGACCCATATGCATTGTTCGATGTGCTGACCACGCTGGACAGTATCAAAGCCGACTCACCGACGATGGCATTGTTGTTAAGTACACATCCGCCGTTCAGCGAACGCCTGGAAAAACTCGATAGCGCAACCGAAGGGCATCTGGACGCCTATGCCACACAGCCTGTGTTACAGGACCGCTTGCTCGCATTACAGCTTAAATTGCTTGCCAATCAGAATAAAACCAAATCCAAATAAAGATCGCCGGGTTTAAGCATACAGACCAGCTGCCGACATATTGCTTACAGATATATCGGAAGAGCGTGCTTTATGGAAATCAAACCAGCTCCACAAGCCAGTCTGACAGGCATCAAACAGGGCCTGCGCGGTTTACAGCAAACGGCGCAGGAAATTGCCTCCTCGAATAAGCCGGAAACCAAAGACGCGGACCTGGCCCGTAATCTGGTCGACCTGAAAACCGATAAAACCGCTGTTCAGGCAAACACAAAAGCCGCCAAAGCCTATCTTGATACACTGGGCACCATTATCGACACCTTCGCATAGATTCAAAACGCCATGACATTGACTCCGATGGACGCTGAAGCGTTTAAGCAGGACCGCCTGCAGGATATCATCGAGAACCGCCAGCATGGCGCCGCCGAGCTGACCCGGCGTGCATTACAATGTCTGGCCGATTACAGCATGATCTGCAAAGCCACCGACCGTGAGGAGTTGGTCCGTGAATTGTCGGCATTCGCCGGGCAACTGCAAAATGCCAGACCCAGTATGGCGCCGTTAAAAAATCTGCTGTCCGTTTGGACCGATAGCCTGACAAAAATCGATGCAGACGATAATATGGAGCAGCTACGACTGTTTGCAGCCGACCACGCTCATGCGGTGATCAAACAATCCCGGGAAGCAGTCGACCGTATCGCCGAAAAAGTCGTCAACATGATTGCCCCGGAAAGCACGATTATCACCCACAGTCTGAGCTCCACGGTGATCAGATCCTTCGAACTGCTGCGAGAACACAGGATCAAAGCAATTATTACCGAATCCCGGCCCGGTTATGAAGGCAAGCTGCTTGCGGAAAAACTGGCCGAGCTGGAAATTCCAACACATTATATTACCGACGCACAACTAGGGCTGTTTACCACACAGGCCGACTTCGCGCTGGTTGGCGCAGACACCGTGCTGGCCGATGGCTCAATCGTCAATAAAGCCGGTACGCTGTTGCTGGCGCTTGCAGCCAGACAAACCGGCATACCCTTTTATGTTTGCGCGGAAACATTCAAACAAAGCGAGCAAACCCGGGAGAATATCGAACTCGAAGCGGTCGACACCGCCGAGCTGCAACCACCGAATTACGATACACTGGAGCCGGCCAATATCTATTTCGATATCACACCGACCGAACTGATTACCGAGTGGATTGTTGAAAGCAGCGGTGATACAACAGATCTTTGAATGGATCACTCTTACAAACTCAAAATAGATTATTCAGGGATGGATTTGTTTTTAATCAGCTGTTCAATCACCGGATCCAATAAAGATTTTATCTGCAAATAGATGTCATTATTATCCGTAACTTTATACTCATCTTTAAACCTGGAATCCACAGCTTCTTTTAATCTTTCAAAATACTTTTCCAGCATTTTGGCATGTTTAAGTATTTTATCATTAGGGTTTTCTTTTATTGACCCAACAATTTCTGTAACCAGTTGCTGATATTTTTCCGCTAGTATTTTATACACATACAAATTGGCCAGCTTTTTCTCCGGATAACTCAGTTCAACAACTTCCGCCTGCTGATCGGAATCACCAAACCGTGCGGCCAGTTGCTGAAAATACCTGGAAATATTTTGTATCTGTTTGGGCAGTGCAACATGCTCTACCGGTTGATTTTCGAGCCCAGCCAACAGAAAATTCAAAACCGCATCGAGTAACACTTTCTGATCAGTTAAAATACGTTGGAGAGTTTCAGACTGACTGTATGTAGATCCCATAGTTCTATATTCACTGCTGATACTATTTTTGCTCTCATACTGGCTTAACAAACCATGATTAACGATATGCTCTGCAAAACCATTTAAAAGACGCAGCGGGTTATGCTCGGTTTCCCTGCCGGCCTGAACCGCCGCAATTAACTTTGGATCCTCCAACAGTAGATCCCTGATATCCTGATCCGCATTCCCATCGGAAAAGTTTGCCCTGATCTGTTGCAACGCCCGCTCTTGCACTTCATCGAGCTGAAAATAATCAGGATAATCAGCAAGGCTTATTGCTTTGGAAGCCGGGACTGTGTTATCCGCCCATATCCCGGCATTATTGGTTTCCTCATCACCCAATATGAGTAATCCAATATGCGCATTGTAAAAATTTCTAAGATTATCGGTTTTTTCATGAAAACCTATTTTGGGGCTATTCAACAATAAATCATTGGCTTTTACGACAATCGATTTAAAAGTTTGATACATACTGTGATAAGAATCCCGGTATGGGCTGTTCTCAATAAAATCGTTTAATGCCTGCCTTTGTTGCTGAAATTCAGAGTCGGGATCTTGCAACGCAAACGGGTTATAAAAATCAAACATCAATTTAAGCTGCACAATATTAAATATATTAATGACATTGTTTTGCCCCTTAAACGTTTCATACAAAAGCTCTCTTTCAGCATTAAAAATTTCTGTTGTAGCAAGAGGAGAGGATAAAGAGTCAATACGATCCTCCAGTTCACTTAAGGCTCGTTCAGTAATATTAAAATGGGTCGGCACAATTCCCTGTTGCCATTCAGGGTCTAAATTTATAGAAGCTCCGGACCTATCGGATATCAGCTCAAGGGCCTCTTGCATAATCCCCCGTTTTTCCTCCCCTGAAAGCCTACGCACTTTCGCGTTGGCCGATGTACCGGTAAATATCAGCTTATTCTCCAGATCAGATGCATACAATAAAATATCAAGCATCCCGGAAGATAATGCGGGTTTAGAATTACCCACATGCACAAAAACAACATGATCCAACACACTGCCCATGATCAGCTGTTTGATTCTGTCAACTTGTGCCTGCTCAACAGAGCTGGCGCTGCTTTCAACATCTTCTGTTTTCCCAGCTTCCTGAACCGGGTTGCGTTGATCGCTTTGCGGTACACCTGCATTATCACTGGCTTTTATAGGCCCGGTGTTATCGTTGTTTTCCAGCGGACTCACCGGCTGCACAGCCTGCTTTGGTTGCAGACCGATCACACTGGTATTTTGTTTGTCATTACTGTTATCAGGTTTAACACTAACCACCCGGTCTTTCTCACTGCCATACGGCAAAGTCGTTTGAACTGTTGATTCTTTATTGTCCTCTGCACTCGGCAATGTCACTGCCGTTGACAGCTCCTGTCCAACCGTGCCGCCGACCTGATATGCATCCCGCTGATTTGGATCGAAGGTATTTGCCGCCTGGTATTTTTTTATCAGGCCTTCCGGTGTCAGACCGCTGCGCTGATCAGCTTTCAAACCGTTAGCCAGCAACCAACTGTAACCGCCCTGTGCAATAAACGGTCCCAGTTCCTGTAATTTGCCTATTAGATTCACCGGCACATTCTGTGTGTTGCCATTGCTGAAGATCACCGGGTATTGAAACCCAAACACATACGGCTGATCCAGGCCCGCGCCGTTTTGATTGGATTGCCTGTTTACTGTAAAGCCGTCTTTTAATGCTGTTGAACGATCAACAACCGTGCTTAGGCTTAAACCCGGATACAGTTCAGCAAAACTTTTACTATTAGCTGTTGCAGTGGCTTGCAGGGTTTTTAATATCTGCCGGGTGTAATTTAATGCGGTGATTTTCATCTGTTCAGCAACCGCGCGTTCATAACGTTGCTTTAATCCTGCCAGGCTTAAACCATCGGTGTTTGTATGCATACCCGCCAGGCGATCGGCGTTGGTTTTGACGGAGAAAAACGCAACCAACTCCTGCAACTCACCGGTCAACGCCAGCACCGGCCCGTCAATCCGGGTTTGTAAACCGATCGCGTAACGGGCATTCAAACCGCCCTGACGATCAGCCTGTTGATTCAGTTGCAGTTGTTTTACCGGGCTTAAGTGCTCCAACCGCAACGTGGATGCAATCTCCCCAAGCATTGTATTCCAGGCTGCGATATCGGTTTTCGCGGACTGCAGGCTGTTGGGTAATTGCTTAAGCAGGCCTTTCAATTGCGGTGTAGCTGCCCCCTGCACATTGCCCTGACCCTGTTCAGGCAGGGTGGGTATCCGGATCACAGGACCCTGATACGGCGTCAAACCATAATCAGTGGGCTTCGATCCGAAGGGTTGTAATGGGGAACCGGTGTCTGGCAATACCGGCACCGGCTGTAATGGCGTTACCCCACCCGGTGTCACCGGTGCACTGACCGGCGGTGCGACCACCTGTGCCAGCAGCTGATGTTTTGAAAATTGATCCTGGAATAAACGCTTGGCCTGCACACCGGTATCATCCGGGATACCGGATGGTCCACTGTTTGCCTGGATATTATTGATCCCCTGTATCGCCATTGCCTGCTTAGCCAAACCTGCCAAATAAACAGACTATGCCCAATATCTCAATTACCCGGTATTGAGCATTCGTTATAGCGCACTAACGAAAGTTATAGTTAAACTGCAACACACGGAAAAAATATTTCAGCCGGAACATGCTCCAAAATTTCTTTTTCACAAAATGTCAGCATTTCCTGCTCAAACTCTTCAGGGTAACTCACCATCCCTTTATTCAATGCCAACGGACCGGCGAACAATGCCTCATCAGGATATAAGCGCGAAATATTATTGTAGAAAGATTTTGGCAGACGAAACGGGCCCAGGCTAACGGAGTGTATTTTTTGACTGTCCAGCACCGCAAATACCTGTGCGAACAGCTCTTTGTAATAAAACTGATAGTTTTCGCAATAAATCAGCGGATCAAAACGCAACGCAACCGGCCAACCCAGCTGCTGCAATTCCTGCAATACTGCAATTCGTTTTTCGACTGATGGAACTTTATGCTCCAACGCAGAAGAAATAGCCTGCGGTGTAAAACTATAGGCGACCACGACATTCGATAATGCTTCATGCGATCGCAGGCTGTTGATCTGCGTGCTTTTAGTTCTAAGTTCCAGATAAGCACGAGGACGTTCGGCAAAGAATTTGAGAAAATGTGTTACAAATCCGGATAACCCCTCCAATGCAAGGCTGTCACAATCATAACCGGAGAAAAACCAGCACTCTGCGTCACCTGCCGCACCGATCGTTTTATCGATCTCACATTCAAAATCTTCATAGTTGACAAACAGCACATAGTTGGCTGAACGGTACATGCCCTGCAGAAAACAATATCGGCAGTCATACACACAGTTCAGCATATGTGAAAAATAAAAATTATGTTCACCACCAACACCATAACCTTCAGGCACCGGCAATACAAAACCGCTTTGCTTTTGAGCTAATATCAGTGCCGGATTATTTTTTTGCAGACGAAAGTTTTGTGCTGCGGGATTAAATACCTCATTATAACGCTCACAAAAAATACGGCGCGCATTGGGGTAACGTGTGGTTAGATCCAATACACGCGGATGATTTTGTATTGCGTGCTCAATATAGATTGAATCAGACATCACATACCAAACTTAACCGGCCGCTTATCCAGCATATCACCAAGCGAACTTAATACTTCTGATGCATTACGACAGCTTTTATAAGCACTAATATCGCAAACCTGATCCGGCAGCAAAACCTGCCAACGCCGCAATTGGGTTTTTAATATATTCTGCTGTGTCACAGTAAAATGCCACTGCTGCACAAAATGATCATACGCTTCAGGCATAGCATTGATCCTGCGCCACTCTGTCGCATATTGTTCTAACCGTTTAACAAAATCAGCCAGTATATTGATATTATTTTCAAGCAGACGTTTTACATAATCACGGTTAATATCATCCGCGGGAGACTGTTGGTTATCAGAAATAATTTTACAACTCTGCACAAACTCCATGCTGCTACACTTACTCGCAATTGAGTAAAAGCCCGCAGCCTCCATATCGTACATGACCGGTTTTGGATAATCGGTCTCCGGACGGTCCACCGTGATTAACGCCTCCGTGCTCAATGTATGTTTAAGCACTTGTGGCGGATACCAGGAACGCTGTGTAGCCGCATCGGTGACCTTATTTGCAATTACAAGCTCACCAACTTCGCGTGTATGATGCCCGGCAATACCGACATTGACCCATACTGCATCACGGGGCTCGCCCATCAAACTGTGCAAATACGCAGTCGCCGCTGCAGCTGCCGGTTTGCCGATACCTGAGACTACCAATGCACATGCATGCGCTTCTGTATTGCTTTCATAAACCGGAAACAACCCCTTAGGGGTGCGTGCTTTTAACCGATAATGATCGATCAATGCAGCAGCTTCCGCTTTAAGTGCGGTAACAAAATACAAGCTCATGACTCCGTGTTCATAAACAGCTCAAGTCGGCGCCTATAATGACTCTGTTTCATTGGGTAACAGTTTAGTATTTCCCGGTTATTATGTTTTTTTGCACCGTTTAACAGGATTTCGATTTTACGATTCAGCATATCCAACGCTGCCCGTTCATTTTCCGGGTCCAGCCCCCCGGAGTTGATTATTTTCTCCAGTGCAATCACCCGAAAACGGTCCATACCCCAATGCTGTTTGGATAACTGATCAGCATGACCACCGTACTTATTCAACAATTTTTCTGAAAGGTATAAAACCGGGTATTTCGCGGTAATTCGCAACCAAAGATCATAATCTTCACAGGCCGGCAATGCCTCATCGAAATAACCAACAGCAGCAAACACTTCTTTGTGTATTAAAATCGACGACGGTGACATTGCGCATAGTGGCAGGCACTGCTGGAAAATCCAGCCACCCTGTTTGCTGTGTTTGTGCATCGGATTCACACGACGACCGTTGCGTATCCAAATCTCATCGGTATGGCATACACGATAATCCGGTTGCTGTTTTAATGCTTCACACTGCAACGCGAGCTTATCTGCATGCCATTCATCATCCGAATCAAGAAATGCAACCCAATTATTTCGTGCCAACCGAATACCATGATTACGCGCTGCACTCACACCGGTATGCACCTGCCGCACGTACCGGACCTGCGGGTAATCCCGCTCGACCAGTAACCGGCTGCGATCGGTAGAACCGTCATCGATTACAATCACTTCATCCGGTGCATCCGATTGGGTGAGCACTGAATTCAGTGCCCGGCTCAACAATGCCACACGATTAAAGCTTGGAATAATGACTGAAACTTTCATCAGAGCCAGGCTCAATAACGCCGCCGTTTCGGAGCAAACATTTTAACATGACGGTATTTAAACACTGGTATCAACAACATACCGGCAACAAAACCGCCGATATGCGCACCCCAGGCAACACCGCCCTGCTGATCGCCGGACAATGCGGAATTCACCAGCTGAAATACAAACCATAAACCGAGTACCCAGACCGCCGGCAATCGGGTTGTATGCAGAATAAACCCCAACGGTATTGCAACCAACACCCGTGCATTTGGATAAAGCAACAAATACGCTCCCAAAATGCCGGAAATCGCACCACTTGCACCAACCATCGGTATCACCGACTGCGGATCGGGTATTGCCTGGGCCAGCGCGGCGGCAATACCGCAGAGCAGATAAAAAACAATAAAGCGCTTATGCCCCATTGCATCTTCAATATTATTGCCGAAAATCCACAGATACAGCATATTGCCGATCAAATGCATCCAGCCGCCATGTAAAAACATTGACGTAAAAACCGTGGTCCACGTGGGGATGACCGCAATTTCCGGCGGTGGCTGCTGTATATCGAACAACAGTGCCGGTATCAGTCCGAAACTGTAAATCGCACGCTGCAGCTGCGGCCCCAGTGACAACTGCCAGAAAAACACCGCGATACAAGCAGCAATAAAAGCCACCGTAAACACAGGTTTGATACGGGTGGGATTATCATCATGTAATGGAATCATCGTGGCAATATACTATAATTCCGCCCTATTTATTCCTCTATATAATAAACAAAACATAATCCGGCTTGGGTCCGAGTTGCCTGTGACGTTATACTCAGCCCTTTACACACACCCGTTATGCAATTTTTGTAGGGGTATTTCAAAACCAACCGGCAGGTTTTTCAGAATGAGGAAAAACCATTGTATGCCGACCAGGAGCCACGATGAATACATTAAAAAAAGTTCTGCTTGGTGCTATTGGAATCATCATACTATTTGCGGTGATCGGTTTGTTTTTACCGAGCCAAACGCATGTGGAACGTTCGATCACGATTAATGCGCCACCAGACAAAGTGTTTCCTTTGATTAATAATTTCAGGGAATTTAACCGGTGGTCACCCTGGGCAGAAAGGGATCCCAACACCGAATACCGGTTCGAAGGGCCAGTCGCCGGCGTCGGTGCAAAAATGTTTTGGGCCAGTGAAAACCCCCAGGTTGGATCCGGCAGTAATGAAATCATTGAGTCAATCGCCAATAGCCGCATTACAACCGCACTGGATTTTGGAGAAATGGGTACTGCCAATGCAGTGTTCACATTGGAACCGGTTGAACAAGGCACACAGGTCACATGGGGCTTTGATGTCGAACACGGCGTCAATATTACAAACCGCTATTTCGGTTTGATGATGGATAAATGGGTCGGCGCTGATTATGTAGCCGGGCTTGCCAATTTAAAAACACTGGTTGAGTCACTTGAATCGATACACACCGAAGAAATCAGCTATCAGGCAGACGGTGTAACACTGACTGGTTATCTTGCATACCGCAAAGATATTGAGGCACAGCCGGCAGTATTGGTTGTGCACGAATGGTGGGGGCATAATAACTATGCACGCAAACGTGCGGAAATGCTCGCGCAACTCGGCTATACCGCTTTTGCGCTGGATATGTACGGCGACGGCAAGCTCGCGGAACACCCAAGCGATGCGAAAAAATTTATGACCGAAGTTCTGGAAAAAAGCGGCGCGGTTGCCGCCCGGTTTAATGCGGCTATGGATATCCTGAAACAGCAACCGATTATCGATAGTCAAAAAATAGCCGCAATTGGTTACTGCTTCGGCGGCAGCACGGTGCTGAACATGGCACGCAGCGGCACCGACCTGAAAGGTGTTGTCAGCTTTCATGGTGGGCTGCAGGGGCTTGCACCATTAAGCGATTCAGTTAATGCAAAAATGCTGGTACTCAACGGCGCGGCTGATCCGTTTATTAGCGAAGAACATAAAGCTGCATTCAAAACCGAGATGGATAATGCCGGTATCGACTATGAATTTATTGATTATCCTGACGTGAAACACAGTTTTACCAACCCTGAGGCCAGTACATTCGGTGAAAAATTCGATCTGCCGCTGGAATACAACGCCGAAGCCGATGCAGATTCCTGGCAACGCATGAAGGTATTCCTCGCAGAGATCTTTAAATAAACTGTTTACGCTTAAAAAACAGCTAGCCCTATAAGCTAAACTCGAGCCCGGTAATCATGCCGGGCTCGAAACCCTTCTGCTATTTGGAATAAATCTAACTTACACCAAACGTTATAACTAAAAGCACCAGTTTAGAATCTTAACTAGCCGTTTTGGTGTATAGACCCACCTCGGACAAATACATACCATTAGCCTGTACTTCACCAAAGTCGTACCGGGTGTGAAGGAGTACCCCAGAGCCATTTTTGTGCAAGATCTATACTTATGAGGTAATGAGCCATGGGAGAAACAATACTCGGCATCGAGTCCGTAAATTACGACAGTAATACACGCCTGAGTGGCGGAATTACCCTCCCCAGCGGCCCCGGTATCGTGCTGGGTATTCAGCTGGATTTCGGTCAACGCGTCGATCAACTGGCGAATACAACTCACCAGACTTCCAGCCTGCAAAGTGTCACCATTGCAGGTAATACCCATGAGTTTGAAATGGTATCACGCATCAGTGCACACAAACCAAAAGGTGAGTCATTCGCACTCGGGGTGCGCTATAACCCGAGACCTTTGCAGGATAGCCTGGGCCTGCCTCAGCTTGGCGGGAAAAACACCAATCTTGCATTTAGCGGTGGAATTGCTTTTGGCAGTCAACAGACAAGCTTAGGAGTCGAAATCGGTGCCACTTTAAGTGGTGTGCCCGGACTTGAAACGGTGGTTGCCGCTGAAGCCGGACATCTCGGCTCCAAAGTATGGTTGCAAAATATTGCAGTAAACGATGCCCCAAATGCAGCATCTGAAATCAATAATGACCCAATACCTGACCCTCCGAGTGTCGGCTTGTTGCACGGGATGGCCGCCAGGAACAGTGTCCCGGCAGTTACCGAAACACCTGCCACTAAACCAACAGCTGAAGCACAACCGGAATCACAAGATAGCACCGAACCACCGCAACCCCAAACAATTGAAAGTGATGACCTGGGAGCAGCACCAACCGTTGCGAGCCTGGATCAAAACAGCTCTTCGGCAAATGATCAAGCTGTAACCCCCACTGTTGAAACGACTGAAACAGAACCAAACTCACAGGATGGTGCTGAGCAGTCACACCCACAATCTGTTAAGAGTGAGGATTTAGGCTCAATCCCAACTGTTGCAAGTCTGGACCAAAACAGCTCCTCGATAAATGATCAAGCTGCCACTGTTGAAACGTCTGAAACAGAACAGAACTCACAGGGTTATACCGAACAATCGCAACCAGAAACTATTCAAAGCGATGAGCTGGGTACGATGCCGTCCGTCGCAAGCCTGGATACAGCCAGCCCGGAAGCAGACAAGCGGCCTGTGCCGGTCGCAACCGAAATTGACCCAACCGCAGAAGCCGTTCCAGTGACATCACTATCCACTCAAAACATAGCTGACTCACCCTGATACCGATGCACCAGCCACTCAATATCCAGCAGTGAGCAGCACTTTGCAAGAAAACTGGACGCTGATTAATCGCATGTTTCCAACACCCTAATCTGAGCATCAAACATAAAGTTTTTCAAAAACGCGAGCCGATGCTCGCGTTTTTTGTAAGCACCATAAACATAGAACCTATTACCAAAGCTATAGAAGCTACGCCCCAAAAATATTAAGAGTATTTCTAAGGTTGTATATTATTTCTTAGCGAAAGCCCCTACCATTACGCGAAACTGAACATCGGATGTACTACCGGACAATGCAGCAGGTGGTACGGAAATCAAATTTTTTGCAAGAAGCCCAGCTTTGACTAACAGTCAATTAAGGCTTTTCGAGGGACTGTGATGGAAGATCTAAATATTGTGATCTCATGGACTCATATTTCTGACTCCATGCGCAACTTATATACAGGAGTCACATTTCAAAACCAGGCATCTTTATTTGAGTTGGGCATTCGCCAGGGCCCGACAAACCTGGACCCGGTGAGCCAACCTGACAAGCCTGTTTATCTGGAAAAACGCAATGGCTCGCTAACTTACCAGGGAGAAATCACTGGTGGAATTTCCAATAAAAGCCCGGTTAACGGTACCGAAACCTTAAGCATTGTTGCGGCTAAAAAGCTGCCGGAACTGGCATTCGGTGATAACCCGTTTAAATTTAAAAACCTCAACGGCAGAATCCTGGCCGGCCTGGGTTTCGGCAAAAATCCCGAAGGTAATTCAAAATTAGTCGGTTTTTTGCAAGGCAATATTAACTTTGCAAGCACCCAGGGTGCACCGGCTTTTCAGCCAAGAATTTCAACCGATAAAGGCGAGTCAAAACTCGACCCAACTGAGGCTTTATCCGGAATTAACGATGCTCCGCTTGGCGACACATCAGTAGCCGGAGTCCCCGGCCAAAAACCTTACAGTCCGTCCTATGAACCACCTTATCGATTCCAGGCAACGCAACCGGAGACCCAGATCCCCGATGCACTGGCAGTCGCAAATACCACGGCAGATGCAGCGATACCTGCTACAAGTTTACCGGCACACCGCAAAGAAGCACCTGACTCCATTGTTTTTAATTATCCGCATGGCCATGACAGCCCGGTGGCAGGTATTATTAAACGTATCGTCGATAGTCCCGAGGGCCTAAAAGGTGTTTATACCCCGGAATCGGAAATCAAACATATTCCACAAATCGGTGAGGTGGCATACGGCAAACAACCGGAAAATGTTGCAGCTCTGTCTGAATACATTAACGCGAATCTTGACTCAAAAGGCAGTCCATCTTCCGAGCTGACTGATTTAATTAAAAAATCACCACAGATCCGGATGATGATAACCGAGCACACGGGTTTTCGCGCACAAAACGGCAGAATCGACAGGCTTATTGCAGAAGCAGAAGGCCAGCCGTTTGCAGCTGAAGCTTCTCACCTTACCCGCAACGAATCACCTGAACTGGTGCGCAAACAACTGGAAAGCTATTTACACAAGCATTTACAAAATAATGAATTACCCAAATCTTTTGTAAAAGCGCTGAATAGCAACCCAGCCCTGGTGACTTTTGTCGAAAACTTTTTACCTAATACTGTTACCCAATACCCAAAACTACAGGAAGCCATTCAACACGCCAAATCTGCCGACTGATACGACTAGAACCTATCTCAAAATTAAACGAGCGCAGCTCGCAGGTTTTTGCTCCTGCAAAACCTGCATTTCCACCATCCATGGCGGTCAAACGAGGCAAAAGTGAGTGAAAAAGCGGAGTTTATGTAAGTATAAATGAGCATTTTGAACGAGCTTTTAACGAAATATCAGCAAGCACACAACTCCAGGGATGGAGGAGTTAGGGCGACTCAGGAGACAAAGCCGAGTAATTTTGAGATAGGTTCTAATAAAACACCTTTCAAGCTGCTATTATCCAGGCTTTACTGAATCAAACAGCTCAAGGTAAAAATATGGCTAATAGCGTGTTTATCACCGGTGCAAACCGCGGCATCGGTTTGGAGTTTGCACATCAATATGCAGCGGACGGCTGGCAAGTGTATGCCGCCTGCCGATCTCCGGAGCGAGCCATTGAACTGACCGAACTGGCCGCAAAACCGGAACATAATATTACCGTCATGCCCCTGGACGTTAGCGATCTGTCACAAATCACCGCATTAAACTCAGCGCTAAACGGCGCGACAATCGATATACTGATTAACAATGCAGGTGTCTATGGCAGTGATGCCTCCGAACTCGGTAAGCTTGATGCCGGCGGCTGGCTTGAAACACTTAAAATTAATACTGTTGCGCCACTGAAAATAATGGAAACATTGCTTGAGAATGTTGCCGCCAGTGAATTAAAAATCATCGCAATGCTCAGCAGCCAGATGGGTAGTATCGCCGACAATAGTTCCGGTGGCAGTTACGCATATCGCTCATCAAAAGCCGGCTTAAATGCAGCGCTAAAAAGTGCGGCACTGGATTTGCAAACGCGTAATATTATAGCGGTTAGTCTGCACCCCGGCTGGCTGCAAACCGATATGGGTGGCCCCAATGCAATTCATTCGGTCTCCGGACATATCGGTAAACTGCGCAAGGTATTGGCCGGCCTGGGGATTGAGCACAGTGGCCAATTTCTTAATTACGATGCCAAAGAGTTGCCTTGGTGACAAGCGCACCACTGAATCAACCAAGCATCGGAGATTCACTGCAAACCGCATCACAAAAACTCTCTCCCAGTGATTCATCGAGGCTGGACGCTGAAATCCTGCTGTGCTTTGTATTAAAAAAACCACGTAGCTTTTTATATGCCCGGCCGGAAACCCGGTTGAACACAACAGAAAACCAGCGTTTCAATGAGCTGCTTCAACGCCGCATTCAGGGAGAACCCATTGCCTATATCACCGGCGAAAAAGAGTTCTGGTCATTGCCGATTCAGGTAAATACGGACACCCTGATCCCCCGCCCTGAGACTGAACACCTGGTTGAAGCCACGATCAAAGCCAGCGAGTTACTGGACACCGGTCAACATGGACTAAGAGCACTTGATCTGGCCACCGGCTCAGGCTGCATCGCGCTGGCACTGGCCAGCGAAAAACCACACTGGGAGATCGTGGCAACCGACATTTCCAAGCCGGCACTACAGTGCGCCCATGATAATGCAACCAGACTCAACATTACGAATATTACATTTATTCATAGTGATTGGTTTGCACAGATTCCAGAGCAACCATTCGATTTAATCATTTCCAACCCGCCTTATATTGCACACAATGATCCGAATCTAAGCCGTGGTGATGTCAGATTCGAACCACAAACCGCACTGCTTGGTGGAGAAAGCGGGCTGGATGCGTACCGGAAAATCATTCCTAACGCCCGACCTTACCTTAACAGCAGCGGCATACTGCTGTTGGAAATCGGTTTCGATCAGGCGGGTGCAATTATGGAAATATTGGAAACCGCCGGATACACAGCAATCCGTACAGAAAAAGACCTGCAGGGACATGACCGTGTTTGTATTGCGAAGCGCGACTCCCTCACTAGGGCCTGTTCACATTAATTAAGCCATTCGGAATTTCCAGAAAATCAGGCTAAAATTCCATATCCTAAGCGCTCCCTGAACAATGACGATACCCACGGAAATCCAGCAACGTTACACACGACAAATGATTTTGCCGCAACTCGGGCAAGACGGACAGCAGGCTTTACTCGATGCAGAAGTACTGATTATCGGACTGGGCGGGCTGGGCTCACCGGCTGCGATGTATCTGGCTGCCGCCGGTATCGGCGGCCTGACAATTGTCGATTTCGACCGGGTGGATATCTCCAACCTGCACCGCCAGATACTGTACGATGATCACGATCTGGGACAAAAAAAAACCACTGCAGCAGCAAACAAATTGCGACAAATCAATCCAAAGTTGCGCATTAAAACCATAGATCGAAAACTATCAGCCACTGAAATAAGCACACAAACCGAACTGGCCGATATTGTGTTGGACTGTTCGGATAATTTTAAAACCCGCTATCAGGTTAACCAGGCCTGTGTAGCGCAACGTACACCGCTGATTTCAGGAGCTGCTATCCGCCTGGAAGCACAGATCGCGGTTTTTAATAACACCGCAAACAGCCCTTGTTATGCATGCCTTTACCGTGACGCGACGGATGAATCCCTACGCTGCAGTGAAGTCGGTGTTATTGGTCCGCTGGTAGGCATCATCGGCAGCATGCAGGCACTGGAAGCCATCAAATTACTGACGGATATCGGTGAACCGTTGGATGGACGCTTATTGACGCTCGATGCAGAATTACTGGAATGGCGAAAACTAAAACTGACAAAAGATCCGGAATGCCCGGTATGTGCTGTATAATTTGCAAACACCGTAATTTAAATGAATAAACAAACAGAAATTAAAATCAACAGACCACTGGCAACACAGTTACTGGCGCTTGCACAACAGTCTCCTGATACAGAAATTCATGGTCTGGTCGGTGCAATCGATAATACACCAACAACTGTTTATCCCGTTCCGAACCTTACAGGCAACAAACAACAGCACCGTGCACTCCAGACCTTGCACGAAAACGGTGAAATATTATTTGCGGTTTACCGCTCACGCCCGCACAGCCCACCGGCCCCACCCGCAAACAGGCTCTCCGACTCAGCCTATCCGGATGCCTATCACCTGATCATATCGTTAAATACCAAAGGTGTACTGGAGATGCGGGCCTATAAGCTGAACGAAAAAGGGGCGCAGGAAGTCACTTTGACGGTCTAGGCGACCGTCAATCACAAATCACTGGAAATGCCGGTTATTGGGTTATCAATAAAGACGCTATCGACGCTTCGACATCTGCCGCGCGCGCCTGATCCAGGACCCTGATCATCAGGTCGGTCTTGGATTTAGGGTCTGGCTGAATTACAACTTTTGCTTTTGGATTCTGTGCATGCAGGCGCTTCACGCTGGGCTTCACACCGTCAATATCAGTCGTAGTCTCATCGATCCAGATTTTACCACTGGCCTCAATCCGAATTAAAATCGTATTATCTTCAATCACATCCTGCGGTGGTGGCTCATCCTGATCGTTTGGGCTACTCATGCTCAGGCCACTTTCTTTGACAAAAGATGCAGTGACAATAAAGAAAATCAACATAATGAACACCACGTCCAGCATGGGTGTCATATCAATATCACTGTCATCATCAACCTGAACGCCGGCGGATAATTTTCGCATAACTCCCCCTGTTTTGAAGATCCGGATAGGTTAGCACAAACCCCTGGATTGACGGAAGCCGACTATTTGAGTTTCTCTTTAAGTATTTGATTTACTTGGGAAGGATTTGCTTTGCCCTGGGTTTTTTTCATCACCTGACCGACGAAAAACCCGAATAATTTGTCCTTGCCGGCCCGATATTGCTCCAACTGGCCCGGATTCGCCGCCAGCACCTCGTCGATTACAGCTTCAATTGCGCCAGTATCGGTAATCTGCTTCAACCCACGGCGATCAATCACCTCATCCGCACTGCCTTCACCATTCCATATCGCGTCGAATACCTCTTTGGCTATTTTGCCTGAAATCGTGTTATCCGCGATGCGGTCCAACAGGCCGGCAAGCTGCTCGGCACTGACCTGGCTCTGGCCAAGCTCTATCCCGGCCTTATTTAATGCCCCGGTTAACTCACCAATCACCCAGTTTGCTGCAATTTTCGGGTCAGCACTGCTGCGCTCAACGACGGTCTCAAAATAATCGGCCATTTCGCGGCTGGCAGTCAGTACACCGGCATCATATGCCGACAAACCATAGGTTTCGACAAAGCGCTCTTTTTTAGCATCCGGCAGTTCCGGTAAAGAAGCACGAATCTCATCGAGCAGCTCCGGTGCTATATCCAGTGGCAACAGATCAGGGTCAGGAAAATAACGATAATCGTTTGCCTCTTCTTTACCCCGCATTGAGCGTGTTTCATCTTTATCGGAGTCATACAGGCGGGTTTCCTGGACCACTGTACCGCCGCCTTCCAATACATCGATTTGACGCTCAATTTCAAAATTAATCGCTTTTTCAACAAAACGAAAAGAATTAAGGTTCTTAATTTCGGCACGTGTTCCGAACTCTGCCTGCCCCTCCGGCCTGATCGATACATTGGCATCACAACGAAACGAACCTTCCTGCATATTGCCGTCGGAAATCTCAATATAGCGAACCAGCGTATGCAGCTTTTTCAGATATGCAACCGCCTCTTTTGCCGAACGTAAATCCGGCTCAGACACAATTTCCAGCAATGGCGTGCCTGCGCGGTTTAAGTCAATCCCGCTCATACCATGAAAATCTTCATGCAAGGATTTTCCGGCATCCTCCTCAAGGTGCGCACGCGTTATCCCAATGCGTCGTACATCCGTCCCCTCCGGCTCAATATCCAGAGAGCCCGGGCCGACAACCGGCAACTCATATTGGGAAATTTGATAACCCTTTGGCAAATCCGGATAAAAATAATTTTTCCTGGCAAATACCGACCTTGAAGCAATCTGTGCATTGACCGCCAAACCGAATTTGACCGCCATACGCACAGCCTCTTTATTTAAAACGGGCAAAACCCCCGGCAGACCCAGGTCTACCGCGCATGCCTGAGTGTTCGGTTCGGCACCGTAGGCTATTGAAGCACCTGAAAAAATCTTGCTGCATGTTGCCAGCTGAACATGCACTTCAAGCCCAATGACTGTTTCCCAATTCATTTATGTCTGTCCCCGCCTTTAAACCTGCAAAATACCGCTCAGCAAAATGCTTCCGGTATTTTTTTGTGCCAATCAGTCAATAACTGATACTGATGCGCCGCATTCAGTAAGCGTCCTTCATCGAAATAATTGCCAATAATCTGCAAACCTACCGGCAAACCATTAAGCATCCCGGCTGGAATCGAAATGCCCGGCAAGCCTGCGAGATTTACCGCGATAGTGTAGATGTCGGAAAGATACATTGAGACCGGGTCATCCGTTTTTTCGCCGATTTTAAACGCCGTTGTCGGCGAAGTCGGACCCATGATAACGTCGACTTTTTCGAACGCCTGCCTGAAGTCCTCACTGATCAGGCGACGAATTTGCTGGGCTTTACGGTAATACGCATCATAGTAACCCGCAGACAATGCATACGTACCGATCATCACACGCCTTTTAACTTCAGCACCAAAGCCTTCATCACGCGAACGCTTGAATAAATCTTCAAGATCCTTAGGAGAATCCGCCCGATGGCCATAACGCACACCATCATAGCGTGATAAATTTGAGGAGCATTCGGCCGGCGCTACCACATAATAAACAGGTACAGATAAATGCATATGCGGCAGATCAACCTCCACCAACTCCGCTCCAGCCTGACGGTACTCAGACAAAGCTGTTTCAATCACCTGCGCAATCGCACTGTTCAAACCTGTGCTAAAAAATGATTTCGGCAGACCAATTTTCAACCCCTTAATGGAGTTTGTCAGCGTGCTTTGATAATCCGGCACCGGCCGGTCCAAAGAAGTAGAATCGGCCGGATCAAAACCGGCCATTGCAGCTAACAACAACGCGCAATCCTCAGCAGTCGCCGCCATAGGACCCGCCTGATCGAGACTTGAAGCAAACGCAATCATTCCGTAACGCGAAACCCGGCCATATGTCGGCTTCAGTCCGGTTACATTACATAATGATGCCGGTTGACGAATAGACCCACCGGTATCGGTACCGGTTGCTGCCGGCGCCAAACGTGCGGCAACCGCTGCGGCCGAGCCTCCGGAAGAACCGCCGGGCACACAATCTGTATCCCACGGGTTTCTGACCGGCCCGTAATAACTGGTTTCATTGGAGGAGCCCATCGCAAACTCATCCATATTGGTTTTACCCAGCATCACGGTACCGGCTTCTTTAAGCTTGCGACTGACAGTGGATTCATACGGCGCAACAAAATTATCCAGCATTTTTGAGCCGCAGCTGGTCTTTACCCCCTCAGTACAAAAAATATCTTTATGCATCAGCGGAATACCAAGTAACGGCCGCGAATCGCCCTCGGCGCGCTGACGGTCAGCATCCGCTGCCCGCGCCATTGCCAATTCGGGAGATACGCTTATCAGGCAATTAAGCTGCGTATGAAAACGCTCGGTTCTTGCCAAAAAATGTTCAGCCAACTCGACCGCGGAAAACGCACCGCTCCGCAATCCACTGGATAACTCCGCCAGAGTCTTATCATACATATTCTGACGCTCCGTCACTCAATCACTTTCGGAACCAAATACAAACCGGACTCTACTTGCGGAGCCCCCTCTTGAAACCGGTCCCGCTGATCTGTTTCGGTGACTTCATCATCCCGCAAACGCTGGCTGATATCCTGAGGATGCGCCATCGGTTCTACACCTTCGGTATCCACCGCCTGCATCTGTTCAACCAGTTCCAAGATGCGCGACAACTGTTCGGCATATTCCGAAATCGCACTTTCTTCAATTCCCAGCCGCGCCAAATGTGCAACCTTACGCACCTCATCTGAACTTAAACTCATTTACCTTCCTTTACCAATTTAAAAATCCGGACCCCATCCTGAAAGAGCCGAAACGTTAGCATAATTGACTATCATATAGTGACTATTTTATACCGCAAATTTTAGCCAAACCGGACAAAAATACCGGTATTTTCGGGCAAATTTCGCATTAATTAGGCTGTAGCCTTGCTTGTTGTCAGCCCCACTGTTAAATTACCGCGTCATTTATTTCATGCCGACTGCGGCACACTCAAATATGCTAAAAAAAATTAAGGGTCTGTTTTCAACCGATTTGTCCATTGACTTGGGTACTGCCAACACGCTTATCTATGTGCGTGATAAAGGAATCGTACTCAATGAACCTTCAGTCGTGACGGTCAAAATGGAACGCGGTCCCGGTGGACCAAAGACCATTGAAGCAGTAGGCATGGCGGCCAAACGTATGTTGGGCCGGACACCGGAAAACATGCAGGCAATCCGGCCGATGAAAGACGGCGTTATCGCCGACTTTACAATCACCGAGAAAATGCTTCAGCATTTTATCAAAAAAGTCCACAACTCCCGTTTATATACCCCCAGCCCGCGGGTACTGGTTTGTGTCCCTTGCGGCGCAACCGAAGTAGAGCGGCGGGCAATTAAGGAATCTGCTGCCGGAGCCGGGGCCCGCAGCGTGCATTTAATCGAAGAACCGATGGCCGCTGCAATCGGTGCCGGTATTCCGGTGGATGAAGCCCGTGGCTCAATGGTACTGGATATCGGCGGAGGCACCTCAGAAGTTGCAGTGATGTCGTTAAACGGTATTGTATACTCCGCATCAGTACGTATTGGCGGCGATAAATTTGACGAGGCAATTATTAGTTACATACGCCGCAACTATGGCATTCTAATCGGTGTCGCTACAGCCGAGCGCATCAAACATGAGATCGGCTCAGCGTACCCCGGCAAAGAACTCAAAGAAATGGAAATCAAGGGGCGCAATCTGTCCGAAGGTGTGCCACGCAGTTTTAATGTCAACAGCAATGAAATCCTGGAAGCCCTGCAAGAACCGCTTTACGGCATTGTTGCCGCAGTCAAAGCCGCTCTGGAAGCAACACCGCCGGAACTGGGTGCTGATGTCGCGGAACGCGGCATTGTTCTAACCGGTGGCGGCGCCTTGCTAAAAGATATCGACCGACTGGTGATGGAAGAAACCGGTTTACCGGTATTATTCGCCGAAGACCCCCTGACCTGCGTTGCACGCGGCGGAGGACGTGTGCTTGAACTGATAGACGAACGCGGCACACACTTCCTGTCCGTTGAATAACCTGGTTATTGCTGCCTCTGATAAGGAGAGGTCATGCAGTCACTGTTTCAACAAAATGTCAGCCTGACTTTACGTCTTATTATTGTGATGATCACCTGCATCACTTTAATGACAATTGATCACCGACAACAAACGCTGAACAGCATCCGTTCACTGATCGGCTCCTATATCATTTATCCACTGCAATATATTGTCACGATACCGGTTCGGACACTGGATCACGCCAGTGAATCGCTGGCCAGTCGCCGCGCCCTGCTGACTGAAAATGAGCAGCTGCGAACGGAAAATCTGCAACTGCAAACCCAACAGCTTAAACTTGCCAGCCTTAGACAGGAAAACGCCAGACTACGTGAACTATTGCACTCCTCTTCGGATGTCGGTGAAAATACTTTGGTTGCTGAAGTCATCACTGTGGATCAGGATTTTTATAAGCAGCAAATCATAATTAATAAAGGTGAGTATCATGGTGTTTATCTTGGCCAGGCAGTAATCGATGCCAGTGGTGTGATGGGCCAGATTATTGAAGTCAACCGTCACTCTTCAGCTGCTTTACTGATATCAGACGCGAGTCATGCACTCCCGTTGCAAAGCAACCGCAGCGGAACCCGCACCATTGCACAGGGCAAAGGTAACCCCAATGAACTTGACCTATTGCATATCCCCAATAACACCGGATTGCAACCCGGCGATCTGATGATCACATCCGGCCTAGGCGGCCGTTTTCCTCCGAACTATCCGGTAGCACTGGTTGCGAATGTTGTCATACAACCAGGCAAACAATTTGCAAAAGTCACAGCCACACCCACAGCACGCCTGGACAAAAGTCGGGAAGTGCTGCTAGTCTGGCCCAACACACCGCCCCAAAAATAAATAATGAATAGCGCGCTACGCCACTTTTGGACTATCAACCTGACATTGATGGTCGCGCTGATGCTGACTTTGTTTCCATTGCCCAATTGGGCCGAACCTTTTAGACCGGAATGGCTCACTTTAGCGATCATTTACTGGTGTATGAGCCTGCCTAAAGCAATCGGCCTGAGAACCAGCTTTACCTTTGGCGTTTTACTTGATATTGCTATGGGGACTTTGCTCGGACAACATGCATTGGGTATCTGCATCATCGCATATATCTTCCTGAAGAATCATCAGCGCATCAGGCTTTACCCGATTGTACAACAGGGTTTTATTGTAATGATTGCCTTGCTAATCAAGCAAATCCTGTTTCTATGGATTTACGGCATTACCAAACGTGCACCTGAAAATTTGTGGTTGTACTTTATGCCTTCAATTATCAGCATGCTGTTATGGCCGTGGGTCTATGCCGTTATGCGGGATATACAAGGCCGGTTTTTACCCGCACACCGCTAACTGCACAAACCCACACTTAATAAATTATTTATATAAAACAAGGCCTTACGCCAGCATAAAAAACCTGGCAAGGCAGGGTTATATTACCTTATATAACTTCCTGCATATTGTGGCTGGTCCATCCGGACATTTATAATTAATACATAAGTTTAGGATGAAAAAGAAAGACAAGGTCGCCATGAAATACTGACCGGAAACGCCACTCGACGAGTGGACAATAGCTGGCTATCTAGTGTAATTATAAAGTTCCGCGGCTCGGCATTTCATGGCTTTTTAAGCCAATAAGCATAATATACACATGGGCACTACTAAAGGTACCGCTCAGTCGGTCATATCTATTCCGCAGTTTACCACTGATATCGGATACAAATACGATTCCGATACGATACCAACTGCTTCCCCTAATGCTGGCCAGTTTGCTCAGGCAGTGGCAGCTGCAATGACGCCTCCTTCAAAACCATCGTCACCGGCAGCACCTGTTGCAAGTGGCACTTCCGGCAGTGGCGGCAGCGCTGTATCTTCGGCAGACGGCAAAAGTATCAGCGTTCCGGCAGCCAGTGTTAGTACCGCAACCAGTGTAAGCAGCACCGCAACAGATACCGCGGAAACAAACCCTTCTCCCGCACCTCTAACCAGCGCACCGACTCCGGCATCATCAGCCAACGCCGGTAGCAGAGAGGTCGCCCGGGTAACACCATACCCAATTAGCAGACCTGACGGCACAATGAAGCAACTGATTACTTCCAAATCAGAGCGACAAGAAGCGATAAGGTCACCTGATGCCGAGAAAGTTCATGTTGGAAGACCGGACTGGCTGGATGAGCTCGAGAATAATCCCATGAGCAGCTATGCAGATCTGGCGCAAAAATTTCTATACAACGGAATGTCGCCACCGGAAACAACTTAGCGCTCAAGCTGAACCTGGAAAAACCTCCTTTATACATGCGCGGGGTCCCAGCCAGGATTTCACCCATCAGGTCGGTTTTATTCTAAAATCAAAAGCCCCCCACAAAAAACCCAGCACACCAAACAGCACTGCATACAAATCCCTGTAGCGGAAATAAAATTTATTCGAGCGCGTCAACCGTTCGGAAGGCACTCCCAGTTTAGGTGGAGTGACACGCTGCACCCAACCATATACCCCAGGGCCAATCAGAACTTTATTCCAAACATATCCATAACGGCTTACAACATCTGCCTGCAACAGCAAATCACCCTTTTTAACAGTCAATAGTTGCGATGCCGTTTCTGTAGGTTGACTGTATACCGGTGCACTATCGCCCAGTACGCGCACAAATAAATGCTTGGACTCATGCAATACGCCATCCCACTTATCGCCAAAGGGCAGCTCAAAAAAGTGCCCCGGCAAAAACAGCAACAGAAACCCCAGTGCAAACCCCAGGCCACCACGAAAAAAATACATCAAGCGGTAAGGAATATTGCGAATTTTTATTAGCGTAAAAACCAGCAACATCAATACAAAAATCACACTACCCCATAAAACATAAGGATATTGATCAAATAATAGCGATGGGTTTAGCGTAACAAGCGCAGCTTCTTCAAAATCTGCAATTAAATACCGAATATAAACCAAATAAAGCAAATAACTGATACCCAGTGTTGCGACAATACTTAACAACAACTCTCGCTTCTGACGTGCGACCAACGGTAACCATGATTTGAACTTGATATTACGCGTTAAATCCTCCGGAAATCGCTTCCATTCACATTTATACAGCATCAGTGCATTTGACTTGCCTTTTGGTGAAAATTCCCCTTTACTGATCAAACAATAATCATCATGCACTACTTGCTCTGCCGTGTTACCTGAGAGCAGTATTTCATCACCCTTGCCCTCGCTTTCCACCCGTGCGGCCACATTAACCACATCCCCAAAGACATCCTGGTCTTCGACAATGGCCTTTCCGGTATGTACTCCAATTCTCACTTTCAATTGAAAACGTTCATCACGTTGCCTTGTTGCAGCCAGGGTTTGCTGGATTGCTATTGCTGCTTTAACAGCATTCTGCGGCTTCTTGAAAGATGCCATTATTGCATCACCGATTGTCTTTATAATTCGACCGCGATATTTTTTAACCACAGGGAACAATAAGCGGTTATGCTGATCCACGATAAGACGGGCTTTTACATCACCATACTGATCCCAGATTTTGGTGGAATCCTGAATATCGGTAAATAAAATTGTTATATCTTTGCGCGATCTGTTTATCTGTCGCGTTATGCTGTCAGTTAGCTCGCCTTGCAAAATTTTTGTTTGTTTATTCAAATTTATTAAGTCACTATAAAATCAATACATAGTTTGCGTACAAATATATAATCTGCGGTTTACCGCCTAAACAGCCCGAAGCACTAACGATACCACCGACACCGGCTTTTTATTGACAAAGCCTGTACTCTATATATCTTATCAACTCTTTAATAACAAACCGGCAAAAAATATCGAATCACACCAGAGTTGCCATGACAAAGTCCGAGAACATTGCGCTTTCATACCACCCTTTACGGCGCGAATATGCATTACGATTGGCATCACAATTCAAGCTGACGCTTGCGAATTCGCTGCCTCAAAAAGGCTTTATGCTGCATTGTGGCCCCACACACCTTGAGCTGCGCGATCTAAACCCTAATGCAGCAGGACCATTGTATGCGGAATTCAACAGCGGAAAAACCAATTATCGGCTCAATCATGCTGGCAAGCAACAACCATTAGCCCGGGCTATAAGCATAAAAAGCACATCGCACCCATATGTTATTGATGCAACCGCGGGTTTGGGCCGTGATGCCTTTATATTGGCTGCATTGGGCTGCAAAGTGCTATTGCTCGAACGCTCACCGGTATTCGCAGCTTTGCTTGCAGACGGGCTGGAGCGTGCCAGCTTAAACGTTAAACTGCAAGCTGTTCTTGACAGGCTGCAACTTATCCTTGCAGATAGCCGAGTTTACCTCAGTAACCTTGGAGCAGATGAAAAACCGGATGTTATTTATCTTGACCCAATGTATCCGGCACGAAGAAAATCAGCTTTGGTAAAAAAAGAGATGCGCTACGCGAGAAAGTTGGTTGGAAATGACGAAGATGCTCCGGAATTGTTAACCACCGCATTGACTGTGGCAAGACGCAGAGTTGTCGTAAAACGGCCCAGGCTGTCTGAGCCTTTAACGCCACATCAACCTGACACATGCATCAAAAGCAAAAATACACGTTATGATATTTATTTGAGCAAACCTTTCTTAAAAGAACCATAAAAATGAAAAACACTTATGAATACCGTAGCAAGTCGGCTATTTAAGACAGATTCTAAAAGTACGCTGCCAACCTATTACAATTACCCTGTTTACCTCTTTAGTGCTTTTCTGAACCAGCCCTAAAAAGATACTTCATGACCATGCAATCCAAGAAAGCTGGTACGATTACCGCCGCTTAGTTTGCCGTCATTATCTACCAGACTGGAAGCACCTGTTACCAGATCATTCTGAACCACCGGCGCAGATGAAGCATTACTCAGGCGAAACCCACCGGGGTAAGCGCCATTGTGAGCAATCACATCCTTCTCAAAATGAAACGGCCCATCCCCTGATCCCTGGTCATGTAACATCACATAACCACCGCGCCAGGTATTG
>JANQRI010000047.1 GCA_028284675.1 Gammaproteobacteria bacterium | reverse complement strand
GGTTTGCTGTGCGGTTTGGATTTGGCTATTAATGAAGTTGAGCTCTGATGCGCTTAGCTGCGGCAGATTCACCCATGCTTTTGCGCTATGACTGTAATGAGTCAGTTTTGCATTCGCTGGAATATTAATTCCCGATACTTTTACAAACGCAAGTTCGTTATTGGGTTTTTCAATCACTACATGTAACTGAACACCGGACTCTGTGTTTCTGAGCATGTATTTGGGGATACTGTCAGTCTGTGTGTAACTATTCGCCACATCACCCCGCTTACCTTGCAGTGAAATCATCGGTATATCAGCTGCATTCACGTTCACTGCATTCCCCACTTGTTGACTGGAACCTGTGCCACTTAGATTTGTGCTGACGATATTATTTTGGACTTGCTGAACCTGCCCCACTGTTCCCGACCCATCCTGAATCATCTGTGCAGCCGGATATTTTGACTGCAAGGATACCACCTCAAAGGATTGCCTGGGTTGCGTCTTGCTGGCCTGTATTTGCCGAAGCGTCTGTTGGGTTAACTGTTTTTGCGCTTGAGTCACTGCATCCAGCTCAGTGGTCAAACCCTGTGCGATTTGGGCTTTTTGATTATGCATTTCAATCGTTGCATCCTGCACTGCAGCTTGTTTTGATCGCGTTACCAGTAAATCGATCGTATTGGGATCCAGCTTCACAAAAACCTCAAATGTCATATCACCCCGCACCTCCGGATGTAATGTATGGAAGATTTTGCGCAACGCTGGATCCTCGGGTGACGATGTGGTTTCTTCAACCGGCTGATTTCCAACCACTATCGTGGACGGCCTTATTTCCGGCATTGCAGGTTTTTGATCAGGCTGCTGTAAAGTACCCGTTTCAGGGGGTGCTTGATCAAACGGTTTTGCATCCTGTGGTGACACATTCACTGTTTGATTGATCAAACCCGGGCCTTTCTCCTGAGGCTTTATACCACTGGGGTTTCGATTATAATCACCACTCGTTGAATGGTCCGTTATATCAAATAACTGCCCACCCTCTGCTCCTCCAGGCTTATGTTGATCAACAATACTATTTCCCTGCTCAGAAGGCGTTTGTGCAAGACTATCAGTCGTCGGCTGACCACCAAAGTTTAAAGTTGCCTGTGAATCATCTGTTGATTGCGCAGCTGCACTATCATTCGCACTCGCTTCTTCCTGAATATATTCTTCAATGGTCTGGTCAGCTAAGCCCTGAGTCACCTGGTTTGCTAAAGCCCAAAGCCGTTCAAGCTGTGCCGGGTCCTGTGTATATTCGTTGCTCGCCAACCAACCTTCTGAAGGGGGCCGCTCATTTTGTTGATGTACCTGAAACTGCCCATGCCCGAAAATTGCAATTGCAAAAGTAGGCTGCAGGGTATTTGCATCAAAATAAATTCTCAGTGAATCTCGCTTTGTACCTGGTATTTTTTGTTGTAGTTTCTCGGTGAGAATGATCGAACTCTGACCTGCGGGATGATCTTTTATTTTAACCCAAGCACGTAACACTCGATTATCTTGCGGTTCATTAAAAACCTGCTCCAGAAAATTTACCGACTCATCTTGCATAAGCCCCACCATTCCAATGGTCGGTTGACCAAACGTGCTTTGGAAATACTCTGAAAGTGATATTTCACCTCGTTGCTGAAGCATTTGCTCAGCCAATGCCACAAGCCTGGACAGCTGCTCGGGGTTATTACTTTGCTTTAATCCCGCCAACCATGACTCAGACTTCTCTTTCCGTTCATTTAGTCCAAAGCTTTCATCCTGATAAAGTGCGAACACCGGTTCCAATGACTCCTGATGAAAAAATATTTCAACACTACGCCCGGGCGTATCACCTGTTGTTTCGCTGAGCATCACTGAATACCCAAGCCCATTTAAAAATATCTGCGTCGATTCGGGGCCCAACTCACCCAGCGACTGCTCTAACGCAGTTATTTCACCATCACTGACTGAGTCTCTTTGCCTAACAACATCGCCACTATCCACTATCGAGGCACCTTGCTGCAGTGCCGCTGCATGCAGATACGGATTGGTAGCCAGTGTTTTAGCATCGATGGTCGCACCCGCTAATTTTATATATTGGGTTTTTGTATTTGTAAAATCAGCATCCCGTATAGATGCACCCATCAAAATAGCATTCCTCATGTCTGCACTTACCAACGCAGCCCCTCCAAGGTTTGCACCTGACAGGTCAGCTCCATTTAAATCTGCACTTGTAAAATCGGCATTTTGCAGATCAGCCAAAGGCAGACTCGCGCCGGAAAAATCAGCGCCTTTAAAGTTTCCGTTTAATTTAGCGCCCTGCAGATATGCCTCGTTAAAATTCGCGCCTTCCGCACTGACACTTTCAAAAGAAGACAGCGGCATAATTACATAATCAAATTGCTCCCTATCCAACACGCTATGATCAAAACGCGCACCCGGTAAATATCGATCTGTAAATTCACCACCCAAAAGCATTTTGTTAATAAAATCTGCCCCTTGAATGCCCGCACGCACCTCCGCAACGGTAGGGCTTCGTCCCAGAGCCCGGGTGACCGGATCTTCGGTAGACCCGTAATTTATCAAACGGTCGGTAACAGAGCCGACAGCCCCGCCAGCTATACGGCTTTGAGCAGAAGCTATATCGTCATTACTCGGTAATTGATACAGCTCACTGCCCTGGGATACCAGGATATGCGAAATATAAGGTTTGCCATCTTCGGTTTTCATGCTGAGCAAGTCAGCTAAAGAATAAGAACCCGAACCATTCAGTGTCATACTCGCAGGGAAAGAACCAAAAAAGTTACTTGACCTTGTCGGAGCACGGCTAAAATTTACCTGTTCCTCATTCAGCATAGTCATGCCATCCATATCCATCATAAGCGGCGACGATAAATCCCTTCCACCATAAGTGCTAAAACCGGCCACAATGTCGCCAGTGTCGCTAACCAACCTCACACTCAATGAATCCTCTTGAGCAAAAAATGTATTGCTCAGTGTGTTCGCCAATATATACAGCGGCTCGCCTTCATTCTCAATTTTGTATAAATCACCGCTCACAAGCCATGTATGCTCTTCCGTCAACATCGGCTTGACTGCAGGCAGCTTACCGATCGCCTGATTGACCGCTTCAACTGTTAATGCATGACCCTGCTCAATATGCTTGCTTAAATACGTTGTTAGATCCGTATCAATCACAGCGGTTGCTTTTTGCCAACGGGCTTTTACTGCTTCACTGACCTGTTCTGAATCACTTAAAAATGTCTCAACCTGTTTTTTTACTGCTTCTGCGCCTTTTGTTTTTAACTCAAGCTTCGCCAGCTGAATCAGCCAGGGTAATTTCTTTTCTCTTGTTTCTAATGTGCTGAGGTACTCTTTGAGCGGAACCTCTTTTTTATTCCCTTCTTCTTCTATCTCCACTGTGAACTGACTCGTATCAAGCAGTTCTCGTTCTGAGTAACCCAGCTTATTTAGCAGCACGATCAGCTCACGCTCATCGGGTGAAAGCCGTACAGGACTCTCCACCTGAACCGGCGGTTGGGTTTGCGGAGCTGATGCTTGCCTGAGTTCTGCTAGCGCTGCTTCATATTGCTGATTTACAGCTGCAATCTTGCCCAGCATGTCTTTACTCTCTGCCGAACTACCGTTACCGGTATTTATCTCTCCATTGTTATATGCATCGATTAATACGCCCTGAATCGCCAGCTCAAGACCGATGGTTTGCCTGGGAAACTTTGCCTGCAGGGCCTTTAGTTTCGCTTCCACAGCCTGTTGCCCCTCATCGGTCAACGCTCCATCTTCCACATACCGGGTCGGCTCCAGAGTATTTAATGCGGCAGCGCGGTCCCGGTCTGTCCACTCTATCGGCGCACTCTGGGAATTATCTGAATCTGAAGATGAGCTCTGAGCATAAAGCTCAACTTTTCGGCCAAATGAGCTTATTTCAGCGCCATAGGAACCCACACCCACTGGGCTTTGTTCGGCACTGTTGACCGTGTTGATGGCTGTCGTTTCGATCGCTACCCCCTGGAAAATACTGGCTTTATGACATCAGAGGATAAAGCTCACCCATAGTCCGGACAATTGAACCTTCGTTATAGATTTGACCGGCTTTTCATACCGATTATTACTTTAGTTAGGGATGACTTTTCGCCAAAGTCGCTGTGTGCAGACCTGTATGGCTTGCTGTATTACGGCACCGGCACTGCCGGCACACTCACCGGTGCATTTGGCGCCCCGTTAACCCCATTTACAGGTGCTGTTGGAATGATCGGGGTTTGCTGTGCGGTTTGGATTTGGCTATTAATGAAGTTGAGCTCTGATGCGCTTAGCTG
>JANQRI010000037.1 GCA_028284675.1 Gammaproteobacteria bacterium | reverse complement strand
CCGCCGCTTCTGTGTTGCCCGGATTCGTCAAGGTTGCCGGAGCAATCACCGGTGGACTGGACGGCGGTTCTTTGTCTACCGCACCGGTTTCTACAGGCACCGTCGGCGCACTTTGTTGATCAAGTAAGCCCGGCAGGTTATGTGCAGGCAACCCCAACGGCCCCGGGTTTTTTTCAACCTCTTCATGCGGACTTAAACGGGTATAACCTGGATGTTTTTGGGTATCTTTTTGACTGAATGCATCGCCCTCCGGTTTAACCTGCTGCGCGATATCGCTTTGTGAATCTGACCCCTGGTCTTCACCATTGCCACGCTGCAGGCTATCGGTGGTTGGGCCGGCAGCATCACTGCGGGCATCTGCCTGGTTCACCGGTGCAGACTGCGGCTCCGGATTGTTTTCGGTTTTTTCATGCCAGTGCTGTGCTACCGCCGCAACTCTTAATGTTCGATCGGCACGTTGCTCCAAACGCGCGATAACCTGATCTTCGCTCAAACCCCGTTGCTGCAAGGCCGTCACACGATCCATAAGCACCTGTTGCTGCTCGGCTGTTACCGGGATGTTTGCCGGCAATATCTGCATGATCTGCTCGAGCGTTCGGTGCCGCCCTTCGGGAAAATTCTTATCCTTTATTAATTCCCCAACCAAATACAATGCCGCATGCGCCTCGGCTTCGGTGAATAATTTCAGGCGTTGCAGCGACTGTTCCAGACTCATCGGTTTGATCAATGCCAATAGTTTCGCTTGCTGCGCGTTATCCAGGCTCAGCGCTTCTACCGCCTGCTCTGGTGCCATACCGGATGCCAATGCGGTATTCAATTGTTCCGCAAGTGTTGCCTGATCATCACGTATTAACGGCAGTTCTGCCAGAGCACGCTCGACCGTCACCCCATAGCGCATCAGACCAGTCAGCGTTGCGACGGTAAATGCATCATCCACCCGGGCAATACCGCCGGCATCCACCAGGTCTTTCCACTCCGGTAACCGCTGAGTCGTATCGGTAAAAATACCTTTAACATCTTCCGGTGTTAAAGATGGATTTTGCTGACGCATCAGAGTTGCTATTCCCTCAAAGCTTTGCGTAGAATTTGAAGTACCACCTATTCTATAAAACTGATTATCTTCAACCGGCACCAGTACAGCATGGCCACGTGCCGCATGCGTTGCATAGCCCAACCCATAGTTTGAGCCCTTGCTGCCGCTCACTACATGCCCTTCTGCATCAGCCGAAGCAATAATCATCACATTCGGATAATCTGCCAATAGTATTTTGCCCTGATTTCTGGGGCCTTTTAAGGGAATATCCGAAACATGTAATCCATCATTGCCCGCGGAAATAATAAATAATATATCCGGGTTCTGGCTGATTATCTTCTCAAACTCTATACCGCCCACCAAATCCAGAGTGTGGCTATCGCTGACTACACTCACCCCTTTTCGTTTTAATGCCTGAATTTCTCCACCGAGCCGGGAAAAATGAGTCAATTCAATATCAACCCTGATACGTCCCCCGGCTATAGCCGCCATTGAATTTGTATGTCCGTTTTCTTGTGTCCCATCGGGATGGTTGTTAACCCGAGGTCCAAGTGCAGGGTGTAAGGCTTTAAATGCATTGCCTTCCGACACACCGACAACCGGCCGCCGGCTGCGCCCGGTTCTTAATGGGAAACGCACCAGATCACCATCTGCGGCGGTTAAGTTGGACATCAGAGTCTGTTGATAATCCACATTGCCGTCCGCATCACTGATCACATCGTAACCGCTTTGCTCCAGATAATGATTCATATCAATGACTACCGCCGGTGTAAAACGGATATTCGAATCCGCGAGCAAGTGAATCAACACCCGTGACGCTTCATTATCCATTGATGGAAAACGTTGCAGCACCGGCTCTATTTTTTTCCACGCAGCCTCACCAAGCTTTGCAGTATTATTCTGAGATTGTAACTGCCGGACCGAATTCACCCAATCGCGAACTTGTCGCATGTCCTGACGATTCTGACGCCTAGCCTCAATAATTGCATCCTTTGCATCCGTTTCGCTCACGCCCCGCCTTGTCAGGCTTTCAATTACCAATACATCCGGATTTAGTGCACCAATACGTTCACGCGCGAATCGCGCATGCTGCTCCGGTGTGGATAGAGCCGGCTCCGCCGGCGGTTGGTTTGCCTGATCAGGCAAACTGTTGTCAGAGCCCAAGGACTCGGCATCCGGCGCAAGTGAATCATCACTACCAAAACCCTGCTGTTGAACAGCATTTTGTAATGTTTGATTGCTTGCCAGGGTCGGCGTATCAATTTCGGCATCATTAAATATTGCATCAGTAACCTGGCTGTTACTGAAATCGGTATTTGTGATCATCGACTCACTCAAATCAACGCCGGTTATAGTGGCATTCGGAAAATAACTTTCACTTATTTGAGCAAACTTCAGATCCGCCTGAATCAGGCTGCTACCGGTAAAATAAGAGCTGCTAATATTCGTGCCAATTAACTCAGCACGGTTAAAATTAGCCATGGACAGGCGCCCATTTTTAATTGTGGCCCCTGAAAGCTTCGCGCCTGTAAAATCGGTTTCCTGTGCCGAAACATCAGTGATTTTAGCATTAAACAAATCCGAATTGGCCAAGTGCGCGCGATCCAGCACCGTGTTGGCCAATATGGTATAACGCATAACGGCACTGTTGAGTTGTGCCGATGTAAGATCTGCGTCTCTTAAGTTCACACTACTGAGGTTAGCATCATTAAGCTGCGCGTAACGAAGATTTGCGCCGGTCAGAATGCTACCTGCCATATTGGCATGATTGAGCTTCGCGAACCTAAGGTCTGCGTTCATAAGATTTGCATGTGAGAGGTTGACTGACTGCAAATCGGCAAAACGCAAATCCGCTTCGCTAAAATCAAAATCACCGATATAAAACTTATAAAATAACGGCAGGGTGATCGGTGAATCCGGATCAGAAACCAGTTCCATTTGCGGCAGACTTTGCAGAGAAACCCGATCCATTTTTAAACCCTTGATATTTTTAAAGGCAGCAAGCTTGACCCCACTTAGAGAAACTCCACGTACATCCGCGCCGTATAAATCAGCTGTATATGGCTTATCTATGGACTTAAGCGTCATCTCCCCCAGCTTCGAGTTTTTCAAACTCAGTCCGGTTAAATCAAACCCCTTCAAACTTACGGTGCGTAAATCCGCACCGGTACCGGGTTTAACCTTGCTAACGGGCGTCGCGGTATTTGCCAGAATAGCCCCTTTAAGATTCACATGTGGCCGCATATCCGGGTGAATTTTGTCCAAAAATTTTCCGTCAATAACAGCACCTTTCAAATTTACACCTTTGAAATTATAGCCGACCGGATCAAATCCCCTGAGGTCAACAATCCTGTCTTTAGCATAAGGATCACCATCAACCTCAGCCAGCCGTATTCCGTCTCCGTGAAGCTCATTATCCCCGAGAGTGATAGTGCCACGTATTTTCATGGGAATCGTATTAAGCGCTGCCGGATCGATAATAACCCGGGTGAAAACCTGGTCCGCAAGAGCCGTATTGTTTAGATCTGCACCTCTGAGATCTGCTTCTCTCAAACTGATTACTGAGGCGCCTGTACCGAGCGAGCTTATTGCTCTACCTCCAAGTTTAGCCCGTGTTAAATTTGCACCTGTTAGATCTGCGCCTTCAAGATTCGCGTCACTGAGATCCGCCATGTGAAAATTTGCATTAACCAATGAAGCGCCGCGTAAATCCGCATTAACCAGTCGCGCCCCGATAAACCTTGCCTGAACAAAATCTTTATTTCTTAAGTCAGACCCGACAAAACTATGATCCGAGAAATCCCGCCCGGGAATTTGTGCAGTACCGTTCAACTGAAGATCTACGATATACCAGTCAAGTGTTTTCTGATGACGCCAGTCATGCGTACTCTGAATATAAGTATCACTAATTGCCTGCCCTTTTTCATCAAACAACCATTCACCCCGGGCTAAATAGGCTTTTAACCCTCCGTCTGCCTGTCTGGAGATTGCCACCATGTTCTGACCGAAAGACCCCAAGCCACGCCGGCTGTTTACCTGCCGTTGCTCCAGCTCGGTCATCACTTGTTCCAGCGTTTTCAAACCCTGCCATTTACTGCTGAATTGGATATTAAATATCAGGCTGTCACCTTTTATATCAGGAAAAAAAACACTCAGGTTTTCGGCAAACGCTGTACGCTGCCGGTCGGTTAATTTTGTAATCGCATCTGTCGGGGTCAGTGCTGCGGCATCTATGAGTTGCGACGGATAACCGTGGCTCGCAAAATCAATCGCACGAATATTTCCCAGCTTATGGAGAGGCAAGTCGATTACTCCAGACTCAAACTCCTGCGGCACCAGTGGTAAACCAACTTTGTCCGGATCTGTCATTTTTATGCCTGACGGCGTAAAGTACTCAACCCGACCGGACTTGTCTACATGCACAACGAACGGTATACGCTCCGCGGTACGTGTCAATAACTCCATATAATATTTGTCCGACGGTAATGATGTGATTATTCTCAGAACTTCACGTTCTAGCGTAATATCCGGTGTTTCGCCACTCCTGACCGGTGCACGGTAGACCGCATTCTGGTCATAACTGAAGTTAAGCCAGGTTTGCGCATCTTTGGGGGGGAATATAATCCGGCGTTTTGTTTCGATGTTTTCACTATTTGACGACATCGACTTTTCCGCAATTAACTGCGTACTTTCATCCTGCAGTTTACGCTTAAAAATCGCTGCTGAATCCGGATCAGAGATGATACTGGAGCCTCCGGAACTCACACCCACAGAGGGATTATTATCAATCGCGGTCATTAATTATCGTGCCGGCCAAAACCATGACCCTACCAAGTTATGCATAGCACACCAATACAGCGGAGGTCATACCCAGTTAACATTGGTTATAGGTGCCAGGGCCTGTAAAATTCAATAATGCGCGATTTATCCAAGCAACTGAATGAAATCCGGCAATCGGGTCTGTACCGCAGCCGGCGTATCGGTGACTCACCGCAAGGCCCGGAGGTGGTTATCGATCAACACAAAGTGCTGAATTTCTGCAGCAACGACTATCTGGGGCTCGCCAATCACGCTGAAGTAAATAAAGCCTATATAAAAGGTATCGAACGCTGGGGCAGCGGCAGCGGCGCCGCACATTTGATTAACGGCCATTCAGCCGCCCATCATGCGCTCGAAGAAGAGCTGGCTGAATTTACCGGCCGACCGCGGGCGTTGTTGTTTTCCACCGGTTATATGGCCAACCTGGGTATCGCCACCGCGTTACTGCGACGCGGTGACGGGGTTTTCGAAGATCGCCTGAACCATGCTTCCCTGCTGGATGCCGGCCTCTCCAGCGCCGCCCGTTTTTACCGCTACCGACATGCGGACGCTGGTGATCTGGCTGCAAAACTGACTGCCCGTGATCACGCTGAAAAACTGGTAATGACTGACGGCGTATTCAGCATGGACGGTGACATTGCACCACTGCCCAAGCTTGCCGAGGCCTGTGCAAAGCATAATGCCTGGCTGATGGTCGATGATGCCCATGGGTTCGGCGTGCTCGGCGAAAACGGCGGGGGCAGCCTCGCACTGCATAATCTGGGCACCGCTCAGGTACCGATTGTGATGGGTACGCTCGGCAAAGCCTTCGGCACCTTCGGTGCATTTGTCGCCGGTAGCGAGGAACTGATCGAAACACTGATTCAAAAAGCCCGGACTTATATCTATACCACTGCACTGCCTTCTGCGGTGGCGGTCGCGACCTCGGCCAGCCTGAAACTGGCCCGGGAGGAAACCTGGCGACGTGAACGCCTGCAACATCTGATAAAACAATTCAATATATTTGCTTCAGAGCTTGGCCTGCAGTGCATGCCGTCCGATACACCGATACAGCCGATATTGACCGGCGACAGTGAAAAAGCCTCTGCGATGAGCCGGCAATTATTCGAAGCAGGAATTCTGGTGACCGCAATCCGTCCGCCAACCGTGCCGCAAAACACCGCGCGGCTGCGGATTACATTTTCAGCCGCGCATACCGATGCACATTTGGAAACATTAATGAATGCGTTGGAATCCGTCTTCACAAAGCACGACTAATCCTTAATAATGAGAACCTATGAATATGCTTTGGCCCGTTACAACCTTACTGTTTGCGTTACTCTGCGGCCCGGCCGTCGCAGGCAGCAAGCAGGTCCATGTTTATCAGCTTTCCCAGCAATATTGGGATGTACGCCGTGGTGACAGCCTGAGTTTTATTGCCGCAACACTGCTGCCGGCCGCGCCCCGCCAACAACAGGCATTGATGCGTGATATCCTGGAACTGAATCCGGATGCATTTATTGGCGGCAACCCAAACCGGCTGCGCGCGAATACCCGCCTATGGCTGCCTAATTTTGTACAAACACCGGTGCGAACCCGCGCTGATCGCGATAGCCGTGTCGAACGCTACAGCTGGGGCAGTATTAAACGCATCGATTAAACCCGCCTAAATCAACCCCATCTCCGCAAACGATACGCATTCTTTATCGCCGACAACAAAATGATCCAACACCCGGATATCCACCAGATTTAAAGCGGATTTGATTTTTTTTGTAATGGAGTGGTCCGCCGGGCTTGGACTGGGATCGCCGGACGGGTGGTTATGCGCAAGTATCAAGGCCGCGGAATTATGCTCCAGTGCACGTTTGACAATTTCACGCGGATACACGCTGGCACTGTCTACCGTACCGCGAAACATTTCCTCGAACGCGATGATACGATGCTTATTGTCCAGAAATAAACAGCTGAATACTTCCTGGGAATAATCACGCATTCGCATCAGCAGATAATTGCGGGTCTCATCCGGTGACGATAACACTTTGCCGCGTTTAATCGTTTCATACAGGTAACGGCGGGCAAGTTCCAGGGTTGCCTGCAGCTGTGCATATTTAACTTTACCGAGTCCCAGTGTTTCACAGGTTGCATTCTCATCCGCCTGTAATAAACCGCGCAGACCGTCGAAACGCTTTAACAGATCGCGGGCAACTTCAACCGCAGATTTGCCTTTAGTACCGGTACGCAAGAAAACCGCGAGCAACTCGGCATCGGACAAAGCCTGCGGTCCGATATTCAATAGTTTTTCGCGCGGCTGCTCTGACTCAGGCCAGTGCTTGATCGCCATAATACCTCCCTAGTTGTAATTATTTATTTTAATAAGCCGCATGAATGCGGTCTTTGGTGCCCTGTTATTGCCCGTTAGTTATACTATAAGTAAGGCCCTGGTGATAGCCTAAAACCACTGATTTTAACCATTCCTACAGCAAAATAGCATGAACCTATCTTAATAATACCTCACGGTTGCGACCGAGGGTTTTTGACACAGGACGCGGTGCGCAGGGTATTATGAGATAGGTTCATATATCCAGCACCACAGTTCTGGTAAACTTCGCGATTATGGATATCCTGGCAAACAAACGCATTATTTTGGCAGTGACCGGCGGTATCGCCGCGTATAAAAGCGCCGAACTGGTTCGTCGGCTGCGCCGCTGTGGCGCAGAGGTGCAGGTTGTAATGACACAGGCAGCAGCCGAGTTTGTTACCCCACTGACCTTCCAGGCATTATCGGGCCGGCCGGTACGGACCGAACTGTTTGACACTGATGCAGAAGCAGCAATGGGTCATATCGAGTTGGCGCGCTGGGCGGATGCTATTCTGGTTGCCCCATGTAGCGCGAATACTCTGGCAAAACTGGCACAAGGACTGGCAGACGACCTGCTGACAACGCTATGCCTTGCCAGCGATGCGCCACTTGCAATCGCCCCGGCAATGAACCGTTTAATGTGGTCAAACCCGGCGACCCGCTCCAACCTGGACCTGTTACAAACACGCGATGTGCAAATTTTCGGGCCAGGAGACGGGGATCAGGCCTGCGGCGAAACCGGTGAAGGCCGGATGCTGGAACCGGAAGAACTGGCGGACAAGCTGGAAGCCATATTCAAACACCATACGCTCGCAGGTCAGCGGGTAACGATTACCGCAGGGCCGACCTGTGAAGCAATCGACCCGGTGCGCTTTATCAGCAACCGCAGCTCCGGCAAAATGGGCTTTGCATTGGCTGCAGCAGCAACCGAAGCCGGTGCGGACGTTACCTTGATCAGCGGACCGGTACAACTTGAAACACCCGCCGGAGTACGCCGTATTGATGTCATCAGCGCCACCGAAATGCTGAAAGCGGTGATGGCAAATATCACAACAACCGATATTTTTATTGCTTGTGCGGCAGTTGCCGATTACCGGCTGCAAACCCCGGCAACCAGCAAACTGAAAAAAAATGCTGAAGAATTACAACTGGGCCTGATTAAAAACCCGGATATCCTGGCCGAAGTTGCCGCTTTACCGGAAGCACCTTTCACACTAGGATTCGCCGCTGAAACCGAAGATCTGAAAAAAAATGCACAAGCCAAGCTTCGCGCAAAAGGCATTGATATGATCGCCGCCAATCAGGTGGGTCATAAGCAGGGCTTTGATACCGATCACAATGCACTGGAAGTATTCTGGCAGAGCGGTCAACACTCGCTGCCGCAAGCCTCGAAATACAAGCTGGCCCGCGCCCTAATAAAATTACTCGCAGATCAGTATGACAGCAAATCAAAAACCGTTCATAAAACTGAAAACATCAACGATCAGAATCCCTGATCATTTGCGCAGGCATATGCCGCAAAACTCTCTTTTAAACCTAATCAGATAACCGGCTTATTATGAATGTATCATCCGCTATTTTCCGCACCTATGATATCCGTGGTGTTGTTGACGATGTTTTAACCCCTTCAGTGGTAGAGCTGATCGGCCAGGCATTCGGCAGCGAAGCTATTAACAAAAACCAACAGACCGTTGCAATTGCCCGCGACGGGCGCTTATCCAGCCCGGCTTTATCCGAGGCACTGGCAACCGGCTTACAGGCCGCCGGCTGCAGTGTTATTGATATCGGTCTGGCACCAACACCGGTACTGTATTTCGCCACACACTTTCTGGAGTGCGGGACCGGCATCATGATTACCGGCAGCCATAACCCACCGGAATATAACGGCCTTAAAATGATGATGGCCGGCAACACGCTGTACGGTGATGATATTCAGCAACTGTATCAGCGCATCAGCGCAAACGATTTCACCCGTGGTGACGGTTCTTATGTTCAACGCAACATCAATGATGAATATATCCAACGAATAGTTGAGGATGCGCGTATCGAACGACCACTTTCTATCGCGATCGATTGCGGCAATGGCGCGGCCGGTGTAATCGCCGAAAAACTGTTCCAGAAGCTGGGGTTTTCACCGGTACCGCTGTACTGCGAGGTTGACGGCACGTTTCCCAATCATCACCCGGACCCGAGCAAAACCGAAAATCTTGAAGACCTGCGTGAATGCATTAACAAAGAATCCCTGGAGCTCGGGCTGGCTTTCGATGGCGACGGCGACCGGCTCGGCGTAATCGACAGCAACGGTGATATTATCTGGCCTGACCGGCAGATGATTTTGTTTGCCCGGGATATTCTGGAACGCAACCCAGGCAGTAAAATTATTTTTGATGTTAAATGCTCTATACACTTAAAAAATGCAATCAGTGAATACGGCGGTGATGCAATGATGTCAAAAACCGGCCACTCACTGATCAAAGCCAAAATGAAAGAGACCGGTGCTTTACTGGCCGGTGAAATGAGCGGACATATTTTTTTCAAAGAACGCTGGTTTGGGTTTGATGATGGCCTTTACACTGCGGTAAGGCTGCTGGAAATTCTATCCAAAGACAGCCGCGCACCCAAAGATGTATTCGCAGATTTGCCGAACAGCGTGAACACACCCGAACTCAATGTGAAATTTGCGGAAGGCAAACACTATGAGTTCATGCAGGCACTTCAGGAAGCTGCAAAATTCGATAATGCAGAAATTATCGATATTGACGGTCTCAGAGCAGAATTCTCCGATGGCTGGGGACTGGTGCGTGCGTCAAATACGACCCCATCACTGGTATTGCGCTTCGAAGCCGACAATGAAGCCGCTTTGCAGCGTATCCAGGATGTATTCCGCAAACAAATGCTGAATATAGACAGTTCGCTAAACCTGCCTTTTTGATAAACTACTGTCCAGGGGCTAACCCCTAACGAATATCACCAACATCAATAGCCTGACATTATGGACAGTAAAGCTGCGACCAAAGTCGCCCAGGTGCTCACCGAAGCACTGCCGTATATACAAAAACATGCGGACAAAACCATCGTCATTAAATACGGCGGCAATGCCATGGCCGATGAGAAACTCAAAAGCAGTTTCGCACGTGATATTGTCCTGATGAAACAGGTCGGGTTAAACCCGGTGATCGTACACGGCGGCGGACCACAGATCGGCAATCTATTGGAACGTATCGGCAAAAGCAGCGAATTTATCGACGGCATACGCGTCACCGACAGTGAAACCATGGATGTTGTCGAAATGGTTCTCGGCGGCCTGGTCAATAAAGAAATTGTTAATCTGATCAGTTCTCATGGCGGCAAAGCAGTCGGCCTGACCGGCAAGGACGGACAATTAATCCGTGCCAGAAAAATCACGATGCCAAATAAAGCTGCGGCCAAAGATACCTCAGCAATGATTGATATGGGCCAGACCGGCGAAGTACAAAGCATCGATCCGTCTGTGGTCGACATGCTTGATAAAGGGGACTTTATACCGGTCATCGCACCGATCGGTGTCGGTGATGACGGTCTTTCATATAATATCAATGCCGACACTGTTGCCGGAAATCTTGCATCGGTATTAAAAGCAGAGAAACTTTTATTGCTGACCAATACTGCAGGCATCCTGGATAAATCCGGTCAGCTGCTGACCGGGCTCACACCGACACAAATCGATACATTAATCAAAAACCAAATCATACACGGCGGCATGTTACCGAAAGTGCGTTGCGCACTGGATGCGGTTGCATCAGGTGTAAAGACCGCACACATCGTCGATGGCCGTGTCGAGCACTCGGTATTGCTGGAACTGTTTACCGATGAAGGCGTAGGCACTCTGATTAAGGGCTGATATCGCTCTATGGGAACTTCACTTTAACCTGTTTCCATTTAATACATTACCGATTGATACATTACCGAAATAAATGATGATTCCATTTATAATTGGGCTGCCGACAGTTGTTATCGTGGTGTTAATTCACTATGAGGTACTGCATTTGTTAAATGGGCTGGTAGGAAAACCCGGCTTTCGATACCGCCGGAGCCTGATTACGATCATACTCTGCGCGATACTCGCGCATATTCTGGAGATTTTTATCTTTGCATTAGGTTTTTATTTGCCGACATTATTCAGCGGAATCCATTCGATACAAGGCGATATAACCGGCAGCTTTCGCGATTATGTTTACTTTGCCGGCGCAACTTACACAACTTTGGGTTACGGCGACATTGTGCCGACACCGGAGTTTCGCGTTTTGGCTTCTTTAATTTCAATCAGTGGCTTAACACTGATTACCTGGACTGCATCTTTTACTTATCTGCAGATGGTTAAACTCTGGAAATAATCATCCAGAACCTATTAATAAATCTCCCGTGTATAAATCGGTCTGTCGGAGTTATCAAACACACCGAAAGTGATTTTAGCGGTGGGATCATCATCGTTATTGCCGTCATTATCCCAATCGAACTCCAGCCAGGCGGGGACATTCAGGGTGGCATCAATACTGCCGGCCTCATTACTGGAATCCAGCGTCATCGGATTGGCCGGATCGAACTGGCCCTGGATCAGCATACCGCCCCCGGCCGCGGTCGGGTCGGCGCTGAGCCCAACCCGGTTGC
>JANQRI010000027.1 GCA_028284675.1 Gammaproteobacteria bacterium | reverse complement strand
TACAAAAGCCTACAAAACCACCCATACGGCATCACCCTATTGATGATGCCGGCATGCGACCCGCAGGTTCATCACTTGTAAAGGCATGCTCTGTATGGGCTTGGAAAATGTTCATGCGATAGCACTATCGCCGCAGGCCAAGCGACAGCGGCCACGCTGACCGGAGCGACAACCGGTTAAACACTGATCATGATGAGGGTCAAGCAATGAACAAAGTAGGCAGTCGGAAAAACTACGGCTATGGCAAACAACTGGCCTGGGCCGGCAAACAAGCGCTGATTGATCGTTATGGCAACGGTCATTACGCGACCCGTGCCACGCATGGGCATCGTTGGCAACAATTTGTTAACTACATAAAAGCCAATGGCATCAATGATGCCCGACATATCAACAAAACAATGATAGATAACTATGGATATTACCTGAGAGACACCGTGAACAATCAAGACATGAGCGTCGCCTATGCACAAAATTTACTCTCAACAGTAAACGTGATTTTAGAAACCATGCGCAAAAACCCAACATTAACGGTAAAACCGGCAGCGATCATCGGTCAACGATCCCATGTACGCACAATCGCACCGATCAGCTTGGATGACACAGTGCTTACACGGTCGTTGCACAGTCGTGACACGGACGATGACCGGTCATTACAGTCGATGCACGGTCGTATCACGGTCATTGCACGGTTGGCTCGACACTTTGGGCTGCGTTTCAGCGAAGCTTCTAAACTGAATATATACACTGCTCTACAACAAGCAGCACAACACAAAAAAATCAATATCACCGCAGGCACCAAAGGCGGGCGAGGTAAGCATGTCGATCGGTGGGTACCCGTTAGCCAAAAAGGATTGAGCATTCTAAAACAAGCCATAAGCCTCCAAGGCGATCACCACAATCTCATCCCACCCGAACTGAGTTACGAACAATGGCGCAGTTATGCGTATCACCATTGGGCGCAACACAGTCGGATCAAAGGGTTTCACGACATGCGCGCGGCGTATGCGTGTGAGCGCTATCAACAACTCACCGGCCATCCGGCACCGGTGATTAACCAAACCAGAACCGCGACAAAAAGACAGGATCAACACGCCCGGAAAATCATTGCCGAAGAACTCGGCCACAATCGCATCAGCGTAACGGCAAGCTATATTGGGAGTGCCCGATGAGCAGCGCCAGCCAACAGCACGCGCAATACGAAGTCTACCGGTTGCTTTATCGTAAACTGCCGGGGCATCGCAGTGGTATCGTGAAAGAACACCTGACCCGAGCCCAACACATCGCTAAAACCATTTGGCAGCACCATCAACGCACGGTCTATAACCTCCAGGTCAAACACCTACGCTGGTATTTACAAAAACATACCCGGCAGATGAAACCTGCCACCCGATATCGGTATTGGCTGACCATTCGCAATATTGTCTATGCGCTGAACAAAGAAACCGACTGGTTACCGTATCTGAATGGGCCTTGGGTGCGGCCGGACGGGAAAACAGGGAAACTGAAGCAGGGTAGACCGGCGAAATATACTGGGCTTTGAGAGCCAGATAACTTATTTAGAAGCAGGCTTTCGATTTTTTAACTCCTCAACAGCCAGTTCCGCAGAGCTCAGCGGGATAAAATCATCCAGTTTTTCCCAAATGCTCAAAATGGATTCGTTCATAACTTCATTAACTCGTGCCAATGCATGCGGATCGATTAACACCTTATCGTCAGCCATTCCCTTAAACATCGACATAATATCGGAGAGGGCATACAGCGTTTTCACCTCCTGGTGAATGATCCGCCGTATTTCGATGTAGCGGAGTAATAAGTCGTGATCAATCCTGTCTACCATACATTTATTGTTCAAAACAGCCTCAAATTTCCAAGACTTTTGAAATAAAAAGGATTTTAGCTTTGCAAAATTAATTAAAAAGCGAATTTTAATTTCGCTGCAATCTTATCTTAGCGAAGTAAAATTCACTGTCAAGTAAAAAAGTAGGATTTCAATTACGCTTTATGGGCATCGACTTAAAACAAGCCATAGGAGTGCGAGTAAAAGCGGCGCGAAATGCTCATGATCTTTCGCAAAGCGAACTCGCCGAGAGAATTGATCGCACTAAAGAAACGATATCCAATATCGAGCGGGCGTTGTCTGCACCTAATATTGAGACCCTAGAGCGCCTAAGCGGTGTTCTTGATGTTCCAATGGTGGAATTCTTCGAGGGCTATGACCGTCCGAATACCAACAAAAAGCGCCTGGAACTGGAAATGGATATCCGGGAGCTGTTAAAGCAGCTGTCTGTCAGCGAGCTGAAAATCGCTAAAAAGCAGATATCGGCATTATTAAGCACTACAGATTAGTGCTGTATAGCGCAAATATTAGAGTGAGCTATAAAGTATTGATTTAGCTTATCTAATTTAAAGATTTCCATCCATATAGTCTTTGAGTATGTCATGTTTTTAGCGTAAAAAACTTGAAATTTCTGCCGGGTTGCGCTAGTCTTGGCCACCAAGAGGTGTGTTATGAGTATTGCGCAAGCCGTCCAGACTAAAATCAAAGCGATGCCCGAAGGCCGGGTCTTCGGTTATCAGGCACTGCCAGACTATTCCCGCTCACCCACGGCCGTGGTTAAGGCGCTCAGCCGCCTAGTGGAAGAAGGCGAGGTTCAGCGGCTTTCCAAGGGCAAATTCTACGTAGCTAAGCAGGGGCTCCTGGGGCCAAGAAAACCCTCAGACGACGAACTGCTTCGCTCGGTTCTCTACAAGGGTGGTCGCTTGCGTGGCTATGTCACCGGTCTGGCGCTTTTTAACAAATTGGGCCTGACCACCCAGGTGCCACGCACCATCACCATTGCCATGAACGGTGGGCGACAGGAAAAAGATTTCGGTACAATTCGGGTCAGAACAGTGAGCGCCAACGCTCCGGTCAGGGAGAAAGACGTAAAGTTGCTGCAATATCTCGACGTACTGCGCGATATCAAAAAAATACCCGATGCCGATATCAATCAGACACTCAAACGAATCATGCGCGATATAGCCAGGCTGGATGACAGCGAACGCCGGCGCTTGGTCACTCTGGCCGAAGATTACTACACCGCGCAGGTGCGTGCATTAAGTGGGTTATTGCTTTCCACACTCAGTATAGACGCAGCCCGTCTGCAACGTTCGCTCAACCCCACAACTGTATACCGGCTGAGTTTGGATGAAAAAATCTGGCCATTGGCAAAAGACTGGAACATTCAATAATGAACTTGCATCAAGACACGGAAGCCTTTGCCGAACTGATTGAAGCCACTGCCCAGGCTATCGGTTTGCCGCAAGTCTATGTCGAAAAAGATTATTGGGTCACAAAAGCATTAAAACATTTATCTGATTCCCCACATGCCAAACACACCGTCTTCAAAGGCGGCACATCATTATCTAAAGCGCATAAACTTATCCACCGGTTTTCAGAAGATATCGACTTGGCGGTGTTTGCTGAAAACCTTAGCGACAACGCTCGCAAAAAAAGAATTAAAGAAGTTGAGCAAACCGCTGCGCAGGAGCTGACTCTGATCGACGATGACGAGCGCATTTCAAAAGGCTCAAATTACCGTAAAACGGTTTATAGCTATCCGCGATATGTTAAAGACAACGATTTTGGACAAGCATCAACCGAAGTGTTGATTGAAGTTAATGCGTTTACCAGGCCCGAGCCTTATGCTTCGCTTACACTGCAAACATTCATTGCTGAGGCATTGGAAAAGCAAAACAGGCAAGACCTGGTCGAGCAATACGGTTTAATGGGATTTCTAATCAATGTATTGTCCGTTCAGCGTACGCTGGTTGAAAAATTGCTGGGTGTAATCAAAGACAGTTATCAAGATGACCCAGTTGCACAATTATCGAAGCGCATCCGGCATCTTTACGATATTTGCCTTATTTTGAAGGTCGACGAATATCGTGCTTTCATTAAATCACCTGACTTTGCAACGCTATGCGCTGCTTGTATTGAAGATGAACAAAAAGGCTTTTTCAAATATGCGGACTGCTTGGAAAATCCACTCAAAGATGCTCCGATCTTTTCAAAATTTGGTGAATGGTCGCCAGTACTGAAAAGAGTTTATGACGGCGATTTCGCTGACCTAGTTTATGGTGAAATGCCGTCGCTTGATGAGATCAAAGAAGCACTTGGTTTTATTGGGAAGTACGTTTAGTATGGCTCAATTAGTTAATGAAATAAGTCCAGAATTTGTGTTTGTGAGAATAGGCTGAAAGGGGGGAGAACATGCATATAGCCGGAGGACTTTATCAAGAACTATGTTGTGTCCCCGAATGGAATGCTGTATTTGGGTCGGGTATGCGGGCGGCAATAGCGGTATCAAGATTATCACCAGGAAGTGCTTTCCACGCATATTCCGAGAGCCCAAAACATAAAGGAATAGATCTTTTAAAAAAAGAAGGTATCGGGTTGCATATCGATCCTCGGCCAACTGGTATAGTTTTTTCATACTTTCACCCTCTGTCAACTCCGCATATAGAACCATCACCAGATGAAGCCAATGCGTTACCGCCGTTAAAAGTAAGTGGCAATGCTGTTCTTCGTTTTGGGTTTTTAGAAGGAGACGCTATCGTAGATGCCGAACGGGCTGTATATGATCCACAGACTTCTAAGAAAGCAACTCCATTCGGCGCTAATGGTTCAGAAGCAGAGGAACTGGCAATTGTGCTTAATGAGCATGAATTGTTGTCTATGACTGGTTTGAGAGATATCGATACAGCAGCTCTTGGTCTTATTGAGCAAGGAGCAAAATTAGTATTGGTTAAAAGGGGGGTTCGAGGTGCTACCGTCTTCGAAGAAGATGGTCGAATTGCATCTATTCCAGCTTATAGATCATCACGAATATTCAAAATAGGGACAGGAGATGTATTTAGTGCAATTTTCACCCATTATTGGGCCGAGAAAGAAGAATCAGCAGAGAATGCCGCAGATATCGCTTCGCGTGCTGTTGCTGCTTATTGTGAGTCACGACGATTGCCCATTTTGGAAAGTGATCTCCGTAATCTAAAACCAATAGAGTATAGAACACCTGGCATGCTCTTGTTGTTAGGCGATATAGAAACTGTCGGTCAACGCTATACAATGGAGGAAGCGCGGTTTATTTTGAGTGAGCTTGGTGTAGATGTATCGTGCCCCAGCTTAGGTTATGTTTCTGATAAAAAAATATCTGCGACTCTTATCCTGGCGGATGGGATAAGTGAGAAAATTGAGAGTTATATGGAAATTTCTAGATCTTCTTCAAATTTCACGATCATTTTGAATGAAAGCAGTCGGAAAATTGAAAATACGTTTTTTAATAAAGAAAACGTATATGTTAGTGAGGACTTTGCTTCATCTATTTATTTGTCCGCATGGGCCGCATTTGAATCTATAGTATAGGCTGTATGTGATTTAAAATATTCAAGCTTTGCTGAAAGAATCAGTAACCAACATTAAAGCGGAATTTGTATATGGCTGATATCTATATCGTATACGCTAGAGAGGACGAAGCAATTGCTGAAAAGCTTTATTCATGCCTTTCGGGACAATGGAATGTTTGGTGGGATGACGAAATAGTTGGAGATGTTGGTGAAGTTATTGAAAGTGAAGTTCCAAAAGCTGGTTGTATCCTGCCTATAATTTCCTCTGCTTCTCGGGGTAAGCCACCAGTAATTGATGAAATGATTTTGGGAAGAAAATATAAGAAGCCGATTATTCCGATAAAAATTGACGATAGCGAAGCCCCCTATGGATTCGGAACATTAAGATGTATTGAGATGAAATCATGGTGTGGCGAGGAGGATCACCCAGGGTTTGTAAAATTAAAACGAAGATTGCTCAAAATTGTAAGCCAGCGGGAAAGCCCTAAACGTCCGGGCTTCATTGCTAATAATAGATTGCGTTTGCCGACCCTTTTTTTATCAGTGTCATCGTATAACACACAATTAGAACCCGCTGACGCTATGCGTATGTTAAGAATGTTTAAAGTGCCAGCAGTGCTTGTGTCAGCGTATGATTTAATCGAGAAACATGATTCGGATAAAAGATATGATCCTTCTGATTTGATCAAGCAGTTAGTAAACTATAAAAAAGAGGGTGGATTTATTCTCATCGACTCAGGAAACTACGAAAAAAACCGTTTAGGCGATAAATCTTGGAAAGTTAAAAACTTAAAAGACGCGCTAGCTAAAGTTCCACATGACTGGGCGTTCTGTTATGACAATTTGGAGCCCAGTAAAAGCAAAAAAAAATTAATAAATGAATTGATTAAAACGGTATTGCAAAATCAGAAATTCACTAATGGGGCTATGCTTCCGATAGTTCATGCACCTAAACTTGCGAAGGGCGGTTATCAGCTCAAATATGTCCCGGCAATAATTCGGGAGATTTCTGAGGAATTAGGCTCACCGCTTATTGCAATACCAGAGCGTGAATTGGGTGGTGGATTAATTGCTAGAGCAAGAATGATAAAGAGCATTAGGCAAGAGTTGAATAAGTTGCCTTATTATCAAGCCATTCATGTACTGGGTACTGGTAATCCATGGACGATAGCTGTCCTTGCGGCCGCGGGGGCGGATACATTTGATGGGCTTGAATGGTGTCGTTATGTAATAGATAAAGAATCTGAAGTGATAAATCATTTTCATCTTTTTGATCTTTATAGCATATTAGACGACTCAGAAATTGGGTATTCGGCTAAAACGATCTTCGAAAATTTAAAATATTATACGGCATTTAGAAGCCTTATGTGGGAATATTACTCCCAGGGTAATATTGAAGCGCATGTTCAAGGAGTTCTTGGTAAAAAGGCATTTAACATATTAAAGGTACAGTATCCGGAGCTATTCGAATGACTACATATGAACCGAATGACCTGTCAAGAGCAGTTGCAGCTATTTGCCCTGATATACGGCATCGGGCTAATGATAGTACGGAATTGGATGAGAAAGTTCTTTGGTGGGAATTGTCTGTGTGTATTTTGAGCAGCCAAGTACCATATTCACTGGCAGTAGCGGCGGCAAATGCAATCGAGAATGAAGGCCTGTTGCTTGATAAAAAATCCAACTCAAAATGTTTATTTGAAAAAATATACAACATTTTACATACTCCTTTACATGTAAAAGGTGGTGAGCGTAAATATCGATTTCCAGAAGTGCGGGCGAAACAGCTGGCGGAGGCACGCAATATTGTCACTTGCAATGGAGGATCCTTGCTCGTTGCCGTGAAAGGATTTCAGAATGCCAGTGAAGCTAGAGCATGGCTTGTTAAAAATATTTCAGGAATTGGACCAAAACAAGCAAGTATGTTTTTACGCAACATTGGTATTAGTTATGATTTAGCTATCCTTGATAGGCATGTTTTAAACTATATGGAAAGAATTGGTATCTACTCAGAGAGTAATCACTATATATCTGGGCTGTCAAAATACCACAAGCATGAGTCTGTGCTCCGCACGCATGCTGAAAAATTTGATTGTCCAGTAGGTCTCCTAGATTGGGCAATTTGGATTGTTATGAGAGTGGCAAATAGGAGAATTGAGGGAGCAAAAATATGAGTGTTGTTACATTAGTTTCTGGCGGTCTTGACTCAACTTTGGTTGCAAAATTGACTCAAGAGGAAGGGATAACTCAGTATCCATTATTTATAGATTACGGTCAGCGTTCACGCGATAGAGAGCTGGCAGCTTGCCGCCATGTAATGTCAGAACTTGAGTTACCCGAACCCAAAATAGCTGATTTATCCGGTTTTGGGATTCTTATTCATTCAGGGCTTACTGATTTAAAGCTTGATGTGGTTAAAGATGCATTTACTCCGGGTCGTAATATGCTTTTTATTTTGGTGGCGGCAGCTTATGCTTACCAAGTTGGTGCCGAAGCTATTTCAATTGGGTTATTGCATGAAAGCACAAGCATTTTTCCTGATCAGACCTCGGCATTTCTTCGCGAAGCTGAAAATCTTATTACACATTGTATGGATAAGCGGATCAAAATACTGGCTCCATTGGCTGAATTTTATAAGGAAGATGTAGTCGCTCTTGCTAAACAGAAAGGCATTCGCGATACGTATTCCTGTCATGTAGGTGAAAAAGAACCTTGTGGAGCATGCATCGCTTGCAATGAATTTAAGATTGAGGGGGTGTGAAATGGGTGGTAGTGGCGGCTGGAATAGGCTTGGAGACGTAAGGTCGTTAGAGGAAAAAGCGAAAGCTGCCTTACAAGGTGGAAAGCGAAATGTTTTTATTAGCTTCGCGACTGAAGATATGGATGAAGTTAACCTTCTTCGCGCACATTCGAAAAATGAGAACAGCGATATTGAATTTAATGACCATTCGGTTCGTGAGCCGTATAATAGTGAGAGAGCAGAATATATTAAACAGAAGATTACTGAAAGAATAAACCGAACGTCTACAACTGTGGTTTATCTATCAAAAAATACTGCGCAAAGCAAATGGGTCAAGTGGGAAGTACAAAGGAGCTTGGAGCTAGGGAAAAAAGTGATCGCCGTGCATTCTGGCCAGCAATTCGGTGGCAAGAAACCGAACTGGCTATCCAAAGAAATAAAAGTTGTTCCGTGGGCACGATTATCAAAAGAATTAAAGTAAAAAGATTAAGGTGGTAATTGTGAAAATGGAAGAGCAAGATTTCCCCGCGCTATATAAATCTGCTGATAGGGCATCCTTGAAAGGCCAACATCATTATTTTAGTGCACTGCGGTACTATCTTTTATTGCTTGTCTTAGCAGCTACGGTTGCATATGCTTATCCAGAAAATGTATACGGGGCGATCGCGTCAGCAGCATTTTTTTTGATTACTTTAGGCATTTTAATTTTACTTAAAGTACGTAAGCCAGAGGATATATGGTACAACGGACGAGCTGTAGCTGAATCTGTTAAAACTCGCACATGGCGTTGGGTAATGAAGTCTGAACCATACAAAAACGATGTTCCTACAGAGCAAGCACAAAAAGAATTTTTAAGTGATTTAAAAGCGATTCTTGATCAAAACAAATCTTTATCTCATGTTCTAGAGTGGACTCCTGATTTAGGTGAAGCGATATCGGAAAAAATGTTACAAATTCGTGGTTTGTTATGGTCAGAAAGGTTGGAAGTTTATTTAGAGGATCGCGTTAATAATCAGTCTTTATGGTATTCTAAAAAATCTCAGTTGAATAAACGTCTAGCTAAACGTTGGTTTTCTGCTTCTATTATTTTGCATTTATTAGCAATATTTCTATTGTTATATAGGATAAAGGAACCAGCGAACTCATTACCAATAGAGGTTATAGCTACTGCTGCCAGTGCGGTAGTTACCTGGGTGCAGGCAAACAAATATAATGAGCTTAAGTCATCTTACTCATTGGCAGCACATGAAATTATGTTAATAAAAGGTGAGTCTTCCTCTATACGAGATGAGGAAAAATTGTCTGAATTTGTCATTAATAGCGAAACCGCATTTTCCAGAGAACACACCCAATGGGTAGCTCGAAAAAATGATTAGTGATACAGCTATCCGTAGGCTTAAAATTTTTATGTGAATACGCTTTATTGTGTGTTTATTTGCAAATGGTTATATTCATTGGAGCAGCATAAATAAGCACATGTGCTAAATTTGTGCTAATTTGAAATATTACTGAACCGTAAGTCATTGATTTTTCAACTGCGGTTTAAAATTAGCAAACGCCGTAAGTGGCTGATTTAATTAATAATCAATCGTTTGAAATTCGATTTAACGGATGAGAAACCATTGTTACCGAATACATTGCCGGATACTCCGCCAACCGGTGATCGTGGCTTGACCGATAATCTGACCGACCCGAAAAACATTAAAACCAAACCGATCGGCAGTCCGTTTACATTAAACCCGGACAGCAGCAACGGTCAGCCGGTGGAATATAACCCGGATTCAAAAACACCTGAGTTTACATTCGAGCGCAACAGCGAAGAGCCGGGTGCGCCCGCACAGCAAAGCATCGTGACTACCAATACACCCGAAGGCCTGCCTGCCAAAAGTCCTGTTACCAGTGAGGTGAAGCCGGGTGGCATACAAGCCCCTGAGGGTGGACGACCGAATGAAATCGTTGCAGCAGAAGGCGCAGGGCAGCCATCAGCTGAGAATACTGAAAACACAGTTCAGGATCAGATTGATGGCATTAAACAGGAGATCAGGCGTCAATTGGGCAGGCATTTTATACAGGTGCATTTGCAGGCAATGGATCAATTTGATGACCCTTTTTTAGGTGACTCGTTTTTTGATGTGATGCATGAATGGCAAGATCTTTCGAATAAAACAATCACAATGCCTGATGGCGAAGAGCGTAAGCTGTCTGATGAAGAACAACAGGAAATTCAGCAAGACTCTTTGGATTATGTCGCAAGCTTTATGCTTTCAATTATTGACAATCAGGCTCCTGACAATGAACCAGATAACAGTGATTTCCAAAATACGTTAAGCTCGTTTCGTAATTTGCTTGAGTTTTTAAACTCTAAAGATTCATTTGATGAAGATGAAGTCGGCGACACTGTAGCTGATCACTTGCAGGGCAATATGAATATTCTGCATATTACGAGAGTTGCATCGAACATGCTGTTTTTTAATATCTATAAGCAATTTGGTTCGCAGGATGCTGATTCTGCGTTTCAAAAAATGGGTGAAAGAATGCGCCAGACTATGGAATCAAGCCCAAATGCTGATGCTTATCGAAAAGTATATGCTGAATCGTTACGTGCTTTCCAAAGAATAACAGATATTGTTTTAAGTGGTGACTATCAACCGAATTATGGAGGCTCGACTGCTGCACTGAAAGCTTTTTATGACAATGTTGAATCCAGTTTGTCTCAAGGGTTGAATGGCGAGCAAACGGATTGATGTATATGATATGAGTCTGTTCGATAAAATTTGATCGTTTGCGATTTTTATTTTTTCCTTCATGTTTCTTTGGTTTTCCTAAGATTTCTTTTGGGCGCTTCAGTGCAGTTGATACTGTTTTAGGTATGGGGTGCCTCCTTCAGATATTATCTCTGATGATTTTGCGAATGCATTGGTGCTATAGAAAACAATCATACTTTGGCTGATACAAAGGCTGCAGTGGCGAAGTTGAAAGAGAAATCTATCAGTGTTGGATGTGATTGCTCCAGCCATATTTAGTATTTGTTTTATATTGGGCTCACGCATCAGGATGAGCTGTAGTGTGATGGCTTCGATATAAGCTTGCATTCACAACCCTGTTATTCCTGCGTAGGCAGGAATCCAGGTATAAACGCCCTAAAAATGATGAGTTAATTGAATCCCGCTAATCGTGTTTTTTATGCGTGCTTGCATTTTTTAGTTGTTTTTCACGTAAGATCATTGCCGCTTTATTGTTATGCAGTTTACAGTATTCTGGATTCCTGCCTGCGCAGGAATGCCGGGTGATGAATGTGGCTGCGTGTTTGGTCACTTTTGTTTTTTCTTGTCGGATCTGTTGAATAATACCTTGGATTCCTGCCTGCGCAGGAATGACAAGCGATGTATATGGCCGCGTGTTTGGTCACCCTAGTTTTTTCTTATCAGGTCTATTGAATAACACCCTGGATTCCTGCCTACACAGGAATGACATATTTGTGGTTATTACTTTCGTTAATAAGCAGTCTTTAGTTATAACCAACGTTCAATACCGTTAATCCGGCTGTTTTGGCATAGTCTGCGTATTGGTTTTAAAGGGTATGGCAGGCACAACAGGTAATGGCGATTCAGGACACGAGCAGTATATCCAGCGGCAGCAGCGCGCAGGCTGGTGTTATGATGGATGTAGGCTCCGATATGCCCGCTGAACGGCAATTTCAGCAGGGTTTGTCGCAGCAGCGCCTGGCGCAAATAGTGGCGCCACCACCCACAGTGACAACACCGGTTGCACCGGGGCCCCTGATGCCGGCGCCTGTGCTTTTGAATCCCAATGCCCCGCAGAATAAGCCGCCACGCCCGGGATATGAGCTGACACCTTACACACCCGAACCGATACCGGCCTATACGCCCAAGCCGGCCAATCAACCCGGTGCGACCCCCGGTGCAACTCAGGGAGCGGGCAATTCGCCGGTAAGCGGAACTGTGCCTCATAGTATTTCAGGTCCGGCCACCGCGCCGATTCCCAGCAATATTTCCGTGCTGAACCAGGGGCTGAGTAAGATTTCCGGCACATTAAGTCTGGAGTTATTAAGCCCGGCGGCACAACTGACAATTAACCGTGCAGCGGATCGAAACATGGGTCTGAATACCGAATATGCATTGGGCTTACAAACCGCGGGCGACGGAGATCATTTGGCACTGGTCGGGTCTCTGCAGGATCTGATCGGTTTACTTTCACAGGCAGAGAATGCACGGTTCTTTATACCGATATTGAATGCTGATGCCAGTGTGACTTTAAAGGGCTTACAGCAACGCTATACACAGGCACTTAATACCGAAGCGGACCGGGTCGCACTGAATCATACCCGGACGCAGTTGAAACGGCTGGAAACGGCCAATACGTCGGGGCATCAAAGCTTCAAGCAATTGTATCCAAACTTAAGTCTGAGCACGGTCGCTGACCGATCCAGTCCATTACAAAACGGCCTTGTGGCAAATCAGAAATCGGATGCAGCCGGTAAAGGCCTAAATGAAACCTACGTGCTGGGTTATCAGTTACCGGTGAAGCTGAACAATAACACTACCGTACCCGTGCCGATCAACCTGGTCGGACCCCTGAAAGATTTGGGTCAGTTTATTCTGAGAGGTGGAGACAGCTGGTTACAGGCCAGTGGTTTGAGCAGTAACAAAAGCACTGGCTTAACTCCGGAAGGTGTGATGCAGCGTTATGGTGTTGCGAAAGCCAATGCAGGTGATACTTTTAACCCGGACCAGCGTAGTGAAAACCAAACCGGCAGTACAGTTGGGCAACAGCTCAAAAACGATGTTGATTTATCCGTAGTGACCAGTGAAGAGAGCACCATCCCGACTGAATTACCGAATAATACTGAGCGTTCGCCGTTTATTAATGTCAAACCATCGGACCCGGATCAACAGAACAATACTGGCGTGATTGGCTTACAACCCCAAAACACGCTAAACCCATCAAAACCGGAAAATACAGAACGTTCTAATACAAATGAAAACGGACCGATCAGAGCCAGTGGTGCTGATGGAATTAATGATTCGGATGATTACTTAAAGGATTTGGAGCCTGACGAATTAGAAGTTGAGGAAATTCTGGGTTTGCTTCAGGACTTAGATCAACTTACAAACATTGAGGCGCTTTTGGCCTTAAAATATATGAATAAAACTCAGCGACAAAATTTAGTGAGTATGGTTGATGCGGAAATGAGCCGTCACGAAGCATTCATACGGGCGCTTGCTTCCGGTGTGGATGGAGAGCTTGCTGAAGTGTCTGCAATGCCGAATAACCCGAATGCAGTTTATTCACCTGCACAAATTCGCTTGATATTGGCGGCAATGGCGCAGTATCAGTTAGAGGCTAATAAGGCGATAGAAAAAGAAACACTTGATCGTAATGAGTATGTAATGATTAAGGGTTATCTTAGTTATATTAAGGGCATGATTAAAGAGTCCAGGCTAAGCCCAAAAGATTTTGAGCAGGACGATATAAGTGAACGTCCTGCATCTGGCATGCCATCTGCGAATTGGTTTTCAGAACCAATAAAAGTCGCATTGCTGGGCTTGCCGCCTGCACTTAAGCCGGTAAGATTGCGTCCGGAAGCGCCATTAGTGTTTGGAGCTGAAGATATGAGCCGGCTTAAAGCTGCACTGAGCACGTATGGTTTACAAAATCCGGGTGATGCAGAGCAGGAGTTTAAATTTTGGTTGGAGACGGAGATCAACCATTTTGCCAGTTCGGAGAATCCGATTACTTTTGATGTGCTGAATGACCATGTTGCAGAGTTGGCTGGTGATTACCTGGGTGGCGAGATACCGGAGTTGATTTTGGAGGTAATTGCCGAGCCTGAGGGGTTGGATCGTAAAATCTTTGTGTATGATCGCAGCGGCGAAATAAAAGTCAGTGAAGCTCAAAAAGAATTGGCTGCATTTGCGTATTCATTAGCAGCGGCATATCGTTCAAAGCAGGAATCAAGTTCTTCTCAAGTTGATCTTGTAAAAGACTCCCTTCTCCAGCATATACGCTCTTCAGATATTACCTCTGATCAATTCGCGAATGCACTAATTGCAGCCATAGAAGGCAATCACACTTTGGCTGATACAGAGGCTGCAGTGAAAAAGCTGCAGGAAGGTTCGATCAAGCTTGGGTATGATCGCTCCAGCCATATGTTGTATTTGTTTTATTTGGGGCTCACGTATCAGGATGAGCTGTAGTATGTATGGTCAAAGTGTGATATTTGGCTGTATTATTTCTGAACTGTAGTGGCTTCGGTCTAAGCATGCATTCGCAACCCTGTCATTCCTGCGCAGGCAGGAATCCAGGTCTGACACTCAATCATAATCCTGTCATTCCTGCGTAGGCAGGAATCCAGGTTCACCGTCGTCAAGATGACGAGTGAATTTGATCCTATAGATCTGTCCATGATGGGTTTTTTCTTCATCGCGACTCAGTCATTTCTGCGCAGGAATGACTGGCGGTGTATATGGTTGCTTGTTTGTCTGCCTTTGTTTTTCGTATCAAATCTGTTGAATGAAATACTGGATTCCTGCCTGCGCAGGAATGACTGGTGGTGTATATGGCTGCTTGTTTGTCTGCCCTTGCTTTTCGCATCAAATCTGTTGAATGAAATACTGGATTCCTGCCTGCGCAGGAATGATATGACTGTGATTAAGTGCCAACACTTTTATTGATAATGTGTGATTGGATTTAAGCCACTGTGTTAGATAGTGGATCTTAAATAACGACCAGCAGCCTACGGTTTTCTTTTTTTCTTTAACGCTTCTTTGGCTTCTTCCAGTTTTTTTTCCGCAGTTTCGACGCGGCTGATATAGCTTTGCGTAAAGCGGCTGCCGCCGCCGGCAGTGCCTTTGCGGTCGCCCGGGCCGACTTCTTTTGCTTTGATCAGCTCGGCTTCGGCCTGTTTGACAGCATTTCTTAAAGATTCGAGTTCATTTCGTTCATTCTGTTGTTTTTTTGTGCGTTTGCGTTCCAGGCTGTCGGCGATTTGTTTTTGTTCGCGTGCGCGTTGTAATGCGCGTTCACGTTCTGTTGCACTCGGGCCGGGCGGCAGCACGATGGTTTCGCGGGTGTCTTCCTGTTCACCGGGCGGTTGTCCGGAGTAGACGGTATTGCCGTGCTCGTCGGTGGATCTATAGACCTCTGCGGCCTGGGTTGTTGTGCCTATTAATAGTGCGATGCCGGTGAGAAGTTTTAAGTACTGCATTGGATTGCTCCGGTGTTGCGGGTAATAACGCTGGCGCGTTATTTTACCATCTGATTCAGGTCAAAAATCGGCAATAAAATTGCCAGGACAATAACTAATACGACAACGCCCATTGCGAGGATCATCATATGTTCAAATAGACCGACAATTGTCGTAATAGTTGTCGTTGTTTCACGTTCCTGATAATGCGCGGCTCGTTCCAGCATTTCCTCGAGTTTGCCGCTGGTTTCACCGCTGGCGATTAAATGTACGGTCATCGGTGGGAAAAAGCCGGATTTTTCCAGTGACTGGCTGATGCTGGCGCCTTCCCGTACGCGGGATGCGGCGGTTTCCACCGCCTGACGCATCGGCAGGTTGCGTATAACCTGCGCAGAAATTCGCAGCGATTCAAGTATTGGTACGCCGCTGGCGGCCAGGATGCTCAATGTGCGCGCAAAGCGTGCGGTATTCAGTCCCTGCGCAAGGTTACCGATAATCGGCAGGTTCAGAATCATGCGATCGTAACGTTGCCGGTAATCAGGATTGCGCAGCAGGCGTTTAAATCCATAAAACAATGCGGCGACTGCAATTAGAATCAGTACACCAAAGTCTTTGAACAGATCGCTGACCGCGATCAGCGTGCGCGTCAATAATGGCAGATCCTGGCCAATGTTATCGAATACCTGCACGACTTCCGGCACGACATAGGTCAACAGCCCGGTGATAATCAGCAGTGCAACCGCACTGAGGATAATCGGATAGGTCAGTGCCATGCCGACTTTCTGATTCATTTCCTGGCGTGATTCGGTGTAATCGGCAAGCCTGTCCAGCACCAGATCGAGATGGCCGGATTGTTCGCCGGCCGCGACAGTCGCGCGGTATAAATCAGGAAACACCCTTGGGTGTTCTTTTAGCGCAGCTGCAAGTGAATGTCCTTCAAGCACTTTTGAGCGTACATCCAGAATCACGCCTTTCACATGATTTTTACTGGTTTGCTTGGCAACGGTTGAGAGCGCTTCTTCTAACGGTGAACCGGAGCGGGTCAGAGTCGACAGCTGCCGGGTCATCAGTGCCAGATCTTTGGTGTTAACTCCCGGTTTTAGTCGTATGCGGAATTTATTTCCGCCGCTGCCGGTTTCTGCTTTTTGCGTTTCGGTGACTGTGACCGGGGTCAGGTTACGTTCGCGCAACAACTGTCGGACGGTGCGGGCAGTGTCGCCTTCGAGTACGCCGCGTTCCTCTCGGCCTTGTGGGTTTAATGCGGTGTATTCGAATGCCGGCACGGTTGTATACAGGTCCTAGTCTTTTTTGGATACCCGCAACACTTCTTCCAGCGATGTCAGTCCCTGTAATACTTTTTCGACACCGTCCTGGCGAATGCTGCTGGTGGTTTGCCGGGCAAGCTGTTCCAGCTGATATTCACCGGCGCCGTCATGAATCATTTGCTGTTGCTCTTTATCGATCACGACCAGCTCATGAATGCCGCTACGGCCCAGGTAGCCGGAGTGGTTGCATTCTTCACAGCCGATAGCGCGGTACAGCGTCGGCTTTGAATGTTCGTCGATACCCATAATCCGGCAATCAGATTCGGTGGCCTGATAGGCTTCTTTACAGTGTGGGCACAATAGCCGTATCAGCCGTTGTGATAATACGCCTAAAAGGGTAGAAGATAACAGAAAAGGTTCAACACCCATATCACGCAGACGGGTCACTGCGCCGACTGCGGTGTTGGTATGCAGAGTGGAGAACACCAGGTGTCCGGTCAGGCTGGCCTGCACCGCGATTTCCGCGGTTTCCAGATCGCGGATTTCACCGACCATTACCACATCGGGGTCCTGACGTAGAATGGCGCGCAAGCCGCGGGCGAAGCTCATATCAACTTTGGTATTCACCTGGGTTTGGCCGATACCGTCCAGATGATATTCAATCGGGTCTTCGACCGTCAGAATATTTCGGCTCAGATCATTTAACTGCATCAGTGCGGCATATAAGGTGGTGGTTTTACCGGAACCGGTCGGGCCGGTGACCAGAAAAATACCGTGCGGCTTGCGGATCACTTCCTGTATTAATGCCAGTGTATCTGCGGCCATGCCGAGATGTTCAAGGTCGAGCCGGCCGGCCTGCTTGTCGAGCAGGCGAAGCACCACACGTTCGCCGTGACCGGAGGGTAATGTTGAGACCCGCACGTCGACCGGTCTGCCGCCGACTTTCAATGAGATGCGGCCGTCCTGCGGCAGTCGTTTTTCGGCAATATCCAGACGTGCCATCACTTTTATCCGCGACACAATCAATGGTGCGAGTGAGCGCGGGGGTTCCAGCACTTCCTGTAACACGCCGTCGATTCGCATACGCACCAGCAGCCGTGTTTCAAATGGTTCAATATGAATATCGGATGCGTTTTCTTTAATCGCTTGCGAGAGCAACGCATTCAGTAATCGGATAATCGGTGCATCGTCTTCGGATTCGAGCAGGTCTTCCGGCTCGGGTAATGATTCGGCGACCTGGTGCAAATCCAGTTCTTCACCCATGCCGTCGACCATCGCCTGCGCGCCTTCGGAACCGCGATCGTAATGCTTGGCCAGCAATGCGTCGAAATCTTCTTCGGCCTGGACCAATACCAACGGTTTGTCCAGAAAGCGGCGCAGTTCGGCAGCGGTGCGCGGTTTTAATCCGGGTTTATAAACAACCGTTGCACTGTCTGTGTCCTGTTCAGTGATCAATACACCATGGCGCTTGGCAAAGCTGTAAGAGGGCTGGCGAAAAACAATGTCGCCGTCTGTTTGATTATCTGCCTCAAGTTCAGGCTCGTTACTCATAACTCGGGAGGTGTATCCAGGCTGCTGCTGGTATTTTCAGGGAGAGGAATTACTGTCGGAGCGCTACGGCGTTTCGGCAGCGGAGTAAACAGTACTTCAATATCCGGCAGTTCTGCGGCGGGGTCTTTGATCAGGCCGCGCTTGCCGATTTTGGCTTCCAGCTGACGGGCTTTTAATAAATTGTATTTTTGTGAAGTGAAATAATTCGAACTGTAATCATTGCGCATAATCACCGGGCGAATAAACACCATCAGATTGCTTTTAATTTTTTGGGTTCGGGTAAAGCTGAACAAGCGGCCGAGCAACGGGATGCTGCCGAGCAAAGGTATTTTGCGCTTGGTGTCGGTGTAACGGTCTTCAATCAGGCCGCCGAGCACGATAATTTGGCCATCCTCGACCAATACCTGGGTTTTTATTGAACGCTTATTGGTAATCAGATCGCTAGCGGTTGCGCTGGCGTTGATGCTGGAGGTTTCCTGTTCGATTTCAAGCTTGATTGCATCGCCTTCATTAATCTGTGGTTTAACCTTCAGGGTCAGGCCGACATCCTGGCGTTCGATGGTCTGAAACGGATTGGTTGCGCCGTCTGAAGCACCGGTGCTGGTAAAGCTGCCGGTGACGAAAGGCACGTTCTGGCCGAATACGATTTCCGCCTCGACATTGTCCAGCGTGACCAGCGTTGGTGTTGACAGGATATTGGTTGCCGCATCGCCTTTTAATGCACGCAGCACAAACGCAAACTGGTTATCCCCGGTGGTATCACCCAACGCCAGCGTCAGGCCGTCGCTAAGCTGTGGCGTATCTCCGGCCAGTGAAGCCAGGTTGCCGGCATCGTTAAAAATGCCGCCGCCGACCGGGCCGCGACCGTCGCCGCTGCCGTCGACCAGAAACTGCGCACCCAATTCGGCTGCCAGATCGATGGAGACCTCGGCGATAATAGCCTCAATCAAAACCTGCGCGCGTGGAATATCCAGTTGTCGCACGATAATTTCCAGCTCACGAATTACCGCCGGTGCGGCGGTAATCACCAGCGCATTATTGGTTTCGTCCGCCTGAATATCGATTTCAGCACGGCCTCTCGCCTGTGCATTGCCGGCGGCTTTCTGGCCACTGGTTTTACTTGAAACGCCCTGCAGGATAGTCACCATTTCGCCGGCAACCGCATATTTCAGGAAAATCACCTTGGTATTGCCGCTGGACTCCAGCGGTGCGTCCAGTTGCGCGATAATACCGCGAATCCGCAAACGCGTGGATTTGTCACCGGTGATCAAAATACTGTTGGTGCGCTCATCGGCGGTCAGCTGCGGGCGACCGCGGGCCGCTGCGGCATCGGGACCGGTTCTTTGATTCAGTGCGGAGATAATCCGGACAATTTCCGATGCGGACGCATGTTTCAGTTTGATAATCTCGATTTCCTCATTATCCGGCCGGTCAATGCGCCGGATCAGTTGCACCAGTCGTTTGATATTTCGGCTTCTGTCAGTAATGACCAACACATTCGACGGTGCATAAGCGGCCAGATGGCCCTGCTGCGGTACCAGTGGGCGCAGGATCGGCACCAGCTGATTTGCGGCGACGTTTTCCAGTGCAACCACCTGAGTCACGAGCTGATCGCCGGCCGCGGCCTGTGGGTTGGTCGGGACTGCGGCTTGTTTGGCATTTACATCCGGTACGATTTTGATCACATTGCCGCTGGGTACCGCGGCGAAACCGTGAACCTGCAGAATTGACAGAAATACCTCGTAGATCTCGTCCTTGTTCATCGACTTGGACGAAACCACAGTGACTTTGGCTTTGACCCGCGGGTCAATAATGAAATTTTTACCGGTGGCCTCAGAAACGGTATTGATCAGAATCCGGATATCGGCATTGTTCAGGTTCAGTGTCGCGGTTTCCTGCGCAAACACGAACATATTTGCACAGAAACCCAGTATAAGTACTAGAGCCCCAAAAAACCGTCGGTATTGTTTATTGTTCTGAAGATGCTGCACAGGCGGCATTCCATCCTGTTCCGGTTATAAAAATATGAATCGCATTCGTTTTTTTAAATATTACGGTCAAGAGCCCTACAGATTAACGCGTTTCGATCAAAACCTCATCTTTTTTATTTAAAAAGATCTCTAATATTATGATTTATCTCGGTTATCTGCCCGTCAACTCAATCTGCAGAGCCTGATAAAACACAAGTTAGACTATTTATACGCCAAAAGTTGCGCGCCTGATCACAGGCCGGAGTTATACCTTATATATAGCGGGCTGATACGGGGGTGGAGACCGACGGACTACTCGATCCTGTGTTGCAGATTGGTTTCCTGGCCGTTGCGCAGTACGGTCACATTCAGCGACTTGGCCTTCATCAGATTTCGCAGTGCTTTCATGCCGTTTTCGGGTTTATCCAGCTTAATGCCGTTCACATCGGTGATAATGTCGCCCGGCTCCAGGCCCAGTGCGCCAAATAGCGGGTCATCGCTTTGCGGGATCACTTTATATCCCCGCATTTCACCGTTGATTTTCGACGGCGTGACCCGGGCCATTTCCGCCAGTGAAGCCGGATTGCGGAGAAACTGGCGCCGGTATTCCTTTAAAGAACCCGGGGTGGTCGCGGTGATCGGCGGGTTGTTGACCGGAATATTGTTCTGAGATGCGCTGCCGGAGAAGCGGATCAGCTCTTTATTGGTCGGCAGGCGCAGTGTTTCCAGGCCGCGGCTGCTTTCCAGCAGCACACGGTCGGCATAAACCGCTTTCAGCGTCGCGTTGCCCGGAATCCGGTCACCAACCTTGTAAAAATCCTCCTTACTCGCGCCGGCCGCGATAATTGCCAGACCGTCTTCCCCGCCAATCGCGAGAATACCGCGCAGTTGCAGATTCAGCTTGGTTTCCGGTGCGGATATTGCCGCCTGGGCAGTTTTGACATCAGCCTTGCCGAAAATATGCAGGCCTGCGATTTGGTTCGCAGTGCGGATACCGGTTTTGGTCGGGGCCTTTATTGGCGTGGCGGTATTGGCCGGCTCCGGCTCGGCGGTCGGTGCGGCAAACAGCCAGACAATCTGTACCAATGCATACGCGATGCATAGCACCAGGATCACCGAGGCCAGTTTGGGCCCCCAGGTCTGCAGGCGTTCAGTATTCAGTGCGGGCAGGGCTCTATTCATGGCCGAAGCATAGCAAAAAACCGTGGCCGCATACCATCGACTATGACCAATGTTTAACCCCTATAACCTTGGTTGCATAGGCCGTTGCCGGGGATTGGGCTAAAGTGCCTTTATCAAAAAAACCGGAAAAAATCGCTGATTTGGCGCAGAAATGACGATTGAATCATCCATCCAATGGCCTGTAATGATGCCGCTCACCGTTGACCGGCCGGAGCGGCCGTATTCCGGTGTGGCTGAGCCGTTACAGCAGTTACTCGCGCAACTGCCGCCGGGTGGGTTCAGCAGTGAAGAAGGTGCCGCGCGCTTTGAGCAAATGAAGAGCTTATTTCCGGATACAGCTGAACACCCGGATGCCGCAGTATTACAGCATGTGTCCGACCCGGCCTATGAAAAGCTTATTGAGTTGATGAACATACCGGATATGCCGTTGCCGCTGGAGCGTTTATCACCGAAAGCTTTGTATTTTTTTGTTGAAGCAATCGCAAATGATTTTAATTGGCAACAGACCAGGGGTGCGCTGCAGGGCAATATCAATGCGACCCTGTGGCCGTCTGAGATTGCAGAAAGATTTGATTTGGTACACCAGGGGGCGGGTTATGCAACTGCATTGAAGTCAATCCAGAATGCGGTCGAGCCACTTTTTGATGATCAAGTCAGCACTGAACACGGGCGGGATACGATTACATTAATCAGCGGTGCATTGCCGGAGCTGGTGTTGGCCCCCGGTGACCGCACTGAATTAAAACAGCTATCTTCAGCCGGCTTGGATTACCTGCTTGGTTTATCGGCGTCTGATTCCACAATGCAAACCAAACTGGCAAACCTGAATGGTCGCCAGCTCAGAATCATCGCAGAGTTGGGTGCACAAAACCTTAATACAGATAACGCACTGTCGCAGCTTGGTTATAAAGCCGATAACCGGATTGAGTTTTTAAAAGAGTTTCCTGATATCGCCGCGAGGATGGGCATTGAATATACATTAACGGGTGAGGTTCCGAAAAAAAATCTGGCCGCCTTGGATGCGGTAGTTAGTACTTTAAAAGCCACCAATGCAACACCACCGGCACAAACGGTGCAGCAGGTATTTATAAACTTCAATTATCCGAATCACTGGATTATGAAAGACGGTCAGATCGATTTGGATCCCGGTCAACGTGTTTTATTCATACGCAGATCTTTAATTAATGCGAAATTCAGCAGAGAACAAATAATGGGTATGCTGAATGCTGCGCTGGGCTTAAAAAACAATGAAAGTGGTTTGATGGGTATCATACGCTGGCTGGATCAGGTTGACCCCGAAGGAAATATAAAACTGCATGTGAATGACCTGGGGTATTTGCGGCAGATAATGATTAATCAAACCCCGACACACCATGACCTGAATCATTTAGCCGCAGATAATTACGGTATTGCCGAGCATGAAGAGCTATCAGGTGATTTATATGCGAGAAGAATTACAAAAGCTTTTGCGCAGCTTGTTAATGGAGGCAAATTAAATACAGATATTAAAAATGTACCGTTGACGGATCCGGCTCAGGCCGAAGCGATGCAGGAACTACAAGGCCTTATATTCAGGGACTACCCGGATATAAATGAATGGCGTAGTCATTATAAATCCCACTTTACGGGGAATACCCGAAGTATTGCGGCCAGGGTTAATATCAGCCAGGCGAGAGAGGATTATCAGCAGTTACCACCAGACAAAAGGCCTTCTGTTAGTCAGTTTTTAGAAAATTATCCGGTTCAGTATGCAGAAAAATATTTACAGCTTTTGAAATCAAATGGCCAGGACTCGCATTTGAACAGCGTCGAGCGTGCTCAGCTTAAGGAGTTATTATTTGATCAAAATTTGCCATACAGCATGGTGACAATAGTTGCTGAGCTACTCTTTGAGCGTGATTCAGTCCAGGACGCTGCGCAGCGTATCGACAAATTCGTAGAAGCAATGACGGAGCTGTTTGCGAATGCCGCCGTGCGAATGAATCCTAGTAATCCGGAAAAGTTCAGCGACCGCGCATTAAAAGTATTGGCAATGCAGTTTTCGCTGGCCGAGCATGGTTATGTGTTACAGCCGTTTGACTCCGGAGAATATAACGATTCGCTACGCTCTGTTGAAGGTTTGCTGGAGCAGTTGCGTTTTCAGGGGAATCTCCTGGATCTGCGCAAAACCTTTCCGGAATATCTGCAAATACTGCGCGAAACATTTTTGACCGCAGGCAATACTGCTACGCAATCCGCAGCAGTGCACCAGGTGATGATGGAATTCAACTATCCGGAGCATTGGCAGGAAAATAACGGGCAAATACAGATCAACCCGGGAGTTGGTAAATATCTATATGCCACCGATGCATTAAAGGTTTTACACAAAAAATTTGGTTCGGAAAATACGACTCACTTAATAAACGCGGCCTTGGGGCTAAAAAATAATGAGCGTGGTTTGGCAGGTGTGCTAGCCTGGCTGAATCAAATAGACCCGGATGGCTTAATTTCATTAAGCCTTAAAGATATCAGTCTTCTGCGGCAGGCGATTATTAATAATAAAGTCACTCACCATGATTTGAACCATATGGTGGGTGATAACTACGGTATAGCTGAGTATCAAGAGCGCTTGGGTGACTTGTTTGCAGAAGATATTGCGGTGACATTTGCAAAGCTTATTAATACCAGAAAACTAAGTCGCAATATCGATGTAGGGTCGCTGGATTCTCCGCGACAAGCTGATGCGGTGAATATGCTGCGTCAGAAAATACATGGAGATTATCCCGATGAACAGGCATTTGTTGATCGATATAAGGGAATCGTCAGTAGAAAAATTGATCAGAATGTGATTTGGCAACTGAGGTATGACTCGCGAACGAGGAATAATTTGTTAGCAGAGTCTCAGAGTGATGTGGCCGGCTATTCAGAAGCATATATTAATGAATATTTTGTGTTGCCCGTAGAAGAAGAAGGGGTGATTGCCCACTTGAATGCCGTGCAACAAAAGCAATTTAACGACTTGGTATTCAGTCGCACTGACTCGGACAGTCTGATAAATATCATTATTGGGGAAATTAATGGTGATGATCAGGCCGATTTGGATCAGCGAACCAGGCGCTTTATTGATAACGTCGGCGCTTTGCTGGGTGAGGCTGCAGCGCGCTTGAGCCCGAGTAATCCGGCTGAGTTTGCCGGGCGTGCCGCTAAAGTACTCGCATTGCAGTTGTTGCTCGCTCAGTATGATTATGTTATGCAGAAGACGCCAAAATATTTTATTGGCGAAGCATATTCTCCATCGGCTGAAGATTCTTTGCAGGCAATTCAAGGCAGGCTTGGTGATTACTGGGATACTTTAGATCTTCGTAAAGAGTTTTCGAAATATCTGCAGCTGGTGAATGATGTGTTTTTGAAAGATGCAGGCAATGTCTCCCAGCCTGAAAAAGCTCAGCAGGAAGTAAGTCAGTTATCGGTCCGCAGGGTGATGGCTGATTTTAATTTTCCGGAGCATTGGAATGAAAAAAACGGCAAGGTCGAGATTGTATCCGCGCCCAGCACAGAGGCAAATAATAGCTTAGCCGAACTAAATCAGAAGTTTAATCCCGGTCAAATGATTAATGCCGCATTGGGTTTGGAGAACAGCGAGCGCGGTTTGATGGGAATATTTCAATGGTTGGATACTTATGACCCGCAAAGGCAGCTGACACTGACAGTAACCGATCTGGATCATTTATGGGCAGTGGTAGCTAACTTCCGGCCGGCATTACATGATTTAAATCATATTGCTGCGAATACATATGGGGTGAATTACCCACAGGAAATTATGGGGCTGCATTTTGCGGAGCGGATTACGCATGCTTTTGCTGATTTGGTAAACCAGAACAAGTTAAATACCGATATTGACACTGTGCCGCTGAGTGACCCGGCGCAGGCGGAAGCGGTGCAGACATTGCGTGCAATGGTTCATGGTGATTACTTTACCCAGGAACAATGGAAAGAGCATTTTATAGTCACAATTTCAGAGTTTTATCTGGATGATATTTCTGAGTTGGATAGTCATAAAGTATATTCTCAATACTTAACGAGTGATTTTGGGGGTGGCTACGATAGTTATATGGCGCAATACCCTAACGCATTGGTGGCGGGTATTTTAAATCAGTTGGTAAAAGAGGGTTATGATACGTATCTTAGCACCAGTGAGAGACATGCGTTTTATGGGTTGTTCATGGATAGCGAAGATCCCGATAGTTTATTGAATATCGTCAGTGCCTTCATTAGTGAAGAGCTGGAAATATTTAATGCCAGGCATCAGCGTATAGATCGTTTTGCCGATGCAGTCAGCACACTGTTGGCGAATTCGGCAGCTCGGGCAATTCCTGGTAATCCGGCAGAGTTTGCCGAGCGTGCGATTAAAGTGATTGCAATGCAGTTATTTGTTGCTCAGGACGGTTATGTGATGCAGCCTTTTGGTCGGGATGAATATGATTCATCTATAAGAACACCTGAGTTTGAAGCGTATATAAATAAAAAAGATCATTTGGACCTGCGTGAAAAATATATGGGCTATTTGCAGCAGGTTCGGGATGTGTTGCTGATAGATACGGGAGTGGATACTGGTGCCGTGTCTACTGAAACGAACGCGCAGGATGGCCAAACAAATAGTGCTACTGCATCGGAGAGTGGTCCGACCAAAGATAGCCTGGCGCAGACGCCTGAAAGTACTGATGAGTTGGTTGATCAGCAAAAGCCACAAGGGGCAGCAGGCGGGAAATTATTTGATACGACTGATAAAGCTAATACAGGCTACAGCCGAAATCCAAATGGAATAACCCCGCCGGAGAAAAAGCCGGGGCTGATCAATCAAACGGTCGATATTACTGACTCAGTGCGCACTGCAAAACCATTTGATCAGGCTTCGCCTGAAACCGGTACGGAGCAACAGCTGGGTGAAAAACCCGACGCACCGAAAATAACACCGCCAATCATTGATTTTGGCACACGA
>JANQRI010000013.1 GCA_028284675.1 Gammaproteobacteria bacterium | reverse complement strand
GGCTTGAGTGTTCAGGGCCTGATCATAGCGCTGCGTCAGACCTTTTAAAGTCACACTGGCATTAGGGTTCAGCATGTGCACAAAGCGTTCGGCATTATCTTTGACTGAAAGAAATGCCATGATCTCTTTGAGAGAACCAACCAGCGCGAGGTTTTGGCCGTCGACCGGGGTTTGCAGGCCGAGGGCATATTGAGTATTTAAGCCGGGATTTTTATCGGCCTGTTGGTTGATTAACAGCTGCGCTTTAGGGCTAAGCAGTTCCAGGCGCAATGTACTGGAGATTTTGCCCAGCGCGGTATTCCATGCCTGGATATCGATGGGCTTAGCGATGTTCACCGGTGGTTGATTAATTATACCTTTTATTGGCGCATCTGCCGGGCCCTGTGTGGATGATTCAGCAGGGAGTTTATAAGTGGGTGTGGGTATAGGCGGAGGGTTATACGGTTCCAGCCCATAATCGATTTGGCCGGTAGACCCGGGCTGCGGGGGATTGGGATTGATTAATACCGGCAATGGCAATGATCCACCGGGTGCCGCAGGCGGTGCAGTGACCGGCGGTGCGACCGGAATCTGGGCCTGTAGCCGTTGCTGCAGCTGGTCCTTAAGCGCATGGCCGGCTGAGCCGCTGGGCTCATGCATACTACCGGAGTGCCCATGATGGCCTGAAAAAGAGCTGGTTTGCTGGATTGCCATACGCTGCTGTGCGGTTATTTAATAAGCAGACTATGCCAAAACAGGGGCATTGCAGCTATTAAACCTTGGTTATAGCTTGATTCATCACTTTAACGAAAGTTATAGGTCGGGTTATTTGTTTTGGTGTAGTACCCTGTTGTTATAGCCTGTAATTATGCCGATGTCGTGGATATGTGCATAGTGTGGCAAGGGTTTCCGAAAAAGCATGTTATTTAGCGTTTAATATATCCAAGGCATCTTCAAGAGAAATTTCACCTCTTTTGTACTGATAAATGATATTCCATTCTTTTGCCGCAAGTTCAAATATCGTTGTTGAAAGAAGGTCTCTAATCTGGTTGTAGTATCTCTCAAACTCATCAGCTGAGGGTAGCCGGGTGTTAGCAGCCCAATTAAGCAGCGTCTGAACGGCTGGGGTGTCTTCTTGTGATAGCCGATACTTTTTCTCTCCTGTTGGGTTGATTTGGGTGATAACCTGATCGCGTATTTTGTCTGCCCCGGTTAAATGCATGATTGCCAGTGTGGCAGCGTATTGATTACGTAGGGTTTCTGCGCTTGTATTTTGATAGTTGCGTCTAAATAATGTTTTTATGATTTGCTCTGCGTTTTGCGGCTTTGTGCCTGCTTGAGTGATTGCAAGCATAAACAGCTCTTTATCTTGATTGTTATGTAATAATCCCAACTTAGAAGCTGTATTATTTAGCATTTCTTTTATGCTGGACTCACCTGCTGCCAAACTGCCAATACTAAATCGAAAATAATCTGCGGTGAATGCGCTCATATTTTCCAGGTTCGTTTTTAGCTCTTGTATGGAGGCTGCATGAAATTTCTGTATATCGTTAATGTCCGGAGTGGCGGTTATCGAATATCTTGGGTATGCGTGGTTTGCATCGGCGGTATCATTCGGGAGACCCATTACAGGATGTATATCATGGAATATTTTAACTAATATATTTTCGAGAGAGGGTTGTTTTGCACCAATCCACGAGCCGATATTCAACAACATTTCATTAATATTTGCGCGGTCGTCACCTGTAATAAGCTGTTGAACCCGAATCGCATTGAGCCAGGTGAGTGTTCCACCTAATGCTTCTATTCCCATGCGGTAACGTTCGATCGGGCTGGCATCGCGGTATTCTTCAGTTTTTGTGATCGCATTAAATGCCTCAGGATTCAATGCATCAATATCCAATGTATTTTCTGTTGGTTTGGGTGTGTAATCAGTCGCAATATTGACCGGTATTTCACCATCCGGGCCTATGATCGTACGTTGTATAGTACTCTGTGTGTCAGGGTTATTATTGTCTGTAGTTTGTTGCCCATAAAGCGGATAAATTCTGATGCTGAGTCTTTTCATTGTGTCTTCGGCACGTTGCTTCAATAAAATTGTTGAAGGGTCATCAGGGTTGAAATTAACACTAACCTTGATAGTGTCGCCATGTTCCCGCCAGTAATTTCGACCTTCAGGGGTTGCCGTCAATTTAACTAAACTGTCCAGTGGGTGCAGCTCGGCTGCTTGTTCAGCCGTCAACTTTTTTTGTTCAACTTGTTTATCAAGAAAATTGTGCCAGGCAGTTTCAATAGATTCAGGCATGTTTATTACTGTATCCAGGTGCAGTTGTGCATTTGCGCCCCAGTATACCGGCCAGGTGTAATAGCCGGTGCTGTTTTTGTTTTCATTATAACCTCCCAGGTATAGGCCTATTTTCGATATTTTTTTAAGTTCGCCGCGCCCGGCTTCGAGGATAATTTCTGAAATCTGATGCGCATCAGCGCCTTCGTATAGATGTGCCACCATGCGTCCGGCATAACCTGATGGTGCATTGGATTTGGTTCTCAGAGCAGCTGCCGCTATATTCCATTCTCCCAGAGAATATTTGAACAAAAAATAATGAATATGCCCATCATTGAATGGTGTTTTTACTGCTAATTGGTATCCGTAATTAATTACCGCATCAGCTAGATTATTTTGTAAATAAGATATTTGCTTTTTATTTATATGCCTAATTATTACATTGCTATTATCAGGTAGCCCGAATAAGTGAATTAAAGATTCTTTTGTGAGTGGCGTACCGTTAATCACAATATCATCAAGTGGCACACCGCTGACTGAGATGTTTTCACCATTAAAATACATTGCAGTGGTTAAGTCGCGGGTATCGACCTGATCGGAGCCGACGGTTTTGGCATAACCGAGTATCGCACGGCCGAGCTGATTAGCGGCAGTTTGAATATATTGGCTGGTTTTTGATGTTCGATCTTCAGATTTGTTTGCAATTTTATCGGCTTCATATAACACATTCTGCATCCGAATATCCCAGGCAAGTTCATAAGGATGCATGTTCCAGTGTTGGGTTGCTAAGGTGACAACTTCCTGAACTTTGATGCTGGTGCCATGCAGCAGCTCTTTTAGAATAGCCTGCATGTCTGCCAGTGGAGTTTCTGGTAATGCCGGGTTCCCTGCCAGAGCGGCAGGTAAGCCCTCAGGTGTTTGGTTTTGACGAATTTGTTGAATGGCTGCTACAGCTTTTTGACCACGGGCAATGGATGTAAGAACTTGCTTAGGCCTAACTTCATCAACACTATGCGCATGACCAATAACAGCATGTTGCGTTTTTGGGTGTGCCTGAATAAATGCTTGCAAACCGGCATCCGCATCCTGAATAAGCACATCCACCCAGTCGTCCGGCTGATTATCGGTTTCCGTATTTTCAGCATTATTGTTTTGAGTAGTATCATCACTGGCGCTGGCTTTAATCGGGTCACTGCTGTTGTTAATGTTATCTGTGCTGCCTGGTTTAGGTGGTTGAATTGCATCTTTGGGTTGCAGGCCAATCACACCGGTGTTGTTTTGCTGATCTGGGTCGGTTGGTTTGACACTGATAAATGGTGATTTATCGCTACCAAAGGGTAGGGTTTTCGGAATAGTTGACTCTTCATCGTCGAGCGTCAGTTGTTCAACCGGTTTGACCAACTGTGTATCCACCGTGCTGCCGGTTTGGTCTGCGCTGCGTTGGTTTGGATCAAATGTACTGGCCTTGGCGGTTTCATAACGTTTAACCAAGCCTTCTGTAGTTAAGCCGGTTCTCTGGTTACCAGTTAGGCCATTAGCGGTTA
>JANQRI010000053.1 GCA_028284675.1 Gammaproteobacteria bacterium | reverse complement strand
CGTCCCGGTGTAACCGGTATCCACGCTGTGATCACTTAAGTGGGCCTCTAACCTCACCGGCTCCGCCTGGCAGTTCACCGCACTGCCGTCGTGGTTGATCGACAGGTGGTCTGTAAATAAGCACGGGCGCGTAGCATTCATGTTTTGTTGGATCAGAGTTTGCGAAGCTTCAATCGAATAAATATATACTTCATCGATCAGACCGTTGGCCGAGTTGCCGGTACCACCGGCCACAATATAGCCACTGCTGTTATCGCCTAAAAATAGATCCCCGACATTACCTAATACACCGTTGGTGTTGGGCGTTGCTTGTTGTGCGAGATTGCCGTTAATGTAAATCTGCAACCGGTCATTCGGCAGATCCCAGGTCGCGGCCAGGTGTACCCAGGTGTTGGCGGCAAAGCTTTGTGTGCCGCTGACCACGTTATAATCGCCGTCGACGCTGTCTTCCAGTGCGAAAAGTAACTGACCGTTGTTTTGTAGTACCATAAAAAAGTATTTATCGTTGCCGTTAAAAAATACCTGTGTGGACGCATCGAATAATTGGCGGTCGCCGCCACCGTTCCAGATAGCATTGCTGTTATACCAAAAGCTGATCGTGCCGGTGTTACCGATGTTGGTATCAGCATCCAGGTTGGTATCCACAGCATCGATTACCGCACTACTGGTATTGTTTGGGAATACTCCGTAACGGCAGGTTCCCGGGCTGCCGGCAATTGCCGGGGTGGCTGATGCGGTGGATACAGCACCGACCGGATCACCATCGTTGCCGTTACCGCTGCTATCGATCACATTTCCCGGGCTACTCCAGGTGATTTCATCCATCGCGTATTGAGCCAGAGGTACCGGTGCCGAGTCGAAGTCGAATGCCTGAGAAAAAAGCATAACGCCGGTGCGTTCGGTCGTATGGTTGCGTTCGGTATCATTAAATATATCTTCGTCGATGGTCAGTCCGATGGCGGTCGTGCTCAGGCTGCAACGCCGTACCCAGCCGCCGTTACCGCCGTCACGGGTATTCTGTGTGGCAATTGCCAGTGGATTGGCTGTATAGCTGCCTGAAAAATTAACGGTAAAGCAGCCGTCCGACCAGCCGCGAATCGTATCGCCGGAACGTATGCTTTCATAGTTGATTGTATTTGAGGCATTATCAGTGAAATTTCCGGTTAGCCCGCCTTCGATTGCAAAATACGCGATTGTTTCGTTATTGTTTACGGTGCCGCCATCGTTGACTTCGGCCCGCTCCAATGCCATTTCGAAACTTGATGTGCCGACATTGCGTATTGCAGTAGAGAGCCACGGAATGGAAGTTGTGCCTGGCGGATTGCCTGTTTCATTTTGCATGGTTTGAACACGTGCGATAACCGCCGGTATGGATGCAAAAGTATTTGTAAAGTTTATAGTGTCCCAGGCGGTCGGGTCGGGTAGATTACCGCCATGTTGTCTTGATGTAGTTGATATTGTGGCGGCTTCAATTATTGTTCCGTCGGGTAATGTGTGGTTGCCGGGCTCAATCGCAAAATAGTGAATGGTCATTGCCACATGTGGACCATCATTGCCCTGTGGTTCAACCTGAGTAACTTCAAATCCGGTAGTTGTAATATTGCGGATGCGTAATTCACTGGGATCACCTCCCTGATTGGTCGCCACTGCGAATACCAGAGGTGCAATATCATAAGTTTGCCGGAAGTTAACGGATGTAAATAATGCCACTGAAAAAGTGTCATTCAGCGTTACCGTATCGCTTTCCATTTTGAATGCCATACCCGCTGAGGGTGCCATCATTAATGTAATAAACCAGTACGTGGTCAGGTACTTTTTGAGGTTATCGCTGATTTGAGTGATATAGTGCATTAAGTGATATTTATAAATCTCCGGTCAACAGTCGTTTATCGGCTGAAATACAGCTATGCTTAGATTTAGCCGCATCTATATTAGATTGGATATATCTGTTCCAACGAATTTTTGATTTATAGTGGGCTCTTTATTGTTATAAAATTCGCTTATTCTGTATTTTATTGTGCGGTGACTCGTGATTTGTTTAAGGGCTGTTTTTCAAACGCGTTTAAAACGTATCCCAATAATACTTTCACTATTAGTGTTTTGTTGTGTGCTGCCGGCCTGTAATGGCCCAGGCCTTTTTTTTATTAATACACTGGCTAAGTTTGGTGACTATAAGGTTTTTAGCGATATTGCCTATGGCGAAAAAACCGAACAGAAACTGGATGTCTATATACCGGAAATTAAGAATGTCAAATTACCCGTTGTGATATTTTTTTACGGGGGATGTTGGGGTGCCTGCTATACCTTGCCGAAGGAGGAATATTTATTTGTTGCTGAAACAATTGTATCTCACGGCTATGTTACGGTTATCGCAGATTATCGTTTATTTCCGGATGTCAGGTTTGCGGAAATTATGGGTGATGCAAAAAGAGCCGTGGAATGGGTGAAAAATAATATAGTGAACTATAAAGGTGACCCGGATAAATTGTTTTTAATGGGACATTCATCGGGCGCGCATCTTGGTTCAATGCTGGTAACTAACAAATCATATTTGGCTCAGTCGACATATCAGAGCGTTCAGGGATTTATCGGGTTGGCCGGTCCATATGATTTCTTACCGTTTACTGAACCGTATCAGCCGAAACTGTTTGGTCCTGAGTCTGAATATGCCGCATCGCAGCCGGTTAATTTTGTTGATGGCAATGAGCCGGCATTGTTATTGCTGCACGGCGAAGATGATCGCCGGGTCAGAGTTAAGAACAGCCGTAGCCTGGCGGCAAAAGTGCAGCAATCCGACGGTCAGGCACAAATGCGGCTATATCCGGGAATGGGGCATGTTGATATATTAAGTTCGCTTTCGATACCGCTGAGAGGGCGAAGGCCGGTGGTCGAAGATATAGCAAAATTCTTGCGTGAAAAATCTGATAGAGATTAATGGTTGGGTATAGTGAAGCTGAGGCATCCGGATGCCTGATAATTTATTTTCTAAGAATTTTATGGCATGGTGAGCGCATTTTTGTTACATACGGTTGAAGTTTTTGCTATTCCCTGATTGGTATTGGTGTGTATCCCGGGTTTTGTTGTTTGGTGGCATTTATATTCATTTGGCGTTATCCCGGTATGTTTTTTAAATGCTGAGTAAAAAACACTCTTGGAGTTAAAGCCGCTTTCCATAGCGATATCGTAGATTGTGATTTTTTTCTTTGGATTTGCGAGTAATTTGAGAGCGGTTTCGATGCGATACATATTTATATAATCAAAAAAACTTTTTTTTAGTATCTGGTTAAGCACTTGTGAAACATCATGGGTTTTGCTATTGATGTGACAGGCCAGCTTGGTCAGGTTTAATGTGTTGTCCAGATACAGCTTTTCTTCGCGCATTACCCTATTGAGTTTATAAATAAGCCTCGTGATCTTGTCATTGCCTAATACAGATTTTTTATATTTGCCAATTGGAAATTTTGAATTTTTATTAGTATTTAAAAATATTTTTTCTGACTGTTGGTGCAATGGATTCATGTGATTTTTTCCTGCATTAAAAAGGTTTTTTTTATTTAAGACGCGGCATATTTGTTTTTCCGACAGTTTTATTTTCAGCAAAAATAGATGTTTAAGGTTTTAGCCCATGGGGAAGGACGACCATGGTTTTTAGCTGGTTTATCCTTATTGGAAATAGTTGATTCTAAAAATAAGGAGCGGGCTATGGTTTTTATTAAAATAATGCGTTTGGTGGCGATATCGATACTTGTTATTTCGACCTCTTCGCGGGCTTTTAGTCAAACTAATGAGGCGGTTGATTTTTTGGAGGAGGTTATTGCGGTAGGGCAACCGAGGGAGGAGCGGGTTTTAGAGTCGAGTGTGTCGGTCAGTCTATTGCCGGCGGAAAATGTGGTAGATTTTGCTCCCAGAGATACTGCGGAGATTTTTCGTACGTTACCCGGGGTGCGGGCTGAATCGAGCGGGGGACGCAATGCAAATCTGACAGTCAGGGGGATACCTTTGGCAACCGGCGGTTCGAAGTTTATGCAGATTCATGAGGATGGTTTGCCGGTGGTGGAATTCGGTGATATTAATTTTGGTAACCAGGATAACTGGCTGGCTTTTGATTATGCAATTGAGAAAATCGAATCAATTCGCGGTGGTTCTGCATCAACTTTCGCAAGTAATTCACCGGGGGGCATTATTAACCTGGTCAGCAAGACCGGTGAGGACGAAGGTGGCAGTGTCGGTTTTACGCTGGGTGCCGATTATGAAGAGTATCGTGCTGATTTTGAGTACGGCGGACCAATCAATGATGAATTGCGGTTTCATATCGGCGGGTTCGTGCGTACAGGTGAAGGAGTCAGAGAAACCGGTTTTAACGGTTATGAAGGCGGGCAAATTAAAGCCAATATAACCCGGGATTTTGATAATGGTTATCTGCGCTTGTATTTTAAGCACTTGGATGACCGGGTTTCCTCTATGATCGATGTGCCGATTAGAATTTCCGGCGGCGGATCATTTGAGCCGGTTCCGGGTTTTAATGCGGCCAAGCAGAACCTGTTTCCGGTCTTTACTCAAAGCCTGTCAACATTTGATTCCCAGGGTAACCCTGTGCAACGTGATACCACTGAAGGTATTAAGTCGACTGTTGATGCGTTTGGACTGGAAGCTGAGTTTGAACTGGCGGATGGGTGGTTGATGACAAATAAATTCAGGGTATCTGATATAAGTGGAGGTACTATTTTGCCGTTCGCAGATTCCTTCGGCGGTACGATCGGGCCACAACCGATTTTGAGTGCTCAGGATATGGGGGATTTGCTTTGTAGTGGGGCATCGGATAGTAATGGTACACCGATTGATTGTTCCGCAGGGGTGACGGTAACTTTAGCGAATGGGCCTAATGCAGGGATGCTGCCTTCTGATTTGCTTTTTTTAAATTTATTTTTCGATACAACGGTAAATGATTTGGGTTTAACGGTAAATGATCTTAAGTTTACGAAAGATATGGATAATGCGACGGTATCTTTTGGCCTGTACACCTCCCGGCAGAATATTGATACCAGTTGGAACAGTTGGCAGGCACGTATTCAGACAGTCAGTGGCGCATCTCAGGATGTTACCGTAGTTGCAAATGCAAATAACGATGTTTTGGTTGATACAGGTGTCTGGACACCGGCTTTTCTATCCCAAGAATGGGACCTGGATTATATGACCGTTGCACCTTATATAAACTTTGGCTGGGATGTCAGTGATGCACTGAGTTTTGATATAAGCGTACGCAGGAATACCGTGGATGCAAACGGGCAACGGATAGCAATTTGTTGTGGCGGCACGGAAGATTTTGATCTCAATCAGAATGGTATAATAGAACCGATTGAAGATGCCGATGCAACCAGTGTTTTCTTCGGTGGTGGACATATCGTATTAAATAATTTTTCTGCCACTCCTCAACGCGTTAACTATAAAGAGTCAGAAACTTCCTTTTCGATTGGTGGCAATTATCTGCTGAATGATGATTCAGCGATATTTGCGCGTTTCAGTCGCGGTCATCGTGCATTGGCTGATCGCTTGCTGCAGCAGTCTGCATTTACCGGTACCGGTGGTGCTACGCCAGTCACGATTCCGGCGCCGTTGAATCCGGATGGATCTTTGGTGGACAGCAGCGCCGCATTCGATGAGGTGGAGCAATTGGAGGTCGGTTATAAGTTGTCAGGCAGTAATTTTAATTTGTTTGCAACATTATTTGATACCACTACTGATGATGCAAATGCTGATTTTGTGAATAACCAGGTTTTTGTTCGCACCTATGAGGCGACCGGTATTGAGTTGGAGGGCGGTTTTCAGGCCGGTGGTTTTTCGGTGATGGGAAATCTGACCTGGACCGATGCAGAGATAGTTGATGATATTGGTCAACCGCGGTTTGAAGGCAATACGCCAAGACGTCAGGCGGATCTTATTTATACCATTACTCCCAGGTATACAGGGCGACGGTTTGATATCGGTGCGACTCTACAGGGTTCTTCTGAATACTTTCTTGCTGATGAAAATCTGTTAAAGCAGGAAGCCTATGTACTTGTGCATGCTTTTGGTTCTTACACGATCAGTGATGTGCTATCGGTATCGTTGAATATTAATAATCTGACCGATGAATTCATTGTCACTGAAGTTGAGACTGGTGATATCCGTAACGGTTTGATTAATCAGGGTGATTTTGTACGTGGTCGCCCGGTACAGGCGCGTTCCACGAGCATTACCTTGAAGTACGCTTTTTAAGCGGTATCATTGCTCAGTCGTCACCCGGGTACGGGTGACGACTGATTTTCTTATTGAGTAAAGGCCGGTTAATTGCACTTGTAGCACAGATTGATTATTCTAACTGCTTAGCCAATATATCAATAATATGGCTGGGCTGCTTTGAAAGCATTACGAATATCCATAATAGCGTCAAGCTGTATGTTCTTGGCCTTGTTGTTCATCAGTTCGCAGAGTCGGGCTGCTGAAGAGTATCCTTTTGATTTTGAATCATCACTATCCGCAGAGAGAACTTTTTATTTTGATTTACCTCAGCAGCCTCTGGGTCCTGCATTAATCGCGTTTGCCAGACAGGTGGGGCTCGATATTTTATTTGAACCTGATGAAGTGGAGGGTGAGAAGCCTTTATCTACACCATTAATCGGGTATATGCCGGTTGAACAGGCCTTATCGACATTACTGAGTTTTTCCGCGCTGGAGTATACCTATACCGGGCCCAATACTGTGGTTATCCGAAGGAAACAAATAGTGGCGAAAAATAGCGATATTGCTTTTGTTTCCAGGTTGCCGGAGGTTGGAGTTGTTGAAGAGAAAGAGCAGCAGAAAGCATTTCTACAGCAGCGTGTGGAAACAGGCATGGCGGGGGAAGTCACTTTATTCGAAGGCAGTGTATCAGGAAATGCTGTATCCTCGAATAGGATAGAAGTATTGAGTGCGCGCTCAACCGGTGAGGTTATTCGCAGCCTGCCAGGTATACGGTCGGAGTTTTCCGGCGGTATTGGTAATACCAATATTACACTCCGCGGTATTCCGGTGGGCGGTGGCTCAAGGTTTTTGCAATTACATGAAGATGGTCTCCCTGTGCTGGAGTTTGGAGATATTGTTAGTGCTAATGCGGATAATTTTCTGCGTTTTGATAATACTGTCGGGCGTATTGAATCGATTCGGGGTGGTTCTGCTGCTACATTTGCGAGTAACTCCCCTGGTGGTATTGTTAACTTTATCAGCAAGACCGGTCGGGAAGCTGGTGGCAGTGTGGCTTATACCGAGGGCCTTGATTTTAATACTTCACAAATAGATTTTGAATACGGCGCGCCGTTAAACAGCTCGCTTCGTTTTCATGTCGGAGGTTTTTTTCATTCAGGTGAAGGGCCGCGTGATGTCGATTTTTCCGGTGAGCGGGGTGTTCAGATCAAGGGTAATCTGACCTATGAGTTTGATGCTGGCTATATGCGTGTTTATGGCAAGTATCTTGACGATACCGTTATCGGTCAGTTACCGAGCGCAGTGCGTGTTGAAGGTGGCAGTTCATATGGGCCTGTTGGTGGTTTTGATGCCAGTCGGCACGGTGTGCAAAGCCCGTTTAATCTGAGTTATAGCACGTTGGATACTGGTGGTGCGCCGGTGCAGTTAAGTTTTAATGACAGCATCGTGGCGAAAGTCAATGCGGTCGGTGTGGAGTTTCAGGCGAGGCCGGGTAATAATTTTATTATAGATTATAAGGCACGCCATTCGGAGATCAGTGGCCGAAACATAATGCCGTTGGCAATCGGTATAGAAGAAAATGCGTCGAATCTGGGTGATGCAGTGACTATCGCGGCAGGCCCGGGCGCCGGAACGGCGTATAACGGTTTGGCGCAAACCCATCTGTGGTTAGATTTTATCAGCGACAGCCTGGATTATTCCGTGCAGGACCTCAAGTTGACCAAAGAGTCTGACATCATTACCTGGACAGCGGGTATATACACTTCCAACCAGACGATTGAGCAGTCGTGGCCGGCCTGGGTGACTCAGATTGTCGCGCTGGATGGCGGAGTCGCGCGTCCTCTGGAAATTGTGAGCGGAGGAGCGGACATCACCGATAACGGTATCATCACGCGCAGTGCGCTCTCGACCAAGTTGGATTTGGAATATGATACCTGGGCGCCCTATCTGAATTTTCAGTTTGATCTAGGCAGGGTAACGTTGGATGTAAGTGGCCGAAAAGATTATCTGGAAGCGCGAGGCGGCCGTTTCGTGGCAGCGGGTACGCAAGATGTTGATTTTAACAATGACGGCGTCATTTCCAGTTTTGAAACCGTGTCTTCTCCGGTATCGGTGCCGCAGTTGGTGAACTTTGATATTGATTATGAATCATTTTCTGTCGGCGGTAACTTCGCAATCAGTAACAATTTGGCGGTATTTGCCAGGGCCAGTCGGGGATCCCGGATTGTGGCAGATCGTATTTTTGATATAGGCATTGTAAACCTGGATACTGGTGTTCCGACTGAGGATCCGGTAGATAATGTTAAACAGCAGGAAGTAGGCGTAAAGTTGCAGGGCGATAGTTTTGAATTATTCGCAATACTGTTTGCAAGCACAACCGATGAAACACAGTTTGAAATTACTTCAAACACTGCGTTCATTCGCCAGTATGATGCGTCCGGTATTGAAGTTGAAGGTAATCTGTTAGTGAGTGACAGTTTTTATCTGAGCGGTAACCTGACCTGGACAGACGCGGAGATTGCTTCGGATAATATTGATCCGACTGTGATCGGTAATATTCCCCGGCGCCAGGCGGATTTTATCTACACAATTACACCTGGGTTCCGTAATTCATTGTTTAACGTTGGTATCGATATTCAGGGAAGTACTGAATTTTACCTTCAGGATATTAATGAACTGAAGCAGGAGGCTTATCAAATTTTGAATTTATATCTCGGCGCCAACCTGACTGATCAGCTGTTATTATCTGTTAGTGTGAGCAATTTAACGGATGAGTTTGTATTAACTGAAGCAGAAGATGGTGCGTTTGCCGATGCGGTAAATGGTACCATCCGTGGCCGCCCTGGCCCGGCGCGCTCCACGGTTATTACATTGAGGTATGATTTTTAATCGTTACCGTTGTTTAGCTTGCGCCCGGTTGGCGGCTGATTTCCTGGGGTTAAAGGGCGGTTAATTGCACTTATAGCGCAGATTGATTATTCTAAGCGCTTAGCCAATATACTAATAATATGGCTGGGCTGCTTTGAGATCATTACGGATATCGATAATAACGTCAAGTTGCGCGTTTTTGGCTTTGTTTTTCATCAGTTCCGAGGGCCGGACTGCTGAAGAGCGCTCCTTTGCTTTTGATCCTCCTCTGTACTCAGAGAAAATTTTTTATTTTGATTTGCCCCAACAGCCGCTGGGGCAGGCATTAATCGCATTTGCCAAGCAGGCGGGGCTGGATATTTTATTTGAATCTTATGAAGTGGAGGGTGAGAAGCCGTTATCCACACCCCTGATCGGGCATATGTCGGTTGAACAGGCCTTATCGGCATTACTGAGTTTTTCCGCGCTGGAATATGCCTACACTGATCCCAATACCGTTGTGATACGAAAAAAACAGCTGATAGCCAAACAAGGCAAGCCAAATTTTATTTTCAGGTTGCCGGAAGTCAGCGTGGTTGAGAAAGAGTGGCCGCAGGAAGCATTTCTACAACAGCCTATGGAAACCGGTACAGCTAAAGAAACAACGTTATTTGATGGCAGTATATCGGGGAGCACGATATCCGCAAGCAGGATAGGAAAATTGAGTGCCCGTTCGACCGGTGAAATTATCCGTAGCTTGCCAGGCATCCTCTCCGAATCTTCAGGGGGTGTTGGTAATGCGAATATCACTTTGCGCGGTATTCCGCTAGCGACGGGCGGTTCGAAATTTCTTCAACTGCATGAAGATGGTCTGCCGATATTGGAGTTTGGTGATATCGTGGGTGGTAATCCAGACAACTACTTACGCTACGATAATACGGTAATGCGCGTAGAATCGGTACGTGGTGGTTCAGCCTCAACATTTGCCAGCAATTCGCCAGGTGGGATTGTCAATTTTATAAGCCGCACCGGTGAAGAAGCGGGTGGTTCAGTGGAGTATATCCAGGGTCTGGATTATGACAGTAGTCGCTTGAATTTTGAATTTGGCACGCCGCTTACGGATTCCCGGCGATTTCATATTGGCGGTTATTTGCGTTCCGGTGAAGGTCCGCGGGAAGTTGGGTTTTCGGGGGAGCGGGGCGTGCAGATAAAAGGCAATATTACCCATGAGTTTGATACCGGCTATTTGCGGTTTTATGGTAAGCACCTTGACGATACAGGCATCAGTCAGCTAAGTAGCGCGGTTCGTGTAGAAGGTAATGGCTCATACGGTTCGGTTGGCGGCTATGATGCAGCACACAGTGGTATTCAAAGCCCGTTTAATCTGGGTTTAAATACATTGAATGCTGATGGTTCGCCGGTTTTTCTGAGCTTCAATGAAAGTTTCGATGTGGATGTAACCGCATTGGGTGTGAGGTTTGAAACTGAGCTGGGCAATGATTTTACGCTTTCTTATAAGGGGCGTGCTTCGCAGATCAACAGCCGTGTGATTTTGCCTCTGGCGATTGGTATTGAAGAAAATGCATCAAATCTCGGGGATAGCGTAACGATTGCGGCCGGCCCGGGTGCCGGGACCGCTTATAATGGTTTGGCACAGCTGAATCTGTGGCTGGATTTTATCAGCGACAGTCTGGATTACACGGTGCAGGATTTTCAGATCTCTCAGCAGCAGGACAATCTGACCTGGACTGTGGGTCTGTATAACTCCAACCAAAGCATTCAGCAGTCCTGGCCGGCGTGGTCGATCCAATGGGTCGCGTTGGGTAACGGTGCGGCACGACCGCTGGAGATTGTGACAGCGGGCATTGATACGACGGATAACGGCATTACGACCCGTAACGTATTTTCAGAGATACTGGATCTGGAATACGATACCTTTGCGCCGTATGCGAACATTCAGTTGGATTTCGATCGATTGATATTAGATATCAGCTATCGCCGCGATCGGGCGGAAGCACGCGGAGCGCGTTTCGATGTATCCAGCTCACCGGTAGTGGACATTGACGGCGATGGTGCGATTTCTATCGTGGAGTCCGGTGGTACACGTGCGCCTATTGATATCGGCAGCCCGGAACTAATGAATTTCGATGTCAGTTACGATTCTTATTCGGCGGGTGGGAATTTTATGGTATCAAATAGCCTGGCGGTGTTTGCGCGCTTTGCTAAAGGCGGGCGTGTAATAGCTGATAGGGTATTCGATGTTGGTATTTTGGATCCTACAGCTGGCGTTTCTATAGGATCTCCGGTAGATGAGAATAAACAGGTTGAGGTTGGTGTTAAGCTGCAGGGTGAGCGTTTTTCAGTATTTACTGCATGGTTTAATTCGAAAACCGATGAAACTCAGTTCGAAATAACTTCTAGAACCCGATTCAGCAGGCAATATGAAGCTAACGGTATAGAAGTCGAGTCCGATTTTAGTATTGGCGATAATTTTTACTTTAATGGAAACCTGACCTGGATTAACGCGGAAATTGTGACGGATAACCTCAGCCCGGCGCTAGTCGGTAATACCCCACGCCGTCAGGCGGATTTGATTTATACTATTACTCCAGAGTATCGAAACAGTATATTCAGTGCCGGTATGATTTTTCAGGGCAGCTCCGCATACTATTTGCAGGATATCAATGAGCTGAAGCAAAAAGGGTATATGATAATCAACGCATTTTTCGGTTGGAATATTGACGATCAATTGTCTCTGACGGTTAACATAAACAATATGACCGATGAATTTGTGTTAACCGAGGCTGAGGATGGTGATTTTGCATCTGCTGCCGATGGCACTATCCGCGGCCGGCCTTTGGCGGGCCGGTCCGCGACTGCCGCTTTAAAATATAGGTTTTAAGAGTGCTTTATATCAGCCATGCAAATAACAGGGAGCCGGCCAGAAAAACGGCTGCATGTCGGATAGAGTAGTTTTTATAAAAGCCGGCGAATACGGCTATCGGCATCAGTGATGCGCGCAACAGGCTGCGCAGTACTTTTGCAATAATGGCCCGGTGTTCCTGATGCTTGATGCCTCTAAGCAGCTTTAATGAAGGTTGTATGTATTCACCGTAGCACACATCCATTAAGTGATCGAAACGGTCTTTTGGCGTTGTCGAGTATTGTTGTACAGGGCGATTGAAAAGATAACTGGGTTTGAGGAAGGCCCAAATCGTGGCGGCCGCAGAAATGGCATACCAGTTATCGAAAAAACCATTGGCTGCGATACCAATTGAGAGCATGGTGCCGGCGAGTACCCAGTCGCTGATATAGGCATCGAATTGGCGTTGGCGGCTGGCTTTGATGACCGCATGCAGCTTGTTTCTGTTTTGTTGCGTTTGTTCTCTCAACGGGCGTAAAGATTTAAGTTTTTTAAGGTAATATTCCGCTTCTTCGATCTGTTCGATATTCGTTGCATAAAAAGAGAGCTGGTTATTGTGATTGTATACATGCCAGTGAAATACGGCGGTGACAAAATATAATGAAGCCAGCTGGTCGGTCAGTTTTCGGTTGAAAAGGTCCTGTTGGTGTTGATTTTCAAGTTTTTGCAGGGTTTGCTGCAGTTTGCCATCCGGTCCTGCCAGTATTTCGCCGTATGTCATGACTTTCGGGTGTTTTGGGGACAGGCAGGTAGCGCGGAAATATGCATTCAGTGCCGCCTCGTATTTACCGTTACTGTAAAGTATATTGCTTAAGGCCAGCTGATAATCGATACAACGGGGTCTTAATGCAATCGCTGCGCGCAGGTCCTTTTCGGCTTCTGCCACTAACGCGTTGTGTGCACTTGCTTTGCCGCGTAAATACAGCAGCTCGGCGTCCTGGCCGTGTTTTTCGAGTAGCTCCGTTGCGGCCAGGCAGGCCTGCGGGTATTTTGCCGCTTTGATCAATTCGCGGATTTCAGATCTTGCGCTGTCTAATGATTGTTGCGTCATCGGTATTCTCCCCAGGTGCCAGTGACCGTTAGCTTTCCGGTGCAGGGGTCCCGGGTAATGGGTATATTCAACTTTATCGCCGTGGTTATGAACAGCCCTGTTCTGTAATCATTTATCTACAGAGTCAATCCGAATTTCTATAGAAAAACCTATAATCCTGATATCCTACAAATTGCGTTTATATCATAGTTTAGCTGCTCTTTGTATCCGGGGTTGTGTTCCTGTTGTTGTGGTGCAGGAATTTTTTCTTGTCTCGGTTGTAATTACGCAGGGCTGTTGGGGTGCAGCCGCCGGGTTTGTATATCGATTTTTCAGAGCAAGGATCAATATCCCGAATACGGTTGTGTGAATGAAAACAATATGTCGCCCGAAGAGTTGTGGATCGCGCGTTTTGTGGATGCCTGACGAACTTTAAGTAATTAGCTCGCCTGTTTTTTAATCTGGAGTGCTCCCGGTTCAGGTTGATCACAGGCCGGTGTTTCAAAAGCTGGCGCGTTTTTTTCCGTATGCTTCGATGTGCTTGTTAAAGGTTCCGGTTTGCCAAAGTGATAGCCCTGTGCAAAATCAATCCCCAGTGGTTTAAGTGATTCGGCAATTTCCTTGGATTCAACAAATTCTGCGATCGTTTGCTTATCGCATGTTCGCGCAACTTCGCTAATTGATTTGACGGTGGCTCTGTCGACTTCGTCGTTTAGTATGTCTTTGATAAATGAGCCGTCTATTTTAATGAAGTCGACTGGTAGGTTTTTCAGGTAACCGAAAGACGAAATGCCGCTGCCAAAATCATCCAGTGCAAACCGGCAGCCCAGTGCTCTGAGCTTATGGATAAAGATTTTTGCATTATCCAGGTCGGTAATGGCTGCTGTTTCAGTTATTTCGAAACAGATTTTTTCACCTGGGATTCCTGTTTCCTCAAGTTTTGTGATAACAAGGTCAAGAATGTCCTGGCTGCCTATTGATTGTCCTGATAAATTTATTGAGCATAGTTCAAGTTTGGCCAGATCTGCCGGGTGTTTGGTTAACCAGTCAAACACCATATCGATAACCAGCTGGTCGAGTCGGGCTCCCAGGTGATAGCGTTCGACTAAAGGTAAAAAAGTTCCGGGGGGAATGGGGTCTTTGTCAGGGGATTGCATGCGAATTAATATTTCATAATGGTTTCGATCATTAGCTGTATCCGCAAGCGGAACTATCAGTTGGCGGAATAGGGTAAAGCGGCCTTCATCGATTGCAAGGTTTAGCTGATTTACTTTCAGCATTTCGTGACGTTTTAAGGATAGTGCTCTGTCATCCAGGTCAAATACATGTATTTTGTTTCTTCCTGTTTCTTTTGCGACTCTGCATGCGGCGTCTGCCGCATTTAATACCGACAATGGATCCTCTCCATTGCCCGATATATATGTAAGCCCTGTGCTTACACTGATTCTGAATACTTGATCCTCCCAATGAAATCTCAGGTTTTCGATATCAGCTCGAACCTGATGACAGATCTTCATTGCGATTTCCATATTGCAGCCTATCAATAATGTGCAAAATTCGTCTCCGCCGATACGAGCGACGATGTCTGTTGATCTGATGTTTTTCTTAAGTATGCTGGCTACCATTTTCAATAATTCGTCGCCGGCTTCGTGTCCGCAAGTATCGTTGACTGCTTTAAACAGATCCAAATCCAGATAGCAGAGTACACTTCTGGCCGAGATTTCCTCGTTGTTGGCTTTATAAACGATTTCAAGGAGTTGTCTCTCAAATTCCCGGCGGTTAAACAGGTTGGTCAAAGGGTCATGCCGTGCCTGGTAGGTCAGCGTTCCGGTTAGTTTCGTTAGGCAGTCGCTTAATTCAAGAACTTCTGCTGGACCTTTTGGGACCCCGGTGAAGGTGATGCCTTTTTCAACATTATTGGCCATGTCGGTTAAATCGACAAGTGGCTTGCTGATTTGCCGGTTTGCCCAATACCAAAGTGCGAGAATTAATAATGAGAATACAGTTGTTGCCAGTGCTTTAGCGAAATCGGCTGTATTTTTCTGTTGTTCCAGTCGTGTGGCGATTTCCTGGTTTATGCTGTCAAAAACCTTATTTATCGAGTTTAATGTTTTTATTAATTTAATACTGGTTTCGTCTGCCAGTGTTAATAACCTGAAAAGTTCACTGTCTCTATTTTCACTGGAGAGTGTTGCTGCGGTTTCAAGTAGCTGATTTATATCTGTTAGGGCTTCGTGAACAATCTTAAGATTGGCTGTGAATTTTGAGGACATTGGGTTTTCTGTAATCGTCTGGAGCTGTTGCAGCATCAGGCTGCCTTTTTTGGTTGCCCCGTCAAGAAGGTAGCTTTGCCCATTGCCCAATATTAGGTCGATTGTAATCAGGTATTGCGAGACATCGTTTTGCAGGCGATCAAGATCTTTTCTCATGAGTGAACTTTGCATATGCTGGTCTGAATAATGTTGAATCTTTTCGTATTGATGCATGAGTGCAAACTCAGTGAGATACCCTCCTGTTAGAGATGTAACAATCAGTATGGCAAAGTAATACTTGATTTTCATGATTTTAAGTTATTGGCTTAGCAGGTAAAGCTCATGGCTGGCGATTTGGGCTGCGGTACTGCACTGGCTATTCTTGATATTGGTTCCGATCAGTTCTTTGAATGAACTTTTAATATCATTGTTTGGCCAGGGTGTTTTAGGGTAAATTGCCAATACTGTCCCATCTGTTGAGTATAGCCAAGTAAACTTTCCTTGGTGCTTTCCCTGTTTCCAACTGGCTTCAACCAGGTTGCCAATGTTCTTTTGCATATCCACAATTTTATAAATCTTTGCTGAATCCCTAATAATCAGTGTGTCGTTTTTGCCAAATTGCGTATTTAGTTTTGAGATTGATTGTGGTGACACTTTTGCGGGGACAATTTTCGTGTGTTTATTTGTATTAAAAGTATTATTTACAATGTGGCGTCGCTGTATTTTTGATATTTCTTCACCCCAAACAATATCTGTTACGGCTATGGTTTTTAGTGCTGATTTTATAATCGAGAGCTGCAGCGCATTTTTTTGGGCTGTGTTTGTGTCCAAATAGTTTAGTAATTCATCAAATGATTTTCCGGATAGTTCGGATATGAGGCTTTTTATTGGCAGCTCATTGCAGCCGGGATTGCGGCATCGTTGCATATGCAGTGCTTTAACCGTCATATCCATGTTCAGTGCCCACGCTATTTCAATCAGCCCCCAGTCTGACAGCTCTGATCTAACATGAATAACGCCAAGGGGCTTATCATTTTTTAGTGCAACATATACTGTATGTTTTCCAAGTTCATTAAAGTGCAGGGTGAACGGAAGTTTTTTGCCGACTTCATCGCGGGCTTTGCGGTCAACTGGTTTGACAATGGAGCTGTATCGGTTTGACTCAGGGTATAAGGAATCTATAGTTCTTACCGGGTCGCGTAACGCGCAGTAAGCGATGGCGTCGGCACTGTCTGGTGTGAGAAAAATCAGGCTTGCGAATAATAAAAAGCAGTTTTTAATATGCATTTAGTTTTTCCTGGAGTGTGTTAAAGGCGTATTCTTGCCTGTAGAAAAAATCTTGAAGCCTCTTGTGACGTTTGTGGGTTATCAAGCTCTTTTGTCCATTGGCTGCTTAACGTCAGAGAGGGTGTGATGCTCCAGCTTAGCCCGGTTGTCATGCTGTTAGTGTCCTGTCTTCCTGTGCTTGTATTTTTATTGAGCTCATTTCTGAGCTGAAAGTATGCATGTATACTCCCGATATTGTTGTACCATGAGGCCTCTATAAATGAATTAACGATATCGTCCGGGCCTCTATCTCCGGTAGACAGTTCAAACAGCAATTCCCATGAGTACAGATAATAAGCCAGGTCGATACCTATTTGATCTGTGTCAACTATGCCGTTTCCGGTGAGTACATCGCCTTGTAGGAATGAAATACCGGTTATAAGGTTTCTGTTTGAGGGGGTTCCGATGCGTCCGGAGATCAGGCCGGGGTCTTGGTCGGCGCTGAGGTCGTTTCCGGAACCTCGGGTCGCAGCCACTTCATAGTCAAAAGCAGTTAAAGAGCCGTTGGCACTGATACCCCAGTCTGCTTTAATTCTTCTGCTGGCAAAAGTTAACTGTCTAAGAGTGCCATTTGTATTGATGTTTTGTTCCAGGCCGAAAGGTACCTCGAAGTGACCTAAACGAATATTAAACTGGCCTTTGGATAGTTTTGTGAGATTAAAATTTGTAATTCGCCAGGTGAGTTCCTGGTCTTCGCCATCAAAGAAAAAGGGTGGATTTGCAACATTATGGAGCTTAACTATATAAGGCTGCAAAATCAGAGTTCCGATATCCCCCGACGAGGAAGTAAAAACTTTATGTAGATCGAATCCAATGACATGCTGGGCTGACGAAGACTCGTTTTCAAGATCCTGAACTCCTCGAGTGGCCAGATCGGTTGCCCAACGTAAGTTTGAACCTTGAGCCTCACTGGTATTTTGCGCAGCCAATACTGCGAGCGAAGCAAACAAGATAGCCCGGTATAATGATATCCGTATCGAAGACCTAAGGTTCTCCATGGAAACAATTCTCTCATGGGGTTTGGGTTTTTAGCGGCGGATTTTGTAATTTATTGACGTCTGCTGCCGTTTTCAAAAGGCATTTGGGTAGGACTACTTACTTGTCCGTTATTTTTGATGAGATGAGTTCTAAAATAAGATTTATTCTTTGTTTATCCAGTTGTTTTTGATGCCTAATGAGTTTTGAGTATTTGCGGAGAAACTGCGGGCATCTTCAAGTGTTGCGAAATTTTGTATGCCAATACGATTCCATAATTTCTGGTTTACGGTAACACTGGTGATGTTGGCTGGGTAGCCTCTTTGTTGAATTTCCTGTTGAATCTTTTCAGCATATTGGCGATTTTGGGTGGAAAGCAGGTAGACGGTGTATTTGCCGTCTTGCGTTAATACTCCATTCCCGTAATCAAGCTCTGTTTCCGTAGCGAGTTCCGCGAGTTGTGCAGCGCTTATCACACCCAGGGGGTTGGCAGGTTTGTTTTTCTCGACGGTATAAGTTGAGCGAGAGTTTGTCATAGTGACTTGCGGCTCATTGTCCCTTGTAATTGATATTTGTCCTTCTATAAGGCATATAAATTCTCGGTTTTTATTCGAGCGGCCCCAAAGGTCGGTTCCACGTATACCAATAGTCGCTGTGGCCAGGCGGATATCAATATTACGTTTCTTTTGTGCGGCAAGTTTCTCGGTAGTGAAGCGAAATGCGCCTGTTAGTATGCGTAATATACCTTTAAAAGTCTCATCTTGGGGAGTTTCAAGGTCTTCAGCCTGTTCAACTGTAAAATCGGTGCTTTCGCCAAGCTTTACCTTACTGCCTTCAGGCATTTGCAGAACAACTTTACCGAGGTTGCCGGTGTATATCTTTTCTTCAGGGTTTACGGTCATGCCGGGTTGCAGGGCTATTTTTCCACCGGGTTTGTTGATCCATGCAGGGGGTTGCAGGCTGTCCACAAAAATAGAATCTTGGCACAAGGCATTGCCAGGCAACAGTAATGCCAGGCAAATCCAGTGCTTGCATATATTGACTATGGATTTATTTATCATTTTTATGCCTACTAAAGGTTTATTTTTATTACTTATTGCGCAAATTTTTAGCTGTGCTGAAGTTCGGGTGCAGTATTGCATCCAATTCTACTATTAAGAAAAATTACAATAAACCATGGTTTCACTGTTAATACGGAAGAGCGGCTGGGGTGGTTCGTTTTATTGTGTATTTTTATTTTTTCTGGGGTGGGACAGGGTGGAAGTGTAGCACTGTTGTGTCTCTTTCATTTGCTTGTTGCTGATTGTTGGTGTGATCGTTTTTTGTTTGTTTCTCATTATGATTTTTCAAAAATGCAGCGAATTCTTCGGCTGGAATAGGTTTGCTGAAGTAGTAGCCTTGAATTGAGTCGCAATTTTTATCACGTAAGAAAATCAGCTGCTCTTCATGCTCAACTCCTTCGGCTATTACTTTTAAGTTGAGATTGTGCGCCATTGCAATGACTGCCGCGCAAATTTCAGCATCATCAGAGTCAATGGTTATATCTTTTACAAATGCCTGATCGACTTTAAGGGTATTAATGGGAAACCTTTTCAAGTGAGCAAGTGAGGAGTAGCCTGTTCCAAAATCATCGATTGATAACCGCACGCTCATTTTCTTTAGGTCATCGAGCATTGAGATTGCACTTTTTGAGTCTTTGGCCAAAATTCCTTCGGTAAGCTCCAACTCCAGGTAACTGGGGTCTAGTTTTGATGCATTTAGTGCCTGCTGGACTTCCTGTAGTAAGCTGCTGCGCTGGAATTGGCGGTCTGAAATATTGACTGCCACTGAAATAGGCGGGAGGCCCAGGCTCTGCCAGGCTTTGTTTTGTCTACAGGCTTCATGCAATACCCATTCGCCTATTTCCAGTATCAGGCCGCTTTCTTCAGCTACAGCAATAAATTCACCTGGGTATAAGAGGCCGGAAGCCGGATGATTCCAGCGGAGTAGTGCTTCGCATCCGATGATTCGGTTGGTTTTAGTGTCAAGCTGCGGCTGGTAATGCAATACCAGTTGTTGCCGGTTAATTGCATGGCGCAGATCCGTTTCCATATTAAGGCGTTGTGTGCTTTGAAGGTTAAGCTCCGCACTGTAAAAAATATGCTTGTTTTTACCGGTTGCCTTTGCGCGGTACATTGCTGAATCGGCATTTTTCATCAGTTCATATGGTTCTTTGCCGCCTTCTGGAAATACTGCTATGCCTATGCTGGCTGTGGAGTAGTATTCCTGTTGATTGATGTTGAAAGGCTTGCTTAAAGCATCGACAATTTTTTCTGCAACAACTTCAATGTCATCATGTTGTGCGATATCAGGAAGTAAAATTACAAACTCGTCTCCACCCAGACGACTGACAGTATCGCCTTCACGCAAACACTCTTCAAGACGTCTGGCAACTTGGCGTAGCATTTCATCTCCCATATTATGTCCCAGAGTGTCGTTGACAAGTTTGAATCTGTCGAGATCCAAAAATAAAACTGCTACTATTTTTTGTGTCCAGGGTGCACGGTTTAATGCCTGTTGCAGGCGATCCATTAACAGCACTCTATTTGGTAGATTGGTAAGCGCATCATGTGTTGCCTGATGCATCATCTTTTGTGTAAGTTTTCGTGCTTCGCTTACATCATGAAATACCAGTACTGATCCGGTTATGTTGCCGTCTTTGTCTTTGATAGGGGTGGCGGATTCATCGATTGCTATTAAATCCTTGTTTGGAGCAACCAGCACGGAGGTTTCTTTACGAATAAAAATTTCACCTTTTTCCAGGCATATTTCTACAGGGCTGGGTATTTCTTTTTCTTCTCTTTCATCAAGAATCCGTACTATTGAGCTGACAGGCATGCCGCGCACTTCGCTATCCAAGTGCCCTGTCAAACGTTCGGCAACTGGATTCATATATTCAATATTGGCCTTGGTGTCAGTGGTAATAACTGCATCACCGATTGATTCCAGTGTAATATGTGCGCGCTCTTTCTCTACAGCAAGTTCTTTGGTTCTTTGTGATACCAGGCGTTGTATTTCCTCAGTTCTTCGTTCGAGGGCAGCTGCTTTTTGGCTGGTGCCTCTGGCTTGAACTATTAATAAGCCTGTGAGTAATAAGCCGGTAATGACAGATGCAAAAAGCAGTAAAAGATTTGACTCCGCCGCATAAATGGTTTTCAGGTATTGTATTTTAAAAACCTGGGCGCCCATATGAAGTTCCCGGTTTCGTTCAAATTTTGCGAGTCGCCAGGCATATTTTTTATCAAGATTTTTGCCATTGTGTTCGATCATTGTGCTGAATTGAATGGGTTCATTCGGGGCTCTGATCTTTAATGATAATGCGACATTGTCATATAGGTTGATATCGCTGAAAAGCTTTTCAGTCGAGAGATGTGCGGCAATCATTCCTTCAAAGCTATAACGTCGTATGTCTATTGATCTGGGTACAGATTTCGTTGAGTATACGGCTAAAAAAGCGGTGTATTTGTGATTCGTGCCTTTTGGAAAAATAGGCATTGAAATAGTTGTTTTTGCCGAATCTATAGCTCTGAATAAATGTGTTTGGTATTCTTCAGAAGATAAATAATCAAAACCAATTAGTGTTTTAAATGTGAGTGAGGAAGGTTCCTGATAAATAACCGGCAGGTAACGGGGTCTTTGTCCTGCTACCTTATAATAATTCTGATCGAGTTCGGTTATTCTGAAATTGGGGTATAAGTCTGTCTGCGTTTCTTTTTCAAAATCTGCTCTTTGATTTGCGGGAACCAATGGCATATAGAGACTGGCCGTCAGATGTGTATGGCGTCCAAGTATGTTTTCCGCCAATACACGGAACTCATCAATATTTACATGATTTGATGCATCGAAGAGAATACGTGTACCTTGCATGACTTCGTCAATTGAACTGAGCTTTCTGGAAATGCGCTCCATTGCCTGGGCCGCTTCAGCTTCATAGGTTTCGAGTTCACTGTCTATGATTGCGTTATGTGCGATTAGAATGAGTCCAGTAGTTATTGTTAGGCCCACTACCAGGGCAATTGAAGTAAGCTGAAAGGGTAAGCGGCTTAGTTTTTGTATCATAGTCTCAGCTTTTCAATTCGGTCATATATGCTGTGGCACTACATGACTGAATTGTCTTGGGTGTTACCACAAGTAAAACAGTATTTTTAAGGCAAGCAACCGTAAATAGGCCTGGTTGGTCCTGTATTTTGAATATCGGCAATTGACGGGACTTTTTGAGCTATGCCCGGCTTGAGTTTTGTGGGGGAGGTTGTTTGGCGGGTTTGTGTTTTTAGAATGATTTTAGTGGATGTTTTTAAATAGTCTGAAGCAAGTTTTACTGAGTCTGGTTTTCCTCCCTTAACAGACCTGTTTGTGTATCAAACCTGGGGTTGCGATTCATTCTTGACGGGTATTTAAGAGCGGAATGCGGGTCTTGTTGGTTATCCAAGTATATGGTACGGGTCTTTTGGATTTTATAGAAATTTATTCTTGATTGTGTTTTGAAGTTCTATGAACTTTTGTGTAGAGCAAAGATAAATAAATGCAATTTTATTTAAACTATAAAACCCTGAAAACAGTATGCGTCTCTCAGGCCATATTTCCTCAATGAAGGAGCCGGGAGTGGTGCCGCTATCAATGTATTTGAGCGAGTGTAGATTGGTTTTTGCATGCCTTGCTAATTCGTATTCATTCATAATGCCTACACCATATTTGGCATATTCACTATCCCAACCAAGTTTGAATGCGAACCCTGTTTTTCCTGATACCAGATTACATGTTGATGCAATAACTTTTTCGTTTAGTTCTATTTCCGTAAAAAAAACTTTGTTTTGATTAGAAAATCTTTCGATCATGCTGCAAAAAAAATGTTTGTGGCTGGTGTTTGAAGATAATGAAGTGCCTTTGTTTTTTCTCCAGCCCATATCTTCAAGTTGAAGAAATGTATTTATAGTCTCAGGGGTTATTTCATTTCCTTGCTTGACTCTCCATGTTATTTTGCCTGAGTTTTTTAGGCGTTTTTTTCGTCTTTCTATGCTTTTTATTCTGTTTTTTGATAAATTTTCTTTGAGGTATTCATCGCCGGAATTTTCAGGTGTTAGAATGGCTCTTTCTTCAAAGTCTATTTTGTGTCGGTGTATTTTCGCTGTTTTCAATACATGCGGAGCGATTTTATGAGGCGCTGTTTCAAGCGGTGCGCAAATAAACTGAATAGCATGCCATTGAGTATGATGGTTTTTTATTTCGTTAAAAAAGTATGATAAAGCAGTGTTTGTGTCGTATTTGTCAATTAGCAGGCCGCCGATAAATGAGTGGGGTGACAAGTAAGTTGTTAAAAAAGGGCAAGGCAGTTGTTTATTACCCTTTGATATTTCGAATACGCCTAACGCTAGCATCTGTTTTTCGTTTTCAACAGCAATAATCGCAAAATTCAAATCGGGAGTAAGGTGTTTAAGTGCGGGAATAACAAAATCAGGCGATAGGTAAGCATTATCGGCTATTGATCTGGCTTCAAGTGCCCGCCAGCGCTCAATAAAATTTTCGTCAAGTTCAGCGATAGAACTGTAAACTGATACAGTTGCTGAGTTTTTTTTCGACAATGTTTGCATTAGCCCAAGTATTTAAATATTTATGGTGAGCAGGTTTTGGTTTTTTTAGCTCATATTTTTTTGAAATTAACACCGGATATTTCTTTTAAATTTTTCTCGGGAATCACGCCGAGTTTTGATCTGATTTCACCGGATGTGATAATTTTATTGTGTTTGTTCCCAAGTATTTTGTTTATTTGGTGTTGTTTCTGCTGAAAATAAATTTTGCCATAATCAACTATGTTAATGTAATTAGTTGTGGCTGATTCTAATGAGTGTTGCGGTTTAATGTCGGATTCTGTGTTCATGCTGTCGCGAGGTGTTATAGAGTCTGCTGGAACCCCAAGTTTTTTAAAAATTTTCTGGAGGATAATGAGTTGGCTGTTTATGCGCCCACTAATACTCATATCATTTGGTGAGTAATTTGCTATAGCTGTTTTAATGGCTTTTAGTGCTCTTAGATGGGATTCTTCATGGTTGTTATTGGGGTTGAGCGAAAGAAATGGCTCGGCGGTTTTGCACCTTAACATCAGTATCGCAAGCTCAACTTCCATGGCCTGGGCTGCATAACTGAATAATGTGTCGAGGTTGCCGATTAAGTTAAGGCATTTTGTGACGCTTTCATGGTTTGCATTAGATTCAGGATTGCCAGTGATAGTCAGGTTGATAAGCTCAAGTATTTTTCTCTTGCTGCCTCCACAAGCTTTGCCATCCTCGGAAATAAATAACTTGTGTTGTTCCGCATATTCATATATTTCAGAAGCATCTGCTTTGGGCTCGTTTTCAGTTTTTAGCCAGGGTTCGCCGCGTTCGATCATTTTCTGCACTATCATAAATATACCCGCAACAATTTTGTATTGAGTCGCAATAGTTAGGGGTATTTTCCCATCTTTCACCCTGTTTGAGGTGCGCCGTGCCAAATAGGCAGGTAGCGCGACGCAGGTTTTGGACAAGATGAAAATATCGAGTAAGCCAAGCTTTTCGGTGTTTACATTAAAGTACTGCAGGTAATGTGTTCGTAGTGTATTAATAAGTGCCGAGGCTTCTTCCCAATGGCCCATCACCATATGTAGCGTGGTCATATTAATAAAACAGCCATCTCTTGAGCCGGGGATACTGCTTTTATGGTAGTTGGTCGGTATATTTTCTCTAAAAAAGCGTGGATAAGTGTTGTTTTCACCCAACTGGCGTCCTTTTTCGCAATGTATTGCCGATATACCTTGCCAAAGCCCGAAAGTGAATTCCATATTGGGGCGGCGAAAGGGGGGCGGATAGAATACTGATGCCGTGCGGATAGCGGCTTTTTGAATGCCAGGCGTATAATATAGTTTTTTTAAATAGCGTTTAAAATTATTAGTGGTGCTTGTTGCCATGAAACTAAACCCGGTTATTTAATTAGAACCTATCTCATAACTGCTCGGCTTTGTCTCCTGAGTCGCCCTAACTCCTCCATCCCTGGAGTCGTGTGCTTGCTAATCCTTCGTTAAACAAGCCCTCAAAATGCGGGGCGCCATCGGCGCAGACTCTGTGTAAACTCCGCTTTTTCGGTCTTGTTTGTCTCGTCTGACCACCACGGACGGTGGAAATGCAGGTTTTGCAGGAGCAAAAACCTGCGAGCGGCACTCGCGACATTATGAGATAGCTTCTATATATTCTATGCTGCAAGTTTAACCGTATATCCACGCAACGCAAGAAAATTGGCGACAAACCCGGGCTTGTTAAGGTACGGGCTGTGTATTGCTGCTTGAGCCTGTCCCGTATTAATGCGGTCTTTAGAGTATTGAGAGGCAGGTTCTTGATTTTTGTCTGGAGTTATGGCTTTTTGTCTCTCTGTCTGGAGCGTGACTCATTATTTTAGAGATATAAGTAAATGCATAAAAGCGGATTTCGCAGGCTGCTGTATGGAGTAATTTTGTGCTGGCTTTTATGCAGCCTGATTTTGGTATTGCCGTGGCGTTGGCTATCCCCGCCGACTACATCTTTCATGCTTAGGGATGGTTTTGAACGTGGGGTTTCGCCAAGCTACCGCTGGATATCATTGAGGCAAATGTCGCCATATGCATTAATCGCGGTAGTTGCGGCTGAGGATCAAAAATTTCCTGTGCATTATGGTTTTGATTTTGATGCGATTGCGCAGGCATTAAAAGACAGTAAAAAACGGCCGCGTGGCGCAAGTACTATCAGTCAGCAGGTTGCAAAAAATCTTTATCTTTGGGGCGGGCGCAGTTATGTTCGCAAAGGCCTTGAGGCTTACTTGGCATTATGTATGGAGTTACTATGGCCCAAGCAACGTATATTGGAAATGTATCTGAATGTGGCTGAATTTGGCCCCGGTGTCTATGGTGTTGCCGCAGCAAGTGATGAGTACTTTAATAAACCGGCGTATCGTATTTCACTTTATGAAAGCGCGTTACTTGCAGCGGTGCTACCCAACCCCAAGCAAATGTCGGTTGCCGTGCCCTCAGAATATGTGCAAAGCAGAGCGGATGAAATTATCCGTGAAGTGGAGGGTTTGGGCGGAGTCGGCTATTTGCAATCAATAATTAACTTATAGCTGTTAAGCTGCTGTTGGATGATTGTCTGGATGAGTCAGTATAGTCCACGCTGTTCAATTGCGGGATGGGTATATTCCTTGTAATGCGATTATGCAATAGTTGGCTAAATAAGGTGGTCTGTTTTCATGTGGTTGTCCGCCGCCGGTATTACCTATGCTTGCGCTGTCCAGGTTTGCGGTGCTCGCAGTGCTGTCAGAAAATAGCTTGGTGCGTTGTTTTGCGGCAATTCGGTTATTTGTCGGGCTGGTGTTGTTTGCGGTTTCTTCGGTGCCAACCAGCGCATGAGAGTGTGCGGCCATATGGTCTGTGGTTAACGTGACTTGCTCAGAGCCGCCGCGTTGCCCCCAGCGGTAGCTGGACAGGCCGGGACCGTTTCCAGGGTGTATGATTACCCTGCCGCGCATATCGGGCAGCCCGAAAGTCGTACGTCCGTCTCCACCGTAGGTTGTGCCCAGCAATGAAAATAATGCTGTGTACTGGTTGATAGGGAGTAGTTGTCCATCGCAGTGAGCCCAGCCTCGAGGCGCAAAATTAAATCCTACCCAGCGAATTTCACCGATAAAAGGTTCTGTTTGTGCGAATGATATGCCTGGAAGAGCGGCTAGTAACAAGGTGGATAATATGTATGCGCGGTATTTCATAATAAGCCTCTGCTGCGGAAATGTTTTGATCCGAGAAAAATGATCATCAACAATAGAGATATCAGCCCGGTTGATCCGTTACCTCCTGATGTGGAACCGGTGTTGCCGGGTGGGCCGGTGTTTGATGTATTCCTTAAAAAAGCAATCGAAACATCATCGATTGTATAATTGAAATCAAAATCCAGGTCGCTGGCAGTCAGTTGCGCCTGGGTAATGCTGGGGTTGGGGGCATCATCGATAAAACCAATATAGTATCCGTTAGCGCCGCTGAGTACCGTGCTGGCGATATTGCTGCTATTAACACTGCCTGATGCGACAGATAGCTCAAAATCTCCAGCCTGAAGGTCTTCTTCGGTGATAATAAAAAAACCAAGGCCCGTGATCGGCTCGGAAAAAGTCAGGGTCAGGATATCGTTAGCTTTAAACGCGGTATCCGTATTGTTCAATGCGAGATAGTGATCTGGGGAGATTGTGGTAAAGGCATTGCCGATAAACAGGTTTTCAGAAGATGACCCGGTGACGGTTAGCTCACCTGCAAAATTATTTTGATTGGCAACATTGCCAATAGGAAGACTGTCAAAATCTTCAGTTTCTATGTCGTAAGATATGCTTGCCTGATTGATAAATGCATCCCGGTCAGTATAGGCGTCGAGCGCGAATGCATTACCGGAGGACCACGATATGAATATAAAGAAAGACAAAAGCCCGGGTGACAGGCCGGAGTGCTTGTTTAGCATGTTTGTATTCAGAAAACCGTATCAGATTTAAAGTTTTCCGTATATATGCGATATGCTGTTTGAACAGCATAAGCCAGACCAACCGTGTCATTGCCGGAGTATACTGTTTTTTGCGCCAACACACTACAAAAAACAGATTCTGCAAACGGAATAACTACGCAGCAGCTGATTATGAACACTGGAGTTTCTATTTAGCTAGACTCATACTAAATAACCATTGCATATGCGCTATAATTGCTAAATCATTAATGGGTTGTATTTAAAACCTCTTAACGAAGGCATTTTGTATTTGCTAGCCATATTTGACGGATTGGATAATGGATAATACGGTTGCCAGCGAAAATATTTCCTCCGGAGTATACCGGGAGAGAATCATCCCGTTTATTGCCGGCGATGGTTTTCAATGTAATCTGATTCATATTCAGGGAAGCGTATCACCTACTCGTGGCCCGGTACTGCTGGTGCATGGTGCCGGTGTGCGTGCAAATATCTTTCGTGCTCCGGTTGAAAGAACAATCGTCGATGCACTGTTGGAACAGGGATATGATGTCTGGTTGGAAAACTGGCGTGCCAGTATAGATTTGCCGCCGAATCAATGGACGCTGGATCAGGCGGCTTTGTATGATCATCCTGCTGCAGTGCAAAAAGTGGCTGAAGAGACCGGATATAATAAAATCAAAGCCATTATTCATTGTCAGGGGTCGACGAGTTTTATGATGTCGGCGGTTGCCGGTCTTCTACCGCAGGTAGATACCATTGTGACCAATGCAGTATCTTTGCATCCGGTTGTACGGTGGTGGTCACGGGTTAAACTTCGTTTTGCTGTGCCTTTTGTCAGTAAGATAACGCCTTTTTTAAATCCGCAGTGGGGTTTGTATGCACCGACAATACCGGCTAAGTTTATTGATGCTTTCGTGCGGTTAACTCACCATGAAAATGAATCTGCTGTGTCCAAGCATGTGAGCTTTACATATGGGACCGGTTTTCCGGCATTGTGGAATCATGAAAATCTCAATGCTGCGACCCAGGATTGGTTGCAGCAGGAGTTTGCGCATGTGCCTTTAAGTTTTTTCAGGCAGATCAGGAAATGTGTTTTTCGTGGGCACCTGGTTTCTGTTGAAAATAAAGCGGAGTTACCGGCTAACGTCATTCAGGAAACTCCAAAGACTGATGCAAGAATTGCATTTTTTGCGGGTGAAGATAATCGCTGTTTTTGTGCGGAAAGCCAGATCAGAACTTATGAATATTTTGATAATTTGCGTAAAGACTATCACTCTTTGAATGTGTTGTCAGGGTATGGTCACCTGGACATGTTTATGGGGCGTAATGCCGGGCGGGATGTTTTTCCGTTAATGTTAGATGAGTTGGAAAAAGCAAATTAACTGAGTTGTAAGTTTTTTGTGTGCTGATAGTTTAAAGTGGAATTACAGTAAGGCTCTTTGGTTTAATGCAGGAAATATATTAAGGGGTTTTATATGGGTGTTAACAGTAGAATTAAAAAACTTGCGGGGCGCCATTCTTTAGTGGATGGTATACCCTTTGAACTGCCGGTAGCATGTAAGAACTCCCCGGCACTGATGGCGGTTTTTCCATTGGATGCCGATAAGGCCAAGGCGATAATGCCGCATGAAGTGCACCCTTTTCGTCTGTGGAATAAAGGCCTGTTGGTGGTGACGGTTATCGATTATCGGGAAACCAATATAGGTAAATATATAGAATACAGTATTGCCATCGCATGCACCCATGGACTGAAGCGGGCGCCGCGCTTATTGCCGGCCTTGCTTATGAAGCAATATGGTACCGGGCAGTATGTATTGGATTTGCCGGTGTCTTCGGAGATTTCTGTTAAAGGGGGTAAGGGTATATGGGGTATGCCCAAGCATCAGGCTAATATGAATTTTTTGATAAGTGATGATAAGGTCAGCAGTCAGTATGATCTGGATGGTCAGCTGGTGACTTATGTGGAAATTGAAAAGCCCAAACGCACGCCGTGGCCGATGAGCATGAGCGCTGCGAACTATTGTGCATTTCGCGGCATGTTAATGAAGTCATATATACACTTTAAAAGCAAAATGGGGTTTGCGATGTTTAAGTCTGCAAAGGCTCGTTTTGTTATCGGGGATCATCCGCGTGCACAGATCCTAAAAGGCCTGGGGGTAGAGCCGGATCCGATATTGACTGCCTATATGCCTTCTGCAGTAGGTACTCTGGACGATTATTTTGAGTGCTGGTTTTTGCATCAAGAGCAGCCTTCGCAGGATTTGCCGGAGGGGCTGGATAGCGTCGTGAATTTGGGGTTGAGTGAGGACTGGCTGGCGCCGCCTTCGGCACCGGTTCCAGATAAGGATTGAGTGTAATCTATGTTAATGAGCATTGGGGGAAGTCGATGAGTAAAATATTATTAGCAATTAATCATGCTTATCTTATGTTCGGTGTTACGGTTTATGTTGGGGTACTTTGGGCATTACATTTTTTCTGGTATCCAAGCTGGGAAGTGATGACGCTGGATGTTGTACAGGATCACTTTATAAAGCCGACCAGTGCGGCGACTGTTTTTTTTACTTATGTTGTCCCGCTGATGTTTATCAGTAATGCTGTTTTAATATGGCAAGAGTGGCGTACGCGCTTTCGTTGGGCTGCAATTATCGCGATGTTATGTATTATCGGTGCCACTTATGTTGGTCAGATTCATATAATACCGATTAATAATGCGATTGCAGAGGGGTTGTCCAGTGCTGCAGAGTTGAGTGAAAAACTGGAACAATGGATGTTCTTGAATGATGTGCGATGGGTTATTATGAGCGCAATGTGGATAGCGATGATGTATTATTTTTTTGGGAAAGGAGATTTGCTCGATAAACTGGGTAATAAATAAAAAACATACAATGCGGCAGGTAGGGAAACGATGAAAACAAAAGACATATTGTATAAATTACTGGTTGCTATTGCTGTTATAACCCTGATCAGTGGTGTGTTGCAGATGTTGCAGCCGGGTTTGGTATTGGGTGTTGTAGGTGGTGAAGGGACTCCGGGCAATTTGCATTCATTTGCAATCATTGGGATGTTTATGCTCTTTTTTGGTGGCTTGTTGCTACATGCGCTGCTGAGTGAGCAGCATCATCCGATAGCGGTTTTCTGGGCAGGGTTACAAAAATTTGGTGCTTTTGCAGCAGTTGGGCTTGGGGTTTTTAATGGGCTGCTCTCTGTGCTCGCGTTAGGCGTCGCGATATTTGATCTGTTTTCCGGCTTTTTGATTATCTGGTACTGGCTCACAATAAAGTGAGGTATCAATGTCAAATATAACGGTCAGTCTGGCACCTGAGGCCGGTTATTCGGGTGTTAAGCGGTCACTGGTGATAGCCGGTGGAGGTATGCGGGTTGCGTATCAGGCCGGGGTATTGCGTGCTTTGGCTGAGTCGGATCTGTCATTTTTCCATGCAGATGGAACATCCGGGGGCACCATCAATCTGGCGATGATGTTCTCCGGTTTGTCGCCTGAGCAAATATGTGAGCGCTGGCGTGATTTGGATGTAAAGAAATTTGTCTCATTTATGCCGTTGCATAAATATATTAAATTGCATGATATGCAGGCGATGGGTGATGCGGATGGAATAGTAGATCATGTTTTCCCGCACCTGGGAATTGACATCGGGAAGATAAATGCCGCCCAGGGGATGAGCGGTACATTTAATGTATGCAATTATACACGCAAAACCAACGAGGCTGTTCCGCATCAGGCATTGAGCTTGGAATTGTTGGTGGCTGGAATTTCATTACCGATCTTTATGCCGGCAGTGAGTGTTGGTGAACAGTTATATACTGACTCGGTTTGGATAAAAGATGCAAACTTAATGGAAGCGGTCAGGCAGGGTGCTGAAGAGATATGGCTGATCTGGTGTATAGGGAATACGGCTAATTATCAATCCGGCATATTTAATCAGTATGTTCATATGATTGAGCTTAGTGCAAACGGCGGGCTGTTCGAAGAGTTTGACCGGATTAACGAGCTTAATGAACGTATTCGAAAAGGTGATAGTCCTTACGGCCAACAACGGCCGATCCGTTTGCATGTAATCAAGCCGGAATATGCATTGCCTCTGGACCCGGATTTATATTTGGGACGCATAAACACGGCTACATTAATTAGTATGGGGTATGCTGATGCCAAGCGTTATTTGTCAGATATGCATGAAGAAGGTTTACGTTTCGAGCCTGAGGTTACTCAAATGAAAGATGAAAATGGTCACGGTATTACGTTTCGGGAAACTATGTCAGGAGGATTTTCTCTGGGTGAAATTGATCCGGAAGCCGGCGCAAAAAAAGGTAAATCCGAAGGCAATGAGTTATCCATGCACGCAAGCATTACAATACATGATATTGATGCGTTTATTTCTGATCCTAAACATCAGGGGGAGATTGTCGGCAGTGTTGACTTTACCCCTTTCGGTACAGGGATTCCTGCCAGTAAAGGTGTTTTTAATTTGTTTAAGCCGAGTGATCAGCCTGACCTGAAGCACATGGTGTATGAGCTGGGGTTTGAGCATCAGGGGGAGTCGTATTATCTGGTTGGTAAAAAAGAAGTGCGCGATGACCCCGGGTTTGATTTATGGTCGGATACAACAACTTTATTTACCCGGCTATATAAAGGTGAAGATGAACAAGGGCAAACAATAGGCGCGGGTGTTTTAACCCTGGGTGTGAAAGACCTGGTTAAACTTGTTTCAACAATGCGTGCAACAAATGCTGATGGGCTTACTGAAGCGGCTTCGGTTTATGCGAAGTTCGGCCGGTTTTTTATGGGTGAGCTATGGGAATCATATGCAAAATTTACCAAAGCTAAAGATTAAGCAGGAGGCATAATGGGCAAGGATTCATTGCAGTCAGGCGGAGGCGACCCCAAGCCGCCGGCTTCGGTAAAAGATCTCGGATTTATTCCTCAGCCGATGGTGAGCTGGTTTTCTCCCATTGAATTAATAAACGCCGGTATCAAAGCAGCATTGTCGATGGTTTTTGGTATTTATGCGGATAAGCGTGAAGTACAGGCCGCACTTGCTAAGAACGAACCTAAAGATTACTCAGATCGCAAAGAATTATGGATTGACTATGTTGCTGATTTGGGAGATGGCTGGGATGCAACTTATTCAATTGCACGGTTAATCGCAGAGGAAAAACTTATATTGCCCGCTGGCAAAGATAGCTATACAACACAGCGAGGTGATATTCTGATTATGGGCGGTGATCAGGTTTATCCCACATCCAATCTTGAGGAATATAATAATCGCTTAATTGGACCATATCATTGTGCTTTACCTTGTGTTGAGAATAATGCCCCGCACCTCTATGCGGTACCGGGTAATCATGACTGGTATGACGGCTTGGCCACATTTATCAGGTTGTTTGGGCAGAAAAGATGGATTGGAGGTTGGCAGACCCGTCAGGAACGCAGTTATTTTGCGCTTAAACTGCCGCATGGATGGTGGCTGTGGGGGATCGACATTCAATTGCATGCAGATTTTGATTACCCGCAGCTGGATTTTTTCAAGTCGGTTGCTGAGCAAATGGATGCAGGTTCTAAAGTCATTTTGTGCTCTGCAGAACCCAGCTGGGTTTATCATGAAATCAAAGGCAAAGCAGCGTATAAAAATTTTGATTTTTTAACGAGGCGATTACTGTTGCCTTTTGGGCATGAGGCTGTGGTTGCAATAGCCGGTGATTTACATAACTACACACGCTATAAGCATGAAGGGGGGCGGCAGCAGCGCTTTATTTCCGGTGGGGGTGGTGCATATCTTTATTCCACTCATAATATGCCGGAAGAGTTGGAGATACCAAATAAAGATATTATTGAGAAGTATCAAAGAGAAAGTGTTTATCCACCGGTTAAAAAATCCAAGCGGTTGGCGCTGCGAAGTATATTTTTTCCATTTATGAATATGGGTTTTGCGGCATTTCTGGGAATTTATTATTTATTTTTTGCGTGGTGTCTGCAGAGCGAAAGCAAAAACTCGGTTTCGTTTCTGAGTAATCCGTTAAATGTTGTTGATGGTAAAGTGCTTAACAGTTCATTGCTTGAGCAATTTTCGGCTGTATCACTGCTAAGTCGTGAAGGTTGGCCCGTGATATTAAAGGGCTTTGGGACAGTGTTGGCCCATAGCCCAAGCAATATAGCATTGTTGTTGCTGATTTTTTTAGGTTGGGCATTTTTTGCAGATGCAAAAAGTTTATTGTCCAGAGTATTGCAGGCGACAGTGCATACTGTGTTGCATGTGATTTTATTACTGGCTTTAATGTGGACTGCAGCCCGCTGGAATCTGCATGTACTGGGGCTGCATCTGGACTCTGTACCGCAAGTCATATTGTTCAGCATTGAGAGTGTACTTGCCGGTGGTTTTTTGGGTGGCATGATAGTGGGGACTTTTCTGTGTTTGAATAACTTATGGTTCGGTACATATACTGACGAAGTGCTGCTGTGCCAGAAAATTCCTGATTACAAAAACTTTCTCCGTTTGCATATTAACCAGCAGGGCAAGCTGACAGTTTATCCTGTCGGCATTGCGAAAGTACCGCGTAAACGAAATTGGAATCCGTTTGCCAATTCTATAAAAAATCGGTTGCGTGCCTGGGTTTTGAAATCACAGGCAAAAAAAGGAGAGCCATGGCTGGAACCGGCGAAAGGCAAAATAGAGGATTATGCGGAGTTGATTGAGACACCGGTAGAGGTCGATTAAAAAATGAGCGATTATGATGTGATCGTGATTGGTAGTGGTTTCGGCGGTGCGGTAATGGCCTGTCGATTGGCAGAGAAGGGTGCCAAAGTTTTGGTACTGGAAAGGGGGCGGCGCTGGGAGCCCAAGGACTATCCCCGTAAACTAGGCGATGCCTGGTTTTATGATCCTGACGAACCGGATAAACAAAATGGTTGGATTGATTTTCGCATTTTTCCTGATATGGCGATTGCCCAGGGCGCAGCCGTTGGTGGCGGCTCTTTAATATACGCGAATATTTCTGTTGAAGCACCCGAGCAGATTTTTAAACAAGGCTGGCCGGAAGAAATCAGCTATCAGGCTCTTAAGCCTTATTATGATGCTGTTGGGAATATGCTGAATCTTCAGGAGATCCCTGATAATCAGCTGACTGAACGATACAAACTGATGAAGGAAGGCGCTGAAGCGATCGGTGCGGGTGATCGTTTTGCAAAGCTGCCGTTGGCAGTCAGTTTTGATTCTGAGTGGAATTACGGTTTAGAGGACAAATTTAACCAAAAACACTCGAAAGAATTTATCAATGCGCAAGGCCAGCAGCAAGGCACCTGCGTGCACCTGGGTAATTGTGATATTGGTTGCGATGTTAAAGCAAAGAATACTCTGGATCTGAACTATATACCGTTGGCAGAAAAGCATGGTGCAGAAGTGCGCCCATTGCATATTGTTAATGCTATTGAAGTTGATGGTAACGGATATCGTGTTTGTTATGAACGTATAGAGAATGAAAAACTAGTACCTGGTGTTGAGCGTGCGGATAAAGTCATTATCTCAGCCGGCTCTCTAAATTCAACCGAACTGCTTTTGCGCTGCCGTGATCAATACAAGACACTGCCTGAGCTGAGTTCGTTTTTAGGTAAAAACTGGAGCTCCAACGGTGATTTTTTAACACCGGCTTTCTATGATAACCGAAGAGTTTCTCCAAGCCACGGTCCCACGATTTCTTCGGCAATCGATTTTCTGGATGGTAGCGAATATGGCGAGCAATTTTATATTGAAGATGGCGGTTTACCCGATTTGGTACGTAACGCAATACTGGCTCGGCTGAAAGGCAGAAAGTGGAAAAAATATCAGGCTGTTTTATCTGACTGGAAGAAAAAGGCCAGAGCGCGTGACCCGTTGGACAATATGATGCCATGGTTTGCGCAGGGCATCGATGCGGCAGATGGAAAGCTTAGGTTAGGGCGTAAATGGTATTGGCCCTGGAGTCGGGTGCTGAAGCTTGACTGGGATATTGATCGTTCTGAGAAAACAATCAATGCAATCGTGAGTATGCATGAGCGCTTGTCGGAAGCCACCGGCGGCGAGCCCTGGGTGCCACCTACCTGGAAGTGGCTAAAAAACCTGGTAACACCGCATCCATTGGGAGGTTGTAATATGGGTACCACACCGGCTAATGGTGTAGTTGATCATCGGGGCGAGGTGTTTAATTATAAAAACCTGTATGTAGTAGATGGTGCGATTATTCCTGAAGCCATTGGTCGCAACCCGAGCCGGACTATCGCTGCACTGGCGGAGCGTGTTGCGGCACTGATCACAGAGTGATGGCGCTGTTTAAGCGCGCTCCACTGCAATCGCAACAGCTTCACCACCGCCGATACACAAGGCGGCAATACCGCGCTTGAGTTGATATTGATGCAGTGCTGAAATCAGTGTGACCAGGATGCGTGCACCGGAGGCACCGATTGGGTGACCCAGTGCACAGGCGCCACCATGTACATTGAGCTTGTCGTCTGGAATATTCAATTCCTGCTGAGCGGCCATTGCGACGACTGCAAATGCTTCATTGATTTCAAAAAGGTCAACCGTATCCACCGACCAACCGGTTTTGGATAATAACTGACGAATTGCCCCGACCGGTGCGGTGGTAAACCATTCCGGTGCCTGTGAGTGGCTGGTGTGGGCGATAATACGCGCCAGGGGTGTACAACCCAGGTTTTTGGCAACTGATGCCGGCATCAGTGTAAGTGCTGCGGCGCCATCAGAAATTGCACTGGAGTTTGCAGCTGTCACGCTACCGTTTACAGCAAAAGCCGGTTTTAATTTAGGTATTTTTTCAGGTTTTACCGCAAAAGGATGTTCGTCACTGTCGATGGTAATATCATTGTTGCGGGTTTTCACCGTAACAGCAGCAATTTCATTGGTAAAGCTTCCGTCATTGCTTGCCTGAACAGCGCGTTGCAGTGATCGAAGCGCAAATTCATCCTGTTGTTCACGGTTGAAACCGTATTTTTCAGCAGTTGCTTCAGCATAAACCCCCATCGCCTGATGCTGGTATACGTCTTCCAGGCCGTCATACATCATATGATCAAGCAATTTGCCATGACCCATTCGGTAACCATCACGTGCTTTAGGCAAAAGATAGGGCGCATTACTCATGCTTTCCATGCCGCCGGCAAGCATCACCTGGTAAGTACCGGCGGTGAGTGCATCATGTGCAAGCATCACTGCCTGCAGCCCGGATCCACACATCTTATTCAGGGTCAGGCAGTTGCTGGTGTCGGGAATATTAGCGCCGAGTGCCGCTTGACGGGCAGGCGCCTGGCCCAGGCCGGCTGACAGAACACAGCCCATATTAACGGCCTGAATCTTTGATGCATCCAGCCCGGATTTGTTTAGCGTTGCGTGAATAGCCGTTGTGCCCAACACTGTGGCGCTGACTGAAGAGAGCGCACCCATAAAATCGCCAATAGGGGTGCGCGCCACTGCTGTTATAACAACCGGGTCAGGAAGTACCGTATTGGTTGCCTGTGCAGGCAATGTGGCTTGTCTCCGCTGAGCGCGTCAGGCTGCCTGTTGAGGCTGCAAGGAATAACCTCTTAGTGAGGCTGCAAATTCCTGCAATGCTTTGATTCCTGATTGCTCGGCAAATTGACACCATTCGCGCAATGCCTGTAAGAGTTTTTCCTGGTTGGCGTAAGTGCGTTCCCAGATTTCCAGAAGTTGCTGCCGGGAATGATAGACAAGCTTTAAACGTGCATTGCTATGTAACACATTGGTCAGTTGCGCCGTGTGTCGCGGTTTCATACGAGAGCTTTCACGAATTAACGCATGTTTGGCTTTTTTCAGCAGATCGGATCGGCTGGTATCCTTGCTGCATTCTTCTTTGAGAACGGGTTTAATAACCTGATTCGCATAGTCTGACATCACATGCATTTTGCTGCGAATCACTGCACGCAAAGTATCCATGTCGATATGGCTTTTTTGTGTATCGATAACCGGCTGTGGTGCGGTTTTTTTAACTTTTGCGAGACCGATTGTTTCCAGAATACGGATATACATCCAGCCGATATCAAATTCCCAGGGCTTGATTGAGAATTTTGCGGAGCTTGGATAAGCGTGGTGATTATTATGGAGTTCTTCGCCGCCGATCCAGAATGCCCATGGGTACATATTGGTGGAGTCATCCGGCGATTCGTAATTACGATAGCCCCAGTAATGGCCAATACCATTGATACCGCCGGCAGCATGCAATGGAATCCAGACCATCAATATTGCCCACATTGTCAGGCCGATCGGGCCAAATAGTGCAATCATTAATGCCATCGAGATGTAAATACCCAGGTTGGGAAATTTGCCGTTATAAACCTTATTTTCCAGCCAGTCGTTTGGTGTGCCATGACTGTATCTCTCGATCGTGTCAGCGTTTGCCGCTTCGCTACGGTAAAGTTCGGCGCCCTGAAAAAACACTTTCTTGATACCGAAAAAGCGTGGACTGTGCGGGTCTTCCTCAGTTTCACATTTTGCGTGATGTTTGCGGTGAATCGCGACCCATTCCCGGGTGGACATGCCGGTGAACAGCCACAGCCAAAGCCTGAAAAAATGTGCCAGAGCAGGGTGTATATCCAGGCTTAAATGTGCCTGGCTGCGATGCAGGTATAAAGTAACCGCTGCTATCGTGATTTGAGCGAAAAAAATAGTTGCAACTACGTATGCCCACCAAGGCAGGCTGCCAGTTAAATTGAGTAATCCGTTTAAAAATTGCATGTAATCACCGAATTTAGATTTAAGACTGATATGTTATCCGCCAAAAGCTACAAATATGTAACTTTTTAACGAAGCGGCAATTATACGTACAGTCTGAGGGGCGAGTCCAACAAATTGGTCCTGTACGACAATAAGTATCGTGCCATATAATCTTCTAAGTTATTGATTATTAATGTTTTTGTTGTTTGGCGTTGTGCAGTAGCAATAAATTACCAAAATTATCGACTTGGGCTGTCCAGCGATCCTCTACAAAAGTTGTTGCTATTGATTCCACAATAATGGCCGGTCCTGCCAAATGGAATCCCGGCGGTAACGCCAGACGCTGATAGACCGGTATTGCTTCTGTGACTCCATGAACTTCAGCCATGATTGGCTTGGGTTCTTCAGATGGGTGCTTTATTTCAGGTATTTTGACCTTGGAGGGCGGTCCGGTGACATTGATACGTAAATTGACCAACTCAATAGGCAGGTCCATTTCATGCCCATAGCGTTGATGGTGTGCACGGTGGAATGCGGGTGTTGCCTGCCGGCACCCATGCCATGGAAGTTCAAGCGCGTATGACTGGCCTCTATAACGTAAATCGATCGAATAGCGGCTTGATAGGTCCTGCGCTGATATACCTTCGGCTGCGAGTTCCAGCTCAGCCTTCTTTTGTAGTTTATCGAATTCCCGGTTAACAGCCTGATCGGAAATTTTTTCCAGTAAGCCATTGACGGTTTTTGATAATAGACGCTGCCGCGGTGCCAGCAGCATGCCGAGTGCGGATAGTACACCGCCATGAGCCGGAATCATTGCAGAGCGCATATTGATTAATTCCGCCAGTGCGCAAACATGCAGTCCGCCGGCGCCGCCAAATGATACCAGAGTATGGTCCGAGATATCGGCGCCGCGCTCAACCGATATCACACGCAGTGCCTGAGCCATATGCTCATTGGCTACCGCCAGTATACCTGCCGCTGTTTGTATCGGGCCCATGCTGAGTTGTCGGGCGAGTTTATCGATCGCTTTAAAGGCCAGCTCAGGGTTGAGTTGAAGGTTGCCACCGGGGTTAGCTGAAGCCGGCAGGCGACCGAGCATGACATTGGCATCAGTTACAGTTGCCGATTTGCCGCCCTGCCCATAGCAGGCCGGGCCCGGCATTGCGCCGGCCGATTCGGGACCAACATGCAGCAGTCCGCCGGCATCAGCCGTCGCGATTGAACCGCCACCGGCCCCGATGGTATGCATGTCGACCATTGGTATCGCGATCGGATAACGGCCGATTTGCCCTTCGGTTGTCAGCTGAATATCGCCCTGTATCAACGCAACATCGGTTGAAGTACCGCCCATATCGAATGTCAGAAGTTTATCGTGGCCGGCGCAGGCAGCCATTGCCCGGGCACCCATCAGGCCACCGGCCGGGCCTGACAGCAACAGCTGCACGGCCTGTTGGCCGGCGCGTTCGGCAGTCATGGTGCCGCCGTTGCTTTGCATCACCGAGATAGAGGTCTTTTTAAGTTTCTTTGCGAGTCCCGCCAAATAATGCTGCATTAACGGGCTCAGGCTCGCGTTTATCCAGGTTGCGATACCGCGTTCATATTCACGGTATTCGGGCAACACATCGGAAGAACAGGAAATGAACAAATGCTCAGGCAGTGCTTGGGCAATAAATTGTTCCTGTTGGCTGTCCAGGAATGAAAAAAGCAGATTAATCGCAACTGCTTTAATATTCAGCCCTGAGAGTTTCGCGACAAGCGCTTCCAGCTCAATTGCTGTGATACTGCTCGTGATCCTCCCATCGGCGCATTGTCGGGTGTTGAGCCCAAAACAAAGCTCCTGGGGCACCGGTGGTGCCGGGGGAGTGGGGGTAAGATTGTATAATTCGGTTCTGGCCTGACGGCCAATGCTCAATATATCTGTGAAGCCTGTGTTGGTGATGTATGCGGTTGCTGCGCCTTTGCCTTCCAGTAATGCGTTGGTTGCAACTGTTGAGCCATGTATCAGTTGCAGCCCGGAAGTTTCCAGGCCGAGGTCGTCAATTCCCTGCAGAATAGCCTGCTCAGGTTGTCCGGGGTTTGACAGTACTTTATGTATTCGCAGCACCGAACCATCAAAGTATACGAAGTCAGTAAATGTGCCGCCGGTATCTACGCCAAGAAACCGCATCGTATAAGTATCCTTTTCAGGCTTGTTATTTTTTTTCGGTTTATTATCATTGCTGATCGATTTTGAGCGCGTTTTTTCAGGCAGCTTGGTAAAAGGATAACATGGCGAATCCTGCTAACGAAAAATTGATAGAGGTTACCGGATTAAGCAGACAGTATGGTTCGCTGCATGCGGTCAATAATGTCAGCTTTGATCTTCGCAAAGGCGAGATATTGGGGTTTCTCGGGCCGAACGGTGCGGGTAAGTCGACAACCATGCAAATGCTTTGCGGTACTCTGGCCCCTTCCGCCGGTGAGATTCTGATTAACGGTGTTGATTTGTTGGAAAATCCAATAGCGGCCAAACAACAAATCGGTTTTTTGCCTGAGCAGCCGCCGATCTATCCGGAACTGACAGTGGATGAATATTTGCTGTATTGCGGCAAGCTGCGCAGAATAGCGAACTCCGCATTAACCGAGGCACTGGATACCACAAAACAGCGTTGCGGTTTGCAGGACACCGGATCACGCCTGGTCGGCAATCTTTCCAAAGGTTATCAGCAGCGGGTCGCAATTGCGCAGGCGATTATTCATTCCCCCGACATCGTTGTACTCGACGAGCCTACCGTGGGGCTGGACCCCATTCAGATTCGGGAGATCAGAATGTTGATCAAAGAGCTCGGTAAAGATCATGGCGTGATTTTATCAACTCATATTTTGCCTGAGGTGCAGATGGTTTGTAACCGGGTGCAGATTATTCGCCAGGGCGAATTGGTTTTTAACGAAAGTATCGACGATCTTAACAAACGTATGCGCTCAGGCAGTTTGTTGCTTGCGTTTAATAAACCGCCTGCAGCGGATATATTGCAGGCGATTGATTTGGTTGAGGCGGTGGAAATGCTTGCAGACGGGCGTTTTCGTGTCCATTTTAATCCCGACGCCTCGCCCGCGGAGACAATAGTCCGAATGAGTGTGGAACAAAGCTGGGGTTTGACTGAACTCACACCGGAAACCCGTTCTTTAGAGCAGATTTTTGTTCAGCTTACCAGTGTTGATGCGGCGGATCAGGAGCAGGCTGCATGATTGTCACAATCGCCTTGCGCGAACTGCGCTCTATGTTTTTGTCACCTCTGGCCTGGTGTATTCTTGGGGTGTTGCAGGGCATCATGGCCTGGGTGTTTTTGATTCAGGTTGATAACTTTGTATTGATTCAGCCCAGATTGGCGGGTATTGATGGCGCGCCGGGTTTAACTGACATAGCGGTTGTGCCGTTGTTTGGCCTGCTTGGTATTTTATTGTTGCTGGTGATGCCGTTAATGACGATGCGCTTAATCAGCGAAGAGCGGCGTAGTAAAACCCTGGCATTATTAATGTCTTCGCCGTTATCCGTGACCGATATTGTGCTGGGTAAATTTTGTGCTTTGGCGGTGTTTGTATTGCTGGTAATCAGCCTGCCGTTATTGATGGCACTCTCTTTAAATTTGGGCACTGACCTGGATTATGGTCAGATTCTGGCTGGTGCGCTTGGCTTGGCGTTGATGTTATTCGCGTTTATTGCGATTGGTTTATATGTTTCCTGTTTAACCGATCACCCAACTGTCGCGGCAGTACTGACTTTCGGTATTTTATTTATGCTATGGGTCGTTAACTGGGCTGCGAAAGCAGGAGAAGAAGGAGCTGAGGTGCTTGCCTGGTTGTCGATCGTGCACCACCAGGAAAGCTTTCATCGTGGCTTAATTGATACCGGCGACATTGTTTATTATTTATTGATGATTGGCCTGTTTATTCTGTTGGCGGTACGCCGGTTGGATGCAGAGCGGGTTCAGGCGTAAATATCGGTATGATCTGATGCATTCTGATAAGAGCAAGCAACGAAAGTTGCTATTTCAAAATATCATTTATTACCTGTTGCTGGTACTTGTTGTTGGCATGCTTGGCTGGTTGAGTGTGCGTTACAGTACACAGTTTGACTGGTCTGCGAGTAACCGTAATACCTTAAGCGATTCCAGCCGGGTGGTGCTTGATCAGCTTGCCGGGCCGGTTAAGGTCAGTGTTTATATCGGTGAGGATGAGGTGACCCGCAATGCGATCCGTGAACTGGTTGAACGCTATCGGCGTTATAAAAATGATTTGAATCTTGATTTTATCAACCCGGATCTCAACCCTGCGCAGGCGCGTGCATTGAGTATTGGCAGTGCCGGAGAGTTGTTGATTGAATATCAGGGGAAGCAGGAGCGTCTGCAACAGCTCAGTGAGCAGAATTTTACCAATGCATTACAGCGCTTGCTGCGTAGCGGTGAGCGTTGGATTGTATTTTTAAGCGGGCACGGAGAACGCGATCCGAATGACGTTGCCAATCATGCCCTCAGCGATTTTGCGCGGCGTTTAAGTGATAAGGGTTTTAATATACAGGTATTGAGTTTATTGGAGCAGGCTGAGATCCCGGATAACACCCATGTGCTGGTGATCGCCAGCCCCCAGACTAATTATCTGGATGGTGAGGTGAAATTAATTAAAGAGTACCTAGAACGCGGCGGTAATATGTTGTGGTTGCTTGAACCGGATAACCTATTTGGTCTGGAGGCTTTGGCAGAGTATATCGGTATATCGCAATTGCCGGGAAAGGTAGTGGATGCAACCACTCAGTTGTTTGGTATCAGTCAGCCGGATTTTGCACTGGTACTGAATTATCCGCAAACACCGGTAACCCCGGATTTCGCTCAATTCACGTTGTTTCCGCAAGCTGCCGGCATACGTTACGATGCACAAGTTGATCAGCTTGGGTTTAGTGAACAGGCTTTTTTACAAACCCTGCCGCGTAGCTGGACAGAAACCGGCCCAATCAGCGGCAGGATTCAGTATGATGAAAATACCACGGAAGTGCTGGGGCCGGTCACACTTGGCCTGAGTTTAAGCCGTGTTATTGAAAAACCTGAGACTGATCCGGATCGGTTGGATAATAACGAAGCGCGGTCATCGACTGGCGGGCAGCGAGTAGCAGTGGTCGGGGATGGTGATTTTCTGTCAAATGCATATCTCGGCAATGGTGGTAATCTGGAGCTGGGTCTGAATATTATCAATTGGCTCAGTCATGATGATGACCTGATTGATATCAAACCGGTCAGTGCACCGGATACACAATTGCAGCTCAGTAATGTGCAGCTTATTGTGATTGCTGTGTTGTTTTTATTGGTCATTCCGTTCGGGCTGGTCAGCGCCGGCTTGATTATCTGGTTGCGGCGGCGTAAGAAATAAATATGGCAGAAAGTCTTCTTGGTAAACGCACGTTTATCAACATCGGTTTGGCCGGTATTGCGGTGATTGTTGCGACCGTTCTGTGGCAGAACCCGGGTGATGAATCGGGTAGCAGCCAGACAGTATCCGGGCTCGATAAAAACGATATTAAAAAAATAAAAATCAAAACAAACGGACGACCTGACATCGAATTGCATAAAAAAGAAACCGCTTGGGAAATTATTGCGCCTTTTCAGGTGGCGGCGAATACATTCCGGGTAAACAGTGTATTGAATTTGCTGAGCGCACCCAGTCTTTCTCAATATGATGTGAGTGGAAAAAATCTGACCGAGTTTGGTCTTGAGCCGCCACAGGCAGTGGTCGATTTCGACCAAAATCAGTTTCTTTTTGGTGATACCGCACCGCTAAACAATAAACGTTATTTATTGTCCGGTGCAACCCTGCACCTGATTGAGGATACGATTTATCCGCTGATCACCAGTGATATAGGCAGCCTGGTGGACAGTGGTTTATTGCCGGACCAGTCATCGGTGACACGGTTTACATTAAACAATTTCAGTGTGGTCAAACAGGAAAGCGGCTGGCGAATCGAGCCGGATATTCCCCATTTGAGTGCAGATGATTTGCAGGGTTGGGTTGACAGATGGCGGAATGCACAGGCGGTTTATATTGAACATCGGCCGTTGGAAATGCCGGATACCCGACAGCATATTATCCTCACACTTGAAGACGGTAACCGCATTCGTTATTCAGTGACCGATAAAGAAGGTATTGCGGCGCTATACCGGGGTGATCTTGGTTTAAAGTACAATCTTAGTGAGACTGTTTTGGCAGAAATGCTTGCCATGCCTGAGCCGGCAGTGGTGGAAAACACCGAAGACAAAACAGATCAGGCAGTAACTGAGTAGCGGTTCTGATGCCTGAGTTGCCTGAAGTTGAAACCACCCGCCGGGGTATACTGCCTTACCTGAAAAATAAATCGATCGAAACGGTAGCGGTGCGTAACCGGCAGTTGCGCTGGCCGGTACCGGCCCGCTTAAAAAATCATTTATCGGGTCAAAAAATTCTGGATATAACGCGCCGCGGGAAATATCTGGTTTTCGGTTTTGATCATGGCCATATGCTGATACATCTGGGAATGTCCGGCAGTTTACGTATTGTCAAATCGAATTCCGAAATACGCAAGCATGATCATATTGACTGGCTGATCAATAACGGCAGAGTATTGCGTTATCATGATCCGCGTAAATTCGGTTCCGTACTGTGGACTTCAGGTGAACCCGGGCAACATAAATTATTAAAAACTCTCGGGCCGGAACCGCTAAGCGATACATTTGATGCCGGGTATTTGTACGAGAAAAGCCGTAAGCGGCAGCTCGCGGTTAAAAATTTCATTATGAATTCAACAGTGGTAACCGGCGTCGGCAATATCTATGCGAATGAAGCATTGTTTTTAGCCGGTATCCATCCGTTGCGACAGGCCGGTAAAATATCATTCGAGCGTTATGAGGCGCTGGTAACAGCTATCAAAAATGTATTGCATGCAGCGATCGAGCAGGGTGGCACAACCTTGCGTGATTTCGTCAACGGTGACGGTAATCCGGGGTATTTCCGGCAACAATTGCGTGTTTATCAGCGTGCCGGCCAGCCTTGCTGTGTTTGTAAAAAGCCTGTACGGCTTCTGTCGATAGGCCAGCGCGCGAGTTACTATTGTACTGAGTGTCAACGTTAATATTTTTGATTACATACTCCCAAAGTAATAGCCCCGACCGGTTCTGAAACAAAATTCTGTAGACTGAACGTTATATAGCTGGCGGGGGCGGCAACCGTTATCCTTATGCTTTCTATTACCTGCAAAGCAGCCAGTATGTCTGAGATATCGTCAGCTTCAAATATCAGTATAAATCTGAATCAGGATCAGCTGCCTGAGGATAAACCGGTGATTCGTGCCGACACAATACAGGAGCTGAACAGCAAGCTATATAACCTGCTTAATAGTGAACAGCAGCCTCAGGACAGTCCGGTGATTGTGTACTCCAACAGCGATAACATCGGCAGTGTGATCGAGGATGCGGCCGCGCTGTATTCTGAGACGCATGAATATGAACAGGCTCGGGAGCCGTTTACACAGGCAGTGTTTGATCTCGAAAACTTTAATCGAGTTGCACCGGATGGTTCTCAGGAGGCGGCGTTATTACCGTTATTGGCTGATCTGTATGATCCAGTGACTGATGAGCAAGGCAACGTGATTGGGTATCAGCGTGGTGAAATTAACGGTTACTTTACGCCGGAGCAACATGTTGCAGTTACTGCTGCGATACAGGCAGATAACCCGCTGGAAATGATGTTTGGAAGTATTCCTGACCAAACAAAGCAACATGAATTATTTATTAATTTGGAAAAAAAGTACCCGGATGCCGGCCCTGAGCAATTGCAGGCATTAGCGGATGAGCTGTTGCCGATAAAGCTACAGGCGCCCGTCGGCATTGCCGATGCGCAGATGCAGCGCATGATTAACGATGTTACGGCGCTGGTGTTTAAAGAGAAGCCGATCAGCCAAAGCGATCTGCCGTCAGTGCTCGATCTTTACAGCATTTTGTCCAGTCTACCGAGCGGTGTTTCAACCGAATATGGTTATGTGGATCAAAAATCCGAAAAGCGCAATTCCGAATTGTTATTACAACAGCTTTTTAAAAATCCGGTCGCAATGCAGCGCCTGAATGATTCAATTGAGCAGGTGATTACACAGCTGCAGCAAGATGAGCGGTTTGCTGATGGGCTTGAATGGCAAATTGTTGGTATTGGTTCGGAAACAGCCGAACAGGCGGCCACGAAATTAACGCAACTCAAAACCGAACTGGAAGAAAAGTATCGGCAGTTTGTAGCCGCGAAATAGTTGTATTTAAGAACAGCAGTTAATGAGTATTCAAGATACAGGCAGTATTTTTATTGCCAAGCCGAATAACACACAATCCCAAAGTAAGCAGCAGGCCAACGATGTTGCGTCACGCTTGCTAAGCGACCAGATACTACAGGAATCGCAGCGGCAGAATGCCCATTTAAATCAAAAACTGCGCTATCCGGTGCTAATCGCGGGCAGCCCGAAAGCGATCCAGGGCGGCCCTCAATTAATGACGCGTCCGTCGATGCTGGACAAACCTGTGAATCCGACGCGGATGACGCCAAGCAATACGCCGTTTAACAATTTTAACGGTGCC
>JANQRI010000052.1 GCA_028284675.1 Gammaproteobacteria bacterium | reverse complement strand
CGTCCCGGTGTAACCGGTATCCACGCTGTGATCACTTAAGTGGGCCTCTAACCTCACCGGCTCCGCCTGGCAGTTCACCGCACTGCCGTCGTGGTTGATTGACAGGTGGTCCGTCAAGCTGCAGGGGTGAGTCGCGGCCATATCCGCCGCGACTGCCGCCACTGAAATCGGGGAACCATAAATTCGCACCTCATCAATCAGCCCATTGGCTGAGTTGCCGCTATACCCACCACCGCTTACTCCGGTCGTACGATTATCACCGATGTATAAACTGTTCCAGGCCGGCGCGACGCCGTTCACATTGGTCGTTGAAATCGCACTCAATATGCCGTTGACATAGACCTCCAACCGGTCATTCGGCAAATCCCAGGTAATTGCGATATGCACCCAGGTGTTGGCGGCAAACCCAAACCCCGCTGTCTCCGCCTGAGTATCGGTATCGGCGCCATCCTCCAGTCGAAAACGTAACCGCCCGTTACTGCGTTTAACCAGAAAAAAATATTTGTCCGCACCATTACCGCCAAGATTAACCGAAGCATCCAGTAGCATCTGATTTGCGCTGCCACCACCGCTCCAAGTGGTATTGCTGTTATACCAGAAGGTCACTGACCCTTGCGCACCCGGTGTCAAATTGGAATCTACCGCATCAAACACCGCGGTGCTGGTGTTGCTCGGAAACACCCCATAGCCACAGGTGCCCGGGCTGCCGGCAATCGCCGGGGTGGTTGATGCGGTGGACACACCACCGACCGGATCGCCATCGTTGCCGTTGCCGCTGTCGTCTGTCACATCACCCGCATTCGTCCAGGCGGTTTCATCCATTGGATAATACGCATTTAAGGTTTCCAGAAAACACACATCATCCACATGCCAATAATCGAAATCGACCCCGTTACCCTGAATGAAACGAAACCGCAACTGAAAACCGGCATGCAATGCCGCTGCCGGTAATGCGTAATTGCGATTGAATATTTGCCCGGCCGTACCACCCCCAATAAATGTTTCAAGCGCGACCCAGCTGCTCGTATTGTCGAAATACTCAACCACCAGATTTTCATTCGCATCCGGATTCTCGCTGAAGGTATCGGAACCACGGCGTATCCAGGCTGACACCTCGACTGTATTTGCCGCCGATAAATCAATAGTTGTCGACGTTACCGTCACCGTATTCCAGCGCAAAAACATCGATGAACTGGTTGAGTTCGAGGTTTGTGTGCCGATACCCGCGGAGCCGGCACCGACTGCGGTCCAATTCACAAACCCGGATTCAAAATCATCGCAATCACCCAAACCGAACGGCGGCGGAACTGCAATTTCAGTCACTATGGTGTCATCAATATGCCAGTAATCCCAACCAATACCCCCATTATCCGGCGGCCCACCGCTGCCGCCTGGCATTCTGAAACGAATCTGAAGATTTGCATGCAATGCATTAGCCGGCAAGGTGTAGGCGCGGGTGAATATCTGGCCGGTGGGTGAACCGGCTAAAAATGTTTCCAATGTAATCCAGGTGGCGGTGTTATCGAGATATTCGAGTATTAAATCCTCGGTGCCTCCAATATCGGGATCCTCACTGAATGCATCATCGCCTCTACGCACCCAAACGGTAAATTCAGCAGCAGGCACATTGGCATTAATCACGACACTGGTCGCAGTGATGGTATCCCAGCGCAAACGCATTGATGAGTTTGTGGAGTTTGCGGTTTCTGTGCCAATACTGGCATCCCCGGCACCAGCAGTAGTCCAGTTGCCAAAACCGCTTTCAAAGTCATCACTGAACAGAATATCGTCCGGCGCAGCCATAACAGCGCCAGACAAAATAAACCATAAAACAGAAACAAGCTGTAATCCGCCTAACCGCATTCCTTCGCTAAGGCTCTTCAATTAAGGTTATCCCTATCGTAAAAACAAACGACATAAAGTGTATTAGCGGCCGGTTTTGCCAGGTTTTTAATCCGTCTAAATCAGTATATCCTGCAGAGCCCAGTAATCAACCGGGCCTTCTCTCGATTTCGGCCCATACCGGTGAGGCCGGACGCAGTATGATCGCAGGATAGGGCCTGACAGCCCGTTTTGAGCGTATCCGAATTTTATACCGTTGCATAATGGTCACTGCCGCTAAAACAACTGCCATCATTGCAAACCGGTTACCTATGCATATTCTGGGGCCACCGCCAAACGGCAAATACGCAAACCTCGGCAGGCTCTTTTCGAACTCACCGGTCCAACGGTGCGGATTAAACAACTCCGGCTCATCGTAGTAGCGTGCATCGCGATGCATCACCCATGGGCTCATGGTAATGATCGTACCTGGCGGTATTTTGTAATTATCGAGTTCAAAAACCTGATCTGCTTCACGACTTAATATCCAGATCGCCGGATACAGGCGCATGGACTCTTTAATCACTTTATTCGTGAAACTCAAACGCTCGATATCCCGGATCTCCGGCAACCTGTCACGAGGCAAACCGCCGACTTCGTTTTCCATTTCAGTCAGCACCGACTGATGCTGCGACAATAACAACCAAACCCAGGTCAACGCCATTGCCGTAGTTTCATAACCGGCAAAAAAGATATTTACACTTTCATCTCTGAGCTGTTCCGCGCTCATCCGGCTGCCGTCATCATATTTTGCATTAATGATTGCAGACAGATAATCATCGTACTGTATTCCGGACGCCTGCCGTTGCGTTATAATTCCATAAACAAGATTGTTGATTTTATTCAGCTGGTTTTTATATTCACGATTTTCCGGGACCGGCAACCACAGCGGCAAATTAACCGGCCGGCGTATCCGTTTTGATGCAATCAATGACAGCTGCTCAATAGCCCGGTCGACTGTTTTTACTTCATCAGTCTGCTCGATATTGAAAAAACATTTCACCGCAATTCTAAGCATCAGGCTTTTCATCTCAGCGGTGACATTAAGTCGACTGTTCTCCCGCCATGAGTCCATATGGCGACAGGTTATCTCAACGATGTCTCTGGCATAAGCCTGCATATGGGCAGGACTGAACGGAGGCGCGGAAACCTGTCTTTGCCTGCGCCAATAAGCGCCCTTACTGACAAGGATGCCGTTTCCGAGCAACCCCATATAATGTTTCATAAAAGATGTGCTTCTATGAAGTTTTTCGTGACCGCTAAGCAGCACTTGTCCGGCGATTACCGGATCATTAATGAACACCAGCTTTTTTGAAGCCAACCGGAAACTGACAATATCACCATACTCCCGGGCGCAACGGGTGTAAAAACCCAATGCATCCCGCGAGAAGTCCTGTAATGAGCCGAATAAAAAATGGCCTGGAGGTCCAGGCGGCATCCTTACCTCGCTGCGGTGGGTTTTCACGGCGGCATTCCTTGCTGGCAATTGCCAGCCTGTTTAAGCTTGCTGGTTGAACGACTGGAACCTAACTTACAATACTATCAAGCGAGCAGGTATTTTCCAGCCTGAATAACCGCAGCTCAGCCTCTCATCCAATTATGATAGGCCTTGACCCACTTCAATAACTTCTCCGGTGTATGTGCCCGCTTCCATTCACCGGCAACATATTTGTTCGCTTCAGCAAGGGTTGGATAGATATGGATTGTACCGAGGATTTTATTTAAACCTATCCCATGCCGCATTGCTGCAACATACTCTGCGATTAAATCCCCGGCATGCTCACCGACGATGGTTACTCCCAAAATTTTATCTTTACCAGGCACGGTAAGCACTCTTACCGAACCATGCGCTTCGCTGTCCGCAATGGCACGATCAAGGTCGTCTATTCCATAAGTGGTTAATTCATAATCAATGCCCTGTTCCCGGGCTTCCATTTCATTTAAGCCCACCCGTGCAACTTCCGGCTCAGTAAATGTGGCCCATGGAATAACTGAATAATCAGCCTTAAATTTCTTTACCTGGCCAAATAAGGCATTAACCGCGCAATACCAGGCCTGATGTGCCGCAGTATGAGTAAACTGATAGGGCCCCGCCACATCACCGCAGGCATAGATATTTGGAAAAACCGTTTGCATATACTCATTGACTTCAATCGTGCCGTTTTTGTTAAGTCGTACACCGAGCGCCTCCAGGCCAAAACCTTTGGTATTCGCCGCACGCCCCACCGCAACCAAAACCTGATCAAACTCAATACGCACCTCCTGATGCGTATCCAGGTTTTCACACAACAAAAGCTTTTGCTCTCCCTGAAGTAAAAATTCCTTTGCTTTATGTTTTACCAACACATTTATACCTTCAGCAATAAAACGCTGCTGCACCATATCCGAAACCACCGGGTCTTCACGGCTCATAATGCATGGCAACATCTCCACCTGAGTAACCTTCGTGCCTAAGCGCGCAAACGCCTGGGCCAACTCACAACCTATCGGTCCACCGCCCAGCACCAACAAGTGCCTGGGCTGCTCCTGCAACTCCCATAATGTATCGGATGTAAGTGCCTGCATATCTTCGATACCCGGAATCGGAGGAACAAAAGGCCGCCCACCGGTTGCAACAATAATGTTACGCGCGGTAATTATTTTGTTATTTACCCTGACTTCATAAGGAGACAGAATTTCCGCCTCGCCCTGCACACAGTCAACACCGAGCCGGGTATACCTCTCAATTGAATCATGCGGTTCGATGTCGGCTATTACGTTTCGGACACGCTGCATAATATCCGCAAAATCAAATTCAGCATCAGCTGACCTGAAGCCAAACTCTTTGGCGCGCCGCACATGACTTAAAAACTTTGCCGAACGAATCAATGCTTTTGACGGTACACAACCGGTATTCAGGCAATCGCCGCCCATTTTATGTTTTTCAATCAATGTAACCTTGGCTTTTACCGCAGCCGCTATATATGCACTCACAAGGCCTGCAGAGCCGGCACCGATCACAGCCAGATTACAGTCAAAATGTGCTGGCTTTTTATATGGCTTGTAAATCCGGCGCGCCTTTATAAAGCCAAGCAGTTTTTTAGCCAATAATGGAAATATGCCGAGTAACACAAACGAGATTATCAAACCGGGAGATAAAATCCCGTTTAATGAATCAATCTGCGCCAACTGAGTCCCCGCATTCACATATACAAGAGTACCGGCCAGCATGCCGATCTGGCTGACCCAGATAAAAGTAAATATTTTAATCGGGGTTAATGACATCAGCAGGTTGATCATAAAAAACGGAAAAACCGGCACCAGTCTTAAGGTAAACAGATAAAACGCTCCATCGCGCTCTACACCTTTGTTTACAGTCGCAAGTCTGTCGCCAAATTTATTTTGTACGGTATCATGCAGTAAAAAACGCGCGACTAAAAAAGCCAGTGTAGCGCCCAACGTGGATGCAAATGAAACGATAACCGTGCCCCACAACAGCCCGAAAATCGCCCCACTCGCCAGTGTCATCACTGCCGCACCAGGTAACGACAACGCAGCCACTGCGACATAGATAATGAAAAAAATACCGGCAGTCAGCAAAGTATGTTCGCGATAATAGCTGTCAATCACACTCTGTTTTGATTTGAAAAACTCAAGATTGAGGTATTGGCCCAGATCAAAATAAAAAAATACAGCAACTAACAGGGCGCCGAACAACAGTAGTAACAACTTTGATTTTGACATTGCGCTTTATTCTCTTAAATTTTTGTTTTTGGCTAACTGGGTGTTTCTGGATATACGCAGCAGGCCGCTAATAAGATGCGCACAGGCTTTAAGAAACCCGTTTTATGCCGCAGCGACTTTTTAGTGACCCCGCATCGCTATATTAACGGGTAATTTGCGCCAAAGTTTATGGCGCTATTTGCCCGGTCTTTCGTAAGCACAGATCTCGTATAAAAACAGAGATTTTTTGCGCTTTCACCCACCCTGCCAAACAACATATTAATATAAGTGTATATACTTATTACCTTCGCATTATATGCAACATCTGCACTTCACTTTTCTAAAAAACTTTGGCTAGAATTGTATAAACGGGTTGAGGGGCGCAATAACTGCTTTTTCTGAGGGCCTGACCGCTTTTCAGCCGGATAATGACCGGCACCCCCAATCCATGGGACAAAAAAACCAAAGCTTGTCCTCGACCCACGAAAAAGCAATCAATTCAGTGAGGGTGCAAGGTGCTATGAATACCGGTGTCGTCAAGTGGTTCAACAACACTAAAGGGTTTGGCTTTATACAGCCGGAAGAAGGAGAAGCAGAAGATATTTTTGTACATTTCTCGGCGATTCAGAGCCCGGGCTATAAAACCTTAAGTCGCGGACAAGTTGTCACATATCAAACAGAAAAAGGCCCCAAGGGGCTGCACGCACTAAACGTTAATAAAGTACCCGAGTAGCACCGCTGCGGTTAATCAACAACCACAGGCATCTATGATGCCTCAAACACCGTGCCGGAGGCTATAAGCTATTTCCCCGGAACCCGCCTTAACGCCCCTAGTCACCCGGCAAAAACCACGCTAATGAATCGACCATAACGACCGATATTAAGACGGTAGTATAGGAATTTATAAAAAATGGTAACAAGGATGACCTACAATGGACGCTATGCCCGCTCATCATAAAAAACATACCGCCGTGCTAACCAGTAAAATCTTACGCCTTGCACAAAACCGCATGAGCGACAGGCAGTTTAAAAGCATTGAGCCTTTTTTGCGCAGCTATTTTGCACAGGCGTTTCCAGAAGACCTGGAAGTCCTATCAGCAAAAACCGCTTTTAAAATCGCAGAAGCGCACTGGCAAACCGCGATCCAACGTCAACCCGGCAAAGCTTTATTGCGTGTCTATAACCCCGAACCCGGCACCGGTGCTTCCGGGCCGCTGTATACAGTTGTAGAAGTGGTTACCGACGACATGCCGTTCCTGGTGGACTCAATCAGAATGGAGATCAACCACCATGGATTCAACGTTAACCTGATGTTTCACCCTCTTTTTCAAATAAAGCGTAACGCAAACGGCAAACTGCTCGGCACCGCAGAAGCAGCCAACCCTCAAAAGCATATTTACAGTGAATCCTTTATCCGGGTGGAAATTGAGCGGGTGCTCGATGAAAGTAAGCTGCAGGCCTTACACACCGGTCTTGAAAATGTACTGCTTGATGTTAAGCGTGCGGTCGGCGACTGGCGCAAAATGCGTAAACGCCTCAATGAGGTCATTACCGAACTGGAACAGTCTGACGGAAAATCAAAAGATACTGCTGAGACTGTAGCATTCCTGCAGTGGCTGGATGATAAAAATTTCACATTTCTGGGCGCCCAGGATTTTGAAGTCATCAAAACCCAGGGCAAAAAAACGCTGCGCGCAACCCCACGCTCCGCTTTGGGTATTCTAAAAAACAAGTCTTTCGGGGCCTCTGCGGGCTACACTTTTGAATCCACGGAAAACCGACAGCAAAAAACCAATAATGAACAACTGCTGATCACTAAATCCGTTAAACAGGCAACAGTACACCGCCCGGGTTATATGGACTATATCATGGTCAGAAAACTCGATAGTCGCGGACAAATTATTGGTGAAAGGCGGTTTGTCGGACTGTACACCTCAACCGCTTATCGGCGCCACCCCCGGGATATTCCGGTCGTCAGAACCAAAATTGATAAAGCTTTTACATTGAGCAAATTCGATCCGGTATCGCATATCGGTAAAGCATTTTTACATGTATTGGAAACATTCCCACGCGACGAGTTGCTGCAAATCGGGCAAAACGAGTTGTTTACAATCGCCCAAGGCATTCTCCATCTGGGTGAACGGCAACGTTTGAAGTTATTCATTCGTGAAGACCGCCTGCAGCGTTTTGTTTCCTGCCTGGTGTATGTTCCCAGAGATCGCCTGGATACCAGCTTACGCACTAAAATATCCGATATCATCCTGGCCGCTTTTCAAGGCTCTGATCTTAGTTACAAGATTAAGCTAAGTGAAGAGAGCTTTGCCCGTATCGAGTACTTTGTCCGAACCGACCCTGCCAATTTTCCGGCTTATGAAACGGATAAAATTGAGCAGGCACTGGCAAATGAATCTTACTCATGGCAGGACCGGCTGCGTGACCTTTTATTAGCACAATTGCCTGAAGCCGACTGCACTGCATTATTAAAAACTTATTATGCTGCATTTCCGGTATCATACCAGCAAGACTTCGAACCCGAGACCGCAACACATGACATTCGAACTCTGGAAACACTCAACCAGACCGGCGACCTGAGCGCCAACTTTCAGACTCTAGAAGCGGCTCACCAAACCAGCCTAAAACTCTATAAAGCAAAAGAACCGATCGCACCCTCAGACAGTTTGCCGATTCTGGAGAATATGGGGTTTAAGGTATTACAAGAAACGCCTTACAAAATCATTCTTCCAGAAGGGGATGTTCTCTGGATACACAACCTTATACTGAAAGCCCAGTTCAATTCGCGAAACCTGGATAACCGCACCACGATTCTTCAGGATGTGTTCGCGCAAGTATGGCAGGCGCAGGCGGAGAACGACGGGTTTAATGCACTTGCTTTATCAGCCGGCCTAAATGCCAGAGAAATCAGTATGCTCCGCGCATATTGCAAATATTTACTCCAAACCGGTCTGACATTCAGCCAGACTTACATGGAGCAATGCCTTATCGAACATGCTGATATTGCCAAACAACTGGTAAACCTTTTCAAACTGCGCTTCGAACCCGGCACCCAAAAAGCGGCAAACACCAGTCCAGCCGATAAACTTTATAAAAGTATCGAACAATCACTTGATGCAGTTGCAAGCCTGGACCAGGACAGAATTCTGCGCAATTTCCTTGGTGTTATCACAGCAACCGTACGCACCAATTACTATCAGCTCGATGCGGATAAAAATCATAAACCTTATATTACGTTCAAGTTTGATACCGCCAAAATTCCCGAACTCCCCGACCCGCGACCCATGTTTGAAATTTTCGTGTATTCACCCAGGGTGGAAGGTGTTCATCTGCGCAGCGGCAAAGTGGCGCGCGGCGGGCTTCGTTGGTCCGATCGACGTGAAGACTTCCGCACCGAAATCCTCGGCCTGGTAAAAGCACAACGGGTAAAGAACGCCGTCATTGTCCCCACCGGGGCCAAAGGCGGATTTTATGTCAAAAAGCCACCGGCCGGAGGACGCGAAAACCTGATGCAGGAAGGCATTACCTGCTACCAGCAGTTCATCAGCGGCCTGCTGGATGTATCCGATAACGTTAAAGCGGGCAAAGTAGTGCCGCCAAAGAATGTCGTACGCTACGACGACGATGATCCGTATATTGTGGTTGCTGCCGATAAAGGCACTGCAACTTTTTCAGACTACGCAAATGACATCGCGCTGCAATATGACCTTTGGCTGGGTGACGCGTTCGCATCCGGCGGATCAGTCGGTTATGACCACAAAAAAATGGGCATTACTGCCCGGGGCGCATGGGAAGCGGTAAAACTGCATTTTCGCGACTTAGGCACCAACATTCAGTCCGAAGATTTCACCGTGGTTGGCATTGGTGATATGAGCGGAGATGTATTTGGAAACGGCATGCTGCTATCACGACACACCAAACTGGTTGCGGCATTCAATCATATGCATATCTTTATCGACCCAAATCCGAACCCCCAAAAAAGTTACAAAGAACGACAGCGGCTGTTTAAACTGTCCCGCTCAACCTGGGAAGACTATGATGCCCGTCTAATATCCAAAGGCGGCGGCATTTACTCCCGTCGTGCAAAATCAATTGAGCTGTCAGACCAGATCAGAAGCTGGTTGAACACACAGAAGAAAAATGTCACGCCTAATGAGTTAATCCAGCTGCTTCTAAAAGCACCCGTCGACCTGCTTTGGAACGGCGGCATCGGAACATATGTGAAATCGAGCTCCGAACTACATACCGATGCCGGCGACCGCAGTAACGACGCCGTCAGAGTCAACGCCAATGAGCTACGCTGTAAAGTCATCGGCGAAGGCGGTAACCTTGGCCTGACGCAAATGGCCCGTATCGAGTACGCACTGCACGGCGGACGTGTCGACACCGACTCCATACACAATGCCGGAGGGGTCGACTGCTCAGACCATGAAGTCAACATCAAAATCCTGCTGAACCAGGTTATGGCGAAGCACAAACTGAGCGAAAAACAACGCAACACATTGCTGGCAAGCATGACAAACGAAGTTGCGGAGCTGGTACTGGAAAGCAACTACTGGCAAAGCCAGGCCATCACATTAATCGAAGCCGAAGCACCGCAACTGCTTGATGAGCATGCACGTTATGCGCACTCGCTGGAAAACAACGGTCAGCTTAATCGTGCACTTGAAGGGCTGCCTGACGACGAACAGCTGCTGGAACGTAAAGCCGCCAGCAACGGTCTCACCCGGCCCGAAATATCGGTGCTGGTCTCTTACGCAAAAATTATCGCCAAAGATGCCCTGGTTGACTCAGACCTTCTGGATGATCCTTATTTTGCCGCAGAATTACTGCGCTACTTCCCCTCTCTGTTGCGCGAACGGTATGCAACAGAAATCCATGCGCACCCACTACGCCGGGAAATACTGGCAACATTCATTGTTAACCGAATGATTAACCGTATGGGCTGTACCTTCGTGTACCGCCTGCAGGAAGAGACCGGAGCAACAATTGCCGACATCAGCCGGGCTTATACTATTGCATGGGAAGTTTTCAATTTGCGCGAAGTCTGGGCAAAAGTTGCCGCACTGGACCACAAAATTCCAGCTCAGGCGCAAATTGAGATCATGTTGCAGGCAACCAAGCTTACTTACCGTGCAAGCCGGTGGCTTATGCAGCACCGTAAGCGTGCGCTGGGCATAAAACAAGCTATTGCCGATTATAGCAAAGGCGCGAAAATTCTTTCCGAGCACTTGCCGGTCATGATTGAAACATCGGAAGACGCTATCGTAAAAGATTCAATCGAAAAATTTTTGACGCAAGGTGTCGCCAAACCTTTGGCGCTTACTGCAATCAGCATGGATGCACTGTATTGCTCTTTTGATATTGTTGATATCAGTAACAACATAGGAATGCCTATCCATAAAGTAATGAGTCTATATTTTAAGCTTTCCGCATATTTGGATATTTTTTGGTTACGGGTTAAAATTGAACAATACAATCCTGATGATCAGTGGCAGGAGTTGGCATGCAAGTCGCTTATCGATGATTTATATGCAGTGCTGCGCAAGCTAACCGTCGAAGTTCTGCGGGTAAGCGGCAAGCGCAAGTCACCCGAGGAAGCTATTGAAATGTGGGCCGGACATAACCGGCAAGCCGTCGACCGGTGCCTGAAAATCCCTCATGATCTTAAGGCCGCCGAACATTTGAATCTGGCAATGTTTTCCGTATCTTTACGCGAATTGCAGAATTTATATCAGGCGTCTGCAGCGAACTAACAGATGCAAAAAAGCTCTAAAGATTCATTTCGCTGCTAAATGTTTATGCTTTCAAAGTGACGTGCTCAACATCCGCCTATGCTGTACAACAGATATAAGTTTTCAGATGCAAACTGTTCTGAAAAATTATTAAAGATACGCTCATAAAAGCCCGACAAAAAAGCTAAATGAACTCTGTGGACTGAAACAATTAACAAATAATGTTAACAAACCCACAGTGTTGCAAAATAAAGTTGTTAATATACGCGCGCCCGCTAATTAACATAGAACGTTAAAAACTATAACCTGTCCCAAGGACAAACTAATCGACTAATTGGTTAATTCATGGATCGTAAAAAACACAATAATTCACTCTTCAAGGACGTAAAAGAGTACAACTGGTACAACTCCAGCCGCCCTTTTAAAGTCGGAATCATCTTAACTGTCATCTGGATAGGCTTCGGCATATTCTATATCTCACAAAGCGTCGGATGGTCCGGATTTCTGGATCAGCCGATGGATGTTATCGGCAGCTTCTTTGAAGGCGCTTTTGCGCCACTGCTGTTCCTATGGATTGTGATCGGCTTTTTTCTACAGCAAAAAGACATTGCTGAAAATGCAAAAAACATCGCCAAACAGGCCCAACAAACTCAGCTGAACACCTTTCTCAGCTTATCGAAAATGGTCTTGCAGCAGCTCGGTGTGATAAGCGGCCATATCTATATGGCAACACAGGGCCCGTCTGCAAATGGCCGTGAGACGGAAGAATCAGCGTCATCGCTGTGGACCAAATTCCATTCCGATGACCGGATCTTTATCCGTAAGCTATTAGAGTACGGCTCTGTAGCCGAAAGCTCAACAGACCTGAAACCGGAAGTATATTTTGGTAACGAAACGGTCAGCAGGCACACATATGCTTACATACAGACTTTCGAAAAACTGATTACCGATGCGCAAACCTGCGATCCGGATTTCGTGGTGCGAGACGCATTACTGACCGGAACCGGCCAGGGAGTACTGTACCGAACTATCATGGATGCAAAGTTAAAGATGGACATGCTGGAGCTGGAGCGCCAAGGGCCAAAGCTTAGATCCGTTTCCTAACAAGCGTATCCACATACGCCTGAAAAACTGTGCAGGCATGATGTATGGCGACTAAACCCCGACAACCGAAAGGCGAGCTGGTATCACGGGCAATTGCGATGCCGGCTGATACTAATGCCAACGGCGATATTTTCGGCGGCTGGGTTATGGCACAAATGGACCTGGGCGCTTCTGTGGTTGCCCGCAGAGTGGCAAAGCGCCGGGTCACTACGGTTGCAGTGGATGCAATGAGCTTTTTGTACCCGATATCGGTCGGGGACCTGGTCAGCTGCTACGCACAACTCATGCAGCAAGGTAACACTTCCATGAAAATAAACGTGGAGGTTTGGGTCGAAAGAAACATTGCAATAGACCCCCATTGCACGACAGAAGCCATATTCACCTATGTTGCCATTGATGAGAACGGCAGGCCCGTTCCGATCTGTTTACGCTGATGGAGAAACTAATCTACTTTGCTCACGGCAAAGACAGCGAGCCCTGGGGCATTAAAATTCAACGTCTGGCCGAAATAGGCCGGAGCCATGGTTTTGATGTGGAAAGCCCGGACTATCGTGGCTTAAGTGCGGAAGCAAGAATAGAAAAACTACTGGAATTAAACCCCACAGCCGACCGTACACTGATACTGGCCGGCTCTAGCATGGGCGGATATGTTTCTATCGCCGCATCACCGGTGCTAAAACCGCAGGGCTTGTTTCTGCTTGCACCCGCAGTCTACCTGCCAGGTTACTCCGAAAATAAGCTGACACCGTTAGCCGGCGCTATAGAAGCGGTACATGGCTGGGGTGATGAAATTGTTCCGCCTAACAATGTCATACGCTTCGCACAGCAATGCGGGAGTACACTACACCTGATGGACAGCGACCATAGCCTGGTGAATCAGCTGCCCGTAATTGAAGATATTTTTGCTGCATTTCTAAAGCGGGTATCAGACAACCATAGCAAATAGCGCAGAGACCAACCGGACAAAAAACTCAAGACCTCAACTGCCCAACTATCATTATTGGCGGGTTTGAGGCCTTTGCGCCAGCACGACGCCAATCTGCTGATACTCATTATCCCGCCAGACACTAACCTCAAGCTTTGTGCCCGGCGGGCTGTCAGAAATAACCTCCAACAGCTTATGGGTATCGCTTATGACTTCATCGTTGATCTGGGTAATCACATCGCCACGGCGCAAGCCCGCTTTATCAGCCGGACCCTCACGAAACACCCCTGCAATGATCACCCCTTTGACATCAAGCGGCGGCCGATTAGCCGCCGGGATATCATGCGCTTCTACTCCCAGCCAGCCACGAATAACTTCGCCGTGACTGATAATTTGTGTAAGTACTTTTCTGACCATATCCACCGGAATCGCAAAACCGATACCCTGGGAACCACCGTCCCGGCTGAAAATAGCTGTATTAATACCAATAAGCTCACCCACCGCATTAACCAACGCACCTCCGGAGTTGCCGGGGTTAATAGCCGCATCGGTTTGGATGAAATTTTCAAATGTGTTTAACCCCACACGATCACGGCCGGTTGCCGAGATAATACCCATGGTGACGGTCTGACCGACCCCAAAAGGGTTACCAATTGCCAATACAACATCACCGACACGCAAACTATCCGACTGCCCCAGATTAATCCGAACCAGCATGCCGGCCGGAATCTTTAATATCGCCAGGTCAGTCTCCGGGTCAGCACCAATGACCTCTGCCGCAAAATCACGACCATCATATAGAATCACACGGATATCATCAGCAGCATTCACCACATGATAATTTGTAACAATATGCCCCTGCTCACTGAATATCACACCCGAACCCAACCCGGACTGCCGCCGGTTCTGCGGGCGACGCGGGATACCAAAAAAACGCTCAAGTAATGGGCTGCCGAGCCCTCCACCCTCTGTCTGTACAGTTTTCGTGGTATAAATATTCACAACTGAGGGAGATGCCTGCGAGACCGCATCCGCATAAGAAAACGGTCCGCTCAGACGCCCAGAATGAACCGCCCCTGGCAAGTTGCCCTGATTCAGGGTTTCCAATGCCGCCTGATTCTGGATGCTCTGTTCGTTATCATCCAAAATAAAAAAAACAAGAACCAATGCAGTCAAAACTCCCACCGCACCGGCTTTTAAAACAAAAGATAATGATTTCACTATGATCTCCAGCCTCACCCAGCAAAAGACAAATATGCACCCGATAAAATAGCGGCGCCGATTTTAACCTAATTTACAGCTCTTGCCTCCAACCCGGCAGAATAACTGTGATGATCAATACTCGAAATCATTTTTTGCGTGTAGACTATTATCCCGGCAGCCTTGTCCCGGACTCACAAAACCGGAAACCGGCTGAATTCACTATATGAGCTCCAGATGGTTGATCTACAAACATTAGCCGACTATACGAACACACTACTCGACATCGGCAGATTTAAAGATTACTGCCCGAACGGTATCCAAATCGAGGGAAGTACAAAAATCAAGACTTTGGTCAGTGGCGTAACCGCAAACCAGGCATTGATCCGCGCCGCCCGGGATTTACAGGCGAATGCACTGCTGGTGCACCACGGGTACTTCTGGAAAGGCGAAAACCCTGCGCTCACCGGTATGAAACAGCGGCGTATTAAAGCCTTGCTGGAAAGTGATATAAGCCTGCTTGCGTATCACCTGCCACTGGATGCACATCCGGATTACGGCAATAATGCTGCGCTCGCCGCACAACTGGGGTTACAAATCGATGGAGTTGTGGATAAAGGCCCCGCTAAAGATATCTTATTCTATGGCCGACTCCCTAATAGGATGGCCGTAACCGAGGTTAATAAGCACATTGAGGCCCGCCTCGGTCGCCCACCACTGATTATTGAAGCCGACGGAGCACAGATCAATACCGTCGCCTGGTGCACCGGTGCAGCTCAAGGGTTTATTGAGCAGGCCATCGCATTGAAAGTAGATGCTTATCTGAGCGGCGAGGTTTCCGAACAAACCACGCATATCGCACGTGAAGCCGGTATCCACTTTATTGCGGCGGGCCATCATGCAACCGAGCGATACGGCCCAATGCGCCTCGGTGAGCACCTGGCGCAAAAATTTGGCATAGAGCACCATTTTATAGATATCGAAAACCCGGTGTAATATAAAAATCGCTCAGAATTAAGGGGTTTCATCATCAGTCAGTGCTGGCTATGCAAGAAACAAATTTGCTAGAATGCGCGCTTGCGCACAGACAGCAACACAAACATAAATTTTCCAGGACTATAAGACAAGGGACTGGTATCAACAATAAAGATGAACGGCTGGAGAGCAAATAATGTCAGAGCTTAGTTTTGGCACCGGCGAGGTCGATAAAGACAGACGCCGCGTGTTGACTGCGGGCGCAACTGTCGTCGGCACGATTGGTGCAACAGCAGTGGCGGCACCGTTCCTGCTATCCATGCAACCGAGTGAAAAAGCAAAAACGGCAGGCGCACCGGTTGAGGTTGACCTGAGCAAACTCGAACCCGGGCGCAAAATCACTATTGAATGGCGCGGCAAACCGGTGTGGATTGTGCACCGCACACCTGAAATGCTAAAAACCCTGGACGCACAAAAAGAACTGGCTGACCCGGATTCGGCAAATGTGGAGCAGCAGCCTGAATATGCACAGAACGTATATCGATCCATTAAGCCTGAATACCTGGTTATGCTCGGCGTATGCACCCATCTCGGCTGCTCACCCACATTCCGGCCCGATGTGGCTCCGACAGACTTGGGGGCAGATTGGAAAGGTGGTTTTTTCTGTCCCTGTCACGGCTCACGATTTGATTTATCAGGGCGTGTTTATAAAGGTGCGCCCGCACCGGACAATATGCAGGTCCCTCCGCATCATTACGTAGATGAATCGATCCTTCTTATAGGGGCTGCATAGATGGGTAACTTACTGGCTAACACTCTGAACTGGGTCGACGAGCGCTTTCCGCTGACAAAGATGTGGCGGGAACATCTCAGCGAATATTACGCACCGAAGAATTTTAATTTCTGGTATTACTTCGGCTCCCTTGCGTTGCTGGTGCTGGTTAACCAGATCGTCACCGGTATTTTTCTGACCATGAATTACAAGCCGGATGCCGGCCTGGCTTTCGCATCAGTCGAATACATTATGCGGGATGTAGAATGGGGCTGGCTGATTCGATATTTACACTCAACCGGCGCATCCGCTTTTTTTGTCGTGGTATACCTGCATATGTTCCGTGCAATGCTATACGGCTCATACAAAAAACCCCGTGAGCTGATCTGGATATTCGGCATGCTGATCTACCTGACTCTAATGGCTGAGGCATTTTTGGGTTATCTTTTGCCATGGGGCCAAATGTCATACTGGGGCGCACAGGTAATCATTTCACTGTTCGGTGCCGTCCCGTTTATCGGTGAAGAACTTGCTTTATGGATACGCGGCGACTATGTGGTTTCAGATATCACATTAAACCGCTTTTTCGCGTTACATGTTATCGCCATCCCGCTGGCCTTAGTCGGCCTGGTGGCGGCACATATCCTGGCACTCCATGAAGTGGGCTCAAACAACCCGGACGGCGTGGAAATCAAAAAGCATAAAGATGCCAACGGCATACCGCTGGACGGTATTCCATTCCACCCTTATTACACGGTAAAAGATATTTTCGGCGCTTCTGTATTTCTGGTCATCTTTGCGATAATCGTTTTCTATTTTCCGGAAATGTATATTTTCTTTTTGGAGCCGGCTAACTTTATTCCGGCAAACCCGATTCAAACACCTGAGCATATAGCACCACTTTGGTATTTCACTCCGTTTTACGCAATATTAAGAGCGGTGCCTTCTTACCCATGGCTAATGGGCAAATTTGCCGGGGTGCTTGCAATGGGTGCCGCAGTAATGGTTCTGTTTTTCCTGCCATGGATTGACCGCAGCCCGGTCAGATCAATTCGCTATCGCTCTAATGCATTTAAAGCCTGGCTTACCATATTCATTGTCAGCTTTATTGGCCTCGGTATACTTGGAATGCTGCCAGCCGACCCGATCAAACAAAAACTCTCTCAACTATTGAGCATCGGCTATTTCGGTTTTTTCATCGCACTGTATATCATCAGTAAAAATGAGAGATGCAAAGCGGTTCCTGACAGGGTGACCTGGAAATGAGAAAAATTATATTTATCGCTTTTTTGAGCTTATGGTCATCACTGGGGCACTCGGCCGGTTCGAGCTATCCACTGGACCATGTCAACATTGACCTCTCTGATAAAGCATCGCTGCAACGGGGCGCCAAGTATTACGTGAATTACTGCATGGGTTGCCATTCACTTGGGTATTTGCGCTATAACCGCCTGGCCCGTGATCTCGGGCTATTGGAACGTGAAGTTGAGGAGAACCTGATATTCACTGAGGACGAAGAAGGCACACCCACCAAAGTCGGCGAACTGATGAAAATTGCAATGGACGACTTTTACGCCGAAAAAACCTTCGGCGTCGTTCCACCGGACCTTACCCTGTTTACCCGAACCCGGCCGCACGGTGCCGACTGGCTATATACCTACCTGCGCACCTTTTATCTGGACGACAGTAAACAATGGGGTGTCAATAACGCTGTTTTCCCCAATGCTGGAATGCCGCATGCGTTGTGGGAGCTGCAGGGCTGGCAAAAAGCTGTCTTTGATCCTGCTGACGACAAAATAATCACCGGCTTTGAGCTGGTAAAACCAGGCGCTATGAGCCCGGAAGAGTATGATCAGGTCGTCAAAGACATCACCGGCTTTTTAGCATATGCTGCCGAACCGGCAAAAATGCAACGCCACAAAACGGGATTCTGGGTGCTGATATTTCTGTTCGTACTGGTTTTTGTATCATACATCCTGAAAAAAGAGTATTGGGCGGATATACGGTAAACACTCCATATACCCGCACTTTCATAAATCCACCAGAATTTATCACCCCCGGTTGTATAAAATTAATGTAAAATACCGGGCTGCCGGGCTGTCATTACTTGGCTTCCCGAAATCACAAACAACTCACTAGCTTACCAACGGGGGAAACATGGCGAGTGTCGCCAACCGCAGACCGGTTATGACATTGTATTCGGTACCCAGCTGTGCATTCAGTCACCGCACACGTATCGTATTGGCAGAAAAAGACATTGTGGTTGAAATAATCAATGTAGATCCGGTCAACAAATCGGAAGACCTGCTTGCAATCAACCCCTACGACGTAGTCCCAACTCTGGTTGACCGGGAACTGGTTTTATATGATTCCCGCATCATCATGGAATACCTGGACGAGCGCTTCCCTCACCCGCCGCTGCTACCGGTGGACCCGGTATCCCGCGCGCGCTGCCGTCTGGCACTGTATCGGATCGAGCACGACTGGTATAGCCTTCTGGAGGACCTGGAAGGCAATAACGCAGAAAAAGCCGACCAGGCACGCAAATATTTGCGCGAAAGCATTACTTCAGTGGCTCCCATTGTTGACCGTATGCCGTATTTTCTACACGACGAATTCACTATCGTCGATTGCAGCATTGCCCCGGTTTTATGGCGACTAAAACATTACGATATTGAGTTGCCCGCACAAGCTGCACCGGTGCTGAAATATGCTCAGCGTCTGTTCGACAGGCCATCGTTTCAAGCCAGCCTTTCTGAAGTTGAACGTCAGATGCCTCATGTTTAAGCACAGGATTTTCCCGGCTGAGTTTAGATAGCGTAGCAACCATAGAACATCAAAAAACCCGATAGTGTCGGGATAATTTCCAGAAAAAACCCGGACTTATTCGAACTTCGGTATACCCGTTCAAAAAAACAGATTTTTTTTACGGCCCCCTTGTTGACAGATCGTGGTTTGGGGTACTCTTAGGTGTATGACCTCCAGCCGACCATATTTAATCCGAGCTATTTACCAATGGATCATCGATAACGGCGCCACACCACACTTACTGGTGGATGCGTCACAGGAAAACGTCGATGTGCCGCGTAAATACGTGGAAAACAATAAAATTATTCTAAATATAGGCCCTATGGCTGCTCATGGTCTGGTGCTCGGTAACCAAAAAATCGAATTCAGTGCACGATTCGCCGGAGTGGCACGTCAGGTTGTGGTGCCCACCCAAGCGGTGCTGGCGATCTATGCACGGGAAAATGGTCAAGGCATGGTATTCAACGAGGATAATCGCGCAAAAGAGCCAGGCAAAACCTCACCGCAAAAACCAGAAAAACCCAATCGCCCGCATTTACGGGTTATCAAATAAAGCTGCTCACGCTTTTCCAGCACCTTATGCCTGGATGGCGTTTCGTAACCACTCTACCTGTAGCTCATCAGCTTCCTGCTTCGATAGCGCCACCACATCAAACCGCATACTACTGACCCCTTTTAATGAATGCGACTGTATGTAATGTTCAGCGGTTACGAGCAAGCGCTGCTGTTTGACCGGCGTAATACTGCCTAAAGCTCCCCCATAATAATCTTGATTACGGTAACGGACTTCGACAAAAACCAGCTCCGCCCCGTCCCTCATAATTAGATCTATTTCACCATAACGACTGTGATAATTACGGGTCACCAGCTTCAAGCCTTGTTGCTGCAAGTAACGACAGGCATGCTCCTCAGCGCGGCGACCTGTTTCCACAGAATTCACGGCGTCTCCAGATAAGAAATATCATCCTCAGGATCAAATAAGTTATGATCCTCAGCCGAAGAAAACTCTAACACCTCAGGACGCCCCTTATTAAAAGTTGCCCATAGCAACTCACGGTGAATCTTATTGTACTCATCAATTGCAATGCTCCCGGTTAAACCCGGAAAACGCTCATATGCATTGTTTTTAAGTTGATTTAAATACGGCAAAATACGGTACGCATCCAACCCTAACGCATAAAGCCGGGCATATTTATTTAGTGCTCCCGGCCAAAAAGAAGCTGCTGCCGCAAAATGGGAATTCAGCGGCCCCTGCAATGTCCACGGCATATCGGTAAACACAATACCATCCAGATCCCGGTCTTTTTTAGCATCCACAATACCTGAGTATGCATGTGAAGTGCTGTATACAGATACATCTCCGGAGTTATAAAATTTCAGTTGTGTCCTGAAATTACGCGCATGCCGCGGATTTGCCGCCAAAAAAATTGCATCTACATCCTCACGCCGTCGCGGCTCGAACTTCATCCTAAGCTTCAACACCGTACGTAAAATGGAATTGCGATTTTTACTTTGCCTGATATGCAAAGCACGTTGTATAGACGCACCGTGATCATCCGTTTGTGGAGAGTATTTTTCAGCGGCAAGCACCTGGCCACCCAACTCGACATAACGCCGGCTAAATGCATTTTGCATCCGCTCACCAAAAGAATTATTCGGTATAAATAACACCGCCCGCATCTGACCTTTTATTATCGCAAGCTCTGCCGCCTGACGTGCTTCATCCTCCGGCAACAAACCAAATTGTATGACCTTTGCCGACTGGCTTTCAGCTTCTTCTGCGTAATTAAGCGCCAGCACCGGCAAACTAAGCCCTGGAGCGCCGACAAGCTCAGAAACCGCACGCTTTTGCAAAGGACCGACAATCATAGTCGCACCTTCCTGCACCGCAGTCTGATAATGCAACCAGATCTGCTCCGGGTTATCGCCGGTATCATATATCCGAATGCTTGGTCGGCCGGCTGAATCATGCCCAAAGTAGCCACTTAGAAAACCATCGCGTATTGCTGTCGCCGGCCCCGCCAAACGTCCACGTAACGGTAACAACAATGCAATATTAGCGGGGTACTCGGATAAAAATTCCTGCTGATTACGGAGTGTTTTTGCCAATGTGGTTGCTGCGGGGTGTTCCGGAAAACGAGACAACCAGTTGTTGACTGCCAAATCACGGGTCAAACCGGCTCTGGCTGCGGTACGCACATTCAGCGCAAGCTCAACCCAACCGTTAATCACCGGATCCTGACGTTGCGTGGCCTGCAATGCATCGGTAGGGGTGGTCTGAAGAATCGACCATATCAGCTGGTGGTTTGATACTAATGCCTGTTGCTTTTCAGGCAGCTGCTGTTGCAGCACCTGATCCAGCTCCAGCCTGACGCTTAGGCTGTCCTGCAAATAACCCAGTTTAGCCAGCGCAATCGCACGAGTCCTTAAAATATTGGCTTGCAGCAACAAAGGGTAATCAATATTATTTTTAGGCAGTTTTTGCAGGGCCAGTGGCGCTTTATCCTCAAGCAGCGCAAGTTGCGCATTCAGCAAATCGACCCGGTAATGGTAAACCGGATCAAGCGCACGCATATTCAACACTTCCAGACGCTCCCGAACCCGACCGGTTTTGTTCAACTGCATCAGGGTTTCAGCACCCAGCAACTGATAATAAGCCTTCTGCACCGGCGTTGATGCCTCACGGGCCTGTGCATCATAATCCCGCAACCGTGCCCGCAAGCTGGGCTTTTGATATCGGCCGCTCTCCTCAGCAATTGGCGCGGAAGAACCCGGTCGGGGCTGCGGACCCGTCACGCTGCAACCGGCAACAAACAGGCAGATGGAGATCAAAACAGCTGAAAAACTGGGGCGAATATCGATTGTATGCATTATTTTTAAGCACCGGGGCCAAGTTATTAAAAAGCGGTTAAGTATTTGGTGCATAGCGCATGATGTCAATAACCGGGGCACCGAACTGTGGCCACGTTAGGGATAATAGAGCGTATAATGCGACGAACCTGCCAAATAGGTTAAAAAAATGTCAGAAACCGGCGGAATCCTTTATGTGGTCGCGACCCCGATAGGCAATTTAGGCGATATTTCATCCCGGGCACTCGAAGTGCTGGGTGCAGCAGAGCTGATATTGGCCGAAGACACACGCAGGAGTAAAACTCTGATGCAGCATTACGGTATCGCTAAACCACTGATGTCATTACATGAACATAATGAACGAGGACGTATACCTGAACTGTTAAAAAAACTGTCGGGCGGTGCAGATCTCGCGCTGATATCAGATGCGGGCACACCGCTGCTAAGCGATCCGGGTTATCTATTGATAAATGCAGCACGTACCGCAGGTATTACTGTGTCGCCAATACCCGGCGCCAGCGCAATTACCGCTGCTCTTTCTGCCGCGGGTTTACCGACACACCGATTTATTTTTGAAGGTTTCCTGCCGGCAAAAAGGCAGGCACGCCAACAGACACTGAAAAAAATAGCAGAGCATGACTGCACCACGGTGATATTTGAATCTTCACATCGTATACTTGAGACGCTGACTGACATCAAAACCATCATGGACGAACAACGATCCTTGGTAATTGCACGAGAGTTAACCAAGCGCCATGAAACATTTATTAAAGGCAGCGCAATGGAGTTGCTGAATATCCTTACAACTCAGACAGAGCAGCAACGCGGTGAGTTCGTTTTATTACTGGAGGGCGCAGCCCGAGTAGAAACAGACGACGACGCACTTGAAAAATGTCTTCAGATTTTACTAGAAACACTGCCGGTCAAAGAGTCAGCAACACTTGCTGCAAAACTGACCGGCGCAACACGTAATACAGCCTATCGGGCAGCACTAAATTTGTCACAAAAAAATGATACGACATAGTGGTCAGAAGTTTACTTAGAACCTATCTCAAAATTAGCGAGCGCTGATAAGACGAGGCAAAAATGATCGAGAAAGCGCAGTTTACACATAGTAAATGAGCATTTTGAGAGCGTTTTTAACGACGTATTAGCAAGCACAGCAATTTTGAGATAGGTTCTAAGATTTAGAGTACCAAACCTCTATCAACACAGGCAGATCAAAAATGACACGATCAGTAATATTATCCAGCGCACTGATAACATGCATGATGATTATGATAACGGCCTGCGGAGGCGGAGAACCACAAACGCAGATGCCACCACCGGAGGTCACCGTATCCCCACCCCTGAAAAAGAAAGTCATTGAATGGGATGAATACACCGGCCGCTTTCAGGCTGTTGAACGCGTCGAAGTGCGTGCGCGGGTCAGCGGTTATCTGAATGAGATCCTTTTCAATGACGGGGACAATGTAAAAAAAGACGATATCCTGTTTGTGATTGACCAGCGCCCATTTAAAATTGCACTGGCCAGTGCAGAGGCACAGTATGAGCTTGCCCAAAAAGAATTTAAACGCGCCCAAAACCTGAGAAACTCCGGTGCAATTTCGCAGGAGGATTTCGAACGCCGGCTACAGGAATTCCGGGTTGCAAAAGCCGGCTGGGATCAGGCAACACTGGAGATGACATTCACTGAGATAAAAGCACCGATAAGCGGGCGCATCAGCCGCAGCCGCGTTGATGTCGGCAACCTGATCAATGGTAACGTTGGAAACGCCACTTTACTCTCAACCATTGTATCACTGGACCCAATTCACTTTTATTTTGAAGCCAGCGAACAGGCACTGTTGAAATATATCCGGCTTGACCGCTCAGGTGAACGCCCGGGATCCCAAAATCAGGAAAACCCTATTATGGTAAAACTGCAGGATGAAGAGGCATACACCCGCATCGGGCGCATGGATTTTGTCGACAATGAAGTTGATCTCGGTACCGGCACAATTCAGGGCCGCGCAATTTTTACCAACGCCGACTCGGTGATTTATCCGGGCATGTTCGGGCGGGCCAGACTTTCGGGCAGCGGCTTATATGAAGCTTTTTTGCTACCGGACACGGTGATTGGTACCGACCAGTCACGTAAATTCGTTATGGTTGTTAATGAACAGAATCAGGCCGAAATGCGTTTTGTAAAACTGGGGCCGGTCAGAGACAGTGGCTTACGGGTGATACGTGATGGGCTGACTGAAAGCGACCGGGTGATCATTAACGGCCTGCAACGCGCGCGGCCAGGTACACCGGTCACACCTAAACCCGGCACTATTGAGGAGCCAGGCGAAGACCGCCTGCCCTCATTACCAAAACCGGAGGCTCCGGCAGAAGATAGCGAAACACCGGTGACTACAACACCCGAAAACCAAGCAGGTTAAGCAATGAACTTTTCCCATTTCTTTATCGACCGGCCGATTTTTGCAACGGTGCTGTCAATTCTTATCGTCATTCTCGGCGGCTTGTCATTGTTTAACCTGCCCATCGAACAATATCCGCAAGTTGCACCGCCAACCATTCAGGTTACCGCAAGTTATCCGGGCGCCAACGCAGAAACCGTTGCAGCCACGGTCGCAACACCGATCGAGCAGGAAATCAACGGAGTCGAAGGCATGATTTATATGCTGTCGCAATCGACCGGTGACGGGCGCATGACATTAACCATTACTTTCGAGCTTGGCACCGATCTGGATGAAGCTCAGGTACTCGTACAAAATCGAGTTGCTATCGCTGAACCACGCCTGCCCGAGGAAGTTCGGCGATTGGGTATTACGACCCGGAAAAACTCGCCGGACCTGATGATGGTTATTAACATGTATTCGCCTGACAGCACTTACGACCAAACCTACATCGGCAATTATGCGGTACTGCAGGTCCGTGATCAGCTTGCGCGTATCGACGGCGTCGGTGACATCCTTTTGTTTGGCGCCAGCGAATATTCCATGCGTGTCTGGCTGGACCCTGATCTTATTCAGTCTCTTGGTTTAACTGCCGGCGAAGTGCTGCAGTCACTACGTTCACAAAATGTGCAGGTCGCCGGCGGTATCATTAATCAACCACCGGTTCCGCAACAAAATGCATTCGAAGTGAGTGTGCAAACCCAGGGGCGTCTGGCCGACCCGGAACAATTTGAAAACATTATCGTAAAATCCGGCGATGACGGCAGAATCGTACGCCTGAAAGATATCGGCCGTGTGGAATTAGGTGCGCAAAGTTATGTGACCAAAGGTTACCTTGGAGATAAACCTGCGGTTGCATTACCGATTTTCCAGCGCCCCGGCAGCAACGCATTTACGACCGCAGCCGAAATTATCTCAACGATGCAACAATTGTCGCAAAGTTTTCCGAGCGGGTTGAAATATGAAATAGTGTATAACCCCACCGAGTTTGTCGAAAAGTCAGTGGAGGCAGTAGAACATACTTTAATCGAAGCCGTTATCCTGGTAACGCTGGTTATTATTGTATTTTTACAAACCTGGCGTGCGGCACTGATTCCAATTCTTGCAATCCCGGTATCGTTGATCGGTACCTTTGCCGTTATGGCCGCATTTGACATTTCTCTGAACAACCTGTCGCTCTTCGGCCTGGTGCTGGCAATCGGTATTGTTGTCGATGATGCTATTGTCGTCGTCGAGAATATGGAACGCATAATGAAAGACAAAGGCCTGGACCCAAAAACCGCAGCTAAAAAAACCATGACGGAAGTGGGCGGTGCACTGATTGCAATGGGATTGGTATTGGTGGCGGTATTTTTACCAACCACATTCCTCGGTGGCATTTCCGGAAAATTTTATCAGCAATTCGGTATTACCATCGCAGTGGCTACGATGATTTCAGTGCTTGTATCTTTAACACTCAGCCCCGCGTTGGCTGCGATTATATTAAAGCCGAATGAAAACGAACCCTGCAACACGCCCGGTACCGTCTGGCAACAACCGCTGAAATTTCTTTTCTGTCACTTTAACGCGCTGCTTGAAAAAGTTTCAGATAAATACAGCCGGGCTGTTGCCAGAATCGTGCGCATGGGTGCGATCGTACTCCTGGTATATGCCGGCCTGATGGCACTTACCGCAATCCAGTTCAAGCAGGTCCCGACCGGGTTTATTCCACCACAGGACCAGGGTTATTTTATCGTTTCAATCCAGCTGCCGCCGGGAGCATCACTGGCACGCACCGATGCGGTTGTGCAACAGGCTGTTGAGCAGTTAATCGATATGGATGGCGTAACGAACGCAGTGGCATTCGCCGGGTTTGCCGGTGCAACTTTTACCAATGCATCAAACGCGGCTGCGATATTTCCGGTACTGGAAGACTTTGAAGAGCGGGAAGATAAAGGCCTGAGCTATCACAATATTTTGCAGGAAATGCAACAACGTATGAGCGCCATTGAGGAAGCTTTTATTATTGTTATCCCGCCGCCACCGGTGCGCGGTATCGGTAACGCCGGCGGATTCCGAATGATGATACAGGACCGGCGCGGACGGGGACTACAGACACTGGAAGGCGCCACCTGGGCACTGGCCGGAGCCGCGAATGAAGCACCGGAAACCACCTCCGTATTTACATTTTTCGAAACCGGCACCCCACAACTCTATCTGGACATCGACCGTGAGAAAGCACAGCGTCTTGGTGTACCGATCAGCAATATTTTTGAAGCGCTTGAAATTTATCTGGGGTCGGCTTTCGTAAATGATTTTAATTACCTCGGCCGTACTTTCCGCGTGACCGCCCAGGCAGACTACCCGTATCGCCTGACTCCGGATGACGCATTACGTATCCGTGTGCGTAACAACAATAGCGAAATGGTGCCGATAGGTTCGGTCGCTGTTGCCAAAGATATTGCCGGTTCCAGCCGGGTACCACGCTATAACCTGTACCCATCGGCCGCGTTACTCGGTAATGCGGCGCCCGGTTACAGCACCGGTGAAGCACTGGACAAAATGGAAACACTGGCTGCACAAATTCTGCCGGATGGTATCGGCTATGAATGGACTGAAATCGCATACCAGCAAAAACAAACCGGCAATACCGCGATACTTACATTCGTGCTCGCAGTGGTGTTCGTATTTTTGCTGCTGGCCGCTCAGTATGAGAGTTGGACGCTGCCACTGGCGATTATTTTAATTGTACCAATGTGCCTGCTGTCAGCCATTTCCGGCGTTGCACTGGCCGGTATGGATAATAATATTCTGACCCAAATCGGTCTGGTGGTATTGATCGGCCTCGCATCCAAAAACGCAATTCTGATCGTGGAATTCGCCAAGCAACAGGAAGACGTGGGCAAAAGCCGCTGGGACGCAGCGGTATCTGCGGCCAGGTTACGCCTGCGCCCAATTTTGATGACATCCTTTGCGTTCATTTTGGGTGTCGTGCCACTGGTTATTGCCGAAGGCGCCGGCGCGGAAATGCGACAGGCATTGGGTGTCGCAGTATTCAGCGGCATGCTCGGAGTAACATTTTTTGGTTTACTTTTTACCCCGGTTTTTTATGTTTTATGCCGAAAACTGTCTTTATTCGCAAAGGCAAAAACCGGTTTTGATAGCGCACAAACCTGAAGCAACTCTGATTTTCAAAGTTCCTGTATCAGTTGCTTACTTTGTCGGCTGCTTCAATCGCTTGTTCACGCAGATCACGACAATGCCGGCAATATTTCCGTCACTGGTACGATATGGGCATACCAGCAGATATTCTGTATCGTCCATGGCCAGCAAACTGTATTGCACCCGGTACAGCCTGACTGTATCGTCGGCCAGACTACAGATACCATTGTGAAATAAAAACTGCCTTATCAGGCTTTCACCTTCAAAATTACTTTCTTCATCCGGCCAGTAATATTCGACCTTACCCTGATACGTTATTGTAAAGCTCCGGGTCAGAGGCAACTGGAATATTTCCGGTCCGGGTTCATGGATATTTTCACGCTCCCGCCATGCATGCACCGCGCCCAGAACTTCGGTATCACATAAAGCTGCCGGATCGAGCTCTTCGACACCATGAAAAATAAGCTCCGCCAAATTATGTTCAGTATCTGCAAAATCAGCCATAACTCACTCCTGCAAACCTAACCTCGATTTAATACCTGATGAATAAATTGCACACAGACCGAACCCTCGCCAACCGCAGATGCAACACGCTTGATCGAACCCGAGCGTACATCACCAGCCGCAAAAACACCCGGACAACTGGTTTCCAGCAAATATGGGCGACGGTCAAGATCCCAACCGGACTTCTCCAACTGATCATCAGACAATGCATCCCCGGTCAACACAAATCCCCGGTCATCCAGTGCCAGCTGACCTTCGATAAAATCCGTTCCCGGCCTTGCACCTATAAATACAAACAAAAACGAAACATCCAGTTGTGTACTGCTGCTATCCCGGTTGTCCTGAACCATCAACCCCTCGACGTTCTCTTCGCCGAGAATCGACTCAACTTCGGTATGACAGCGCAAATGAATATTCGGAATATGATTAATACGCTGCACCAGATAGTCCGACATACTTGCCGCCAGACCCTGACCACGCACTAAAATATACACATTGCTGGCACGGCGCGATAAATAAACCGCAGCCTGGCCGGCGGAATTTCCGCCCCCTATTACCGCGACGCTTTTGCCGTGACATAACTGCCCTTCGAAATAACTCGCACCATAATGCACACCGCCCATGGTATCCAGTCTTTCCAGTGCCGGTTGACGATACACCGCACCTGTCGCAAGCACTACAGTACGTGCTTTTAAACGGTCACCGCCATCCAGTGTTAACACATGCGGATCACCACATTCAAACGACTCAACCTGTCGCGCGATCGCAATGTTTGCACCGAATTTTTGCGCCTGCAAAAACGCGCGCCCGGCCAAAGCCTGACCGGAGATACCGGTAGGGAAACCCAGGTAATTCTCAATCCTGGAGCTGCTGCCGGCCTGCCCTCCCGGCGCACTGCCCTCTATCACCACCACATTCAAACCTTCTGAAGCCGCATATACTGCCGCAGCCAGACCACCCGGCCCGGCACCAACCACAACAACGTCGTATATGACTTCATAATCGATTTCAGCTGAAATACCGAGATAATCCGCAATCTCACGGTTTGTCGGGCATTTCAGCATACCGTCATTACCGATGATGACCGGCAAGTCACTCAAGTCAGCCTGATGAGTATCCAGTAACCGGCTTACACGCTGCGCATCTTGTGTCGGGCCGACCACTTCAAACGGGACACCGTTACGCGACAAAAAGCTGCTGACCCTGGAAGTTTCCCGGTCCTGAGATTCGCCGATAATAACGATCCTGCCAAGCTTCTCGGCAACCATCCGCATACGACGCAAAATAAAACTCAGCAACAATACCTCACCCAACTCGGGTTCAGTTGCAATTAACCTTCGCAGACAGGTAGTCTGCACCGCGATCACTTTAAGATCAGTGCGCGCACGACCTGCGACCAGCGCACCACGCCCGAGCATCGTCACAATCTCGCCACCATAATGACCGCGTCCATGCGTGATAAAAGCGTGTTCACCCTGCTCATCATGGCGAAGAATATCCAACTCACCGTCAAGCACAAGAAAAAAACCTGCATCCCGCTGACCGGTGTTCCATAAATACTCACCGGCTTTGAAACAGCGCTCCTCACCATAACCGCGGATAATTTCAATTTGCGCGTCGTTTAATTCAGGGTTTAATTCATGGTGCCGCCCTTCGGTCCCGGCCGCCCACGGAGGAACATCCTCATGCGTCTTAACATCGCTTGTTGTGCTCATATAGCCTGCTTGCAGTTTTATCGGGTTAAGGTGTCGAATGGAACAATCATGCCGCACAAAACCACGGCAATATACTGACCCCGGAAAGCTTTTGCTGCCGGTCTGTTTGATACTTGAACCTATCTCATAATACCCCGCGACCGTGCAGTATTATGAGATAGGTTCAAGTATCCTAAAACAGCACAGCTGATCAGGTCAATCACCCTGTTTTTGTACGACCGGCATTGACTCTAGCATTGCAGCTCAATATCTTAAGGCCTGTTAACAGGCCCTAAACCAATGACCCGATACCCCAACCCATCAGGCTATCTGCAAACCCTGTGCAAACTACTGCCTCCGGCACTGCTGCTCGGAACCGGACTGGCGGCTTACTGGCTTTTCCGGCCGGAAATTTACATTTTCAGCTGGCTGCGGATCGAAAACCCTTACCCGCTTTCCAGTGCCGGTTCTCCTCTATATGTTTTTTTGAAAAACCATTTTGCCGATATTGCCTGGTGTATTGCGGTATTTCAGACTGCATCCTGGCTAAAATCCATAAAATCTCCGACCGCTTACCGCATCTGCCTGTTGTTTTTACCGTTTGCAAGTGAAATACTCCAGGCCACGGGCCATATCCAGGGTACTTTTGACTGGATTGACTTATTTTTATATTCAATAATTTTTATTCTATTTTATTGGTGGGAGGGCTTTTATATGCGAAAAACAATAAATCACCTGGCAGGTATCGCAGCCGTAGCTGTACTCGCTTTCGCGGTCATCGGCAGCGGTTCCAAACCACGCCCGCCTGCTGTTTATGAAAATGGGACGATCACATTTGAGAAAAAACAGGATGATATATTTTCGAAACCATCATTAAGACGAATTCTAAGCTCTTCCAGAAAATTGGGTATCGTGCTGCGAGTACCGAATGCCGATGACAAAGTCACTCAAGAGCAACGACAGTCCTACAAAATGCGTGAAATAGAACGAGAGCTGGCAAAAGCCGGTTATATCGTCCGCGACCAGGCTTTTTTCGAAAAAGTTTTAGACCGTGAAGGCCTGGATTACGCAAAAATCGGTCAGCTCACCGAAACAGACCTGATCATCGAACTGGTCAGCTTCTCAAAACAAACGTTTACAACCCGGGAATATGTTGATGATAGCGGCGCAAAGAAAACCGCAACCCGTGACTTCTCAGTATCCGGTGCTTCAGTCGAGTTCAAGCTCACCAGTGTAAAAGAAAACGATATGATCGGCTCATATGTATTTCACTATACGCCCTGCACTGAAGGCTGCAAACAACGTTTCAGCACCAACAGAGGTTACGGCTATAAACTGCCTGAACAAAAAACCACCGAAGAGCTATTCAGAATCTGGGCCGAACGGCTGATTGCTCAGCTCAGAAAGCGCTAGTCATTTCCATTTACGCCCCCGGTGTCCGCATCGGGGGTGTGCTGATATACAACCGTGCAATACTTTACACCTGAAAATAATTTTTATGTCGGCGACTGCATGCCGTTTTATGACGGCAACCTATATCACTTCTTTTACCTGTTAGATGAAGGGCATCACCAGGGACTTGAAGGACTTGGTGGCCACCAATGGGCACATGCCTCTTCATCAGACCTGATACATTGGGAACAGCACCCAATCGCACTGCCGATTACCGATGACTCGGAAGGTTCGATCTGCACCGGCTCGGTTTTTTTTCACGATGATGCCTATTATGCGTTTTATGCAACCCGCAAGCGTGACTGGACCCAGCACCTGAGTTATGCAAAAAGCAAAGACTGCTTGCATTTCGAAAAACAATTACCAAACCCTTTTATTACGGTTCCAGAAGGCTATACAGCCGCCGACTTTCGCGACCCCTTTGTGTTTAAAGACAGTAACGGTCGTTTTCAGATGCTGATCACTTCACGGGTCGATAATTTTCACTTGCACGAACGCGGCGGCTGTATTCTGCGCCTAAGCTCCGATGATTTTGAAAACTGGCAAAGCGAAGGCACCGAAGCCATTACCGGTGGTGATGCCGGGGAAGCCTGCGCACCGGAGTGCCCGGACTGGTTTGAAATAAATGGCTGGTATTATCTGCTTTACGGACCGGATCATAAAACCTGCTATCTGATGTCACGCAATGAACTGGGGCCATGGGTCCGGCCATCACTGGATACACTGGGTAACTCATGGATGCTGTCGGTAATGAAAACCGCACCATTCAAAAACAACCGGCGTATTGGTGCCGGCTGGATCGGTGAGAGAAAAGACCATAAAGACGACCGCGAAATGCTGTGGGGCGGTACCGCGGTATTCCGCGAAATTGTCCAGCTTGCAGACGGCACACTGGGCACCCGTTTTCCGGAAGAAATGGTTCCTGCAACAAAATCTCAGTTGACCGACCTGACCCTGGAATGCCTGACTTCCGGTGCATCCGGAAACCCTGGTCAATTAACACTTAAGCAAGAAGCATTACAGGCCGAGGAAGTCGCATCAATACCGAACCTGCCATTGAATTATCGATTACGCTGCAAGGCAGTTGTGAAAACACCATCCTATTGTTTCGGCCTCGGGCTGCGCGGCGCCGGCAAATACGAAAGCATGTATAAACTCGGCTTCCAAACCCGCACCCGACAGGTCAGCCTCGAACAGGAAACGGTAGAGCTACCGGAAGACACCGATACATTTGAGTTGGATGTAATCGTAAAAGACAGCATTATTGATATCTGCATCAATAACCACACCTGCATTATTAACCGGCTTTATGAACTGCAGGGCACACAGCTGTTCTTTTTTTGCGAAGGCGGTGCAGTGGATTTTAAAAATATCGAGATCAGCCCGCTCAAATAGCAACAGACGACTTAAACATATTGCAGTGATCGGCGGCATAACGCAACGCCAAACCAAAAAGCCGGAACATAATGTTCCGGCTTTTTGATCTAAACTTGCAGATTTGAGGCTACGCCTTAATAAACCCAAAGGGATTATCGGTTCTGAGGTATGCCTGACCGGCCGCTTCCAAACCAGACATTGCAATAGAACCGGGATTACCGCGACCATAAAGAACATATGGAATCGTGCTGCTTGCAACTCTGGGTACTGCCGCCTCGACAACCTTGTCACCGACGCTGCCTGACTTCAGACCCACCGCATCGCTGAATAATTTCCCTGCGCCGGCCGAGCCGGCGCCAGCGGTCAAACCGCTAACAAAACCGTTTTCCAGTGCTTTGCCAAAATCGCCGCCATGACGCAGCGTATTAAATGTACCTTTTGCAAAACCGCTGGCCGCATCACCGGCAACTTTACCAAGATACTTGGTGGTCGGGCTGACTGCGGCTTTCGTCGCACTGCCAGCAATTTTGCTACCAACAAAACTGCTTAACTGCCCCCCGCCATATGCAAGCCCAGCGCTCAAACCCGCATTCAAAGCAATCTTACCTAATGAGTAACCTTCGGCAGCACCTTCAATCACACTGATACCACCGGCAGCTATGGCTGCACCCACCGGACCACCAACCACACCACCGGCGACGATCGCACCGATCTTTACAACCTTGCCGAGAAAACTGGAGAAAAATCCCCCACGTTTGAATGCCCGACCGGTTTCAACCGCATGCAGAAAATCCAAACGCTTGTCGCCATAGACTTCAACTGCCTGCTCAACCGAAATACCCAAGCGGCTCGCCAGTGTTTTGGTAAATGCAATACCGCCATTTTGAAAACCACCTTCCGCTTTTGCACGCAACTCAGCATTATTAACAATCGCCAAATGCTTGGCTTCTGGTGCCTTGCCTTTTCTTTTGGCCTCAGCAATTTTCTTTTCCGCTTTTAAGATTTTCTTCTCAGCCTTTTGCGCGTCTTTCATCACCTTCTCGGCTGCATCACCGGCTTTTTTCTGCGCCTTTTCAACATCCTTCAATCGCAGCTCTTTGCCGTCCTTGCGGGTGACACCGGCAGCTTTTAAATCTTTATAAACCTGTAATGTGAGTTCTTTCCGCTCAGCTTTAAACTGCTTGGGGTTTTTTAACGCTTCGTTCAGCGTTTTCATGCTGAGATTATCCAGCAGACCGGATGTCTTTTGGCCTAGTTGATGTGAACTTCTTTGGTATGCCAGCAGAGGTGCTCTGGAGGTTTCTTGGAATAATGAAGGGCTGTTACCCGACGAATAATTACTGCCCGATGAGGAATTAACACCCGAAAACTCGCCGCCATCATTGCTAAAGCTGCTTTCATAGAGCATGCGTGATGTCTGATCGAGAATACTCGTATCATAGGCAAATTCATTTGGGTTAATGCCTGCTGATGTGACTGGCTGGACCATATTGATGTTCCCTTGTTAATGTTAAAGATATTTTAACCGGGGCAACAATACTTAGACAATCCAGCTTACGCTATACGGCCAAAGGTTAAAGTGATGCGAGAAGAGCCAAAAACTATTCCGAAAGCTTAAACTCAAAAGCCAAACTCAAGCTAAAGTGATAGGTTTTATTTTTATGTAATTTTGAAACTATGACTTTTGTTGGAAATTTAACGAACGTTATAGCAGTTTTTAAAACCAATGCTGTAATTATAACACAGCCAAAGATATAAATTAATCATTCAAGCTAGATACCTGCTTCCTTACAATACTTAACAATTTTCTTCACCGCCACAGACAACTCCGGGTGATTTTCTTCAAGCCGCGCTGATATATCATGCAGGGATGCATGAATATTCCGGCTCAGCTCCGGATCAGCATCTTCCAACGCATCCTCCAGCATGCTTGCCAGCTTTTTAAATTCACCTTTTACTTCCTTGCCCAGGCCCTTGGTCTTTTTTATCTTTTTATCCAGCTTAACCAGCTTCTGGGAAAGCTCGATCAAAGCTAAAGTATCAAATTGACGCATATTTGCCGCTAATATGATTTACTGGAAAAACAGGATACCACAGTGACCACGGATATGATAACCGCTACCCAAAACAGCGGCTGTTATGTCAGGCAACCGCAGTTTTGCCCGAGGGCTTGCCGGCATCCGGCAAAAAATACTCAGAAGGGTTGATACCGTAAGCACCGGCCTGCAGACCTTTCACTATCCATAATGCATTTTTATTGGCTTTGTCGGCTGGTATGTTTTGTAAATCAATCAGGGTTTGTTCCCGGCATGGTTGTTTTTTATTATCCAGTATCAACATTATGCGCGGCCGCAAACGGCGAGCTTCATTCTGACAGATCACCACGCCAATTGCGCCGTTGTTCAGCTCAACCAGCGTACCGGTCGGGAAAATACCGATTGCCTGAATAAATTTTTCAACCATCTCACTTTGAAATTCAGTATCTGCAAGCTTGGTCAGCTTGTTCATCGCATTCAGCGGTGAGGTTGCCTCACCGTACTGCCGCTGACTGGTCATCGCATCATAGCAATCAACGATGCCGGCAATGCGTCCATACACTGGAATCTGGTAACCTTTCAGTCCATTTGGGTAACCGGTGCCGTCATAACGCTCATGATGGGTTGCGGCTATTTCAAGTATCTGCTCGGGAATACCAGACATGTTTTGCAAAATTTCCAGACTCCAGGCAACATGGCGCTGCATCATTTTGCGTTGCTCCGGTGTAAACGCATCCGTTTTTGCCAATAACGCTTTAGGCAGCTTTGTTTTGCCGACATCCATCAACATAACACCCAAACCTAAAATCTGCAGATCCTCGCGCGGTAACTCTAAATGGCGCCCGAATATTGTTGCCCATACCGCGGAAGATACCGAATGGTTATAAACATAAGTATCCTTGGACTTCATCCGGTTCAGCCAGGTCATTGCATCGGGGTTACGCATAATGCTGTCGACCATCTGATTAACATTACCCTGTACCACCGGCATATCCAGCTTTTTCCCTTCGCGCAAACCTTCCATTGCATGCACTATCTGTTGATTCGCCTGCTCATAGGATTGCTTCGCCGGCTCTAACTCAACTTTAAGAGATTTAAGCTTGTACTGCGTGCTGGCCAGCTTGCGTTTTTTCGCATTGTTAAACATAAACAACGGAAAAAAGAATAACTTGATCAGTGACTTAAAACCTTTGCCTATACCCGATGACAGGCGCTTGAACCCGGAGGGTTTAACATAGGCTTTTGCCGCCCGCTCCGGGGGCAGCTGACTTTTTTCAAGATCAGTGAATACAAAGCTGCAATGCCGGCGCAGCTCTTTGATTTCTTCCGGTGTTTTGACGATGAAGCCCTGGAAGATAAAGGGGGTTTCGATCCACGGCCGGTCAAGCTGGGAAATATACATCCCGATCTGCACATCTTCAGTAAAAACTTTTTGTATTTTAAGCATGGGCCGGTCCGATTGAGTTATCCAAAGACGTTATCGGCCGAACCTTAAAATAGTTTAACCTGGATCTGATCGACCCGGCATGCCGTATAAACTGATAAATCAATGCTTAACGAGACCGAAGACCATATAATGAAAAAACTGATATTTGGAATATCAATGATACTGGTGCTTACGACCGGCTTTGCCGGCACCAGCCACGCATACAGCCACGGTTATTACAAAGGACATTATGGGTACTCTGGTTACGGCAAACGGAATTACTATAAAAAACGTGGATACTACCCGAGAGGATATCGTAACTATTCATACGGTTATCGCCCCCGTGCTCACCGTTATAAATATTACGGCTACGGGCGACGCGGAATTTATTTCGGTTATAGCCGGCGATACCGATACTAAGATGTGTTATCGCACAAAACCATGGAACCTCTGAGGTAATAGAGGTTCCTTAATTAATTAGAACCTCATCAAGGTCATCAGCCAAAGAGCGTCGTACGGCCTCACTGATATCACTGCTTTTTACAAAATACTCAGCGTGATCAATTCCCATATCAAGTGCGGCCCCCTGCTTGAATGCATAAATCATTTCAGCAGTCAGCTCAAAACGCAAAAAATGCACGGTTGAGGTTTTTTCATCATCTTCGCGTTCCAGATCTTCATCAGCTATCGGGTATACCGGCTCAAAACCATCAACTTTAACCCATACTTTTCTCTCGATGCCAATCAAACGGCCAACCATTTCGCGACGCTCTTCGGCATCGGCATACTCAAGCATAAAAGTTGCTTTCCAGTTATGACCATCGGGGATTAAAGGGTTATAGGCATCCAGTTCCTCCTGTATGCCTTTTGCTTCAAAGACTTTTTCAATGCGCAGCATTTCCTGAATCTGATAACGAATCGTTTTACGGTCTTCAAAATAGAGTCGCGCATTTTCACCCAGCGCCACCTGCCGGCTTCTCTTATGGGCCATGACTTCACTACGGTATGCATTACGACGTTCCGCATATTCTTCAAGCGACCATAGGTCTTCGCGTTTCAGTTTATTCATAAGAACCTATTTTATAATCCATAAGCTATTTTTAATAACGTCATCGGGTGTTTCGGCTTGTCCACGGCTTCCGACAAGTCGGCAATATGATTAGCCGCCATTGGACAGTCACTGGAAAAATGTTCGGCTTTTTGTTGATTTACCTTGCGCACTACCGGTCTGGCAATTTTAACTGCGGCCGAACGGGTTTCTTTACGCACAGCATAGGTCCCGTCATGGCCTGAACAACGCTCTTCAGCATGCACTGCAGTCTCCGGCACCAGGTTTAGAACATCCCGGGTTTTCAGGCCGATATTCTGTACCCGCAAATGGCAGGCAACCTGATAGCTGATATCACCCAATGATTTTTTAAAATCGGTTTTCAACTCACCGGCTTTGTGCCGAAGAAATAAATATTCAAACGGATCAAAGAAAGCCTGCTTAACCTTCTGCACCTCAGGGTCATCCGGAAACATTAACGGTAGCTCTTGTTTAAACATCAACACACAGGACGGAATCGGCGCAATCAGGTCATAACCCTGGTCTGCCAGTTTTGCGAGTACCCGGATATTCGCCTGCTTTGCTTTTTCCACCGACTCCAGATCACCGAGCTCCAGCTTCGGCATTCCACAGCACTGCTCTTTGGGTACCAGTTCAATATGAATACCGTTATGCTGAAAAACTTTTACGAAATCCTCACCCAACTCCGGGCTGTTATAGTTTCCATAACAGGTGGCAAACAATGCAACTTTACCGTGAGTGACACCAGCTGCTTTTGGTTCATGCTGTTCCAGCATCGGCGTTACACGTTTGCGTAATGTTTTGCTGTGATACTCAGGCACGACTGCATCTTTATGCACACCAAAAGATGACTCCAGTGCTTTACGAAACCAACCGTTTTTATTCAACCCGTTGACCGTTGCATCGACAACCGGTATCGATGCCAGCTTAGACACTGCATCAGTGCTGGTTAATGTTTTATCACGCAACGAAACCCCGTTATTTTTGAAGTTAACTGCTTTGGCACGCAACATTAAATGCGGAAAATCGACATTCCATTCATGCGGCGGCACATAGGGGCATTTGCTCATATAACACATGTCGCAGAGATAACACTGGTCAACAACTTTTTTGTAATCCCGTTTGTCGACACCATCAACTTCCATTGTGTCAGACTCATCAACCAGATCAAACAGTGTAGGAAACGCATTGCATAAGCTGACACAACGCCGGCAGCCATGACAAATATCGAATACCCGTTCCAGCTCCTGATTCAGAGACTCTTCGTCATAAAAATCTGTTGACTGCCAATCCAGCGGATGCCGGGTAGGCGCTTCCAGGCTGCCCTCACGGCTTGTTTTTGAGTCGCTCATTGATCCTTTTCCATGCGATCGGCGGCAGGATCTGTCTCCCGCCGCCTGTGTCATACTGCTTAGCTGTCCAGGGTATCCAACGCTTTTTGAAAGCGATTGGCATGACTGCGCTCAGCTTTGGCCAGCGTTTCAAACCAGTCGGCTATCTCCTCAAAACCCTCATCCCGGGCGGTCTTCGCCATACCGGGATACATATCGGTATACTCATGGGTTTCGCCGGCAATAGCCGCTTTCAGGTTATTTGAAGTGCCGCCGATCGGCAGGCCGGTGGCCGGATCACCGACTTCCTCCAGATATTCCAGGTGACCATGCGCATGACCGGTTTCACCTTCCGCCGTAGAACGAAAAACCGCGGCAACATCGTTATAGCCTTCAACATCCGCTTTAGAAGCAAAATACAGATAGCGCCGGTTCGCCTGTGATTCACCGGCAAACGCATCTTTCAGGTTTTGTTCGGTTTTGGATCCTTTTAATGACATAGATACTCTCCCATATAGATAACAGTGGTTGGTAAAAACACGGAAACCTTGCGGATGCCGCTGTTGAAAAACTTGCCGTCACCTTATAAAAAAAACTACAATCTATCAAATGACTTTTTTTGTGCTCAGTAATCGAATTTTTCGATGGCCCGCAGACCGACCCTAAAACAACTTGACTACCTTTGCGCAGTGGCGTCACTGAAACATTTCAGCCAGGCCGCCGGCCGCTGTCATGTCTCTCAATCCACTCTCAGCGCCGGCATTCTGGAACTGGAGCAAACATTAGACATACCGCTGATCGAACGCAACAATAAACGGGTTTTATTAACCCCGGTCGGCGAAGAAATCGTCAAACGCGCGACTAATATATTAACTGACATCGATGATCTGGTGTCAGTCGCAACCGCCGCACAGGAACCATTTACCGGTACTCTGCGTTTGGGAGTCATCCCGACCATTGCGCCGTATATGCTACCAAAACTTTTACCCAGGCTACGCAAAGAATATCCGAAACTGCAATTGCTGATTCGGGAGGACTTAAGCGGAAATCTGGCAGAATTACTGAAACAGGGGCAGTTGGATGTGATTCTGCTGGCATTGCCTTTTCCTATAGAGAGTTGCGTTACCCACCATCTTTTTTATGACTCACTGACTCTGGCTTACACTAAAAGCCATCCGCTGGCCTCGGCTAAAACCCTGACACCGAAAGACTTAAAAGGTCAGGACCTGCTGCTACTGGAAGAGGGCCACTGCTTACGGGAACATGTGCTGAGCGCCTGCAAATTAAAGAAAAGTGATATCGAAGTGCCTTACTATGCAACCAGCCTGAATACCATTGTGCAGATGATCGCGAGCGGTATCGGCATCACTTTATTACCACGCATGGCACTTGGCACCAATATTCTGGCCGGCACCGATGTAAAAACACGTGATTTTAAACAACATAATATTTCCCGCTCCATCGGCCTGACATGGCGCAAAAACAGTCCGCATCAGGAAACATTTAAAATGCTGGGCAAATTTATTCAAAACCATCACACATGGAAATAAATACCGTAATGTACACTGAGCCATACTCCCGCTCTGTCGCCGCTATACCGCAAAGTACTGACACCCGATGACAGATCAATCAAGCCAAACCTGCACACTTAAAGCCCTTGGACTACAGTGCGACCGTGGCGACCGGGAACTGTTTAATGATCTGTCGTTATCGGTAAGCTCCGGACAATGGTTACAGATCTGCGGTGCCAACGGCAGCGGTAAAACGACATTGTTGCGCATGTTATGCGGATTAATAAAGCCGGACGCGGGCGAAATTCACTGGCAAGACAAGCCGGCACACCAAAACCCTGTATTATTCCGGCAAAGCGTGGAATATATCGGCCATTTGGCGGCAGTCAAACCAGAGCTTTCACCACTGGAAAACCTGCGTTTCGCAGCCATATTGAACAGCGACACACCCAAACACAAACTGGAAGATGCACTGGACCATGTCGAGCTGTACGGCTTTGAACATGAACCGGCTTATACGCTTTCAGCCGGCCAACAAAGGCGAATCGCACTGGCCCGCCTGTTGATCTCACCGGCAAAGGCCTGGATTTTGGATGAACCATTTAACGCACTGGATCGCTCCGGTGTGAATGTATTGGAATCTTTAATTGAACAACATCTGCAAAACGGGGGACTGGCGATACTGGCCAGCCATATGCCCATCAACCTGCCCCTGGAGCCTGCCGGGCAAATTCAGCTGACCAACTGATGCTTTCCTCTAATCCATATCTGGCAACCATACAACGCGACCTGTTACTCGGGCTGCGCAATCCGGGGCGCCTTTTAAATCCACTGTTATTTTACGGGCTGGTTGCGCTATTATTTCCGCTCGCGTTGGGGCCGGAACACCGTCTACTTGCACAGGCAGCACCCGGCATTATCTGGGTCGCCGCTTTGCTGGCAACACTAATGACGCTGGACAGTTTGTTTCGGGGTGACTTTAACGACGGCAGCCTGGAACTGCTCGCGCTTAGCCCGCACCCGTTCGTGCTGCTGGTGGCAGCCAAACTGTTCGCCCAGTGGCTATTAACCGGCCTGCCGCTGATTCTGTTGACACCTGTATTGGGAATGTTTTTTTCACTGACTGGTCAGAGCATTGGTATACTGCTGCTGACCCTGCTGCTGGGCACCCCGACAATCAGCCTGATCGGCGCGATAGGCGCCGCATTGACGCTGAATATCCGCGGCGCAGGTGGCGGGGCATTATTGGCACTGTTGGTGCTGCCACTTTATATTCCGGTGCTGATATTCGCCGCCGGAACAATAAAAGCAGCCGGAGCCGGACTGCCTGTTGACGGCCAATTATTTTTTATGGCTGCTTTACTGGTACTGGCGATAACTCTGGCACCAGCGGCTGTAGCTGCCGCATTAAAAATCAATATGCACTAGGGCCTTTATACATTCATGGCATACGTTAAAACATGATTTGGGATTTCTTTTATAAACTGGCATCACCGCGATATTTTTATGCCATTACCGGCAAATGGGCAGTGTGGCTCGGCTGGCTATGCCTGATATTAATGGTGGCCGGCTTATACGGCGGCTTGATTCTCGCACCACCGGATTACCAGCAAGGTGAAAGTTACCGGATTATTTTTATTCATGTGCCCAGCGCATGGATGTCGCTTTTTGTGTATGTCTTTATGGCCTTCAATGCAGCAATCGGCCTGATATGGCGGATCAAACTATCCGAAATTATCGCCCGCAGCAGCGCACCGGCCGGTGCAGCATTCACATTTCTCGCACTGGTCACCGGTGCACTCTGGGGCAAACCCATGTGGGGAACTTACTGGGTCTGGGATGCACGCCTGACTTCAGAGTTAATTTTACTGTTTCTATACCTTGGTTTTATCGCCTTGCAATCCGCGATCGAAGATCCACGCCAGGCGGCCCGTGCAAGCGCAGTACTGGCGATCGCCGGCCTGGTGAATATTCCAATCATCCACTACTCGGTAGTATGGTGGAACACCCTGCATCAGGGACCGACCATCACTAAGTTTGATAATCCGTCGATTCACACCAGCATGCTGATACCACTGCTGATTATGGCGGTTGCATTTAAGCTGTATTTTTTTACCAACCTGCTGATGAGAGCGCGTTGCGAGGTTCTGTTACGCGAAAAAGACAGCCGCTGGGTACAGGAGCTGGTTATCGAAGGCAGAATTTCGGAGAAAACCGCATGACAGAATTTTTTCATATGGGTGGCTATGCATTTTATGTCTGGACTTCATACGGCGTAGTCTTTTTGGTTTTACTGCTGACTTTTCTCGCACCATTACACAGGCGCCATAAAATAATTGCATTAATAAAATCAGCACAGACCCGCAAGGAAAAGCTTGCGAGGCGGCGCACATGACACCCCGAAAGCAGCGTATGGTGTTTGTCGGTGTTATTCTCGCCGGTGTAACTCTGGCCACCGTATTGGCACTCACCGCAATTGGTCGCAATATCATGTATTTCTACAGCCCCAGCCAGATTAATGCCGGCGAAGCCCCTGATGATATTATTATCCGCGTCGGCGGGCTGGTGGTAGACAACAGTGTGCAACGGATAGATGACGGCTTAACGGTTGAATTCACACTCACGGATACCAAAGAGGAAATTGATGTGCGCTATACCGGCATTTTGCCGGACCTGTTTCGTGAAGGACAAGGCATCGTTGCAATCGGACGATTGAACGGAGAAGGTGCGGTTATTGCAGACGAAGTGCTGGCCAAACACGATGAGAACTATATGCCTCCGGAAGTTGCCGAAGCACTGGAAGCCGCCAAACAAGGAGGACAGATGACACTACCAAACCCACATGAAAAACCCACTTCAGGAAACCCTTATGATACCTGAGCTTGGCCACTTCGCACTTATTCTGGCTTTATGCCTGGCATTGATACAATCTATCGTGCCACTGGTCGGCGCACAGCTGAACAAACCGGCATGGATGCAAATCGCTGCGCCGGCAACCGCCTGCCAATTTGGCTGCCTGATACTTTCATTTATCTGTCTGACTTACGCCTTTATCAATAAAGATTTCTCGGTACTGTATGTCGCACAGAATTCCAACTCAGCATTGCCATTGGAGTATCGTATCTCTGCGGTCTGGGGAGCACACGAAGGGTCATTGCTATTGTGGGTGTTGATTCTTGCCGGCTGGAGTTACGCGGTGAGTTGTTTCAGTGGCAGCCTGCCGCAAACATTCGCATCACGGGTACTCGCAGTGCTTGGCCTGATCAGTGTCGGCTTTTTGTTGTTTACCGTCCTGACATCAAACCCATTCGAGCGCCTGATTCCGGCCGCGGCCGATGGCCGCGACCTGAACCCATTACTGCAGGATCCGGGACTGATTATTCATCCGCCGATGCTTTACATGGGTTATGTCGGTCTCGCAGTCCCATTTGCATTTGCGATCGCCGCACTGCTGGAAGGCCGTATTGATGCAGCATGGACACGCTGGACCCGTCCATGGACGACCGTCGCATGGGTCTTCTTAACAGTAGGTATTATGCTCGGTAGTTGGTGGGCCTATTATGAACTTGGCTGGGGTGGCTGGTGGTTCTGGGACCCGGTTGAAAACGCATCATTTATGCCCTGGTTGATGGCCACCGCGCTGCTGCATTCACTTGCCGTGACCGAACAACGCAGCACCTTTAAAGCATGGACACTGCTGTTGGCTATTTTCGGCTTTTCGCTCAGCCTGCTCGGTACCTTTCTGGTCCGCTCGGGTGTACTGGTTTCCGTACATGCCTTTGCAACCGATCCCGAGCGTGGTGTATTTATTTTGATATTCCTCACGATTGTTATCGGCAGCGCACTGACACTTTATGCATGGCGTGCCAGCACAGTCACCAGCAGCGGGCGCTTTGCGCTGGTTTCCCGCGAAACCTTACTGCTGATCAATAACGTACTATTGGTCGTTGCAACCGCAACCATACTTTTGGGAACGCTCTACCCACTGCTACTGGATGCGCTGAATCTGGGCAAAATCTCAGTTGGACCACCGTATTTCAACAGCGTATTTATTCCATTAATGCTACCGCTATTGTTTTTTCTCGGTTTCGGTCCAATCGCTCGCTGGAAGCAGGACCAGCCAACTTCATTGCTGATTCGAATTTACAAAACAGCAATACTGAGTATATTACTTGGCTTAAGTTTTATTTTGCTCGCCGCCGGCCCGGCGTCGTTTACCGTCACGTTAAGTATCTGCCTGGCTTTTTGGGTTGTTTTCGGCACCCTTGCTTCATTGAAGCTGCGAATACAAGCAAAAGATCCGTTAAAAAGTTTGCCGCGACTGCCGCGCGGATTTTACGGTATGATGATCGCTCACATCGGTGTTGCAGTATTTACGATCGGAGTGACACTGGTCAGTGTTTATGAGCAACAGGCTGATGTACGCATGGCGCCCGGCGACACGCATGAGCTTAACAACTATCTTTTTCAGCTCGACCGGGTTGAAGAAGTACCCGGACCCAATTACCAGGCAAAACGCGCGATAGTCAGTGTTTATAAAGAAAATAAACTTGTGACCACACTTACCCCGGAGAAACGTTTTTACCCAAGTCAGGCGCAACCGATGACGGAGGCGGGCATTCACCCCAGCCTGTTTAGAGACATTTATGTATCAATGGGCGAACCACTGGATAACGGCGCATGGGCGATGCGCCTGTATCATAAACCTTTTATCCGCTGGGTCTGGCTGGGACCGTTACTGATGGCTGTCGGCGGACTGCTGGCCGCAAGCGACAAACGTTACCGCCTGGAAGTGCGCCAACGCAAACCGCTGGCCACTGCTGTCAGTTCCAGAAGCTCCGCCTAAACCACCGGAACACACGATGCTACGTTATATTCTACCGCTTAGCCTTTTTATTGCATTGATCATATTTCTCGGTATCGGTCTGACGCGCGATCCGCGGCTGGTCCCGTCGCCATTGATCGGTAAGCCGGTACCGGAGTTTGCACTTCCCCGACTGCAATCAGCGGACATGGAATTTAACGTGAATGATCTAAAAGGCCAGGTCAGCCTGTTAAATGTCTGGGCAAGCTGGTGCGCATCCTGCCGTATCGAACACCCGCTACTGGTTGAAGTTGCCCGTGAAAACATTTTGCCGATTTACGGTTTGAACTATAAAGATACGCGTGAAGACGCACTCGCCTGGCTGGAGCGGTTCGGCAACCCTTACACTGCCAGTGCATTTGATGAGCACGGCCGTGTTGCCATTGACCTCGGTGTTTACGGTGCACCGGAAACCTATATTATCGACCGTAATGGAATAATCGCGTATAAACATATCGGCCCGATCAGCAACAAAGACTGGGAAACAAAACTGCAGCCGCTTATTTTATCTCTACAAGAACAGGACTCCTGATGCGTTCAGTCAACTCTTTATTCTTCTTACTGTTGATACTCTGCATGCCGCTGCAGGCGCAGGACCTCCCCGTGTTCAGCAACACCGAACACAAAGCCCGCTTTCAGACACTGATTGAAGAGCTGCGTTGTCTGGTCTGCCAGAACCAGTCTCTTGCCGACTCAGATGCTGAACTGGCACAGGACTTACGTGCACAGGTGCTTACGATGCTGGAACAAGGCCATTCCGACCAGGAAATTTTAGAGTTTATGGTTGCCCGTTACGGCGACTTTGTTCTATACAGGCCGCCGGTAAAATCGACAACAGCCTTTTTGTGGTTTGGGCCTTTTATACTTGCCGGTGTTGCGATCATTGCAATGTTTATATTTTTATTCAAACGGAATAAAAAACAAATAACACCCGAAATCAGTGATGCGCAGCGCAAACGGGCGACAGCATTATTGGATGGTTCCGAATGACTCTATTGTTCTGGCTGCTGATCGCACTGCTGATCGGCGCAACACTTTATGCACTGCTAAAACCGTTACTGCGGCAGACTTACAATGACAGCGCGAACCATGAGCAGCACTTGTCAAAAATTTATCGTGAACGCGCCGCCCAACTGAAAGCCCAGTTTGACTGCGGCGAACTGGACGAGCAGGCCTATCAGCAGGCCCGCGAGGAACTGGAAGTCGCACTGGCACAGGATTTACCGGCTCATCCGCAAGCGCAACAGGCCTCACAACAAACACATTCCATGATGATGCCGTTACTAATCGGCATTACCGTGCCCGTCACCGCACTGATACTTTATATGAATCTGGGCAGTATCTCAGTTCTGGAAAATCATGCATCACCCGAAAACGTTGATAACACCCATTCGATAACGGAAATGATTGCAAACCTCGAACTACGTTTGCAGGGTCGACCGGAGGACATTGAAGGCTGGATGATGCTGGGCCGCAGCTACACCGCGGTCGGACAACTTGAGAAAGCCAAGCAGGCTTATACCCAGGCCTACCAACGCGCTCCGGGCAGCCCGGAAATTATGTTAAGCCTGGCCGAAGTCACTGCGCGCATGCAAAACAATGTCCTGTCCGGCGAGCCCGAACAGCTGATTGAAGCGGCATTGCAGTTAAATCCCAAATCCTGGCGGGGCCGTTTGCTGAAAGGCATGGTTGCATTCCAGCAAAACAAACGCGATACCGCACTGAACATCTGGCAGGCACTTCTGGATGATCAGGACACCTCAGCGGAAGAACGTGAGCTGTTAAAAAACATGATCGCAGGCCTGCAGCAGCCCGCATCAGCAGAACCGACAGGCAATAACGGTGCGGGTGTTTCGGTCAGCGTATCACTGGCGCCGGCATTGGCCACAGAAGTAGCCGCCGGGGATACTTTATTTATATTTGCCAGAGCTGCACAGGGACCTCGGATGCCGCTAGCCATCATACGCAAACCGGTAACCGAACTACCAATGGACATCCGGCTCGATGACAGCAATGCGATGCTTCCGGAAATGAAGTTGTCTGCATTTGAAAGCGTCATTATTGGTGCACGTATTTCAAAAAGCGGTAATGCAGCGCCCGCGGCCGGTGATCTTCAGGGTTTAAGCGAACCCGTTAATCCGCAACAAAACCCCACGGTCAAACTGATTATTGCTGAAAAACTCCAGTGAGCCTGCCAATAGCACCTGGGCTGGGGTCACGGTTCTTCCGTACCCCCGGAAACTCCGGGTCGTAGCTGGGCCAGGAACACCATTTCGTGTAATATTATCCGGGTTTTAAATATCCAGGCCCTTACTATTTCAGGCTACACAATGCAAATCATATTAAACGGAGAACCGACCGAGCTGCCTGACGGCAGTATGCTGCAGGACCTGATCAATCAACTGCAACTGGGCGAGCGACGCCTGGCCGTTGAAGTGAATCGCGAAATCATACCGCGCAGCGGCTATGCAGACCATAAACTGCAGGCTGATGACCAGATCGAGATTGTGCACGCCATCGGCGGCGGTTAAAAACATATTAATGAATACAAACACTCTTATGCAGAATGACATATTAAAAGTCGGTGAACGCAGTTTTCATTCGCGTTTACTGGTCGGCACCGGCAAGTACCGCGACCTCGATGAAACCGGTGCCGCCATCCGCGCCAGCGGTGCGGAAATCGTGACAGTAGCCATTCGGCGTACCAATATTGGCCAGGACCCTAAGCAGCCCAATCTATTGGATGTGATTCCTCCTTCCGAATTCACTATCCTGCCAAACACCGCTGGTTGTTACACTGCTGAAGATGCGGTACGCACCTGCCGGCTTGCCCGTGAATTACTCGACAACCACACGCTGGTCAAACTGGAAGTCCTTGGCGACCAACAAACCCTCTACCCGGATATCACGCAAACACTGACGGCCGCCGAAACTTTGGTAAAAGAAGGTTTCGAGGTTATGGTTTATACCAGTGACGATCCGATTATTGCCAAGCGCCTGGAAGAAATCGGTTGTGTGGCGGTGATGCCGCTGGCCGCGCCGATCGGCTCAGGTCTAGGCGTACAAAACAAATATAACCTGCTGACAATCATTGAAAATGCAAAGGTGCCGATTATCGTCGATGCCGGTGTCGGCACCGCATCGGATGCCACCATCGTGATGGAACTGGGCTGCGACGGCGTACTGATGAATACCGCCATCGCCGAGGCAAAGAACCCGGTTTTAATGGCATCCGCAATGCAAAAAGGCATCATTGCGGGACGTGAAGCATTCCTCGCGGGCCGCATGCCGCGCAAGCGCTATGCATCTGCATCATCACCGATTGACGGAGCATTCTTTTAGCGCTCACCCACACCAGCGGCAATATGTTGAAAGAACAACCGAGGCGAATCCGCAGTTATGTGTTGCGCCAGGGAAATATTACTGCAGGTCAAAAGCACGCACTGGAAGTGTTATGGCCTGAATTCGGCATTGAGCCTGATGGTTTATTGGACTTTACAGCTGTTTATAAAAGGGAAGCACCCACAGTACTGGAAATTGGTTTTGGTAACGGCGAAACCCTGGCGCAAACCGCCGCGGAGAATCCTGATCATGACTTTCTCGGCATTGAAGTACATCGTCCCGGCGTCGGTCATTTACTTCAACTACTGGAAAAACAACAAATCAGTAATGTGAGAGTGATCAGTACAGACGCAGTGGACGTCTTAACACGCAATATACCGCCGGCATCGTTACAAACCGTAAATATTTTTTTCCCGGACCCATGGCCGAAAAAACGCCATCACAAGCGGCGTTTGATACAATCGGAGTTTATCGACCTGCTCACAGACAAATTGGTTGCCGATTCAATCCTGCACATAGCGACCGACTGGCCTGATTATGCGATGCATATTGAAGCGGTGTTAAAAAACTGCCCGCAGTTTATCCGCACCGATCCGGATGCAACACTGGAGCGACCGGCGACAAAATATGAATCCCGGGGCCATAATCTCGGGCACGCGGTAACAGAACTGGTATACCGGAAAGTGACAACCTGACCAACACGGACTGATAAAAACAATGTCATCACTGACCCCGGAAATCATCGTGATGTTTTGCCTGATCGGGCTGACGGTTTTTATTTTTGCCGCTGATATCGTGCGTGTCGATGTCGGCGCGATATCCATTATGCTATTGCTCGCACTGACCAGCCTGATTCCGGGCCTTGAACCTTTACTACCGCCGGAGAAAATTTTCAGCGGCTTCGCGAGTAACGCGGTCATTGCGATCATAGCTGTGATGATTCTCGGCGCCGGCCTGGATAAAACCGGCATATTAAAAAAACTGGCTTCGTTGATTATTCGCGTAGGCGGCAATACCGAAAAAAAACTGACCGCATGGATTTGCGGTGCGGTCGGGCTGACATCCAGTTTTATGCAAAACACCGGTGCAGCCGCGTTATTTATTCCGGTTGCCGGGCGTATCGCTGCGCGCAGCGGCCTTGCGATCAACCGGCTGTTGATGCCGATGGGATTTTGCGCAATTGTCGGCGGCACATTAACCACCGTTGGTTCCAGCCCGTTGATTTTGTTGAATGATCTTTTGCCAAAATCGATTGAGCCCATTCAACTCTTTGAAGTCACACCGGTCGGTCTCGCGTTGGTCTGTGCCGGCATCCTGTATTTTCTATTACTGGGCAAGTGGCTGTTGCCTCCGGCAAAACGTGAACTCGAACCGGTCACCACAACCATGGACTATCTGAAAAAAGTTTATGCGCTGGATGCCGCCATCTACGAAATCCAGGTACCTCCAAACAGTAAACTGGTCGGCATGAGTATTGAAAATATCGAAGCAGGTCATGCGGTCAGAATAGTCGCTGCGCAAATCGGTAAAGAAAACCGGGTCAGCCCGGCGAGGGATCTACAAATCGAACCCAACTCGGTGATCGCGGTGCTCGGCAGCCCGGCCGCCATCGAGTACTTTGTCGAACGTTATCAGCTGAATATCTGTAAAGAACTGATCGAATTCGCTGACTCATTAACTTCCACACAGGCCGGCATTTCCGAAATCGTGATTCCGCCAAACTCCGACCTGATCGGCAAAACAATTAGCGAACTGTGGATGCGAAAAACCTACGGCCTGACCGTGCTGAATATCCGGCGCGGAGAAGAAAATCACAATAAAGATCTGCGTGATCTGCCATTGCAGCCCGGCGATACGCTGGTCTGCCACAGCAGTTGGCACAATCTCGCGCGTTTACTCAAAGACAAAAACTTCGTCGTGATCACCACCGAGTTTCCGCATGAGGAACTGCGCCCGCATAAAGTACATTTCGCGATTGGTTTCTTATTACTGGCCATTATCATGGTGCTGGCAACTCCGCTACCATTGTCGGTATCACTGATGTGCGGAGCACTCGGTATGATACTGACCGGCGTGCTGAGTATGGATGAAGCCTATGAATCGATTAACTGGACAACCGTATTTCTACTGGCCAGTCTAATTCCGGTCGGGCTCGCAGTCGAAAACAGCGGCACCGCCGCATGGATTGCACAAAGCGTATTAAACCTGACCGGTGATGTTTCGGTCTGGGTGCTGCAATTAATGATTGCGATACTTGCAACTTTTTTTTCGCTGACCATGTCAAATGTCGGCGCGACCGTTTTACTGGTTCCGCTGGTCGTAAATATGGCAACGACGATCGGCGCCGACCCGCGCATCTTTGCATTAACCGCGGCAATTGCCGCATCGAATGCATTTATACTGCCGACCCATCAGGTCAATGCACTGATTATGGGCCCCGGCGGCTATAAGGTCCGCGATTTTATGCGTGCCGGCATTGGCATGACCGTTATTTATCTGCTTGTTTCACTAACCGTTTTGAATTTAATTTTTTAAGAAGGTCACTGTATGCAATACCGCAAATTAGGACGTACCGACATTAATGTCAGCACTCTGTGCCTGGGCACAATGACCTATGGCCAACAAAATACCGAAGCCGATGCACATGCACAGCTCGACTATGCAATCGAGCGGGGCATAAACTTTATCGATACTGCAGAGCTGTATCCGGTGCCGCCGCAGAAAGAAACACAGGGGCGCACCGAAAGTTATATCGGCAGCTGGCTTGCAGCACGCAAATGCCGTGACAAAGTTATCCTCGCAACCAAGGCAGCCGGCCCGGCCGACTGGGTACCGTACATTCGTAACGGCCCGCAGTTAAACCTTGATCATATGCAACGCGCACTGGATGCATCATTAAAACGCCTGAACACCGATTACGTCGACCTGTATCAACTGCACTGGCCGGAACGCCAGACCAATTACTTCGGCAAACTCGGGTACACACCAAAAAGTGACAATAACGCAATTCCGCCTGAAGAAACTTTGCGCGCACTCGAAACACTGGTTAAAAGCGGCAAGGTCCGGACCATCGGCATTTCAAATGAAACTGCCTGGGGCGCAATGCATTACGTACAACTGTCCGAACAGCTGGACCTGCCCCGGATTGTCAGTATTCAAAACCCCTATAACCTGCTGAACAGAACCTTTGAAATCGGGCTTGCCGAAGTTGCACACCGGGAACAGGTCGGCCTGCTGGCTTATTCGCCATTAGGCTTTGGCGTGCTTACCGGCAAATACCTGGACGGCGCAAGACCGGAGAAAGGGCGTTTAACATTATGGGATCGTTTTTCCCGTTATTTAAACAAACATGGGCAGGCAGCGACAAAAGCTTATGTCGAATTAGCCCGCCGTTATGAGTTAAACCCAACACAAGTCGCATTGGCTTTTGTTAACAAACAACCATTTTTAACCAGCAATATCATTGGCGCAACCACGCTGGAGCAGCTGCAGGAAAATATCGACAGTATTGATCTGGAATTGCCCGGTGAGCTGATCAGGGAAATCAACCTGATTCATGTCGAATACCCGAACCCCTGCCCTTAAAATACAAATACCCCGGCATCCGAAGATGCCGGGGTATTGAACTTCACTATCAGTGTCTTGCCCTGCCAATATTGACCGGAATTAATACACGGTTGATCGTATGAATAATACCGTTGCTCGCGCGGATATCACTGGCATTGATGTTCAGCCGCGGATCGCGTAGCGCCGGCGCATTATCCGATAAAAACAAACCATCCGGGTGTATTGTCGCATCTTCAAGTGCCGTACTGATCGAGTCGGCCAGTATCACGTCTTTCACAATCTGCGTACCCGGCGATACATGGTACAGCAACACATTGGTCAACACCGGAATCGGATCACCGTTACCCAGCTCAGTCAACGCCGTGACAATAAACTCAAACGCTCCGGCTTCATCATGGCCACGATAGCCAAGCGCACGCGCCAGACGCACAAACGCAATATCTTTCGGTGCAAATACTGTGAAATCAGCCGCCGGATCAGCAAGCACATCAACAAGACCGGCAGCCTGTACGGCATTCAACAATAAGTCATAGTCTTTATTATTGTTATCAAACTCCCCGCCGCTCTGCAGAACAATATCAACGATTGTGCCTGCATTCGGATCGGTATTCGGCAAGTCAGCCGGTATCAACACGCGGTTAATCGTGTGAATAATGCCGTTACTTGCCTGAATATTCGCCGCATTTTTCAGAAATCGCGGGTTCTTGAAATCCGGATCATTATCCAGCAGCCGATTTCTAAACGGAACAATCGTGCCACCTTCAAGCAGGGTCTCGATTACATCAGTATGCTTCACTTCTTCCAGGGTTTTTGCATCAGCATTTACATGATAGAGCAATACATTGGTTAACAATGGAATCGGATCGCCGTTACCCAGTGCCGTTAATGTGTTTACGATTGCATTAAACGCACCCTCTTCATCACGGCCTTCAAAACCCAGGTCACGTGCAAGCCGGATAAACGCCCGGTCGTTCGGCGCAAATACCGTCAGATCGGCATTCTCATCCGCAAGTGCATCAGCCAGACCCGCGGTAACCACCGCCTGCAACAGAATATCAAAATCTCTCTTGTTCCGATCAAACTGACCGCCGCTGGCAGACACGATTTCAGTAATCGTCTGTGCCGGATTATGCCCTGCAGATACCTGTGCTCCCGTAACCAGCAGCGCAAGGCCCGTCCCGGCCGCGCCGATGAATTTTTTTGCGTTTTTAAATTTCATTTTGGCAGTCTCCATGTTAGGTAAGTGAGGCGCAAAGACTAATCAACCGCCTGTGAAAGACCTGTAAAAAAAACATGAAGAAAACGTGAAGACGTAAAGAAATTTTATAAAAATCGATGCGACCCTGTAGGCATTACAAAACAGGTACAGGTATCGGAATCTGCCTAAAAATTAAGCGAGTATGTGATACGAAGTGATAATCCGCTGAGCAGAACTCAGTATATAAACAAGTAGATGATTCCATAGAACAACTCAGAAAAAACTCGAGGACACTAAAACTCAAGTAATCTTGAAATAGATTGTAAAAATTTATATTTAATTTTGCACTATCGAAATAAGTTTCTATGTAGTCATACAAGTTAATTTAACACATCAAGATAATAAGTTGTATGTTTGCCGGGACTCGTCCCGGCTGACGAGGCACTTTTGTTTCGCCAAAAGTGCCCAAAAGCATTGTCCCATTACTTGCCCGCTTGCTTGATCTAAACGATCAGCAATCGGGTACCCTGTGTTTCTCGCCTTTTGGCGGTCCGTCATACAGGCCATCCTGACCTGAATGCCGGGCTCGCCTTCCCTGGCTCGCCCCTGACGGGCCCTGTGCCAAAAAACTGCGATACTCGGCTGCGTAAAAGGGACGAGAAATAGACACTATGGGCAAAGTTATAGCTCATTTTTAAAATCACGGCTACTACACATAGGCTTTAGTCAGCTTTCCGATAAGCATTTTTTTTGAGATGCTTTTCATAAGCCTGCTGCTTGCGCTCATCGTCTGACATAAATAAATCAGCATCGATGTTGTTGCGCTCAACCAGGCGCCACTCAAGTGCCTGCTGGGTTTCCAGGCTGCCGTCATGCATGATATGCAAAACCTCAAGCTCAGTATCATCTGATGATAAACCTTCCCTGATCAGATAGTAGCCCACCAATAAACTGCGGTGGCAACTGACAGGATCTTTTTCAGCACATAATAATGCAATATTAAAACCTTTTCCGACGCCGGCGGTCAGCCGCTCGATGCCCTGCAAAAACAGTGTTGATTGCATCAAACGATCAAACTGCACCTGCCCGGACCGGTCATAGTGACTGCTGTCTTTCGAGCGCGGCCCCAGCTCTTCACCCAAATAGACATAACGAACATCATGCGCACGCAAATGCGCGGCCAGTGTTTCCCGGTGATAATCGTAAAATACTTTGCTGTACGGAACCGAGCGGATATCCGCAACCACATCGATCGCATGTTTTTTCAGCTGCGAAATAAATGTTTCAATTGTTTTGGTTGCATAACCTATCGTGTAGATCGTCGGCATAAACACTATCTGTGCGGAAACGCTTCCCACCGATAACGGCCGGAGTGTATAGCCGGTCGCGGGACCTGATACTTTCTATTGTTAAACATATGCTTATGCACATCAAAAGTTTTTATATTGTATTTTAGTGTTGTGCGCTGTGTGCTCATTTGATACCGGTATTTATCAAGTGTGCGGTTATTGTTACGGATGGTTCGCAACGCATCGACCCCTGATGCAACCGTGTTCAGGTTTTTTACCCGCTGAAAAACACCACCGTATTTAGCCGCACTCAGACTGTTCAACTGATCGGCACCGGTGGTATACATCGGCTTCATCATTTTTTTTGAAAATCCTCCGGCCAATTCCTGCTGATACTTCTTGTTTTGCGGTCTTGACCTGACTTTCTGCACAAACTCCTGAAAGTCCAGCGTTCTTGACTGAATCGTACCCCAGGCACTCAGTGCACCGTGACTGAAAGACAGCGGCACCCAGGCATGTGCACCGCCGGACATCCCGCGAAAAGCCAGATCAGCCGCCAGACGTTTATATTGCCGGTAGATATTACGGCGTGCGGCATCCGCTTCGATTTTCATATTAGCAAATTTATACTGCAACTCAATCAGATCCCTGCTGTTCTGTTGATTGGCAAATGTCTGGCGACGCATCGTATCGGTCAAGCGCCGTTGATTTTCCCAAAGAATATTGTGACTGCGCTGTAAGCGATAGCGGGACTCAAATAGCAGCTTGTGATGATCCTGCCGCATGTAAAACTCCCGCTTGACCATCGAGTCCAACCGCCGCTGGCTTCTGAGCAACATCTGGTGGTTATGATTGAAACCGGACATCCGCTGAACCATCCGGTCATTTATAAAAGCAGGATTGGCGGGCCGGTACTGCATCCACAGATGGTTACCCGTTTGCGCAAAACTCTCCGCAACAGGCATGATCAATACTACCAGCAAACCCGATAACCTGGAAAACTTCCCAATCACGACAACCTCCACCAGCTTATATATCTGCTTATAGTCGAGTGAGACACCGCCGTCAAATAGACCAAAATATTAGATTATAATTTTCACATTAATTAGCTATTATAAAGTCTATTATTAGCCCGGCATATTTGAATGCCGGGTTAATAATGCGGTGCAAGAAAGCACCGCCGCCGCTTGCAAAGCAGCGTGAGCTCTGAAAATATCAGCAAATCCGTGCATTTGCGGCAGTAGTTTCAGGGCGACAAACAAATATATCAGAACGATATATTTGTTTTTCATATTAATATAAAGGCGCTAAAAGCATAATGGGGGAAACATGCAGGCATTCAGCAACTATTCCCGGCTAATAATATTATTTTCTTTATTATTCATATGCATGCATGCTGAGCGGGCCACTGCCGACAGCCTGTGGAATACCCGGCTTGAAACCGAACAGCAAGATAACGCACCCTCACAGCGCTTTCAGCTGGAACTGACACTCGGCACCGGGCTGTCATACAACTCCCAGGCAATATTATCCGGCCTGTATCCGGTAGACCCACTGTACCGCAGTTACCTCGACACACTGGATCTTCATTTTTCGGACAATTTATTTTCTCTCGGCTTTCTCGCAACCGTAAACTTTACCCGGCAACTCGGCCTGTATTTCAACCTTCCATATGCGGTCGTGCAGATTCAGGACGATACCGGTATCGATGCAACGCTGTTTGAGGATGACGATATACAAAGCGGCGCCGGTGATCTGACCACCGGCCTGTATTACCGGCTACTGACCGGCACCCCGTCGCGTCCGGAAATCACACTGGGCTACGAACAAAATGACGACAAATCCGAATACACTTCCATCGGCAATGGTCTTGAAGACACGCTGTATTATCTGCGCTTACGCCAGATATTCGGCAGCAACTATTTTGTATCGGCCTATTTTCAAAACCAGCAAAGCGATGATGTCGGCGCCATCACACCGGGTGATGTCGACACGACCGGGCTGGGTCTTGGCTGGCAAAGCGGCGGCAACAGCATATCGTTTTCATTGATCCACATTGATGCCGGACGCACACTGCAAAATAATCTGACTGTAATAGAGCCAAACGACTCGCTGGCAATATCAATATCCGCAGTCAATGACAAAGGCACCAATATTACACTGACGGTATCGAATATTGATGACGGTCTGGACATTGAAAAAAATACGGTCGGCATTCAATTCTCGCGGCCAATATTAGACTTTTAAATAGAGATAACCATGCATATCAAACTCTTATACAGCCTGACAGCACTGACTTTATTGCTAATGCAAACACAGATTGCAGAAGCCAAAAAGAATAAAGACGAACTAACAACCAAACCTATTATCTATACACACAGCGCTAAAGGTCACCAACCGGGACACGTTAAACCGGGGCCCGGGCGCTATAAGGTCGCATTGTTTTTTACTTCACCGGACACAATGGTCAGTCAGATATTCGAAGACACCGTCACAATGGCACTGGAGAAACGCGGCTTCCAGGTTATTGCTGCACACACCCTTGCAGATGCAATATCCCGGCATATTGAAAAACAAAAAAACCCTGAACAGCTCAGCGCACCGACAACCCTGGAAATTGCCGGTAAAACCGGCGCCGACCTGATTATTACCGGCACAATCATTACCGGCGATATCGAACGCGGCATGCCGAGTTCGTTTGCATCGATACGACGTGTCGCGGCGATGGATATGTTCACCCAGCTGATCGACACCAAGCAGGGCAAAACCCTGCACAAAACCGCAATACACTGGCCGGCCGGCGAAGGCCTGATACAGGCGGGCCGGCAAACCGTGGAGATTTTATTTTCAAAACAGCCCTAAACTTTAGCGAATTAATCCGGTCAATAGCAATACAAAAACAACGGCTCTGATCATTACAAATAATCATCATTTTCATATGCAAAACCGCTTTCGACAACGCCTTACCTGCCTGATATTCACTCTGCTGCTCAGCAGTGTGTTGATACCTGCCGCACAGTCGAATAACTCTTACCTGCTCCAACAACAGCAGATGATGCAGCAACAGCGCCAGCTGGAAATGCAGCGGCAACAGCAGGAGCAGATGCGTCGTCAACAACAGGAAATGCAACGCCGGCAACAGCAGGAGCAGATGCGTCGCCAGCAACAGGAAATGCAACGCCGGCAGCAGGAACAGATGCGTCGCCAGCAACAGGAGCAACAGCGACGACAGCAGCAGCAAATTCAGCGCCAACAGACTCAACAACGGCAATTAACCGAACAGCAGCGACGTGCAGCCCGTGAACAATCCCAGGCACAGGAAAGACAGCGCCAGCTCGACCGGCAAAAACAAAAAGCGATGCAGGACGCCTTGCAGAGAACCCGGCAGGCACAGCAACAACAGCGGCTTTCCGAACAGCAACAAAGAGCCGTCAGCGACAAACTGAAAAGACTGCAACAGCTTAAGCAAAAACAGGCGCTGCAGAAAAAACAAAAAGAGCAGGCGAAAAAGAAAGAACAGAATTTTAAAAACAGGATGCTGATTCAGCAAACCGCTGCCGGCAAAAACACCAGCAACAGAGCCCCGCCCAAAAAAATTCCCAAAACCGGAGGCCTGAAAGACCCGGAGAAAAAACCGACCCGCTTTATCGACGGTGTTCGGGTCGTGGATATCAGAACCGGCAACGTGCTTAAAGGCACCGTCGATCTAAAACCGACACTGGATCGCATCAAAGCCGGCCAGTCTTATCCACATCGCAATGACGGCTCGGAGTTTCAAAACAGAGAACAGCGCCTGCCGCAAAAACCAAGTGGTTACTATAAAGAATATGTGCACCCGACTCCGGGCTTCAGCGGCCCCGGCCCACAACGAATCGTCGTTGGCAAAGGCGGCGAGATGTACTATACCCCGGACCACTACAGAACTTTTATCCCGGTAAACCCATGAAAAACGACACTGATAAAATTGATTGCTTTACCTTCGAACAGAACACCGGCGCTTATCAAGCCGGAGAAAATGCATTTATTGGCGAACTGCCTGAGGTATCCGGTTATGAAAACCTGCTGCAGGCTTACTATGAAGTTTTTGAACTTCCCGGTTACTTCGGTTTTAACTGGGATGCATTATACGACTGCCTGACAGACTTTCACTGGTTGGATCAACAGTCAATCACAATTGTACACTCCAGCCTGCCGGACCTGCCTACCGCAGAACAAAAGATTTACCTGGATATACTCGCCGATGCCTGTGTAAACTGGGAAATCGATCACGCTAACCGCCTGACCGTGGTTTTTCCTGAAAACACCTATAATCGGATACAGGAAATTTTTAACTCGTAGTTTTTATGATGATCATTAGCGCGCAACCGGGCGCATACATAAATTCATATTTTTTTTCGGATCATTCTTGATCAGTTGCTGCGCAGTCGGCCAGAAATTATTGTAAAGCCTTTTGACACTGCCGCGATCCAGTGCACGGATCGGCAGCTTATGTAAAAAGCACGCACAAAATGCGGTCTTTGAAACCGGAATATTACCGGTTTTATTCAGGCACAAATTCCAGAACCTTCGCGAGCTTAAACTGAACGGCAATTTATCCTCAAGCACAAAACGTTTTGCATTGCGGATAAAGCGATCAAAGGTTTCTCCGGAACAACCGTTATTCTGCAAAAAGAACATCGCATCTTTAAAAATATCGTAATTGCGTCTATCCGCATAGTTACGATCATCAAAACGCACCGACATATTGTCGGTAAAATCACTAAACAACGTACCAAGATCACCTTTAAACATATAATGCAAACGCGCCTGCTGATAACCCGGTGCGGTATCGGCCTGCATGGCCTGCTTTAATGCAGTGATGTCCTGCGCACTGATCGGTTTCCGTCCAGTACCGGGGTTCACACAGGTTTCATTGATTGCATCCAGCACACCGACAAAATAGCCGATCCCGGCACCATGCGTTATTTGATCAAACTTACCGGCCAATACCGAATCAACAAACTCCGGAAATGCATATTGAGTGATTTTGAAACGCTCCTCTTCTTCCTGCAGCGCACGCAACTTACGCCGGTAGTCACGCATAAAATCAATTGACGGACGAAACCCGCTTTGAGCCGCTTCCTCATACCAGCGTTCCGCGGTCTGCATATTCTGTGCGGTATCGCCCAAGCCCTGCGCATAATATTGTGCGATATAATGTTTCGCCGGACCGTAGTTTTGATTGGCCGCTTCAGTTAAAAATGAAAACGCTTCACCATAAACCTGTCCGGCAAACAACGCGCGACCGAGCTGAAAATTCAGTTTTGGATTCGATGGTGCGTTTTCGATGCTCGCGATACAGACATCAATCGCTTTATCGGGATTTAATTTATCGTCGGGCACACCCTGGATATAACGGGCATTATTCGGGTCTGCCGGATGCGCGGCCAGCTGATCGCAATCATCCAGCCGCTTGTCCATTGCAGCCAGAATATTATCGGCAACCTGCCGTTTCGCACCACTCAGACTGCTGCCCTGGGTTCTTAAGCCGGACAAACCCCGGTTGAACAAAAGCCTCGACAGGTTATTCAGTTTTTCTAGCCCAGCCTGATTAACAGGCACTTGCGCGCTCAACCATGTATTGATGTTACGATTAAAATCCGTAAACCAGCGATCAAATCCCGTATTCAGTGCACTCTGCACCTTGCGCTGTTCAGTGGTTTGCAAATAAGCCAGGTCTTCATTTTTAACCCTGGCCGTATAACGGCCGAGCGCCACATAGCCTTCCGGTGTCGGTTGCACCACCGGAACGCCGGCGATAATTTCAGCGGCTGCCGCAGCGGAATAAGGTTGCAACATAGTCTGTATACGCCGATTGAGCTCAGCCCGTTTTTGCGTATCGGATAAACCATCAACTTGCTGCTGTAATGGCTGCAAACCGGCGGACAGTGCTTTTAAGCCGCTCAGTGTTTGCGGATATTTTTTAAAATCAAAACCGGCAAATGCCTGCTCGGCATTATTATTTTCACGCGTCTGATACAAGCCGGTTACTGCCAGCTTAAAACGCGCCTCATCATCTTCGGTTAAAAAACGCAACGGAAACTCATTAAGCCGCAAATAATTTTTTAACGTCTGGATACTTTGTACTGAAGCATCCAGTTGCTGCAAACGCTGTAGCAAATACTGTTCATAATGCCTGGCACTTTGCACCGCGGCCAACGTAAAATAATTACCGGCCCAACGCAGATTAGGCGGGGCACTTTTTAAAGCCGAAAACACACTACGCGACGCCCGCGGATTTTTTAAACTGGCATAATCGTTCGGCTGGTCTTTGCCGATTTCGAGAAATAAAGTCTTTATGCGCCGGTACTTTTGATACGCTTTTTTAAACGCCGGGTTTTGCGACGACCACTGATACTGTTGCCGCTCGCAGGGCACCATAAAATGTGTATAAGCCTGCGCATCGGCCTGTGTCCAGTTACGAAATGTCTTGCCGAAATGACGCACAAACTCCGGTTCATCGAGAAATGCCGAATGTATTTGCAAGGCCGGCATAATGCCCTGCTTCGGTACAACGGTTTCCAGCCTGCCGTTACCGAACCATTCAAACACGCGCAAACACTGCTCTAGAATACGATCTGTGTTATTGCGCTTCAATACCTTGTCAAATATTCCCGGCTTTGCCGATTTAAACGAGAATACCGGTTTTCTATTACTTGCATTATTCACCGGGAATTTAGCCGCACTAAACTCAGTGCAGGCACTATCATTCAACACCTGACCCCGCATTCGCAAACCGTCGTCAGTTAATTGGCCCTGCAAATTCAACGGCTGCGTACGATTGGATTTCAACAACCATTCACCGCCACTTAATAAAATACCGCCATCCTGCACACGTCCGCGCATCGTTAAAATAGAGCCCCGGCCCAGGTTCAGCGGCAAACCATAAGAACCGCGTCGCTCTTCAAATACAAAAAAATCGGCTTTAAAATTTTTGGCAATTTCCAATAAACCGTATTCAATCTGGCTGTTGATCCCGGGACGCTTGCGGCATTTAATTTCGACGACCCAGGCACCGGCAAAATCTTTTGGCTTACCGGCAACCGCCTTTCCGGAACTTTTATCAGGATCTTTAACCGGCATACCGGACTGAGGCTCCGCCGGTTTTGCACCAATCTTTTCACTGACCGCTTCTTTTATTTCTCCAAAAGACATGCAGGCAGCTAAAGACAAAAACATTAAAAATGAAATTAATACTCGTAATATAAGAAATTTCACAGCTCAGTATTTTTTATATATCATTATATAGGGTAACAACACTCAATAAACATTACATATTTAAACATCAAAATTTAAATACCCAGGCAATTTCCATTTTTATAAAACAACGATGTTCCGTATGCCCGGATACTACCGGGTTTAAGCCCGTAAAAATCCAGCTTTTTAAAACCGTTGCCCAACAGGTCTCTTACTCCGGCTATCGAGGCATCAGTCTGAGTATCATCCAAAATAATAACGCCTCTGTTAGAGAGATAGTGTTTGGCGGTTATCATGCAGTCCACACGATTTTCCGCATCCACAATAACCACATCAAATTTTCTTTTTTGATCAGCAATCGTGCGAAGATACGGCTCAGGCATATAAGGGTTACATAAAATCAATTTTGCATTCCCGGGAATATTACCTTTAAAAAAATCATACCATTTTTTATCGCACTCCACTGAAGTAACATCACCAACCAGGTTCGAGAAAAACAGTGTCGAATTGCCGCTGCCAAATTCAAATAATGACAGCTCTTTGCTAAGCCTTTCCTCAAGAAACGCAATTATATGATAGTTCATCCACGGCAGCGGCGAACCATCCCGCCTGCAAGGCATTTTTCTGCGAGCTGATACAAAATAGCCCGATTGACGCAGAAATGACCTTCTGGAATATAGCAGACCGAGCCCTTTCACAAATACTGCCAGACCAGGAAAATACCGCCGGAGTTTCGCCCGAATATACTTAACGTTGTTTTTCTTTCGCGACATTTTCCCTTAAAGCCAAAACTATAAACGTATCATAATTTACTGGGTTTATCCCGCCAATTTTGCCGCCAGCCGCTCCTATGGCTTAATCACCGGGCGGTACCGTGATGCCCGACGCTCACACTGCTTTAAGTTTCCAGCGACCACGCCTAAACATCAGCACACCGACTATCGCCAGTATCGCTTCCGCAACCAGGATTGCGGTAAACACACCTTCCGGCCCATAACCGAATACCTCCGCCAGAGTATATGCGAGCGGAATCTGCAACAGCCAGTAACAGCAGAAATTAATCCAGGTTGGTGTGATGGTATCACCGGCACCATTAAATGCCTGAATCACAATCATACCGATCGCAAAAAAACCATAGCCGTAAGCCACCATCCGCAGGCAATCAACACCATAACGGATTGCGATCGGATCATCGGTAAAAATGCGCAGCAGCGGCTCGGTGCAGAAAATAAACAACAGTGCGACCGATACCATAAAGACAAAATTATATTTCGCGGCCTTCCATACCGACTGCTCGGCGCGTGTTGGATTACCGGCGCCCAGATTCTGACCGACCAGTGTTGATGCCGCATTACCGATTCCCCATGCAGGGAGAATTGTAAAATCAATAATCCGGATCGCGATAATGTAACCGGCCACCGCCGCACTGCCGTACCTTGCAACGATTTTCATCAGCAGCAACCAACTCGCAGTCGCAATCAAAAACTGCGCGATGCCGCCGATCGAAACCCGCAACAACTGCAACATCACATCGGCCACCGGACGCAAATGCCGTAACTGCATCGTTAAGCGCGCACGCACATTAAACAAATGGTATAACTGATACAGCACGCCAATACCGCGCCCGATGGTTGTCGCAACCGCCGCGCCGGTCACACCCATTTCCGGAAAAGGGCCCAAGCCAAAAATCAAACAGGGATCGAGCACAATATTAATACCGTTTGCCAGCCAGAGCGCACGCATCGCTGTCGCCGCATCGCCCGCTCCGCGAAATACCGCATTGATCAAAAACAGATATAACACCGTGACCGAGCCGCCGAGTAAAATCGCCGTATATTGCGCACCCTGATGAATGACTGCCGCTTCAGCACCCATTAACCTTAAGATTTCCGGTGCAAACAACGCACCGGGAATCCCGGTCAATGTTGCGACAATCAAACCGATCCACAATGCCTGACCGGCAACCACCGCAGCAGCCTCCGGATTTTTTTCGCCGTAACGCCGTGCAACCATTGCAGTGACGGAAATACTCAAACCGACCGCAACCGCATACAACAGAATAATCACCGCCTCAGTCAAACCGACCGCCGCAACCGCTTCGATACCCAGCTTTGCGACAAAAAACATATCGACAACCGCGAATACCGATTCCATCAGCATCTCAATCACCATCGGAATCGCCAATAGAATAACCGCCCGGTTCACCGGACCGCGGGTATAATCCTCTTCAGTATTACCGGCTAATGCCTGCCTGAATAATCTCCATGCAGAAGATAGACTGTCCAAAGAATTTTTAATATGTAAACGCATTTTACTTACCTTGCCATTACACAACGAAACAGATCGTTGCAAATATAAATGAGAGCCGGCGTGTCGACGCGCCGAAATGAAAATCAACTAAAGGTAAAACCGCTCAGCAGAAAGTGCTGGTGCGGAATCGTTCCGGCAAATTGCCTGGAAACGGCAGGTAAGCCACCAGGACGATCATCAGCTGATTCACAATGGTGCGAATCATTTTGTCAGTGCCGATATTTTTCATAGTCGTCCTATCGTGGTGCAAAAATGTAGAAGTGCGCGCAGTCTATCGCAAAACAATGTTTTGTCAACCGAATACGGTCATATAACAAGCATATCTGCAAACACCGCCAACATAATTCAGAATAAACGATCAGGTTAAGCGTGTAATACATCACTTTATTTTGAATCCAGGGTGCTATAATTTGTCTTCAGATCCTAATATTTTTATAACACCCAATAATTAGCCGTGTAACAAATACGGTTTACACTTTATTTTTAACCAAGAAGCCAATAAACAAGGGACTGTTTTATGAAACTCTGGTCACTCGTACTTAGCCTCGCGATTTTGTTTTTCACCGGCACCTTACAGGCCGCAACCCTCAGCTTTTTCTGTATCACCGGCAACACAGCCGGCGATTGCGCAATAGGCGAATCACAGCTATCGGCTGAAGTGATCGACCTCGACCGGCAGGTCCAATTCAATTTTTATAACACCGGCACCGAAGAATCGGTTATCAGTGAAATATATTTTGACGATACCGGTTTGCTGTTCGGCCTGACCGGCCTGATCGATGCCGATGATGGTATCAACGGCAACCCCGGTGTGGATTTCTCACAGGGTGCAACTCCGCCCGACTTACCGGGCGGAGACAATATCACACCCGCATTTGAAGTCAGTCCCGGCCTGCTGGCCGGTGCCGATTCACCATCACCGGTCAACGGCGTCGGTCCGGATGAATGGCTTGGAATCATATTCAACCTGCAAAACGGCCGGACATTCGACGACATAATCGCCGGACTGACCGACGGAGGCTTACGCATCGGCCTGCATGTGATTGCCTTCGACAGCGGCGGCAGCGAAAGTTTTGTAAACAACAGCCCGGTACCGCTACCAGCCGGTGTATGGCTGCTGCTTTCTGTGTTGCCCTGCATGCTGCTGTTTCGACAGAAGTAAAGCAAATTGTAAAAAAAATTACTGCCGCAATCAGCATTAAGGCAATCAAGCACGTCTTTTGGGGCAAGCAGGTTCCATTTGAATTAGCTGCCCTTCCATTTCAGCTAACGCCATATTCAGCAGATTGAGTATTTATTTATCCAGGGCACCTTTGCGCAACGATACTTGATGCTTCTACTCTTTCTATTCTTCCATTTTGCTCTGTTAATTTAAATAACTCGTCTGTAAGCGCATATCCGCAATCCAGAGCTTGTTGTAACAATGTTGAAACTGAGCACTCCATTAAAATTGCTTCGCCACTCTTTTCTTGTGTGATGCGGTAATCGTATGCCTTTGTTAAACAGGCATCCAAAGGAGCGAAAACCTTTCCAACTAAAAGGAATTCGATCATTGACTCAAAATCAGAGTATCTTTTCTCACCAAGAACACTACGGACAAGTAATAAATTGGCTTGGTGATCTCTATTCCATTGAAAATAGGCTTCATCATATTGTTCTTTTCTTTTTATTATCTCATCTTTCGATACATTTCTTTTTATTGACGATGCCAGCAACTCAGCCCTGGAACGTCTTTCATATATTCTTTTTGCCAGGTTTTGTACTGCCAATTGGTTATTTTTTTGTACTTCCCTGATTTCTTCGATTTCTTTTAGTGCGCGTTCAGTTTGTTTAGTGGAATCACTAACTAGATAACCAAGCCAGAAAAGCAGCAAAGGCGTCAGCACAGATATCGCCAGTTTAGCTACTTCCAATGAATTCCATGCATTCTTGTTGCTCATGTTTTTTACACTTGATAGTTGGATATGAGTACATTTTTCCGATAATACACCATAGATAGCATTATACCGCTGATCGATGATTGCAAAACGTCCATTTCTATTTTAAGCGCAAGAAGCTCTTGCTTGAAATCATACTGAATAATATATTCCAATGATAAGTTTACATTCCGACTCATTGCTGTTGGATCAGGTAGTTTTGCGATTTGATGCATCCAAGATTTTTGGAAAACTTCGTGAATTCTATATAAGAAATTCTCGCACATTGCTTCCATCAAAGCAGCCACACCTGAATCATCATCGAAGATGCGTTTCTTAAATTCGTAAGTCTAGATAAGTCAACCACAAAGTCCAAAGAATTTTTTATAATTTTCACAATGTGATATGTCATATTAAAACCTAACTTGATTTTATTGAGCGAGCGCTCTGCGGTGCGAAGCCCTAACGCGCGTAGTGGACAAATATGAAAAACTTGCTATGCGTAAATCAGTCGCCACTACCATCGCCATCATCAAAATCACTTGAGTCACTTTCTGAGTCACTAGAATCGCTTGATTCAAACGATTTAGAAATGGGGATAAATATAATTGGCAACCCAACACCAAGCCCAATTATTATAATTGGCGCTCTCCATTGCAAATCTTCTCCCAATTTATATTGTTCTGCCAAATCGATTAACCCGACTAATATGCAGATCAAACCTAAAAAAATGGCCACACCTTGAGTTGCTTTAGTCATATTCATTTTCTTGATATTTTACACATAAAGCCCTGCATCAGTGGTTCCACAAGGTACGCAACGATTTGCACGGGCCGATCGCATGCGCTTGTTAGAAACCAATTTCAATCGGTCTTCGACTCGAGATATTCTTTAAGTTTGTGGGGTAATAAAGATCGGGATTTTTCTGTTAATGCTTTTTCATTTTTTTGCCACAAAACCCCTAGGTAAATTATTAATAGACCGATAGCGGTTAGTGCAATGGGGAAAAACCAGCTGTCTTCAAAAACGTTCCAAGCCAGATGACCAAGATAAATACAAGCACCGATCGCTCCAAACACGACGAATACTCTCCTAACGAGTACGACACCCACAACAATCATGAAAATATTGACACAAAAATATAAAAATTTGGAAAGTTCATTGTCAGACTCTTGCGCAGTCATGCCTCCCCAGAATGCGATTACGCCAAATATATACAGCCAGAAAGCATAATCGGCTTTTTCCCATGACCTGAAGTCCACCCATAAAGCGACAAAGATCATCAACAGTCCAAAATACATGGAGAACAATGCACAGAATTGGAAGTCATATTGATCACCCATGATCATTACCGCCACATCCATTGACATATACCAAAGAGTTACCGCGATCGGCATAATAAGAAATGGATACTTGTACCGCCAGGCTACAAACAGGCCTACCGCTAACGTTCCAAGCTCCATATAAATCCAATGCCATTTAATGTATTTGTGATATTCCCTGTAAGCGCTTTCATCTGGCCAAAATCCTAGCGCTTGTTGCAATCCGTAAATTGCTAAAGGTGCAAGAGCTACTACAAATGTGGCACAAATTCCTGCCGGTATTGCGTATCCCTTTTCTTGAAATCTACCGGTTAACTTTAAACCAATACCTGCATAGGCGAGCGATATAAAGAGTATTCCCCATCCTCCAAATGATTCCCACCCCAGATTCATGAAAAGTGTCATGGCGCCAATGGCAATCAGGCCGCCCAAATAGTAGAGCACGTTTGTGAAATTAAATATAGGGCCTACACTCGGCAAACTTTTAAGATAACTATGCAGTTTCTCCGCCTGTTCCGCGGTAATAATTTGTTCACTGACAGCATCGTTTAAATTTTTTCTGGTTATTTTCATCAGTACTGAGATTATCTTGCTAGGTCTCTTGCATCTAACGCTCGCTTTCAATCGCCGCCGGAGTCGGTCGATTGAAGGGCCTTGTTAGGACTTTTATTCATATTTAACATCATAAATCTTGAATTCAGGTCACAGCCTCTATTACACCACATGCCCCATTGAATATTGTTGCCAAAATCAAAAAATTGAAACGATAGGCTCTTACCAGATATTGAGACGACATTGAGTGAATATACCGTCGGGGTAGATTCTGAAGAGTCAAAGCCGGTTTGAAATAGCTCGATTGCTTTTTCAGCATCCTCCCCGGCAAGAGTGGTCATTTCTATTTCAGTAAAATAAGAATGATTACCCAGTGGTTTCGGTTTTTTACGTACCATTTGAGACGGAATCATTACAGGGCTATATCCGCCAGGGTTCGTCCAGATCCAACCTTCCCTATTTGTAATTATGTGGCCGTAGGGTGTACACAATATCTGCCCCCAAATATTTAATGGATTGGGTAATTCCGTAACGGCCTTGTTCGGGGTGCCTTCGCATTCTCCAGAAGGTGCTGCATTTACAACTCCGCACCCGATCAGTATTAACAAAATTAATAAATTTCTCATAACTATTTCCAGAGACCTGACAGTTGGATAAGGGCACATCTGCCCGCTAATACAGCCCAGAAGACAAGTAATCATTAGCGAGGTTTTCTTCACTTTTCATAAGCTTATATGTTTTGCCCTGTAGTTTTCTAATATCCTAGCTACCGATTTTGCTGACTTCAATAAGCATTTAGGACTAGTTTACCAATGGCTGGGGCATATAACGCTCCGCATCAACGACTAGCAAGGCATGTAGCAGTTTGCCGATCTGATAACATACAAACCCAGCACCCAACGCAGGATACCATTGGGATTGCTATATATTTCTGCTGTTATTCTTTATCTTGCGGAAAGACAAAACTAAATTTCCGCTCAACATCTTTATACGACGTTTCACTTTGCAAAAAGAAACTGGCACTCATGGCAGCAACACTTGCAGCATCAAATACGCCATTTGGGACAGACTCTATTACTCTGATATTTTCAACATGACCTGTTTTACTAACATCAAAACGTAAAACCACATAACCTTCAATTTCATTTTCATAGGCTTTCTTAGGGTATATGGGTTGAGAGCTACACCAGGGCACAGGGCCACCCAAAGTCAACGGCTTTGAATTCAATAATTTTGCCATACAGCTTTGATTCAAGCCAATTGCTTGCGGCTTATTTTCACTTTCACGTTGATAGGTAGAGCAACCAATTATATAAAATGTTAAAGCAAATACTAAAAAAATAATTATGATTCGCATATAACGCTTGCATGTGAGGTTCTAAGCACGGAAAGGTGTTCCATTGGCAATTTAAAATTGATAACCAAGCGATAAACCAAACTCAGAAAAATTGTCAGCACTTCCCCCTCTAGCTCTAACATCATCAGCGAAATCGTCATAATCACTTAAATCACTATAAAATAACGTAAACTCAAAGTGATCCCATTTCATGCCACCACCCATAGACAAACCATTAAATACCTCTGCATCCCGCTCTCTACAGCCAAAACAATCAGCTGATGCAACCCGGCCATAGAATGCAGACACCCGGTATTTATATCTTCCACGGGAATCAAAGTAACGATTAATACCTAAAGCACCACTAATATCATCAATAAACCCCGCAGCAAGGGAAAAGCTGTATTTATCCCAAGCCAAATATTCGACTTCTACTCCGGCACCTGCATAACGTTCATTAACACCTAATCCAAACCTAAGCTTTGACTCTGCATAAGATATGGAGCAACTCATGATGAAAACAAACAGTAAAAATAATATCCTCATGAATAACCTTTTTTCGCATAATGCCTGCGACACGGAGAAATATGACACATAGCTGAATATTTTTCTGTGTAATTAAGCTTGTTGTGCATTTACAATACCTTCCATTTCCTGCCAAATTGACTCACACAGGTTTGACCTGTATACAGCTTCTTTAAAAACAGGGTGCTCCCTCTTATACATACTTAGGAGGCTATTATTTTTTTGCGCCACACATGCCCTAAAATTAGCCAGACGATCAGCAGCTTTTACTATTAACGCCAACTCCAGCTCACCTGAAACCTTGCTCATTTTTTCGTAAGTTTTAGCTTTACGTTCTTTTCGATTCGAGCCAGGCTCGTCTGTAAGGATTGCAACACACTGGGAAACCAGGGCACCAAACAATGATTCTATTTCTAAAATCGTAGTGTCCGTATCTTCAACGACATCATGTAAATAAGCTATTATTGCCGCAGCATCACCAAATTCAGACGCAATGCTTGCAACCTCATCTAAATGAACTGAATAAGGAGAGTCTCCGTATTTTTGCTTTCCGTGGCGCTCAATTGCAAACTCTCTTGCTTTTTCCTTCATGCAACCCTTATAAAGTTAAATTTTATTATGCATAACGAATAAATATGGGCGCATCTAGCTACTAATACTTTCCGGAAGATCAATGTTCATTAACTATGGTTCGCCCTGTTATTTTTAACATCCTAGCCCCTGATTTTGCTGACTTCAATAATCATTTAGGACTAGTTTGCCTGTAGCTGAAGCATATAACGCTCCAAATCAAAGACCGGCAAAGCGTGCAGCGAGTTACCGGCCCGAACACATGCGTTTTTTATGCTTTATATACCAAAATACAGTTTAATACCCGTTAGAGTGTTTGACGTTGCAACCGATGCCAATATCAGACCCATTACCCGGCTCACAACACTCGCCCCGCTGGATCCGATTAATCGATTGAGCTTGCCTGCAATAAGCATTAAAAAATATGTGACAACTAACACCGCCAGCATCATGGCAACTGTTTGCGCTTGCTCCCAGAGACTATATCGATTGTTCTCGGTTAATAAGACTGCGGTCAAGATAGCCCCCGGACTTGCAATGGAGGGAACCGCGAGCGGAAACACCGCCGTCTCACGGTGATCTTGCAGAAGCTTTACCTCTTCATCAGGCTTGCTTTCACCGAAGATCATTGTTAGCGCAAAAAGGAACAAGACGATTCCACCGGCAATTTGAAACGCAGGCAATGGTATCGACATTGCAATCAGAATGAGCTCACCCGCAACAACAAAAAACAAGAGAACCGCTGCGGCCACGAGTGTCGAAATCAGTGCAATTTTATTTTTTTCGGCACTGCCGAAACGAGACGTAACAGCAATAAAAACCGGCACTGTGCCGATGGGGTCGATAACAGCAAAGAAAATAATAAAGGTCGCTACAAAATCAATCATTAATTTTCAGATTCTTGCTTACCTGCACACCGGGCAGAAATAAAGCGATCTTGTTCGCCTAAGTGGTGAAGACCGTTGATAATAAAGACATTTTTTCACAAAACACAGACTCGGCCTCTGTGAAATGGTTCATATTTTTATTTAAGCGAGCAAATCCTATGCTATTCATTGTTATGTTCCATAGTCATACTGGCTTTACCCACAGGCTTACAAGTGCGGCACCCACACTAAACGAATTTGCAACCAGTAACCAGAGAAACACTTTACTTTTGAATCTAAACTCTGGGGCAAACCACTTTTTATAAACAACACCTTCGAGAACGGCATTTACCAAGCACCCTAAAAAGAAAGTAGCCACCCAAGTTAATGGATTAAATGTGCCCCAGCCAAAAGACCAATTTATTACTGAACCTGGAAATAACTCCCATGCTATACCAGCTAACGGAATAAGTATTATGCCAGCAATAGAGGAAACGGCGTTTGCGGATAGGGTAGCAATTGCAGCTTTTTTTTGCGAGAGTGAGAAAAAGTATTTTATGAAAAAAAACTCAATCGATAGACCAATACCAATTGCCCACCAAGAAAAAAGGCGCATTTCCAGATATAGAGCTGGCCACACTACATTTGCATAAGCAATCGTTGGCAAAAAGCAAAGAATAAATACAAGTGGCTTACGCACTATCTCTCCTTAAAACATAACGTCCACAACACCGGGCAATTTGGAGCATGGCGGAAAACTGTTCCGTGTGATTGCACTTGTCATGTTTTTTTACCTGAGCCATAATGTGTATCAAAATAACACTATATACACAAAGGTGCAATATGCGTACTAATATAGTAATTGATGACAAACTTATGGCAGACGCTCTTAAGGCTACCGGCTTACAAACAAAAAAAGAAGCCGTAGAAGAAGGACTTAAAACCCTGATAAGGCTGAAAAAACAGGCTGATATACGCAGCTTGAGGGGCAAACTGAAATGGGAAGGTGACCTTGAAGACATGAGAACCGATAAATGATAATAGTCGATACCAGTGTTTGGATTGATTATTTCAATGGTTTTGCGACAGGTGAGACTAACATTTTGGACTCTGCATTGGGTAAGCAAGAAGTAGTCATTGGCGACCTTATAATCCTTGAGATATTGCGCGGATTTCGCATGAATAAAGACTACAATACTGCGAAAAGGCATTTAGCCAATTTGCACCAATACCATATGCTAAGCCCACAACTTGCTCTAAAAGCAGCGGATAATTACCGGAAGCTAAGAAAAAAAGGTATTACCATAAGAAAAACCGCCGACATAATTATTGCCACTTTCTGTATCGAAGAAAAACTACCTTTGCTTTACACAGACAGAGACTTCATTCCTTTCTCTAAACACCTAAAGTTGCGCTCGGTTTCCGTGAAAACATAACGCCCGAATCAGTGGCGCCTACCAACGGGCGCGTCTTTTTGCTTAGCAAAAAGCGTGACCGGTGAAGGCGTCCACTGGATTCGCTGGTTAGGTGGCCAGCTCACTCTGCTTGATTCCTCAGCTGTTCCCGAATCTTGGCTTCCAGTTCTTGGTACGCAGCGAACAATTTGGCGAACGCCTTTTCGCTCCCGGCGAAATAGCCAATCTGCGATATGTAAACGGCGCCACCTTTTTCCGTTACGCGGCGAGTAATCCACGCGGGATGCGCCTCGTGGCCAGGAAGTGTGAAAGCAAAATGCATGCGATTATCGAAGTCGGAGTAGGTTACAAGGTTCTGGGTCTCATACCTCTCCTCAGTGTCACGGAAATTTGTCAGAACTTCTTGCCGATAGCTCTCGAACTCGTCGACAGTGATTTTCGCTTCAGGGTATGGCTTGTAGTCTAAAGCAGCGACTCCATTTGTCGCTATCAGAAGGGCGAAAAGCAAAATGCGTCGCATGACCGGCCACCTAACAGTCAGATATGGACAGATCTGTCCGATAACACACTATAGAGAGCATTATACCACCGGCTGTGTTTTCTTTGTTTTTCATGACCTTATACAACTTGCCTGTTTATTCTTTTAATATCCTAACTGTGCACTTTGATCACTTCAATCGTCATTTCGGACTACTTTGACCAATATCCATTATTGCTTTGTTATTGAAAAAACGGGCATCCTGAAAGTCTTTTACTTTCAATGCTTTATATGCTTTCAACGGAAAGGTTGTATTGTTTTCGGGTTCGACGTTATATTGTGCCTCCCAAGGATATAAACAGGACCTGCGTGGCGGATTTTTGTTGTATTCGGCATTAAGGGAAAACGTGCTTGCCTCTATCACACTTAGCCAGACAACACCGCAAAAGGAAACCGCGCTATGACTGCGAACTACATATTCCCCCCGGCATTAAAACACGGCGAAATCCGCGAAGTCTTTGATAATGTTTTTTTTGTGACCGGCACCTGCCGTTTTAAGGGGCCGATAACGATAAAGTTCAGCCGCAATATGACTATTTTGCGCGACAGTGATGAGCTTACGCTGATTAACTCGGTCAGGCTGAATGATAACGGCCTGCGTAAGCTGGATGCACTCGGCACAGTGAAGAACCTTATTCGTATCGCGGGGTTTCACGGCACTGATGACCCGTTTTATAAAAACCGTTACAGCGCCAGAATCTGGTCAGTGGATGCACCGTACACCACCAGTTTCGAGCAACCGCCAAAGCCGGAGACTGTTTATTTTTCACCGGATATCATACTCGATAACGAGATGACACTGCCGGTGAAAAACACATCGCTGTATCTGATCAACTCCAGCCGACCGGCTGAAGCGTTAATATTATTAGAGCGCGATAACGGTATTTTAATTGCCGGTGACTCTTTGCAAAACTGGGTAAAAACAGATCGCTACTTCAGTTTTTTAGGAAAGATCATGATGAAGCGTATGGGTTTTATTAAAGCGCATAATATCGGACCGGCCTGGCTGAAGTTCGCAAAACCCGATGTTCAGCAAGTAAAAGGCTTACTGGATCTGGAGTTCTCGCATGTATTACCGGCACACGGGGAACCGGTGATCAATAATGCAAAAACACATTACCGTGATGCGATTATGAATCTTTAACTAAGACTGCATCGGTTTTTCTGTTTGCCACGTATATGCATTAAACTTCAGGATTAACCCAATGATTACAAAAAAACCACTCTATTTTCTGGCGATATGCCTTTATATTGTTGCCGGTAATACCGGCATTGCAGAGCCGACCGATGTCAGCACCGACACAGAAGCTGAAATACCGATTGCGGCGAACAAAGACGGGATTGCAATTGACGGCTATGATTCGGTTGCATACTTTACCCAAAAGCGCGCACTGAAAGGCAGCCCCGAATATTCCTGCGAATGGCAGGGTAAAACCTGGTTATTTTCTTCGGATGAAAACCGGCAAAAATTTCTGGATGATCCACAGCGTTATGCACCGCAATACGGCGGCCACTGCGCGTATGCAGTCAGTAAAGGAAAGCTTGTGAACGCAAGCCCGGATGCGTGGACAGTGCACGATGAAAAGCTGTACTTTAATGTGAACAGCAAAGTGCAGGCCAAATGGCGTAAAAGCCTTGAGAAGAATGTTAATCAGGGCGATCGTGAGTGGATGCAGAACATATTGAATATCCGTTTTTAATTGCTCGACCTGGTTCACTTAAACATTTATTTAACATAACTGTGCGAAGCTCTTTGGTCAGTTTCCAAGGAGAGTGAATGCTATGAGCCTTAGCGTATGGCAGATCGTACTTGTTGTTGTCTTGTTCCTGTTATTGTTCGGCCGGGGCAAAATTCCGGCGCTGATGTCGGATTTGGCCAGCGGTATCAAAAGCTTTAAGGCCGGCATGAAGGAAGACATTACCGAAACCGGCGAAGCTGATAAGCCGGAACTAGGGGATCACCGCAGTACTCCAGCGACCGTCGTCAAAGACGCCGAAAAAGCCTGAGCTTTCAGGCTGAGCCCCATATGTTTGATATCAGCTGGATTGAGCTGCTGTTCGTTGCGGTGTTGGCCCTTATCATTGTTGGGCCCAAAGACATGCCGAAACTGTTTAAGCTGGCCGGTCAGATAGCCGGCAAATTGCGCCGCGGTTATCAGACTATGATGAGCGGCATGCATCAGCTTGAAAAAGAAATTGATATTGCCGCCGGTAGCAACCAGGATCCGGAACCCTGGAAAGCACTGATGCCCGAACACCTCAGGCATTTGCCGGATGATTTTTTACCCGGATCAATGACTACGGAGCAGCATAAAGAACGGCGGGCTGCGCGCAAAGCCTTTATTGATCAGCATAAAGAATCTACCGAAACCACCCATACCGAAGATAACGCTGAGCCTGATTCAAATGCAGGACGAAGTTGATCTCTCCAAAGCCCCGCTGCTCTCGCACCTGCTGGAGTTACGCCGCAGACTGCTTTACTGCCTGCTGTTTTTTTCCGTTGCTTTCGGGATCAGTTATTATTTTGCCGAAGACGTGTATGCGTTTTTATTAACACCACTGGCTGATGCTTTCGGCGATACTGAAAACCGGCGCCTGATTTATACCGGTCTGCATGAAGCGTTTTTTACCTACCTAAAGCTTGCGCTGTTTACCGCAATATTTTTCACACTGCCGCTAGCGTTGATTCAAATCTGGCGGTTTATCGCGCCCGGCCTTTATCAGGCAGAACGCAAGTCTTTCGCGCCACTGCTTGTTATGACGCCTGTTTTATTTTCATTGGGTGCGGCACTGGCATTTTATGGTGTTATGCCACTGGCCTGGAAATTTTTTATCAGCTTTGAAAGCTTCGGTGATACAACCGGACTGGCGGTGCAACTTGAAGCACGGGTCAGCGAATACCTCGGCCTGGTGATTAAACTGATACTCGCATTCGGTTTAAGCTTTGAACTGCCGATCCTGTTGTTTGTACTTGCAAAAGCCGGATTAGTCACGGCGGCGGATTTAAGTCGTTATCGGCGACATGCCATTGTGTTAACGTTTTTAATCGCTGCGTTTATCACGCCACCCGATTTAATTTCCCAGATTGCGTTGGGCACTCCAATTCTATTGTTATATGAGTTTTCAATTTTGCTGATACGCTGGACTGCCGCCGATGAAAAAGCGCGCGAGCGTCAGCGTGCAATGCAATACTGACGTTTAGAACATATCTCATTGTAATCTTTCACTTCCATGCGTCGTTGCGCTCCTCCTCAAATGCGGGGCGCTGCAGGCGCAAACTGCGTGTAAACTCGACTTTGTCTCCTGAGTCGTTCTAACTCCTCCATCCATGGAGTCGTCCGCTTTTCGTCTGTCGCGCGCCTAACCTGAAAGCAAAATCTCGTGTTTGAGATAGGTTCTAGTTATTTACATTCAGCCCATGATTAAAGCCGTCAAAAAAATGATGGTCATCTTAGTGTAACCGCACTGTCAATCTTTCATTAAATAAGTTTCATCAAAGCTTCGAGCACTTGTAACTTAAAAACCGGCATAGTTACGTTGTTGTACTCATTCCAAGGCACTCTTGTTTTGAAGATACCCAAAAGGATATAAGGATCATGACAGACAAACTTAATTTTATTCCCGACTCAGAAGAAAAAATCAAACCGGTTATTAACCGCCGTGATTTTATTAAAGGCAGTTCAACAGTTGCCGCAAGCTCCGCATTCGCAGCGATGGCAACCAACCGCGCTCATGCGGTCAGCCTGCCTTACACAGACGACTACGGCCCGCTCGCACCGGTTGCCGATGAAGCCACCGGGCTGGAACTGCTCGCCTTACCGGCAGGCTTCCGTTACATCTCATACGGCTGGACCGGTCAGTTAAAAAACGACGGTAACTACACACCGACCGATCATGACGGTATGGCAGTCGTTGCAGCCAGAGGCAATACGATTGCTCTGGTTCGTAACTATGAACAATCTGAAGGTGAAAGTAATCCGGCCACTCCCCGGGGTGGTATCGGCACCTATAACCCGGCACAAAACGGTGGCACCGGCAATTTGTTATTCGATGTGGTGCAAGGCAGATTCCTGTCTTCCTGGAACAGCTTAGGTGGTACGATTCGTAATTGTGCCGGCGGTCCAACTCCTTGGGGCACCTGGCTGTCTTGCGAAGAAACCTTTCACCCATGGAATCAGGGCCCGCAGGGTTTCAATCACGGCTACACATTTGAAGTACCCGGTTTCGGTATCTCCGACGGTCAGCCGATTCGCGAAATGGGTCGGTTCTCACATGAAGCTGCCGCGGTTGATCCGGCCACCGGCTATGTTTATCAAACCGAAGACGCCGGCGTTAGCGCTTTCTATAAGTTTGAACCGGCAGGTGCATGGGGCGACTTACGTTCGGGCGGCACACTGTTCGCGATGGTATTGGATAACACCACCCGCGTGGACCTGCGCGGCGGCCTGACTGAAGGCACGGTCTGGAATGTAACCTGGCAGGAAATACCCGATCCGGATGCGCAAACCAATACCTGCTATGAGCAGGCCAGTGATGCGGCGATTATCGAGCGCGGCGAAGGCTGCTGGTATGACGACGGTAAAATCTACTTCGTCTCAACTTCCGGCGGTGCTGCTGATCTCGGTCAGATCTTCTGCTACGACCCACGTCGTGAAACCCTGACACTGTTGTTCGAATCCGCCGATGCAGTTAACGAAGTTGATGGTCCGGACAATATCGCGGTCAGCCCCCGTGGCTCTATTCTGATGTGTGAAGACGGCGATGCTAACCCGAAACGCCTGGTCGGCCTAACCCAGTCCGGCAATACATTCGTGTTTGCGGAAAACCGTATCGAACTGGATGAAGGTGATTTGGCAACCATCGATGCAGTTTACCCCGGCACTCAGGAATTTTTCTGGGACAGAGTGGGTTCTTCGACTGACGGTTCCGATCGACGCAGCTTTACCAGCCGTGAATGGGCCGGTGCAACATTCTACGGACGTTGGTTGTTTGTGAATATTCAATCCCCCGGAGTGACTTTCGCGATTACCGGCCCCTGGGATAACGGCGCGCTTTAATACGGTATCGCGTAATACAAGCTATATAAATCACGATCGGGTGCGCATGGAGGTGCACCCGGTCATTAAAAGACTTCGCTTTGTTATTTGGAGATTGAACGATGAAACTAACATTAGGCTCTATGATCTTTGCGGCAACACTGGCCTTCATGCCGGCCACGCATGCCGCTATTACCGGCGATGTAACCGGCGGCGGTATTTTCTTTGATAATGTAGATACCGATAACGGCTGGATTGTCGAAAGCGCGGCCGGCAACGGCGTGGATTTCTGGACATTGACAGCGAGCGAAAACGCAGTGTTATCGGTTGAAATCACGTCAAATATTGATTTTGGTATCAGCGTCTATGCCGGAGAGGTCTCGGACGACCTTGGCTTCGCATTTGACAATAACGCCGACTTTTCCGACCCGATCACTTTTGAACTGGGCACGTATATCGGCGGAACCAACGGCGACTTCGGCGAAGCCGGCAGTGCATTGTTTGACCTGCTGTTGCCCCAGGCCGGCATATACACAATCGCGGTCGGCGGCGATCTGGGTTTCGGCGGTTTTGGCGGCCCGTTCGATTATGAAATGGATATTAAGGTCGTACCCATACCGGCGGCATTGCCTTTATTACTCAGCGGCTTATTGGGATTGTTTGCATTCTCACGTAAACGCGCTTAAATAAATTCAACGCACCCAAAGAAAGCCCGCACTGCTGCGGGCTTTCTTTATTGCAATAAACCAATAACTCTAGGACACTATAGTCATTACAAAAAACGTTTAATCTACATGCCAGATTTTGAATCAATTGTTGTATTAACCGGCGCCGGCATCTCGGCTGAATCCGGCATTAAAACATTCAGAGCATCCGATGGCCTCTGGGAAGATCACCGGATCGAGGATGTCGCGACACCGGAAGGTTTTGCGGCTAATCCCGAGCTGGTTCATACCTTCTATAATACGCGCCGCCGCCAATTATTGGATAAAAGCGTGCAACCCAATGCCGCGCATCGCGCATTAGCTGAACTTGAGCAGTCTTTTAATGGTGATTTTTTACTGGTCACTCAAAATATTGATGATCTGCACGAACGCGGCGGCTCTAAAAACGTGCTGCATATGCATGGTGAATTACTTAAGATGCACTGCTCCAGGAACGGCACAACTTATCCATTGCGCACCGATCTTGGCGTTGATGATATTTGTGAATGCTGTGAACAACCTGGGGTGTTAAGGCCGCATATAGTCTGGTTTGGTGAAATGCCGCTCGGCATGGATAGAATCTACCGCGCATTGGCAGCGTGCGATCTGTTTATCTCGATCGGCACTTCAGGCAATGTCTATCCGGCCGCCGGCTTTGTCGCAGAAGCGGCCGCGCACGGTGCACACACAGTGGAAATAAACCTTGAGCCTTCAAAGGTGAGATCCGCGTTTGCAGAAACCATTTACGGTAAAGCCGGAGAAATTTTGCCGGAGTATGTTAACGAGCTACTGCAGTAAAACAACAATTAGTGGTGTCAATGATCACCCGCATACACCACCACCTCAAACCAAAAGTGCTCGAGCGCAACAACAATACGTTCGAAACTTTGCAAATCCATCGGCTTGGCGATATACGCATTCGCATGCAGATCGTAACTTTTTATAATATCCATATCCGCTTGAGAGCTGGTCAATATAATCACCGGTATGCGTCGCAACTCATCATCTTCTTTAATCGCCTCCAACACCTCCCGGCCATCCACCTTCGGCAGATTAAGATCCAGCAATATGATATCCGGCAGGCTGGCATCTTCATAAGGCGCTTCACGACGTAACATCTGTAATGCCATCTCTCCGTCGTTAGCAACCGATATATGGTTTTTGATTTTTGAAGTCTTAAATGCTTCTTTGGTCAGGACTACATCGCCTTTATTGTCTTCAACCAGAAGAATTTCAGCCGGGCGTCCCTTTTGTTTCATTGTGTGATTGATCATCAGGCTGTTCCTCTTGCCAGACTGGAATCGAAAAATAAAACACGCTTCCCTGCCCAGGCGTGGAATCCACCCACAAACGGCCTCCATGGCCTTCGACTATTTTTTTGCAGATTGCGAGCCCGATCCCGGTGCCCCGATACTCTTCCCGGCCGTGCAGTCGCTTAAAGGGAAGAAAAATCTGCTGCTGATGTTTGGCGGCAATACCGATGCCGTTGTCTTTTACTGAAAATACCCAATACCCGGCATCCTGGGTAGCACTCACATGAACCTCAGGAAGTGTATCAGGTTTGTGATATTTAATCGCATTTTCGACCAAATTTTGCAATAAACGGGTTAACCGCACTTTGTTTCCCAGCACTTGAGGTAAGGGGTCATGCGTAAGTTTTGCATTTTCGCTTTGTACCAGCTCCTCCAGACTTTGCTCAACATAGACAAATAGCTTTTCCAGGTCGACCAGCAGCAGTCGTTCTGTTTCATGATCCAAGCGGGCGTATTCCAGCAAATCATCGATCAGCTCCTGCATACGCCGGGCAGCCTCAACCGAAAACTTAATGTACTCCCTGCCGGTATCATCCAACTGATCACGGTAACGTTGGTCAATCAATTTGGTAAAGCTGGTCACCATCCGCAGTGGTTCTTTCAGGTCATGCGATGCAACATATGCAAACCGCTCAAGTTCAGAGTTCGATGCACCGAGCTCTTCAACCAGTTTTTCCAGCCGGATTTCCGACTCTCGGTTTTCGGTATCATCCCAGTTAACGCCGGTCATCCGTAACGGCTTGCCATTTTCGTCCCTTTCCAATAATCCGTGTGCATGGATATAACGAAGCTCATGATCCGGGGTTTTAATTCGAAACGTGGAATGAAATTCGTCCGAGTTTGCCATCGCTTCCTGCAAACCCTGTTCAGTCGTTTGCATGTCTTCAGGGTGTAACATATTAAGCCAGGAATCGTATGTCATTTTTCCAGGCTTTGTTTCAAAGCCATATAACTGATACATCCGCTCATCCCACTCGACCTCTCCGGACTGAATATCCCACTCCCAAACACCTATATTCCCAGCCAGTGTCGCCAGCGAGAGACGCTCCGAGAGCAGCCGTTTCTCCTTGCTTTGCTCAGCAATTTCATGCGCTGCTTTCTCTTTAATCACAGTAACCTGGCGCTGTAATTTCAGCCGTCGCTCCTGTTCCAGCCGCCGGGAGGCCATAATCACAATCTTGAACAACGTATTCACGAGATCCGGTGCAATATCCCCTATTTCCGGCGCCCATTCAGCCGAACGCCCCCGCTGCATTTCCTGAAACAGCTCAAAGGACCGGCGAGGATGCAGCCGACGGGTATCAGGGTCGGCAATAATTTTTTTATCCGGATCACCGGCCCAACTGATCGCCTGTGGCTGCTCTTTACGAATCGCCAGCACATGCCCCTGATTCGCCGGTAACTGATAGTAAAGCACACCGGCACAATCTGCTGAGGGTTCCAGATTCAACGCTTGCAGATGATTGCTGAAAATTGCCTGGCGAGACGCTTGCGAATGGTTTTTACTCAGTGCTGAACAGAACTGACTCAAATCGTCCGACTCGGGTAAAACACCAAACTCCACTTGAACATCCTCAATCCGAAGCTGCACCCCATCGGCGTCCAGTATATCGACTATATCGGCCTCCATGTTTTGCAACAAATCATGCATGTCTGTGTGATCCACACCCAGATTATGCTCATAGAGCTCACTGACTTTGCGCAGCTTTCGGGTCAGGCTGGCCGAACGTCTTTTTGCCTCAATTTCCGCCAGGCTCAAAGAAAATGTTTCACACATCATCAGGCACGCGTTCCTGATCCGCGGCGGAACATATTTCTCCGATTGATAGTGATGACAGGCAATAAGCCCCCATAAGCGATCGCCATCCAGCAATGAAATGGTCAGGCTGGCCTGCACACCCATATTTTGCAGATACTCGATATGGATCGGTGACACACTGCGAATGACCGAGTCCGACAGATCCAATGCTTTTTTTGTCAACGGATTCAGCTGCGGGTAAATTCCGGCAGACTCATAAGTTACTGAGCTGATCGTCCGAACACGGTTTCTCAGAAATAATGCACGTGCCTGCGCAGGTATATCCGAATGCGGAAACGTTAAGCCCATGAAAGAGTGGTCCACTGCAGAGGAACATAGTTCAGCAATAACGGTGCCATTAAAGTCCTGATCAAAACGGTAGACCATCGTTCGATCAAAACCGAGCACATTCTGAGCCGCTTCTGTAAACTTGGCGACCAGTGCTTCGGTACTATCCACCAAACGTAACTCTTTAATCGCCGCGGTCGCCTTTAAGACCGCATTATTGACCAACTCTTCCTTTCCGGCCGGCTCTAAATCAATCGCCAGCAACCCTTCGGTCCAGTATGGATGCGCCCAGAAATACTTTTTGTTGAGCCGCACTTCAAATGAAATCGGAGACTCTCTTTGATCGAATAATGTCTCGATTTTCCCGGTACCGGCCTTGTCAAGTAAGGCACTCGCCGGTTGGCCAATCAGGCTGTTGGGGTCTTTACCGAATTGTGCGGCAAAATTTTCACTGATTGTGCAAATGGTTTTCGACTCAGGCTGAAATGCGCAAAAATACCCGTGCAACTGCACCGCACCGATAAGATGGATCGGTTCTTCGTCACAATTCGTCAGGTCGGCGTTATGTTCAACGCTTTGAGAGGCCAATGTTGATTCCTTTATTTATCAGGGGTAGGCAGGTGCCCGCTTCCTTATCTGCGAGATAATTGTAAAAGGTAGAGCGCACGAGGTCCAGGACCGGCGAGCTATTTTGGTGCTCCCAAGGTGACTCAGGCAGAGTTTATCCGACTGCGCTCCAACGGTGTTCCGTGACACCCTTCGGAGAAAATGCGTTTTAAGGTATCCCGAAAGCAGCGATACTGAAAATCCTCAGGGCTTGCCTGGTGCTGTAGCACCCGCAGCATATCAATCAGGTACTGCTCCCGAGTCGCTAAATCAAGCTGCCGGCTGCGGTAGTAATATGTTGCCGCGGGCTCTCCCGGATAAACCGGGCAGGCCATCAGCCCGCGCGTATAGCAAAAACCGACCGCGGCCCGCACCAGGAAATCGGCCTGCTCATAATCGTCATTTGCCAGCGCCGCACTGTAAGCCGACCATAAATGTTGAAAATTTTTCTCGTCCATTATGCTCAAAATATCGGCCACAAAAGCGGATTTTGACCGCTTATAACCGCAAATCCCGGAAGCTTTTAGCATATATTATCCTAAAATGGGTTATACTGAAAAGGAATATATCCTTGCCGGATGCCAAAAACACGCTGGACATCCAGGCAGAAAAAACTGCAGCGCTTATTGCGCAAAATACGCAAAGAAAAAGACCTGACGCAGGTCGAAGTCGCCGAGCAACTGGGTGTACCGCAAAGCTATGTCAGCAAATACGAATCCGGCGAAAGGCGGCTGGATATCCTCGAAGTCCAGGATATTTGCGGAGTATACGGCATCAGCCTGGAACGATTCGCGAGACGGCTGACACGCTCCAATTAGAGCGCTATACCTGTCGCAACGGCCCCAGCTGACCTGGGTTTCCCCTCTGGAATATTACTTTCGCTAAATTCACTATTTTCACTATAACCAAGGCTCAATATTCAGGTTATACAGATTTTGGCATAGTCTGCTTGTTGATTTTAAAAGGCGTGGCAGGCACAGCAGACCATGGCAATTCAGAATACAAATAATATAACTCCCAACAGCGGACAGACCGGCATTATGGCCGGTACAGGCTCTGATGTGCCGTCTGAACGCCTGTTTCAGCAGGGTTTGTCCCGACAACGTCTGGCCCAGGTAGCGCCACCGCCGGTGGCGCCGGTCA
>JANQRI010000050.1 GCA_028284675.1 Gammaproteobacteria bacterium | reverse complement strand
CCATTGTCTCGATCGCTTGCCTGATTGATCTGAAACCCGTTTTGCGATTCCGCGGAGCGATCGGCGATCGCCATCAGAGTTAAAGAGGGGTAATGGTTTTTCAATACCTGCTCGATTGACTTTAAGCGCCCGCGGGCGGCATTTAACACCCGGGTATCGGTGAGTTGCTCCAATGCGTGTTGGTAACGTTGTTGCAGGCCTTTAAGGCTTAAGCCATCGGTGCGACTGTGAAAGGGTCGCAAATATTGTGCATTACCGGTTTGAAAAAACCGAAACAGCTCCGTTAAAGAGCCGGTCAGTGCGAGATTGCCGTCGATCGGTGTTTGCAGGCCGATCGCATAGCGGATATTCAAACGGGGGTTTAAATCAGCCTGTTGATTGATCGCAAGCTGTTCGGCCGGACTGATTACTTGCAAGCGCAGTGTGGATGAGATGTTAGCCAAAGTGGTATTCCATGCAGCCAGATCGGTTTTGCTGAACGGCCGGGTCAGTGACTGCAGGGTGCGTGTCAGCTGGTTGAGCAGCTGTTGGGCTTTTTCCCCGGCAGAATGAAAAATCGTCGCGGGATCAGTCGCCGGGCTGACCGGCAGCGGTGGCGGTGTGTACGGGGTTAGTGCCGGAGGTGCAGGCTGGGGTGAACCGGGCCACGCGGAAGGATTTAACATAACCGGCGCGGGCTGTGTAACACCGGGTCCGGTCGGGGCGGCCGGTGGTGCCACCACCTGAGCAAGGCGTTGTTGCAGATTATTCTGAAACAGCCGGGCGGCTGGCAGGTCTCTGTTCGGGGCGCCACCAGGGTCAGCTTGTTTGTAGCTTAAATTAACGGGAATATCGTGTATGGCCATGGCCTGCCAGCCTGTTCAATGGGCTGACTATGCCAAAATGGCGCTATTTCAGGTATTGAGCGTTGGTTATAGAAAAACCAGCGCTTTAACGAAAGTTATAGAGTGGATGGGCAGCTCAGGTTTTTGGAGTATTGCCGTATCGAAATACCACCATAGCGACAATAATAAAGTCGATCACCGCAGTACCGAGCAGGCCGATAATGGCCTGATAGTCGGTGTATTTTTCGGTGTATATATAAAGCCCGAGGTTCGCGATGCCGAACATAAACCAGACCAGTGCGCTGACGCCCTGTGCCGATTTGTTTTTGAAAATCGTCAGTAGTTGAAGCAGGGTTGCGGTGGGGATAATCACCGCCGGTAACCAGCCGGATAATTCGATAATGATTGGCGGCATTAGAGTTGCCTGAATGCGTTATCTGCTGCGGCTATGGTTTCGGCAATATCGGTCTCGCTATGCGCGGCTGATACAAAACCGGCTTCATAGGCAGATGGCGCAAGGTAGACTCCTGCGTTCAGCATTGCATGAAAAAACTGCTTAAAGCGTTCGATATTGCAATTGCCGGCATCGGCAAATGAGTTAACGGATTGCTGTGTGGTGAAAAAAATGCCGAACATCCCGCCGACCTGATTGAATGTGAAATCAACCTGATGTTTTTCTGCGGCATGTTTCAATCCATATACCAGCTGTTGGGTTTTTGCTGCAAGCTGTGTAAAAAAGCCGGGGCTGGCGATCAGCTCCAGGGTTTTCAAACCGGCAGCCATCGCGACCGGATTACCGGACAGCGTGCCGGCCTGGTAAACAGGACCTGTGGGTGCAAGTTGTTCCATAATTTCCCGTTTACCGCCAAATGCACCGACCGGCATGCCGCCGCCGATAACTTTGCCGAGTGTGGTGATGTCCGGGCTGACCTTATAAATTGATTGTGCGCCGCCAAGCGCAACCCGAAAACCGGTCATGACTTCATCGAAGATCAGCAGGCTTTGATGCTGATCGCAAAGTTCGCGCAGGTGTTCTAAAAAACCATCGGCAGGTGGAATACAGTTCATGTTGCCGGCGATCGGTTCGACGATTATGCATGCGATGTCTTTGCCGTGTTGTTCAAACGCGTTGCTTACAGAGTCTTCATCATTAAATGAAACGGTTAATGTCTGCTCGGCGAGTGCTTTCGGTATGCCCGGTGATGTTGGTGTGCCTAAAGTAAGCGCACCGGAGCCGGCTTTTATTAAAAAAGAATCACCATGACCGTGATAGCAGCCTTCGAACTTCAGGATTTTGTCCCGGCCGGTAAAGCCTCTGGCCAATCGAATTGCGCTCATGGTTGCTTCGGTACCGGAGCTGACCATACGCACCATGTCGATTGACGGTATCAAAGTGCAGATTTTGTCGGCCATTTGCGTTTCCAGCTCGGTCGGTGCACCGAAGCTTAAACCGTTCACCGCAGTTTGCTGTACCGTCTGCACGACTTCCGGGTGAGCATGGCCAAGTATCATTGGTCCCCAGGAACCGACATAGTCGATATAGCGATGGTTCTCAGTATCGTACAGGTAAGCGCCTTCGGCGCGTTGAATAAATACCGGTTCACCGCCGACACTCTTGAATGCTCTGACCGGCGAATTGACTCCGCCGGGAATGTGTTTTTGGGCTGCTTCAAAAAGTGCTTTCATGGATTTTCCTGTTTCAGAGTGATAATCGTTAAAGCCTGGGTGCGTATTTTAATCAAACGACAGTTTTGCGAGTTGCCGGGTTGCGGCCCGTATATCCTGTTGTCCGAATATGCCGTTAATTACCGCGAGCAGATCAACGCCGGTTTCAAGCAGTGGAGCGGCATTCTCGTCGGTGATACCGCCGATCGCGCAAACCGGAATAGAGAGCGTTTGTTTCATTTGAGCAAGCGTTTCGATCGATACTGAAACCGCATTGGGTTTGGTCGAGGAAGGGAAAACGCTGCCGAATGCGACATAGTCCGCACCGCCGGCTTCTGCTGATTTGGCCCGCGATGGTTCGTTGTAACAGGAGATGCCGATAATGGCATCGGCCCCGAGTGTTTCACGGGCGGTCTCCAGGTCTATGTCATGCCTGCCCAGATGAATACCTGATGCGCCACAGTCTTTTGCCAGATCAAGATCGTCATTAATAATCAATGGGACCTGGTGTTTTTTGCAAAGTGCCTGGAGCTGATTGGCCTGTGCATGCCGCAACGTGCTGTCTTCACTTTTGTCGCGGTATTGAATCAGTGCCGCACCGCCTTCAATAGCCTGTTCTACCGCGTCAATCAGTTTTTCGTGTGGGATGATACCAGTGTCGGCGATTGCATATACGCCGCTCAGTCTGTGTTTATTGTTCGGCACTGATTGCTTCCGGGTCATCGGTTGCCCAAAACAGGCGATTCGGGTGATATTGCCCCATGCCGAGGCGATAACCTTTTTGCAGGCTGTGCCAGGTAAAATCCTGGGCCTGATAGACGGCATCTGAGAGCTCCAGATTTTGTGCCAGCAATCCGGCCAATGCCGCGGACAAGGTGCAACCTGAGCCATGATAGTTATCCGGCAGTCGTTGCCATCGATATTGCTCCAGTTCCTGCTGTTTACCGAAAAGCCGGTTGATCACTTCGGCAGAGTTCTCGTGTGTGCCGGTGACCAGCACGTATTCACAGCCGAACTCCTGTAATGCAAGTGCTGCAGCATTCACATTATCTGCGCCCGGGATTAAGCTCAGCGCTTCCTGGCTGTTGGGTGTCAGCACCTGAGTGTAAGGTAACAACAGGTCGATAATGGCCTCAATGACCGCTTCAGAAGCCAATGGATGGCCGCCGCCGGCCTGTAACACCGGGTCCAGTACCACCGGGATATCCGGATAGTCCGCCAGAATTTCATGCACGGCCTCTACGGTTTCTTCCGTACCCAGCAGACCGATTTTTATCGTATCGACCGGGAGATCCTCCAAAACCGCGCGTGCTTGCTGCATAACCAGCTCCGGGTCCAGCGGGTTAATACTCAGCACGTTACAGGTATCTTGTACGGTCGCACAGGTAACAATCGGCAGCGCGTGGCAGCCTTGGCTGATAATGGCTTCAATATCGGCGGTAATGCCGGCGCCACCGGAAGGGTCGTTCCCGGCGATAGTCATGACGATCGGGAGTTTATCGGTATCCATCTATTGTTAACGGTTGGAGATCAGTAGTGGTATGATGCGTGGCTCTGGGCTTCGCCTGAAATACATAATGATAGTCAGTCTGAATTATACGATAAACTGAGAGGGAGTAGATGAAATCTTATATGTGCGTTGTTTGCGGGTTTATTTATGAGGAGGCCAAAGGCTGGCCGGATGAGGGCATTGCGCCGGGTACCCGCTGGGAGGATATTCCCGAGAACTGGACCTGTCCGGAATGCGGGGCAATGAAAGCGGATTTCGAGATGGTGGAAGTATAGTTTTAGCGCCATATGCCGAGCCTTAATAATCGGCATGAAAATTTCAGTCTTTCCCTCAATTTGCCAGGTGTTCGGTTTTGAAAGCGCATAAAGAAACCTGGTCTATTGCATTCCCAATGATGTTATCAAACCTGACAGTGCCGCTGTTGGGTATTGTCGATACCGCTGTGATGGGGCATTTGCCCGATGCCCAGTATCTGGGGGGTGTTGCATTGGGCGCGATGATTTTCACGTTCATTTTTTGGGGCTTCGGTTTTTTGCGTATGAGCACGACCGGTATTACTGCCCAGGCTTTGGGTACCGGAGATCATGAAGAGTTGCGCGCGATTTTGGGACGTTCTGTGCTCCTGGCATTGATTTTGACGATACCTTTACTTCTATTGCAATGGCCGATTTTGTGGCTGGCGCTGTTTTTGCTCGAAGGCAGTATGCCTGTTGAGGCTTTGGCGGCAGAATATTTTGAGATTCGTATCTGGGCTGTTCCCGCGGTTTTATTGCGTTATGTGCTGTTTGGCTGGTTTCTGGGTATGCAGAATACCCGTGCTATTTTGTATATCACCCTGCTTATTAACAGCCTGAATATTGTGCTTGATTTGATTCTTGTGATTGGTTTGAAAATGACCGTGGCCGGTGTGGCCTGGGCAACAGTTATTGCTGAATATATCGGCTTGTTATTTTCAATGGGCTTGCTGTTATCGGTATTGCGCGCGCATCCGGGGCGATGGGTGTGGGATCGAATTATGGCGGTTGCTGCACTATCGCGAATGTTATTAATCAATCAGCAGATTTTTGTACGAACTTTGTTGTTAATGTTTGCGTTTGCTTTTTTTACCGCGCAAAGTGCAAAGTTCGGTGATGTGATACTGGCAGCGAATTCAGTGCTGAAAAATTTTTTGATGCTGATTTCATTCGGCCTCGACAGTTTCGCCCATGCGGCGGAGACACTGGTGGGTAAGGCAGTCGGTAACCGGGATCGTGCCCGGTTTTTACGCTATATAAAGGTGACGGGTATCTGGTCGGTTGTTGGGGCGTTGTTATATACCGTCGTATTTTTATTATTTGGGTCATTGATCGTTTCCGGTTTGACGGATATCCCGGATGTGCGTGAATCTGCAAATCAGTATTTGCCGTGGCTTTGGCTGGCGCCGCTGGTGGGTGTTTGGAGCTATTGGCTGGATGGCATTTTTATCGGCGCCACTCAGGGCAGGGCGATGCGCGATACCATGTTGTTTGCAACCTTGGTGTATTTGCTGGTTTGGTATATTGCCCAGCCGCTGGGAAACCACGGTTTGTGGTTTGCACTGTTGTTTTTTCTGGGAATCCGCGGTGTTGCGATGGGCGTTGCTTTTGTACTGCTTGATCGCAGGCAAAAATTTATACCAGCTTAGTTAATGCAAATAACGCAATGCATTTTGCAGCTCAATGATATGGGCACGGGTGCGCTCGGCTTCCTCGGCGTCGGGCTTTAATTGCAGAAAGCGCTTATAGTCCTGCAGCGCCATTTGATGGCAGCCTATGGTATGGTAAATCGAGCCGCGCAGCCTGTATTCCTGAGCATTTTCCGGGGAAAGCGAGAGAATCTTATCCGAAGTACGCAAAGCCTTTTCGTGGGTGGAATTTTCCACATAAATGCCGCGGAGATTACGCAATACCCGCTCAAGTATTGCTTTATTTGATGCGGGCGTCAGGTAGTCTTCCAGCAGTGCGTCGTCATAATCATCCTCGCAAAACCGGGACAGGCGGAATTCCAGTTCATCTTCACTCAGTGAAATGCCGCCGAAAAACGGGTCGAGGATCACAGTGCCGCTGCTGACATTGAACCGCACCAGAAAGTGCCCCGGGAAAGAGACGCCTTCCAGTTCCAACCCCAGGCGTTTGCCGGTTTCCAGATAGATGATGCTGAGTGAAATCGGTATACCGCAGCGTCTGTCAATCACATCGTTTAACAGGTTATTGCGTGGATCATAATAATTGTCCATATCCCCACGAAAACCCTGCTCTTTAAACAGATAGTCATTTAGGGTGGAGATGATTGTTTCGGCGTCGTTATTCAGGTCAAGCCGGTCCGCAATATCGAGCGCAAACTGGTCGATATGCTCCAGATAGTGTGTGACGTCCAGCTCGGGGTATTCATCTTTAGCGATAATCAGCGCGGCTTCTGCCAAGTCGATCTCGCTGTCGTCCATAGTCAGGATATCTTCGAAATCGTTGCTCATAATTCTCTTTATATCTGGAATAAGGCCGTTTGTTAAGCGTTATTGGTAATCTTTATAAATAAATTTTTCCAAGCATAGCTTTGTCGCAAAGAATGGCTCTAAGTTCCCACAGGTTTGAAATATATGTCAGTCCGGCTGCAGAAACTCAATATGAGTTTGAAAGTCACCGTCAGGATAGAGTTTGAGTACGCGATACGCCGGAGGCAGGATATCCAGCGCAAATTCTGCGCTTGCCGGCAGGAACTGTCGGCAGGTGGAAGGTGTGCAGAAATACGCAATTTGTCGAATTTTAGTGTAATAAACCTGATGTGCATGACCGAAAATGGCTACCCGGGTTTGTTTCGAGTTATATAGTATAGTGTTTAGTTCATCTGCATTTTCCAACCCGACTTTATCCAGCCAGGTGCTGCCCAGTGCTACCGGAGGGTGGTGTAGTGCAATCATCACCGGCATATCGGTTTCGTTGGAAAGGCGGTGTGCAAGGCGCTCGAGTTCATATTTTTCGATTTTTCCACTGACTTGTTGTGGCACCGAGCTGTTCAGCAGCATCAACCGCCAGCCGCCAATAGCCAGCTCATTTGCTGTGGTAATAATTGACGGATCAAATACAGTCTGCATGATCTGTGGATTATCATGGTTTCCGGGGATTGCGGCTGCAGGGATGCCCAGCTCACTTATTAAAGTTTGTAGCAGATGATAGCTTTCAACGCTTTTATCCTGGCTAAGATCACCGGTCAGCAATAATAGTGTTGTATCGTTATGCTGTCGGCGGATTTGCGCGCACACCCTGCGCAGACTATGGTAGGTATTACAGTGTTTCAGCTGTGCATTTCGATCTCCAAACAAATGGCAATCGGTAATCTGAATAATTTTGGTGTACATTCCGGTCCGGTATCATAGTGCATATCCTGTTGTATATTAACCCGGTGCTTATATTCACCAAAACAAAGGAGCAGTCATGTCCCGGCAGACGGTTAATTTAACACCGCAACTCCATGATTATCTGTTATCAGTTTCTGTCAGAGAACCGGAAATTTTGCGCCGTTTGCGGGAGGAGACAGCCGGTCTTGAGCAGGCAGTGATGCAGATTTCCCCCGAGCAAGGGCAGTTTATGGGCTTACTCGTAGAGTTATTGGGTGCAAAGAACATCATTGAGATTGGCACTTTCACCGGCTACAGTGCGCTGTGCATGGCGATGGCATTACCCGAGGATGGCCGGATTGTTTGTTGCGATATCAGTGAGCAGTGGACTGAAATTGCCAGGCGTTATTGGCTGGATGCGGGGGTGGAGCAGAATATTCGTTTGCATCTGGCGCCCGCAAAGAGTACCTTGCACCATCTAATCGCTAATGGCCAGTCAGGTTGTTTTGATATGGCTTTTATCGATGCAGATAAAACGGCTTATAAGGACTATTACGAGTCATGTTTGCAACTACTAAAGTCAGGAGGACTGATCATGATCGATAATACGCTATGGAATGGTGCGGTTGCTGACCCATCCAATCAGGACGCTGATACTGCCGCCATCCGGGAGTTTAATGAGCACCTTTATAATGATGACCGCGTTGGTATCAGTTTGCTGCCGATCGGCGATGGTCTGACATTAGCTGTCAAGAAGTAACCTATTCTCAATAATCAACCGGCAAAAACCAAGTGAAACTACTTATTTGGGGGTAGAGGTGGTTTTTCGGCTGTTTTCTGTAACAGAACTGTCATTTTTCAGATACAAATTTGTAACAGTTATTTGGAAAAATGCCGACACTTCAATCATTCCAATAGTTTCAAATAATAACAGGTGGTGAAACATGGATAACAGTATTAGATCTTTCGGATCTGTAACGGCTATTGCCAAATTTTTGTGTAATTACCAGGAGCTAAATTAAATGAATACAAAACTTCTTATTCAAGTTGGGGCTTTGAGCACGATTTTCGCGTGTGCTATGGGCAATGCCGTTGCAGACGATAATGGAATTAAAATTTCCACAAAAGGTGGTTTGAAAGTAAAGACTGCGGATGGCAACGCTGAGTTTGCTGCGGGCGGCCGTATTCAGTGGGATTATGATAAAACCGAGCAAGGTACGACTGAAGAGGAAACTTTTGAAGTCCGCCGTGCACGTTTATTCTTTAAAGGCAAGGTGGGTGACTGGGGTTACAAAACCCAGTTTAACGTCGGCGAAGATGATGGCGGCTCAGTTGAAGACCTGTATATTCAATACAAAGGTTGGGGCAAAAAAGCCGTGCTGACTATCGGTAAACACAAAGAGCAGTTCGGTTTGGAAGAAGTAACCAGCTCAAAAGATATTTCGCTGTTGGAGCGTTCTGCAATAACTGAAGCTTTCGTACCGGGCCGTAATGCCGGTGTGCAGATCAGCGGAAAAAGTGACAATAGAATATTTTATGCTATTGGAGTCTACCGTGACGATGCAACTGATGATGAGAGCATAGCGGAAACTGCGGTTACCGGGCGTATTGTATTTGCTCCAATTAATGAAGAAGGCCGGGTTATCCATATCGGTGCCGCAATGCGGTCCGGCGATCTTGTTGATCTGACCGGGCTTGAGTTGGCTGCGGTATTTGGTCAGTTTCATGCTCAGTTTGAAACGATAGAAGCCGACGCTAGTGGTGCTGATGTAGACGGATCGTATGTTCAAGTAGGCTACATTTTTAACGGTAACCCGCGCCCTTATAAAGGTGGTAAATTCAAGCGCGTTAAATCTTCAAATGGCACCGCAATTGAAGTGGTGGCGCGGCTTGAAGACGGTTTTGGCCGATACAGTGATATTGGCCTGACTTCTGCTGAAGGTGAGCAGACTGCACTGGGTATAAACTTTTACCCGAACAGTAACCTGCGTTTCGGTATTAGCTTTATGGACGGTGAGTTGGATGGAGTCACCGGCGTGGATGGTGAAGAAGTTCGTTTCAGAACGCAGTTCACTTTCTAAATTTTATATGGTTAAAGTCAGGAGCTTTTGCTGATCAGCCGGGCTCCTGGCTGTTCTGACGCATGGTTGTCAGAGCAGCGCTTATATTTCTATGATTGGTTAGGTTTGGAGTAAGGTCAGCCGGTTTCCCCCACCGGTGATCTATATCCTTGTTAAGCGGGTGCGGAAGTGCCCGCTTTTTTCTGGTCCGTCCGTACTCAGGGTATATGGCCGGGTGCAGGTTGCAATAACGAAGCCTGTTTATTTTATTCTGGTGATCAGGTAGTCAATGTGAAGCTTACTTTTTTGGGCACGGGTGATGCGGGTTGTGTACCGGTCTACGGGTGTGATTGCCCTGCCTGCAGCCGTGCCAATATTATTTCAGATCATAGACGCCGACACGCTAGTCTGTTGCTGGAGTCAAATGGCAGTAAACTGCTTGTCGATGCCGGTCAATGGGATCTTGCTGATCGTTTTCCTGCCGGCAGCTTATCAAATATTTTACTAACCGATTGCCGTATTGAATGCGTTCAGGGTTTATTTCAATTGCGGAATGGGAGAAATATCAGTATTGATGTGGTGACAGCCGGGGATCTGACCGGTTTTGGTGACTTGGTGGAAAACCCGGGCATTCTGAATTTTACTAAAGTTGCGAAACCTTTTAAGTCTTTTGTATTAGGGGATATTTCCGTGATGCCTGTGTCTCTAAAGCCCTCGGGTGATGCTTTGGGTTATGTATTTACCAATCAGAAAAGCAAATTCGCATACATTGTAAATACCGATGCGTTGCCTCAATCCAGCATAGACTATCTGGCCAGTATCGGGTTGGATTTATTATTGGCGGGATGTTCAAGCCGGAAATCCAGGGCACGCGAAGAAGTTGTTGAGACCGCTGATTATTTGACTGCAATTCGTGAGTTGCATGGGCGGGTACGGCCCAGTAAAACTATTTTGACTCATATCAGCCATGATTTTGATGCTTTTTTAATGACTTCAGAGTCAGCATCGCTGCCACCGGATATTGAGGTTGCCCACGACCGTATGAGCCTGGTCGTATAGCATTTCCATAGAAGACTAAAACTGTAAAGCTATAAGTTTAGCCGGCAAGTGAGTTTTGCGCGGGGACCAGGTTGTTGAGCATGGTTTGAGCACAGGTTTCCCAGCTTTGTTGCTGTGCATGCTCAATGCAATCACTGCGTTGTAGATGCAGTGCTGCTAATGCTGCTTTACCCAGATCTTCGTCCAGTATTCCGGTGACATTGGGTTTGACCACGTCGATTGGGCCTGCAACCGGGAATGCCGCTACCGGTGTGCCGCAGGCCATGGCTTCGAGCATCACCAGGCCGAAGGTATCTGTGCGCGATGGAAATACAAAGACATCGGCGCTGCCGAAGTACTCGGTTAATGCTTCACCATATTTATAGCCGACAAATTCTGCATCCGGATATTTTTTTTCCAGTTCTGCCCGGCTGGGTCCGTCACCGACAATGATTTTTTTGCCGGGCAGGTTCAGGGATAAAAATGCCTCGATGTTTTTCTCCACTGCAACACGACCGACATAAAGAAACTTTGGATCGTCAATATCATTACTTGTTTTGCCATTGGGTTTGAAAACATCGGTATTAACACCCCGGCCCCAGACAGCCATTCTATCAAAGCCATATTGGCTGAGGTTTTTCTGCATGCTGGGCGTCGTAACCAGAATTTTAGCGCTATGTTTATGAAACCACTGCATAAAACGGTAACCGGTTTTAACCGGGATAAAGCGAATTCGTTCGGAGATATACTCAGGGAAGCGGGTGTGAAAAGAAGTTGTATAACGTGACTGGTGTTTCTTTAGATAACGGCGGGCGGCGATGCCAATCGGTCCTTCAACTGCAACATGAATATAATCGGCATTGCTTTGCTCTATCAGTTCACCCATTTTCCAAAGGTTTGCCGCCAGTTTGATTTCTGCATAGCCCGGGCAGGGAATATTAAAGAATAAACCTGGATGGAGAACTTCGGTTTCAACATCGAAGTTTTTTAACTTTGAAATGATGTTTTTATAGGTGGTGACAACTCCATTGGTTTGCGGCTCCCAGGCATCTGTAATGAGTAGGAGTTTTTTCATTAAGAGGCAGCGGCTTTCACAGTAAGTTGGTTAGTGGATTTATGCTCATCTGTCCAATGAATGAGCTCAATATTTCCCAGCTTGTCTTCAATGATTGCCGTGCATGACTCCACCCAGTCGCCGCAGTTATGGTAGAGCACATCGTCGATTTCCCGTATTTCAGCATGATGGATATGCCCGCATACAACACCGTCCAGGCCGCTGCGCTTGCATTCGTCAGCCAGTGCCTGTTCATAGTCAGAAATGAAATTAACCGCTTTTTTGACCCGGTGTTTTAGATAGCTGGATAATGACCAGTAGCCATAACCCAGTTTGAGGCGCACATGGTTGCACCAGCGGTTCAATACCAGCAAAACGTTGTACGCGATATCGCCCAATACCGCGATCCATTTATGATAACGGACGATAACATCATATTGGTCGCCGTGAGTCACAAGAAATTTTTTGCCGTTTTTGGTGGTATGTACAGCTTTATCGACCAGATTTATATTGCCGAACTGATTGTTGCTGTACTTTCGCAAAAACTCATCATGATTGCCGGTGACGTATATGACTTCTGTATCACGTTTAGCCAGTGTCAAAATGCGTCTGATGACATTGCTATGTGATTGCGGCCAGTAAATGGATTTCTTCATACGCCAGCCGTCGATAATATCGCCGACCAGGTATAGTGTTTCGGGCTTGTGCGCTTTTAGAAAATCAATCAGAAATTCTGCTTTGCACCCTTTGGAACCCAGATGGGTATCGGATAACCAGATTGTTCTTACCCGGCGCACATTGTTTATTCTGCTCAAATCTTAGGTCCTGTCAGTGCTTAAGCTGGGCTGATCCTAAGGGGCAATTGTGTTGTTTTGATGAATTTTTTATTAAAAAAAAATGACGTTTTCGGGTTTGTCGGGTTTATTTATTAAAGTCGGCTCTAGAGTTCTCTATTCAGGGATTGCTCAGGCAGTCGACCAGGTTTGTGGCCAGCTGCTCCATAAGCGCTATGTATTCGTGTTGGGTTGATTTTATTGACGCCCCAATCGGATCCAATGTGGCAATCTGCGTTGTTGTACCCTCGATAATGATATTCGCCAGCTGTGTGCCGAATTGCGGCTCGGTAAATACACAGGCGATATTATTTTTGTGGATGCTCGTGCGTAGAGCCTGTATGCGTTTAGCACTGGGTTTGCGTTCCGGGTTGGCTGTAATCGCGCCGGCCTGGGCAAGGTTGTAGTGTGATTCAAAATATTGAAATGCGTCGTGCAATACCAGGTAAGGCCGGTCCTGCAAATTTGTCAGCGATGCGCTTATTTCCTGGTCCATTGCTTGAATTTTGCTGATGGAGTTTTTGGTGTTAGCGCGATATTGGGCGGCGTTTTCCGGATCTGTTTTGCTTAAGTATCGGCACAGCAGTTTTAAAATTACAATGGCATTATCCGGGTCCAGCCACAGGTGGGGATCAATACCTGTGTGGTGATCGTGATCGTCCTCTGCGTTGTGGGTGCCGCCGCGTCGAGCCGGTAATATCTTCAGTTCGGGCTCCTCTATGAGTGTCAGGATTTGCGCTGTTTGCACCAGTGTCGCCAGCGGTTTTGTTAGTTTGCTTTCCAAAGGAGGGCCCACCCACAGCACCAAATTAGCTTGCTGCAACTGTTTGGCGCCGGATGGGGTCATCCGGTAATTGTGGGGTGAAATATTAGCGGGTATTAATAATACCGGCTCGGCAATATCCTGCATGACCATGCCGGCCAGTGACTGCAGCGGTTTGATTGTAGAGACCACAAGTGGGGCGGATTCTCCGCGGGTTACTGCCAATAGCAGCATTGTGGCAAGCAGGAGGGTACGTGACATGGAGCTTCTAAGTGAGTGATTCGAAGTATTTATGATATCTTATAGTAAGCATATACCGGTGAATAGTAACTAAATGAATGATATATGGACTCCACTGACTCGTCAGCGCTGATTTCGGCGCATAATTTACGGGTTGAGATCAATAAGCAAACCATTCTCGATAATGTGAGCCTGCAGATTGATGCAGGCCAGATCATTAGCCTGATTGGTCCAAACGGCGCCGGTAAAACGACATTTGTGCGTGCGTTGCTGGGTTTGCAGCGACTGGATGGGGGCAAAATTGAGCGCCGTCCGGGGCTCAGTATTGCTTATCTGCCGCAGCGCCTGTCAATTGACCCTGCATTTCCAATAACGGTCGAGCGGTTTCTTGAGCTCAGTACCGAACGCAAAGACAAGCCGGTTGGCGCGGCGCTGGAAGAAGCCGGAATTCATCAGCTGCGTAAATTGCCGATGCAGTCAATATCGGGAGGGGAGTTACAGCGGGTGATGCTGGCGCGTTGCCTGTTGCGGAACCCTCAATTGCTGGTGCTGGATGAACCGGATCAGGCGATGGATACCACTGGTCAGCAGGCACTTTATCGTTTGATCACTGATATACGTGACCGCTATCAATGTGGTGTGTTGATGGTGTCGCATAATCTGCATTTGGTGATGGCCGCGACCGATCAGGTGATTTGTCTGCAGCACCATGTTTGTTGCACCGGGCATCCGGAAGCCATTGCGCAGCACCCTGAGTTTTTAAGGCTTTTCGGTCAGCCGGTGGATGGCCTGGCAGTGTATACCCATGATCATGATCATGAGCACGACCTGCACGGAGATATTATAAAAGATGCTTGAGGTCAGTCTGGATAATTTTCTGTTCCGTGCATTACTGGGTGGTATCGGTGTCGCGTTATTGGCTGCGCCTCTTGGCTGCTTTGTCGTATGGCAACGGATGGCGTATTTCGGTGCGGCCTTATCGCATAGTGCTTTATTGGGTGTGGCGCTTGGTCTGGTGCTGGGTATGCCTATCACGTTGGGGGTTGTTCTGGTGTGTGTGCTGTTAGGTGTGGTGATGACTTTTATACAGTTACGCCCGGAAGTGAGCCGCCAAATCCCGTTGGATACAATGCTGGGTATTTTGGCGCATGCTGCTCTGGCACTGGGCCTGGTTTTGCTGGTGTTCATTGACGATATCAGATTTGATGTTAATGCCTATTTATTTGGAGATGTTTTGGCAATCGGTAAGCCTGATCTTATTTTGATACTGGTTGTTGGTGTTGTGGTTTGGGGTACTTTGGTTTTTATCTGGAAGCAGTTGCTGGAGATCACGATCAATGATGAGGTTGCAGCGGTGGAAGGGGTCTCGGTCAAGCGCGTTCGTTTTATCTATATGCTATTGATGGCGCTGGTTATTGCGGTTGTAATTAAAATTGTTGGTATGTTGCTGATTACATCGTTATTGATTATTCCGCCTGCGGCTGCACGGCGTATTGCACATACCCCTGAGCAAATGGCGGTGTTTTCATCCGTGGTGGGTGTGATCGCGGTGCTTGCCGGTCTATCTGCATCGGTGCAATGGGATTTGCCGGCAGGGCCGTCGATTGTGCTGGCGGCACTGTGTCTGTTGCCGGTAATTACCCTGTTACCGGGGCGCCGATAATATGTCCGCACTGGTTACGCGGTGTTATTCAACAGGTTGCCGGGTCGACAGCATGTTGATTTCGGATTCGAGTGCGTTTGCAACTGATGTGTGAGTTATTTGTGCAAGTGTTCGGCGGTCCTGCTTGTCGGGATGAATCGGCGTGCAGAAATGTACAGTAATATCGATTTGTTTTTCTCCCATCACACGAAAAGCATGCGTTAGAAATTTTTCATCATCCACGAAGGCCAGGTCTTTGGAGTGGTTATCCGGGCTCGAATAATGTAAAGCAACTGCTTGTATCGGAATGTTTAGATCAATCGCCGGGTCATATAGGCGTGAACGAAACGGCAATACTTTTTCACCGGTGGAGGTGCCGCCCTCCGGAAAAATTACGATACTTTGATTTTCCTGCAGCCGTTTTTCCATTGCTGCTTTGATTTCAAACAGGGATTCCCGCCGGCCACGGCGAATGAACAATGTATTACCGCGGTAAGCCATCCAGCCGATCACCGGCCAGTCTCTGATCTCGCGTTTTGCGATAAAACCGGTCGGTGCAAAGGCCTGCATAACCAAAATATCATGCCAGCTGATATGGTTTGCGACGAACAATACCGGTGCTTCTGCGGGTTTTCCATGAGCCTGAATTCGCAGGCCCAGTATGGCACAAAGCCGGGCCATCCAGCGATTAATAATCTTCCAGTCACGGGCGGTTCTTTGTTCCGGATCCGGACCTACCGCAAACAGCAACAGTAATATGCCCCAAATCACATGTATCAGTGCCAAAGTGAAGCGATACCAACGTCTAAATGTGTGCAATGGCTATTCTCCGAGCCGATTTAATCTGACATTGAATTTGCCGTATGAGGGTGTATTACAGCTGGTCATGCCGTGGTTTTTATTTTTATCGGTTTTGGTTGATAAATGCTTTAATTGTCAGTGACAGTCGCCACGCATTGCTGAGCCGGTTTTTAATTTGACCAGAGCGTTCTACCTTATGATATCGCGGCGTGCAAGTGTTCAAGTACAGATGTCGGATACTGTGCTCAGGGGAATGAGGTGTTAGAATGAGACGCCGTGACTGGAGCTCTGTGAACCTGCTGCAAAAATGTTGACTTTTCCACAAATCGACCCGGTGGCCGTTAACCTTGGCCCGATTCAGGTGCATTGGTATGGGCTAATGTATCTGCTGGCTTTTTTGGGTGGGTATTGGCTGCTGCGTTATCGGATCAGAGTGCAGCCTCTGACCACTCCGGTGACCCCGGCACAGGCCAGCGACTGGCTGTTTTATATCGTGTTGGGAGCTGTATTGGGTGGTCGTATCGGCTATATCATCTTCTATAATTTTGACGCTTTTCTGGCAAATCCGCTTGTTTTGTTCAAAGTCTGGCAGGGTGGTATGTCGTTTCATGGCGGTTTCCTGGGTGTATTGGTGACGAGCTGGTTATATGGCAGAAAAATTGGTGCAACGGTAATGCATATGACTGATTTTATCGCCCCGATCATACCCTTTGGCCTGCTGTGTGGACGCATCGGTAATTTCATTAATGGGGAGTTATGGGGACGACCGACCAGTTTGCCCTGGGGCATGGTGTTTCCGCATGTGGATGCGCTAGCGCGCCACCCCTCAATGCTGTATCAGGCATTACTCGAGGGTGTCGCTTTATGGCTGATTTTATGGATATTCAGTATCAAAGTCCGGCCACGGTGTGCGGTATCCGGAATGTTTTTGATTTGCTATGGAATATTTCGTTTTTTTGTGGAGTTTGTGCGTGAACCCGATGAACATATCGGTTTTTTGGCGTTTGACTGGCTTACAATGGGGCAGTTGTTGTGTATGCCGATGATTTTATTCGGTGTAGCGCTAATGATAATTGCTTACCGAAATCACTGAAACAGAGACAGCTTGTATATGAAACAATATCTGGATTTAATGCGTTATGTTAAAGATCATGGAGTTCGTAAGCAGGATAGAACCGGCACCGGGACGTTATCCGTTTTCGGGTATCAGATGCGGTTCGATATTAGTCAACATTTTCCGCTGGTGACAACAAAAAAACTGCATTTGAGATCGATTATTCATGAATTGCTTTGGTTCCTGAAAGGCGATACCAATATCCAATATTTAAAGGATAACGGTGTCTCCATTTGGGATGAGTGGGCGGATGAGTCCGGCGAACTGGGTCCGGTATATGGATACCAGTGGCGGGCCTGGCCCGCACCGGACGGGCGACATATTGATCAGATCAGCGCTATTATCGAACAAATAAAAACCAATCCTGATTCACGGCGCATGATTGTCAGTGCCTGGAATGTTGCCGACCTGGATAAAATGGCTTTGGCTCCCTGCCATACATTTTTTCAGTTCTATGTTGCTGAGGGCAGGCTTTCATGTCAGCTGTATCAGCGCAGTGCTGATATATTTTTGGGAGTGCCGTTTAATATTGCCTCCTATGCATTATTAACGATGATGGTTGCACAGGTTTGTGGTTTACGTTGTGGTGAATTTGTGCATACTTTGGGTGATGCGCATCTTTATCTGAATCATCTCGAGCAGGCTGAACAACAGTTAAGCCGTGAACCTTACAAACCGCCAAGTATGCAGATTAATCCGGCGGTAACCGATTTATTTGAATTCAGATATGAAGATTTTGAGCTTGTTGATTATCAATCCCATCCACATATAAAAGCACCGGTGGCTGTATAGGAAAAATACGGCTAAACTAGAACCTATCTCATAATATCCCACGGTCGCGACCGTGGGATTTTTGACGCAGGACGCGGCGCGACGAACGTAGTGTACTGAATGTACGCAGAAAAATGCTCCTGCATTTTCTGCATACACGCCATCCCTGGCGTTAATGAGCGAGGAGTAACAAAGCTCTGCGTCAAAAACGCCCGGTCCCATAAGGGGTTACGGCGCAAAGGTGGGTATGCGTCGTTGCCCTGCTTAGCCGTACAATGAGTACTGTCCTGCACAGTGCGCCTAGCATACCCACCTTTGCGCCAGTAACGCGGCTCGCGGGATATTATGAGATAGGTTCTGATATCATGATGAAAGTCTGATTTTCAAGACACCGGATCAACGCTATATTAAATCCCGGGGTATAGATGAACGCTAACCAGTCAACACCTGATGCTGATAATACAGGTCTGCAGGCAGCTGAAGGCGATAATACTCATGAGGTTAAGGACGCACAGGCTGAAAATACAGAGCAAGTGCCTGCCGCGGACAAGCCCAAGCCTGTTTTCACGCTTAAGCATTTTGCTGAAAAACTGGGGCATATCCGCTCTATTGCGACTTCCTTTGTTTTGCTGATATTGGTGTTTGTGTTGATTGGCAGTGCTGCCAAGGCAATGTGGCAGGATATTGTGATGATTGAGCCGATACGGGTGCCGCAAGACCTTGTGCGCCGCGGATATACGGCTGAGGTTGTTGCGCACAGGCTGATTGATCAGGCGCTGAAGATTCATACTGAAGTTATGTCGCAGCGTGAGGGGCATGTGTTGGCAGCTGACTGGCTGCAAGCCGATATTCAGGTGCCCGGTGCAGGCATATCGATCAAGTCATTATTGGGTTATGTGCAGGCGTTATTCGGTTTTTCTGAAAAGCGAATCGGTGGTGAAATTACACACGATGGTGATTTATTTCAGCTGCGCATACGCCTGACCCAAAAGGGGGTTAATAGCCAAAGTCTCAGCGTATATGCTAAAGAAGTAAACACGCTGGTGAGGCGTGGGGCCGAAAAACTGATTGAATCTACTGACCCATATCTGATGGCCTATTACCTTGTTAATAAGGATCCCGAAAGAGCCAAGAATCTGCTGCAAATGTGTTTGATAAAGCCGCCGGTTGAGGATGATGTCTGGGCTTATAACTTATGGGGTTTGATACATTTACAAGAGGGAAAAACTGACAGCGCTAAGGAGAAGTTTCAGCAGGCAATTTTGCTTGATCCGGAATTTCCATTAGCTTATTCAAACTGGGGATTGGCGTTGGCCGGGCGGGGTAAGCATGATGAGGCCGATGCGAAATTTGAGCAGGCGGTCAAAATAGATCCGAATGCCGGTATGATCTATAACGGTTGGGGTTTGGTTCATGCAATGCGTGGTGATGAAGAAGGTGCGAATGCACACTTTCAAAAAGCCATTGAATTGGACCCTGATAACCCCCGAATTTATTTTGGTTGGGGGGTTGCATTTGACCGTTCCGGTAAAAAAGATCAGGCATTCGAAAAAATCAACAAAGCGCTGTCTTTGAATCCGGAGTTTATCGAGGCGCATATCTATATTGCGGAGAAAATGTATTGGAGCGGCTCTTACCCTGAAGCGGTAAAACACTATCAAAAGGTCAGCAGTTTAAGTCCTTATTATGCGAAGAAGCTGACTTATTATACGCGGTCATTGACTCGTTGGGGTGATAAGCTGGCTGGTGACGGAGATATCAGGGCAGCTATTGAAAAATATGATCAGGCAATCGCATTCAGACAAGCCCCCTGGCTTCATAAGAAAAAAGAAGAATTGCAGGCCAAACTGGTAACAGTCTCCACGGTAGAGTAGAAGTGTGTGGTTCCTGCTATGAAGCCAGATTGTATTCTAAATAATTTTTGTTGCTATGGTTTTAAAAAAACCGAGTTTTTTCCGTGGTAGTTTTCTTTGATGAAAGATAAAGAGTTTATTCTATATCTTCTTGATCTCTTGCAAACAATAGGCCCTGTGCAAAGTAAACGCATGTTTGGTGGCTATGGTTTTTTTCTCGATGGTTTGATGTTTGGGTTGGTTGCTGACCGAACTTTGTATTTAAAAGTAGATGATCAGAATATCGATGATTTTCGTTCCAAAGGGCTCGAAGCGTTTACGTATCGTAAAAAAGACAAAGAGATGTCAATGTCTTATTATCAAGCACCTGAGGAAGCTATGGATAATGTAGAGGAAATGGCGCTTTGGGCAAATAGCGCGTATTCTGCTGCGTTAAGAGCAGCAGCAAAAAAACCAGGAAAAAAAGCGAAAAAATAAATACATTTAATAAGCATGGTTAATAACGTGGGTATGCTCTGAGCTGATATGACAAACTCGATTCAGACAATATCTCTTGTAAATTTGGGGCTGTCTTTTTTACCGGCATTGTTTGTGCTGATTGTTTTAAAGAGGTGGTCTTTAAATTACAAAACCTCTTTGTATGCGATTAGTAGAATGCTGGTGCAGCTTTTATTAATTGGTTATTTGTTAGCATATATTTTTGAGCTCGATAGTGCCTGCATTGTGATTGGGGTGCTGGCAGTGATGGTGATTGCATCCAGCTGGATTGCATTGCGTACTGTGTTGCAGGAACGGCGCCGGTCTTTATATAAGAAAGCCGTGTTTGCAGTATTGTTTGGAAGTGGTTTCACGTTGCTGCTTATTACGCAGTTGGTATTGCAGCTGCAGCCATGGTATTTGCCGACACATATGATTCCACTTGCAGGTATGGCGTTTGCAGCTGCGATGAACAGTATTGCTTTGGCTGTTGAGAGGTTGGAGTCTGAGTGTGCCAATGGCGTAGCGTATTCGTCTGCACGAGGGATAGCATTGCGGGCATCTATGATTCCGGTCGTGAATTCTTTGTTTGCAGCAGGGCTGGTTTCCCTGCCTGGCATGATGACGGGGCAGATTCTATCGGGTGTTTCCCCGCTGATTGCGGTGCGGTATCAGGTTATGATAATGGCGATGCTTTTTGGTGCATCCGGGCTGGCATCCGCTTGTTTTCTATCGCTTGTGAAAGCCGATTATAGTGCAGAGAAGGTTTGATGATTATTGAAATAAGGAAGGCGTAAGTGGAAGCTGACCCCAAACGTGTTGCAGCGTGGTTGGTTGCGATAGTCGTGCCATTGATCGCCGGTATGGTGCTGATTGGTTTGATTAAGTATGTTGCACCTCAATTGGTTATAGAGATCATTAAAGAACACTTTGCAGCGACCGTTGGTTTGCCGATGGCGGCGCTATTGTCGGCTTTTATTGTGACCGGGCTGCGGCACACAGAGGGGCCAATTAAGTTCGAAGGCCTGGGGTTTAAATTCGAAGGCGCGTCTGGTCAGGTCGTATTGTGGATATTTTGCTTTTTATCGATTGCCGCAGCAATTCGTTTGCTCTGGAGTGTGGGTTAATAAAACAGGTGTTAAAAAACCCGGTTTTCTTCGGTCTTCAGAATAATTATAGGTTGTAGAAACAGAAAAATATAAGTTAAACTACTGACATCGAAAGTTTGGCAGAGGGTTTGGGCTAAATATATCTGTCGAGCCGCTTAAAAATAAAGAAAGTTTTTATATTAAAAAATAAAACAGGCTTGTAGCAACACCGTAACAGATACCTTTATTGGCGGTCTTGTGGCTGCATGGGCCGATTGTGGGTGATTTAAACATGAAAATGCGCTATTTAGGGATATTAATAGCATTTGGAGCTGCATGTTTCTACTATACCTCTGAAAAACAGAAAACTTTTTCCAGTATAGGTGGCAGAGAGGCTCTTATGGCTGCTGCACCTACAGTTCCGGATTATAAAGAGGATGTAAAACCGATTATTGACAATCGTTGCGTGGTTTGCCACGGCTGTTATGAGGCGCCATGTCAATTGAATCTCGCATCTTATGAGGGCCTTTTGCGTGGTGCCAGTAAAAGGCCTGTTTATCATCATTCACGCCTTTCTGCAGTGAATCCTACACGTTTATTTGTTGATGCGCACAGCGCTGAAGAATGGCGTGCCAAAGGTTTTTATCCGGTATTGAATGAAAACGCAGCGGGTCCCCGTGCAAATATAGGGGACAGTGTGCTGTATCGCTTGCTTGCGCTTAAACAAAATGAAAGCTGGCCTCGTAATAAAGTGTTACCGGCAGAGCTGTTTGATTTTTCTATAGACCGGAAACAAGTATGTCCAAAAATTACTGAAATCGACCGTTATGAGAAAAAAACCCCAGAATGGGGAATGCCATTCGGCTTGCCTGCACTCACCGGCCCAGAATATGAAGTGATTACAACTTGGTTGTTGAATGGCGCGCCTGATACTGAACCCGATGAGCTTTCTGACCCATATAATAAAGAAATAGATAAATGGGAAGCGTTCCTAAATGCAGATAATTTAAAGTCACGTCTGGTGAGCCGCTATATTTATGAGCACTGGTATATTGCCAATCTGTATTTTAGCGATTTGCCTGTTGGTGAATATTTTAAGCTCGTGCGCTCAAAATCTCCCCCTGGGCAACCGATAGAACTGATTGCCACGCGCCGTCCTTACGATGACCCCGGTGTTGCACGAGTATACTATCGTTTTCAACGTGTTAATGAGACACTTTTGATTAAAACGCATATGCCTTATGCTCTGAATGACGGGCGTATGAGAAAATTACAGGAATGGTTTTTTGATATACCGTATTCTGTATCAGAGCTTCCCTCTTACGAACCTGAAATTGCGACTAATCCGTTTTTAGCATTTATGCAGCTTCCGGCAAAGTCTCGTTATCGTTTTATGTTAGATGAGGCACAATTTACGATAATGGGTTTTATTAAAAGCCCGGTATGCCGGGGGTATCTCGCTTTAAGTGCGATAAATGAACACTTTTGGGTGTTCTTTATAACACCCGATGAAGGTGGTGTTAATTACAATACTGTATTTTTGAAAAGTGTGGCGGAAATTTTGCGCTTGCCTGCGGAAAAAACCAGTAATGCGGATATGATCAGTTGGCTGGAATATTCGTATCTGGAGTCGAAATACCTGAAAGCCAGAAGTGAATACTTGAATCAGACATTCAATGAGCGTTTGCCACCGACTCTGGAATTTTTATGGGATGGTGACGGGGTTAACTCCAATGCAGCACTGACCGTTTTTCGTCATTTTGATTCTGCATCTGTTATCAAGGGGTTGGTTGGACAGAAGCCACAAACTGTCTTAGTGATTGATTATCCTTTGCTTGAACGTATGCACTACCTATTGGTTGCAGGTTTTGATGTTTTCGGAAATATAGGCCACCAGTTAAATACACGGCTTTATATGAGCTTCTTGCGCATGGAAGGAGAATTTAATTTTTTGGCTTTTTTGCCACGTGCGTCGAGGAAGGTTGTGCGGAATCGGTGGTACCGGAATGCCAGCAAGCGGGTTAAATCTTATTTAAATGGCAGTAAAGCTTATTACGCGCAGGAAACAGGTCTATCCTTTAAAACAGGAGCTCACTACACTGAGCTGCTTGAAATGTTAAAGACTAAGTACGATGCTATATTAGATACTCGTTATGAAATTTCATCTGATAGCGTAAGTGGGCATATTATTGAGCCTCTGATGGAACTGTCCAGCTTGAAAGGCCGCAATATTTCTTATTTGCCTCAGCTGTCTTTTTTGACGATACGTGAACCTGATATGGAGGATAGGCACTTTACGTTAATTAATAACAGTGCATATAGTAATATTGCAAGTATACACAAACAGGAAAAAATGCGTTTACCTAATGAAGACACTGTTACAGTGGTCAAAGGCTTTTTGGGAGCGTATCCGAATGCTTTTTATTTGGTTGATGTTGCCGAATTAGATCTGTTTATTGAAAGTATTCGAAATTTGAAATCTGAATCTGATTACAGCTCATTTATGCAAAAGTTTGGGATTCGGCGTATGGACCCCAGGTTTTGGGAACACAGTGATCACATTCACGAAGCTAATGCCAGGTCCTCTCAATTAAATCCCGGCTTGTTTGATTACAATCGCTATGAGAATCGCTAACGGGTGGCATTTATAAGCAGCGGTTCTCTACGGTTTAATGGTTTGGCCAATAGTATTTGGGTTACACCCAAAGAGCGTTCTACAAAGCCTCCTTCACAGTAGCACAAATAATACTCCCACATGCGGACAAACGTTTCAGGGTAGCCAAGTTTTTTAACTTGAGCCAGTTTTTGCATAAATTGTTCATACCAGTCTCTGAGCGTTCTTGCATAGTGCTCACCAAATTCATCAACATGTAGAATTCTAAGGTCTCCTGTTTTAGCGGCGCTACTGGTTAAAATATGCATTGCGGGTAAGCAGCCCCCTGGAAAAATATAGCGCTGTATAAAGTCGACCGATTTTTTTGCATTTTCATAAAGCTCATCAGCAATAATAATGGTTTGCAGCAGCATTAAACCGGTTGGTTTTAGAAGCTTACTGCATTGTCGAAAAAAAGTATCGAAGTGCTGATAGCCTACAGCTTCTATCATTTCAATAGAAACCAGTTTGTCGTATTGCCCGTGAAGGTCCCGGTAATCCTGCATAATTACGGTTACCTGATCGGATAGCCCGGCCTCTGCCACACGTTGTTTTGCCAAAGTGTATTGTTGTTCGGAAATGGTAGTGGTTGTGACCTGGCATCCATATTCGCGTGCAGCATGAATTGCCAGCGAGCCCCAGCCGGTACCGATTTCAAGCAAATGATCATCGGCTTGTAAGTTAAGTTTTTTACATGCCATAGTTAATTTATGCTCAGATGCTTCTTTAAGAGTTGCCTGCTCATGCGGGTATATCGCGGAGGAGTACATTAGTGTTTCATCCAGAAACAGCCTAAAAAAATCATTTCCGATATCATAATGAGCTTTTATATTGCGGCTGCTGCCTGCTTTGCTGTTACGGTTTAACCAGTGGAGTAATTTGCAGAATGGCATGGAGAGACGGGTCAAGCGCTTATCCATGTTAAGCATCATGTTGCGGTTTATAACAAAAATACGTATAAGGTGTGTCAGGTTATTACAGCTCCATAAGCCTTTGATATAGGCTTCTCCTGCACCGATAGTTCCTCCACAGGTTACATCGATGTATACGTCCGGATGTAATATTCGAATATCCACCTGTAAAGAACAGTGTTCCGTAGATTTGCCGAAATGATGGACGTTTGTTCCCTCATGCAGTGTGATTCTGCCGTTCTGTATTGCACTCAAACTTTTTAAAACAATTTTTCGTGCGATAAAATGCAAAGGATTGGCGGATTTTTTGGTTTCAGTATCCGCTTCTTCTGGAATTATTGTTGTTTTCATTTTATTTTCCGTTTGGCTGCATGTCTTTTTTATAAGGTAAAAATGGTATACGTTTTAACCAAAGCCTCAGTGCTTCACAGTAGATTAGAATAATAACTTTAAAGCTAATCAGGGGGTATAAGAGCAGCATTTTTGCCAGGTTCGGGCTATTAATTTCACGACGTTGCAGGGTCAGGGTGGCGTCAAAAATTTTCCGATTGCTACTGATATTTTCAATATGAGCTATAAGATTTTGGCTTGGTTTTATCATATACCAATGATAATCCAGATCCATGTGAATAAAAGGTGAAACATGAAATTTTTTACGGTTCCGGAAGCGCAGTTTTGAGGCTGATTCTTTACTTAAGTTTTCATGCAGCACATAACAGTGGCGTTCACCCCAGGGCGTATTATTGACTTCTGCGACAATAAATTCTACGTTTTCGTCACTTTTGTCAAAGCAATAAAACAGGCTCAAGGGGTTAAAGCAAACTCCCATATGGCGTAAGTGAGTTAATAACCTGATCGGGCCCTGTGGGGTTTTTCCCGTATGCGCGAAGACTATTTGTTTTAGTTCGGTGACAAGATCTGTTGCTGGCTGATAAAGGTGGTCCTTACGCCTGAACCAGGCTAACGAAAATCGCTTGATTGACCACAGCCAGCGATGCTTAAAAATTACCGGAAGTTCATCCAAATCCATGTACATCATGTACAAAGAATAAGTGAACTTGTGTGTTTTAGGTGAGAATCGCCGGTGCCTTATTCGTCCTTCGTAGATGCAGCTTTTCATTGTTGGTCTTCAAATGTTTTGCATGTCCTTAATGCGCTATTTACACCGTCTTCGTGAAAACCATAGCCCCAGTAAGCACCACAATAGTATGTATTATTTTGCCCGTTGATTTCAGGCCAGCGCTGTTGTGCGTTAATTGTTGCGACATTATAAAGTGGATGTTCATATTGTATGCTTTTAATGATGGCATCCGGGTTAATAGAGGAGCGGTTGTTCAAGGTTACACAGAATTGGCGGGGGGCTTTGATATTTTGCAAAATGTTCATATTGTAAGTTACTACAACATTGTTATTGTGCCCAGAGGGGATATGATAATTCCATGCTGCCCAGGCAGTACGCCGCTTAGGCAATAGCGTCTCATCAGTATGTAATACGGCTTCGTTTTTCTGGTAATGAATACTCCCCAGTATTTCTTTCTCTGCGGTTGAAGGTTTCGATAGCATAGAAAGGGCCTGATCGCTATGAGTTGCAATGAACACAGCATCATAAGTGTGTCTTTCGTTATGTTCGGTGTAAAGCTCAACATGGTTTTGATGGCGGATAATCTGTTTGATCGCCGAGTTTAGGTGGATTTTGTTTAGAAATGGTTTAGTAAGTGAATCCACATATTTTTTTGAGCCGCCAGTAATTGTGTACCAGGTTGGCCTGGTTTTTATATTAAGCAAGCCATGGTTCTTGAAAAATCGAACGAATGTATGTGCCGGGAATTCAAGCATATTCGCCGGATCAGTTGACCAGATTGCCGCACCCATCGGGATAATATAGTTGTTGATGAATTCTCTGGAGTAGTTTTGTGATTGAAGATAGTTCCCTAGAGTGAGATTGCCGGGCTCTTGGTTAAGAATCTGTATAGATTTTTTGTTAAAACGCACAATGTCCAATAAAAAATGATAGAACTTAGGGTTAGCTAAGTTACGTCGCTGTGCAAACAGCCCGTTTAAGGAGCTCCCGCAATACTCTAGTCCTGTCAGTGCAGAGCTGACCGAGAACCCCATATTGCTCTTTTGACTATTAACCTGTAATTCTTCGAGTAATTTTGTAAAGTTTGGATAAGTCCAGTTGTTGAATACGATAAAGCCGGTATCCACACTGTAGCGTTGTCCAAGCAACTCTGTTGTTATCGTATTGGTGTGGCCGCCGACATAGTCGTTGGCCTCGAACAGATCAATGGAATGCTTTTTATGCAGTTTATAGGCGACAACCAGCCCGGAAATGCCAGTGCCGATAATGGCGACTCTCATTTTTTATAGTTGTGAGTACTTCTATCTGGGTTGAACTGAGCCGACGATTGTATCTCAGTTGTCTTCAGAGTGTCTATTTTTTAGGTGATGATCGAGCTTTTGCAGGCTTTTATCAATATTGGTGCCTAAAGGAATCGCATTTGCTTGTACAACGATATCGTTAAATTGTGAAGACACATCGCCACCTACAAACACCGGTATTTCTATTTGCTTAGTCAAGTAGGGAAGTTCGGTTTCGAGCACCCGTAATGGTGGCTCGGTTTTGCCGGATAATACAATCGCATCCGCATTGGCGCGTTTGGCAGCAACCGGTAGCTCTTGTAGTGGCATGCTCGCGCCTAACAAAACCTGTCGATAGTTTTGCTCATCAGCGGCTAATGCGAATAAAAGTAATCCTGTCTCGTGAGTTTCATGTGGCAGGCAGGCCCCCAGTAGTTTCGGTCCGGTGTTGTTACGGCTTCGGTGATGGAAACGGGCGCCCAGTTTGTTTCGCAAGAAAACTGAAAAGAAATGTTCTTCAGCAACACCACCCTCTGCATATTTCCAGCGGGTACCCAACTCTCTTAAGGAAGGGATAATCAACATACGTGTGACAGTTTGTACAGGGTGGAATGACAACGCCTGTTGATATATTTCGTCAAGCAACACCTCATCGAAAACCATTACGGCTTCCATAATGCGCTCCCTGTACGACTTCCATATTTCAGTGCTGTCCTGAATTCCTTCAGGTATTTTTAGCTGGTTATTGATTATTTGTCCAGCCTGGCTGATTGACATGCCTTTCTCAAGCAAGCCGATTGCTTTGTTTATTTTATCGATATCTTCCTGGCTGTAGAGACGATGTCCGGATGGTGTTCGGATAGGAGTAATAAGATTATAGCGACGTTCCCATGCACGCAAGGTTACTGAGTTTACTCCCGTTAACGCAGACACTGTACGAATAGGAAAAAACTCGGACGGTTCTTCTTCCGCTTCCGAATAAGTTTTGTGCACTATGTCATCCATCATACGTTAACCTCAAAATATTGTTTCTGCCGAAAATCACGAAATCAGTTTGGCGACCGATGTTAGTGAATTAAGCAGAGTGTTTCATTAATTTTTAGCTTGATTGTCTCCAGTTGATATTCTGTTTGCCAAAAGGAGGGTTTAAAAATTTTTAGCGGGGATTCGCCTCACGGTTAAGAGTTCGAATCCTATTAAATTTCCCCCAACCTGAAAAAATGGCCTTAACTGAAATTAGTGTACAAAAATGTACAATGTTTAATATATTATACAATTTTGTAGAGTTTTGCAAGAATATTGTTTTAATGTCTCTAGAGTAAAATATCAATAAATTCAGATATTTATATATTTTGGGGTTATTTTTTTGTTTTTTTGTGACAAAGTGATGCATTATTGTACAATATTTTCTATACTGGATTCGAAATGTACAGGCGAAGTTCTTGAGAGTGCTTTTAATTAAGCTTGATTTCGTATACAGAACATGATTACTTCACGCTAATATATAAGGTATCTCACGAGGAAAAAATGCTTTATCCGCAGCTATACAAAACACTCGAAAGTGCCCGCTGGTGTATGCAGAATGACATACCATGGCACATATTTGATCCTGCAAAGCTATCAGAGGAGCAGGCTGAGACTATTAAATTGAATGCAATAACGGAATGGTCCGCATTACCTGCAACAGAGATGTTCTTGCGCGATAACCGCGATGATTCGGATTTTTCTGCATTTATGTCAGTATGGTTTTATGAAGAACAAAAACATGCTCTGGTTTTAATGGAATACCTGCAGCGGTTTTGCCCACATATGATTCCCACGGAAGATGATTTGCACACGGTCAGGTTTGAGTTCGATCCTGCTCCGGCAATAGAGACATTAATGTTGCACTTTTGTGGTGAAATTCGTCTTACGCACTGGTATAAGCGTGCTGCCCAATGGCATACAGAGCCGCTGATAAAACATATATATAAGGTTTTGTCAGGCGATGAAGCGCGTCATGCATCTTGTTATATGCGTTATATGAAGCGCGCAATCGATAAGCTTGGTAATAAAGCGCGAATTGCCTTTGCAAAGATCGGTGTGCTTATGACCAGTACAAAGACTTCAAGGGCATTACATCCGACTAACTTGCATGTTAATAAGGCGATGTTTCCGCACGATACTGTACAAAGCAAGTTACCCGATCCGGACTGGTTGGAAAAATGGCTTGATGTTCAAATGGATTTTAATGCTGAGTGGGAGTCAAAAGTCGTCACAGCTATTCTCCGTAAACTCTCAAACCTTTTTGAAGTCCCTCTGGAATCACCCAGGGACCTGAGAAACTATCGTAAAACATTATCGGTTTCCGGTTAATAGTTTAAACATATCGCTTTATCGTAAAAACGTAGTTTGCTGATATTAAATGTGATGCTGTCCGGGTATGTATATAAAAGTTGCCTTTGTGTGTGTAGCACGGTTTAGAGTCACTATTTAATTTGTCCGACCCCGGTATTTTGCGTCGGCATAATTACGGAGAGCTGTATTGCCAATAATATCGCTAATTGCCGCGATGGATCAGAATCGGCTGATTGGAAAAAACAATAATCTTCCATGGAGATTACCGGCTGATTTGAAACGCTTTAAATCTATTACCCTTGGAAAGCCGGTCATTATGGGCCGCAAAACGTATGAGTCTATCGGCAAACCATTGCCCGGCCGCCGCAATATCATTATCAGCCGCCGCACTGGTTATAGTGCCGAGGGGTGTGAAATTGTGTCTGGTCTGGATATCGCGATCGGTATTGCGTCAAAAGACGCCGAGGTAATGATTATCGGTGGGGGTAGTATTTATCAGCAGGCGCTGCCAGTGGCCAATCGTATGTATTTAACCGTGATTGCTCATGCTTTTGATGGGGATGCCTGGTTTCCTGCGTATAATGAAAGTGATTGGAAGGTAGTTGATAGTGAGGCTCATATGCATGAAAATGAGCAAGTAGCGTTTGAGTACCGGTTTTTAACTCTGGAGCGCAGGTAAGTGGGCACGGTGTGTTACAGTCAGGTTTTACGTGCGCCAGTCGATATTGAGTTGACAAGGAATAAGTAGGAGGCAACGATGGCCGAGATAAAACGGGCCGGTCAGGATCGGGTTGCGGTAATAGCCGGCGTCAGAAGCCCGTTTGCACGCCAAGGTACTTTCTTCAGGCATTTAAGTGCGATAGATCTGGGCCGGATGGTCGTGAGTGAGCTGCTTGCCCGTACTGAAATTCCGGTTGAGTTGGTCGAGCGGGTAGTCTATGGCCAGGTTATGATATTGCCTGAAGCGCCTAATATAGCCCGTGAAATAGTATTGAGCACCGGTTTAAAGGTTACTACTGACGCATATAGTGTTTCCAGAGCATGTGCCACCAGTCTCCAGTCGGCTGTCAATATTGCTGAAGCGATCATGCTGGGGGATATCCAGATTGGTATCGCCGGAGGGGCTGATTCGGCCAGTGTGCTTGCAGTGCAGGCATCACGGCGTCTGGCTGATACGTTAATATTAGCCAGCAAAGCCAAAACCGCAAAAGAGAAGTTAGGGCTGTTTTCAAAGTTGCGCCCCAGGGATTTTTTACCGGTTCCCCCCAGTGCTGTTGAATATTCTACAGGTCTGCGCATGGGGGATAGCGCTGAGCAGATGGCACGTGATCATGGTATTAGCCGTGAGGCGCAGGATGAGTTTGCATTACGCTCACATCAGTTGGCCCATCAAGCGTGGGAAGAGGGCAAGCTGGACGAGGAAGTCATGCATGCCAATGCCCCGCCGTTTAAAGATACCTTGATACGGGATGAAAATATTCGCCCTGACTCCACATTGAAATCGCTGGCCAAGTTGAGACCCGCATTTGATCGTAAATACGGTACCGTAACGGCTGCTAATAGTACCCCATTAACCGATGGTGCCTCTTCGCTGTTGCTTATGAAGGAAGGCCGTGCAAAAGAGCTGGGTTATGAGCCATTGGGCTATATAAAAAGTTATGCTTTTATTGCAAATCATGTGAAGCAGGACCTGTTGATGGGGCCTGCTTACGCAACACCGGTCGCATTGGATCGAGCGGGGCTGAAATTGGCAGATTTAAGTTTAATTGATATACATGAAGCGTTCGCGGCTCAGACTTTAAGTGTGTTGCAGGCGTTTGAGTCCAAGCTTTTTGCACAAGAGCAGTTAAACCGAAATGAGCCTATCGGTAATGTGGATTGGGATAAGCTTAATGTGTTGGGCGGATCATTAGCTTATGGTCACCCTTTTGCAGCCACCGGCGGGCGTATGATCATACAGACTTTACGTGAGCTCAAACGTCGTGGCGGAGGTTTTGCGCTGACCACTGCGTGTGCAGCAGGCGGCTTGGGCGCAGCAGTAATATTGGAGGCTGAATAGAGATGGGTGAGGTGGATACGGAAATCACTCCGGATATCCTGCTGGCGACAGGAGAAGACGGTGTAGCGGTACTAACTATTGATGTTCCCGGTGAGCGGATGAATATTTTACGGGAAAGCTTTTTTCCGGCAGCTTTATCTGCGATTGATTCAGTGTTGCAGGATGATTCTGTAAAAGCTGCAGTTATTATCAGTGGAAAGCCGGACTCTTTTATTGCCGGGGCGGATATTCATCTTATTGAGGAAGTTGAAACACAGCAGCGTGCCGAGGAAATGTGTCAAATGGGGCACGCCATCATGGATAAGATTGCACAAAGCCCTAAGCCGTTTGTAGTTGCTATTAATGGGGTTGCATTGGGGGGTGGCTTCGAGCTGGCTTTGGCATGTCATTACAGAGTCGTTAGTGATAGCCCCAAAACAGCAGTTGGGTTGCCAGAAGTTCAGCTTGGTGTATTGCCTGGTTTTGGCGGCAGTCAGCGTCTGCCCCGGTTAATTGGTATTGCGCCGGCGCTTGATTTGATGTTGACCGGCAGACACGTAAAGGCCAAGAAAGCGAAAAAACTGGGTTTGGTCGATGAAGTTGTGCCGAACTCAATATTATTGTCGGTGGCGGTTAAAAAAGCTTTGGGTTTTGTCAGCAAACCGTTAACACGGGAAACCTCTCCCAAAGCAATGATGTCGCCTAAGGGTTTGCAGCAGCTTTTGCTGGAAAAAAACCCGTTTGGCCGAAATGTATTATTTCAGCAAGCACAAAAACGTTTGCTGGCAAAAACCAAAGGTAATTACCCTGCGCCTGAAAAAATCATTGATGTTGTCCGCTATGGTATAGCCAAACCTTTAAAGGAGGCTATGAGGTATGAAATAGAAAAATTTGGCGAGCTGGCGGTTACCCCTCAGGCCAAGCAGTTGATGCGTCTTTATTTTGCACAAACAGCACTTAAAAAAGAAACTTTTGTTAATAACGCTGAGGTTCAACCCAAGGCTGTAAGCCATATGGGTGTGCTCGGTGGAGGGTTAATGGGTGCTGGTATTGCAGTTGTTTCATTGGACCGGGCCGACGCTGATGTACGCATTAAAGATGTAAGCGATAAAGGCATTCGCGGTGCAATGCGCCATGTTGATAATTATTACAAAAATAAAATAAAACGCCGTTCAATCAGCCGTGCTGATGCTGCGCGCAAGCTTAGCTGTTTTACCGGTAGTTTGGATTATTCAGGGTTTGGTAAGGTTGATATTGTTATTGAAGCTGTATTTGAAGACCTTCAGCTTAAGCGCCAGATGGTTAAGGATATAGAAGCTTGTACTCGGGAAAATACAATATTTGCAACCAATACATCGTCAATTCCGGTTAAAGATATTGTAAGGGGAGCCGAACGCCCTGAAAATATTATTGGCATGCATTATTTTTCTCCGGTTGAAAAAATGCCGTTGCTGGAGATTATTCGGCATAACCGGACTTCTGAGGAAACCATCGCGACCTGTGTGCAGTTTGGTAAAAGGCAGGGAAAAACCGTGATTGTTGTAAAAGATGTTGCCGGATTTTATGTGAATCGTATTTTATTCCCTTATATCAATGAAGCCAGTCAGCTGGCAATGGAAGGTGTGGCGATTGATGCCATCGATAAAGCAATGGTGAAATGGGGTCTGCCGGTAGGGCCATTTAAATTGCTGGATGAAGTAGGCGTGGATGTTGGTGTGAAAGTGCAGCATATTTTGGAAAAAGCCTATGGTGAGCGGATGCGTGGCTCGGGGATGGTGGATAAATTGATTGCAGAGGAACGATACGGGAAAAAAGTTAAAAAAGGGTTTTATGATTACGGTAAAGAAAGTCGCGGTAAACAGGTCGACCAGTCTGTGTATAACGTATTGGGAGTTTCTCCCGGCAAACAACTGAGTCAGGGTGACATTGTGAACCGTTGTATATCCCCTTTGTTGAATGAGGCTGCTCTCTGTTTGGAGAAAGGGGTGATTGGAAGTGCAAGGGATGGCGATGTTGGCGCAGTGTTTGGTATCGGTTTTCCGCCGTTTCTTGGCGGGCCTTTCCGTTATATAGATGCTGTAGGCCCGGCTAGTATAGTTCAGAGATTGACAGCTTATGAGCAACAATTCGGTGAGCGATTTACTCCAGCCCCGGGCCTGGTGAAGCTGGCCGAAGCGGGTCGCAGCTATTATTGAGTTCTCTATCTTTTTTTATCGGTACAACTGACTGATATATATTCAGGTAGTTCAGAGTCCAGCCGCATTGCAGTCAGGCATTTACCCCATACACATCCGGTATCCAGCGGGTATACATTTTCGTCATTGGTTTTGTCGTTCCGGGTTAAGGTTGACCAGTGGCCGAATACAATTCTGTTGTTGCTGCTTTGACGGTTAGGGAGTTTGAACCATGGCTGTAAGTTTTTGGGCTGACTCCCGGGCGGGCCTTTGCAGTTGAGGTCCAGTTTGCCATCCAGAGTGCAATAGCGCATCCTGGTAAAGCAGTTAATGATAAAGCGTTGCCGATCCTGTGCAGGCAGTTGCGCAGACCATTGGTCGGGTTGATTGCCGTACATGTTGCTTAATAGTTGCAGATACTGATCTCCACGTAACTGCATTTCGACTTCATCTGCCAGCGCCTGTGCTTCTGTGATGCTCCACTGAGGGGGCAACCCTGCATGAACCATAACGTAATTCAGCTTCGAATCCCGGTGTAATAAGGGTCGGTGTCTTAGCCAGTCCAAAAGTCTGGAGGAATCCTTGGCTTCCAGGATATCGTTAAACGTATCCTGCTCTGTTATTTTGCGCAGCCCATGGCCGCATGCCAGTAGATTTAAGTCATGGTTGCCGAGCACGGAAATTGCGTTGTCGCCCAGTTCAGTAATAAATCGCAGGCACTCTAAAGACTGAGAGCCGCGGTTTACCAGGTCACCGACAAACCAAAGCTGATCCCGCTCAGTCTGAAAGCCGATCTTATCCAGTAGTTGCTGCAGCTCGTCAAAGCAGCCTTGCAGATCTCCGATTGCATAAACGGCCATAGCCTGCCTTAGTTTGCGTCTAAAGTGAGGGCGGTTTTAATGTAATGTGCGTGGTACAGACAGCACGAACTCAGGGATTTCGGCATCGAATATGTTCCCGGCTTCATCAATCATCTGATAGCTCCCCCCCATAGTGCCGACTGATGTTTCAAGTATGGTGCCGCTTGTATATTGATAGTCCTCACCGGGGCTGAGTTGGGGCTGTTCGCCAACTACACCTTCCCCTCGAATTTCCTGAACTTTCCCATTAGCGTCAGTGATAATCCAATGGCGGGTCAGCAGTTTGACATCCAGCCGGCCTTTGTTATAGATGGTCACGGTGTAAGAGAATACATATCGCTTATCTTCGGGTGAAGACTGTGATTCCACATAATTGGTATGTACGTCAATTTCTATCATATGCTGCGTTTTTGTTTTATAAGCGGTCCGTTTGCAAATTAGCCCTTATGAAGCATCCGGGCAAGTATACCCTATCTTACGCTGGCTGTGCGTTTCAGATGCATTGAGATTTTGCCTTTTAATTATTACCGCCATTTTATGATTACTATGGTCTTTATGTTGGCCTCTATATGTTGTTATCCAGTGCATTAGCCAGTCGGATAAATGCGTTAATATCAAGGTATTCCGCACGAATATTGGGATCAATTTCACAGTTTAATATCTGTTCTTCACGCAAAAGTGTTTTTAGGTTGTTACGCAAGGTTTTGCGCCTATGGGAAAAAGCCTGTTTAACGATATTGGCAAACTGTGCTTGATTTACCGGGGGGCGGTGCTCCTGTTTGAGTGGTATGAACCGTGCGACGGTGGACTCAACTTTTGGGGGAGGTTGAAATGAGCGGGGGCCCACAGAAAATAATGGTTCAACGTTACAGTGAAATTGTATCATTACGGAGAGTCTGCCGTATTCTGCTGTGCCGGGTTTGGCAGCCAGCCTGTCGACAACCTCTTTCTGCAACATAAAGTGCATGTCCTTAATGCAATCGATATATTTTAGAAGGTGGAAGAGTAAGGGTGTTGAAATATTGTAAGGCAGATTGCCGATAATGCGCAGCTGATGCGGTGGTGTTTCAATCTGATTAAAATCGAATTTCAGTACATCACTTTGATATATTTTCAGTTTCCCAATATCACGGCATTGATTCTCTAGTGAAGGCAGCAGGTCACGATCGAGTTCAATAACATATAAATGCTTGGCAATGGTAAGTAATGGGGTGGTTAAAGCGCCTTTGCCGGGGCCAATTTCAACGATATGTTCGCCTGCATGAGGATTAAATGCTCGAACAATTTTTTCAATAACATTGCGGTCAACAAGAAAGTTCTGCCCGAAGCGCTTGCGCGGAATATGTGTTTGTTGCAGGGTCATCTGCTGATGCCGATATAACAGCTATTTTTTAATGGCTTCGCAAGGTACAGGCCAACTCGAATGCTGCCTGTAGGCTGCTGGAGTGTGCCTGGCCCGATCCAGCCAGTTCCAGTGCGGTACCATGATCCACCGAAGTTCTGATGATCGGTAGCCCCAGTGTGATATTTACCGCGGTTCCAAAACTTGCATATTTTATTACCGGTAATCCCTGGTCATGATACATCGCAAGCACGGCGTCATATTGACTAAGGTTTTTTGATGCGAATAGAGAGTCGGCTGCGGCTGGGCCGCTTATCTGCATTCCGGAAGCTCGTAAATCTTCAATAACCGGTTTGATAATGTTTATATCTTCCGTGCCGAGATAACCATTCTCGCCGGCATGCGGATTCAGCCCCGCGACAATAATACGAGGATTTGTTAAACCAAAAGTTTTTTTTAAATCCCGGTGTATTATTTTCAGGGTTTTTGTCAGTAATTCCGGAGTAATTGCCTGACTGACTGCGCTCAGTGGTAGGTGTGTTGTCGCAAGTGCGACTCTGAGTTTATCCGATACCAGCATCATAACCGGATATGAACCGGTAAGCGCGCCCAGGTATTCTGTATGTCCGCTGAAAGGAATGCCCGCTTCATTAATTATGCCTTTGTGGATTGGGCCGGTCACCATCGCATGAAAGGTTTTATTAACGCATTTATTCACTGCGGTTCTAAGGCAGCTTAAAACATAGTCTGCATTATCAGGAGCAGGCGTGCCTGGAGTGACCCGGGCGTATAGTGATTCCGGCATCACGAATAAAGTGCCTGGTTCATGTGCAGGGGGAGGTGCGTCAGTGCTGAATGTCTCAAGCCGTATTTTAATATTAAGCTGAGCCGCTCTTTCATCGAGCAGTTCCGGATCGGCGATAGCAACCGGAATGGCGGATATTTGCTGCTGCGCCAGCATGAGTGTAATGTCCGGGCCGATTCCCGAGGGTTCTCCGGGCGTAATGGCAATGTATTTCATTGATTGAAGGTAACCGGCGCGTTTGGCGGGCGGCAGGGTCTGGGTTTACGAGCGTATATTTTATGTGCCAAGCCTGTATTCGACGTAAGCCTGATCGCGTAAACGCCTTATCCAAAGCTCCTCTTCGATAGCGGCTTTACGTTTAAATAAGTTACGCCGGGCCTGTTCCTGTCGATATTCGACAGTCTTGTCATAATCGCGGCGGCCAAGCACTTTTACGATATGCCATCCATAACGTGTTTTAAATGGCTCGCTTATCCGGTTGATTGGTAATGTTTCAATTATTTTTCTAAACTCATCGACATAAGCACCCGGTTCAGTCCAGCCCAGATCACCGCCATTAGTTGCACTGCTGATATCTTCGGAATGCTTTTTGGCCAATTCCCCGAAATCGGTATTTTCAATAACCTGCTGTCTTATTTCGGAAAGTTTGGCTCGAACTTTTTCATCATCCAGTAATGTATTGGTCGTCATTAGAATGTGCTGAGCGTGCACTTGCTTGACCATATACTGTTTGATGCCTTTGGTATCACGCAGCAAAATAATATGAAAGCCGCGCGGGGTGCGTATAGGTTTACTAAATTTACCGGTTTTGAGATTACGAATCTCTTTGGCGAAAAGTGATGGAAGCTGGTTTAGTTTGCGCCAGCCCAGGTCGCCGCCGTCCAATGCGCGTCGCCCGTCTGACTCGGCGATTGCCAGTGCAGCGAAGTCAGCACCCTCTTTGAGCTGTGCATAAACATTATTAATTTTCTTTTCAGCGTTTTGTATCTTTTCGGGGTTGGCGGCTTCCGGAATTGATACTTCTATATGGGAAATCAAATATTCACTGTTTTGATTGATGTTTTCTGCGTTTGCGAGGTAGTCCTCAATTTCCTGTTCGGAAATCACAACACGGCGGTTAACGACGGACCGGGTTAATCGCTTTATAATAATATCTTTGCGTAAATCCTCCCGATACTGCAGGTAGTTAATGCCATTTTTTATCAGTTCTTGCCGAAATTGCTCCAGGCTAATGCCATTTTTTGTAGCCATTTGGCGTAAGGTTTTATTCAGGCTGATGTCATCGATTTTTATGCCGCGTTGCTCTGCTTGCTGTAATTGCAGGTGCATTATGATAAGGCGTTCTAATACTTGTTTTTGCAGAAGCTCTTCTGGCGGGAGCTCAATATTTTCAGCGCGCAGCTGTGCTTTTATGTCGTTGAGCTTTTCATTCAGTTCGGATTGCAGCACGATCCCGTCATCTACTACAGCGGCAATACCATCGAGCTTTACCTCCTGTGCTATGCCTGATGCAGGTTGAAGCAAAAAGATTACGAGGGTTGCCAGTAGTACCGGCAAAGTAAGATTGATGTTTTTATATTGCATTTCGCATATCCTAATATGAATCTATATAACCTAAAATGCCTTGTTCCAAAAGTTCGCCTATGTTGTCGCCTATACCCGTCAGACCTTTTAGTGACAGTTGAATTTGAATGCCCTGGTTAAATTCACTATCGTTAACCAGATACTCCCTGGCGACGATGCGTATTGCAAAGCAGCAGCTTTCGTATGCGATACCTAAAAATTTCTCCAGGTCCACTTCATCCTGCAGAGACCGGTTCCACCGGCCGGCCATCGACCAGCGTCGGGTAACGCGCCAGTTGAAAGACAGGTCTGTTTGCTCCAGATCCTGGTCACGGAATCGGTACTGCAGATTTACGATATGATCATTATCCCGATTATACCGTAATCTGAATATCTCTTTGTCCGTTTCTTCACGCTCTGGGTTCCATTCGACAGTGGCTGAAGTGCTCCAGTGGCCGGCAAATGCAAATTTAAGCTCACCAATAATATCGGAGCGATCTTCTGTATCTGCCTGACTGCCTGAGAGAGTAATTTGCCGGTCGTCCCGGTAGTATATCTGACCAATACTGGCTTTAAAAAATTCCTCGCCGGTTTGATTTCTGAGAATTCTGCTGCTTAGAGAGAACGACACCTGGTCAGCGTCACCGACACGGTCTGTACCGACAAAGCGATTTTCAGTAAACAGTTGTGCAAAATTAAAAGCCGGCAGGCTGGTGTCGAAGATCGGTATATCGTCCTGATTTCTGAAAGGTACTCTGAGATAATACAGGCGTGGCTCCAGGGTTTGCAGGTATTTTTGGTTGCCAAAACGCCTTTCAAAAAACAGCCCGGTGTCCAGGCTCAGGGTTGGTACAGTGCGGCTGATATCGGTAGGGTCATCCGGGTTAGCCAGGTTGTCCAGTTCATACTGTGTATATCGTAGGCTCAGGCTGGGTGTGGCGAACCAGCTGATCCCCCCGAAAGGCCTGCTGATTCGCGGCAGCAGATCAAAGCGATTGCCCGTGACCCGGTCATTTTGATCGAACTGTGTAAGAGTGGTTCCCAGCTGAAAGTCCAGTCCGGCGATAATTTCCGGGTATAGACCATTCAGTGTCAGAGATGGTAGCAACCTATAGGGGCGACTGCTGTCGGGGATTGTTTCATCAACAGTCTGATATGTGAGCAATTGCGAGTTGAATCGCCAGTGCTGCCAGTTGCCGATGAGCTGTGCCCGCCTTGGAAGGTGAGTAATGCTGCTGGTGCTAAGGTTGCCGCCGAAATCCTCCAGGTAATCTTTATCAGAGACTGATGTTCCATTGAGGCGGGTTTGCCAGTGGGCGCTCAAACTTCCCTGGTGATTGAATCTTACCAGTGAGCGTGAGTCACCAAACAAGTCATCATCAAGAAATTCAGTATCCAGCTGATTGGTGCTTCGTTCACTTAAATAGCGCCACTCCGTATCCAATTTTAAACCGCGTCTGCGCATAAAATGGGATGTCAGTGTGGCATCTGCCTGTGGCGCAATATTCCAGTAATAAGGGGCGATTAGTTCGAAACCATGTTCATCAGAATTACCGATTCCTGAGCCTTGCATCAGAAAACCGGATTTGCGTCGGTCATCAATAGGAAAACTGAGTACCGGTAGATAGAAGAATGGCACTTTTTTAAATCGCAGGCTCATGTTTTTTGCGAGACCGCGGCCGGTATCGTGGTTAAGCGTGATTTGTTTTGCCCGGAACTGCCAGTCCTGTTGCTTAGGGTCACAAGTACTGTAGCTCGCGTTATAGAGCTGTGTGATATCCCCGTCGCGGGTTATGCTTTTGGCGTACCCATTGCCGTGCTCTTGCGGCATAAAGAAATATGCCTGATACATTTCACTGCGATCACTGTTATTGTACAGGGTCATTGATTGGGCGGTGGACTCAAAGCTTTTGCTGCGATAACGGATATTGCCGTTCAAATCAAAGCGATTGTCGGTTTGAAAGTAGATCGCGCTATCGGCCTGCAGTTGATCGAGTTCGCGTGCAATCAGCACGTCGCCATATAGTTTTGTGATATTGTCTCCGGCGGACTCAATGCTGTCGGCATCGGCGAATATTTCGCCTCCCGTTGGAGTGGTGCCGGTGTCGATGAGCGGTGGCAATAGATTAAAAGTTTTGCACAGTGCCCAGCGGCCAGGCTCAGCAGTGGATGGCTGGCTGTTAATGCATAGCAGTACAACCAGAAGTACTTTAAGCCGGTTCATATTGTTTGAGTGGCTGGCTCTTCTATCCAATATTCCGGTAGTTTAACCGAAATCCGGCCATCGGGCGCTCTGTGGATGGCCGGATAAGAGGTGAAATGCGGTAGTTTCCGCAACTTGAGGTGTTTAGCGCTGTTGAAGAAAAGCGCAGCTACCAACCGGTGGCCTGTTGTAGCGCATCACCCAGGTCTGCCGGAGAGCGCACAGTGGTGACGCCGGCAGCTTCCAGAGCTGCATATTTTTCCGTAGCTGTGCCTTTACCGCCGGAAATTATTGCACCGGCATGTCCCATGCGTTTACCCGGAGGAGCAGTGACGCCGGCAATATAGGATACGACAGGTTTGCTGATGTCTTTGCTGATATATTCTGCAGCTTCTTCTTCAGCGGTGCCCCCGATTTCGCCAACCATCACGATGGCTTCTGTCTGCGGATCCTGTTCAAATAGTTTTAGCGCATCAATGAAATTGGTGCCTGGGATGGGGTCACCGCCAATCCCGATACAGGTGCTTTGGCCATAACCTTTGTCGGTTGTTTGCTTGACTGCCTCATAGGTCAAAGTTCCCGAGCGGGATACGATACCGACTTTTCCGGGCTTGTGGATATATCCCGGCATAATACCGATCTTACATTCACCGGGCGTAATAACACCCGGGCAGTTCGGTCCGATCAGGCGTGCACCGTTGCTTTCAACGATGATTTTCGTTTCCAGCATATCCAGCGTTGGTACGCCTTCGGTGATGCAGACGATAATCTCAATACCGGCATTAACCGCTTCGAGAATAGAGTCTTTGCAGAATGCGGCCGGTACATAAATAACACTGGCATTGGCGCCGGTTTCTTTAACGGCATCTTTTACCGTATTAAAAACCGGCAGGCCCAGATGGGTTTGTCCGCCTTTTCCGGGGGTTACGCCACCAACCATTTGAGTGCCGTATTCAATGGCCTGTTCGCTGTGAAAACTGCCTTGTTTGCCGGTCAGGCCCTGGCATATAACTTTGGTATTTTTATTGATTAAAACGCTCATTAGAAACTCCGCATTAATTTTTGCCGGTTGCAGCAATAACTTTCTGGGCCGCATCGGTTAGATTTTCGCCGGCGATAACATTCAGCTGGCTATCGTTCAGTATCTGTTTGCCTTTGTCGGCATTATTGCCTTCCAGTCTGACTACTACCGGTAATTCAACCCCGACTTCCTCAACTGCACCGAGTATGCCTTCAGCAATGAGGTCGCAACGAACAATGCCGCCGAAAATATTCACCAGAATACCTTTGACATTGCTGTCTGAGAGAATGATTTTGAACGCTTCCGTAACCCGCTCCTTGGTGGCGCCACCGCCGACATCCAGAAAATTGGCCGGGTCTCCGCCATGCAGCTTAATGACATCCATCGTTGCCATTGCCAGACCGGCGCCATTGACCAGGCAGCCGATATTGCCGTCCAGCGCGATATAGCTTAAATCCCATTCTTTCGCATGAACTTCACTCGGGTTTTCCTGGCTGGTGTCTCGCATCGCGATCAGGTCTGATTGGCGAAAGAGCGCGTTTTCATCAATATTTATTTTGCCATCCAGGCAAATAAGGTCGCCCGATTTTGTGACAACCAATGGATTGACTTCAATCAGGCTGAGATCTTTTTCAACAAACAAGCGTGTAAGGCCAGTAACGATTTTTACAAACTGCTTGATTTGTGCTGCATCAAGATCAAGGCCAAAGCCCAGTTCACGGCATTGATAAGGCATCACACCGGTCATTGGGTCAACAACAGCTTTGAGTATTCTATCCGGTGTTTCTTCGGCGACCTTCTCAATATCAACACCACCTTCGGTTGAGGCCATCAAAACAACCCGTTGTGTTGTTCGGTCTATTACAGCCCCCAGGTATAGCTCGCGGGCGATATCGCAGGTTTCTTCAATCAGAACCTGATTGACCGCTTGTCCTTCGGGGCCGGTTTGATACGTGACCAGTTTTGAACCGAGCATCTCATTGGCAAACTGTTCCAGTTGCGCAGGGTCATCAGAGAGTTTTACCCCGCCGGCTTTGCCGCGACCGCCCGCATGTACCTGGGCTTTAACAACCCAGCGGGTGCCTTGCAGTGATTGCAGGGCGTCTTTTACCTGCGCAGGGTTATCGATCACCCGGTTATTGGGTACGGGAATGCCATAGTTGGCAAAGAGCTGTTTAGCCTGATATTCATGTAGGTTCATCGTCAGATACCGGTTAATTTCCTAAGTGTAAAAGTTCAAATGCTTATCGTTTTTTCTGTACGGTGTGCAGTACGCGACCGTGCACCGAAAGCGCTGCTTCATGCACAGATTCCGACAGAGTGGGGTGTGCGAATACGGTTAATGCCAGGTCTTCCGCACTGGCTCCAAACTCCATCGCGATAACCGCCTGGGCAATAATTTCAGAGCTGTGTGCGCCGACAATATGTACACCAAGGACCCGGTCTGTCTGCTTGTCGGCCAGGATTTTCACCATACCCGCGGTTTCGCCGGTCGCGCGTGCGCGGCCGCAGGCGGCGAAAGGAAACGTGCCCACATTGTATTCCACTGCCGAAGCTTTGAGTTCTTCCTCGGTTTTACCGACCCAGGAGATTTCAGGGTGAGTGTAGATAACCGAAGGGATGGTCTCGTAGTTTACATTGCTGTTCTCGCCGGCAATAAGCTCGGCGACCATCATACCTTCTTCAGATCCTTTGTGAGCCAGCATTGGCCCGCGCACAACATCACCAATTGCATAGACCCCGGGGAGATTGGTGCGGCATTGTTCGTCGACATGAATCAGCCCGCGTTCATCGAGTAAAAGTCCGGTTTCATCGTCGGATATATTGTCGGTATTTGCGCGGCGGCCGACTGCAACAATCAGTTTATCGAAACTGTCTTTGTGTAACCCGTCTTTGTCTTTATATTCAATTTCGATTTTGCCTTTTTTGACGGAGCTGCCGGTAACCCGGGTGCCGAGGTGAATATCAAGGCCCTGTTTATTGAAAATTCGCAGGCTTTCCCTGGCGATTTGCTGATCGGCCACCACCAGGAAGCTTTCCATTGCCTCCAGGACAACCACTTTTGAGCCAAGCCGACGCCAGACGCTGCCCAACTCCAGGCCTATAACACCACCGCCGATAACGGCCAACCGTTCCGGTACTTCGCTGAATTCCAGTGCACCGGAGGAGTCTACGATTAAATCATCGGTAAACGGGGTCGCCGGGATCTCTATTGGTACAGAGCCGGTGGCGATAATAATATTTTCCGCTGAGTATGTTTCAGATTTCCCGTTTTGTCCGGTGACACTGACCTGCTTATTAGGCAGCAGCTTCCCGTGTCCTTGAAGCCAGGAGATCTTATTGGCTTTAAAAAGTTGCTCGATACCGCCGGTCAGATCTTTGACGACCTTGTCTTTGCGGGCGAGCATTTTTTTTAAATCCAGTTTCGGGTTTTCTACCTGAACGCCATGTTCAGACAGTGCGCTGCCGGACATCTCATAATAATGTGATGATTCAAGTAGTGCCTTTGAGGGAATGCAGCCGACATTTAGGCAGGTGCCGCCCAATGCAGGTTTGCCTTCTTTGCTCAGCCATTTTTCTATGCAGGCTGTTTTAAGTCCCAGTTGAGCACATCGGATTGCAGCGACATATCCGGCTGGCCCGGCGCCGATGACAATAACATCGAATTTATCCGTCATTAGTTTCTCCGCCCGCCTATGGCAGGCAGGTATGTATTGAATCTGTTGGGTGTCGTATTAAAGCTCGAGCAACATACGTGCAGGGTCTTCGAGCAACTCCTTGATTGAGACCAGGAACTGCACTGCTTCCCGTCCGTCGATAATCCGGTGATCGTAGGATAACGCCAGGTACATCACGGGCCGGATTTTCACTTCGCCGTTTTCAGCAACCGGTCGCTCCTGGATACGATGCATACCCAGGATAGCGCTTTGGGGCGGGTTCAAAATCGGAGTCGAAAGCAGAGACCCGAATACACCACCGTTGGAAATAGTGAATGTACCTCCGCTCATCTCATCCAGTGACAGAGTGCCTTCTTTGGCCTTCTGGCCATACTCTGTTACCTTGGATTCGAGTTTGGCCATACTCATCTGTTCGGCATTGCGGAGGATGGGTACGACCAGGCCCCGGGGTGATGATACAGCAACACCGATATCGTAAAAGCCATGATACACAATGTCATTGCCGTCTATCGATGCGTTGATCTCAGGAAAACGTTTCAATGATTCGACGCAGGCTTTGACGAAAAATGACATGAAGCCCAGTTTTATGCCGTGGGTTTTTTCGAAACGCTCTTTGTATTTTGCTCTGAGATCCATCACCGGTTGCATATTAACTTCATTGAAAGTGGTGAGGATCGCGGCATTCGCCTGTGCGTCCAGCAGGCGCTCGGCAATACGTGCCCGCAGGCGTGTCATTGGAACCCGTTTTTCTGCTCTTGGTCCGCCGGATGTATCATCAGTTGTTACTGATGCAGGTGGCGTCACAGCCGGTTGACTGGCCGGTTTGGTGGCGGTATTGCCTGAGGAAATATGTGCCAGCACATCTTCTTTTAAAATCCGGCCGCCTTTGCCGCTGCCGGTAATTTGGGCCGCATCCAGTTGGTGTTCGTTGATGAGCTTGCGCACCGCCGGGCTTAACGATGCAGGTGCTGAATCAGAGTCGATATCGGAAGATGTGCTTTCGGTTGCTTTTGTTTCAGCAACTGCAACCGGTGATTTATTGGTTGATCCCGGTTCTATGACCGCAATCACCTGGTCTGCGGTGACTGTAGAACCTGCGGTTTGAACGATTTCCTTGATAATGCCGTCCTGTGGTGACGGGACTTCCAGAACGACTTTATCGGTTTCGATATCGACCAGATTTTCGTCGCGGCTGACCATATCGCCGGGGTTTTTATGCCACAGGGATATTGTCGCGTCAGCCACTGATTCTGGAAGGGTGGGGACCTTCACTTCTATTGACATTGCTGTAGAGTCTCTTTTTCCAATGATTTAATGGTTAAAATCCGCGATAAACCAGTTTAACCGCGCATGCACAGGCGGGATATTGTCGCCCAGCAATGTTTTACCTTTTAATAGGAGCCGGGTTTTTCGGATAAACGGATCGCGTTATATCGCATTGACCCGAATTATGCTCGCTATTTGATAAAACGCCCTAGACGGTTATCGGCCTGGTCCGGTTTTTATGAAATGACCGGGTTACACAGCTGGCTGCGATTTTAACGTAGATAGCCGGTTTGCAGAAGAGTTTAAATGTCAGAGGATGAGTTTATCGGTGTGTTTGGCAGTTTGAACCAAAAGAGCCGGCCGATTAGCCAAAAGCATCTTGCAGCAACTGTTTTTGCTGGTGGATGTGTACATGCATGTACCCGACAGCCGGTGCGGCTGATGCAGGGCGGCCGGCATAATGCAGGTACAGGTTTTTATCCAAAATACTGCGGATATGGTGCTGACTGGAATACCAGGCACCCTGATTCATGGGTTCTTCCTGGCACCATACGACATCTTTGATATTGGGGTATTTACTCAGTTCTGCCTGCAATAATTTTTCCGGGAACGGGTAGAGCTGCTCGATACGGATAATAGCCACGTCATCGCGGTTGTCGGCACGCCGTTTGTCCGCAAGATCATAAAATACTTTGCCGCTGCACAAAATGGCTTTTTTGATTGTCTGGTTATCAGTTGGATGACTATCGGGTAATACCGGTTGAAAGCTGCCCTCGGATAAATCCTCAAGTGTGCTGACCGCCTGCTTGTGACGCAGCAGGCTTTTTGGAGACATCACAACCAGGGGTGCGCGCCAGGGGCGGATAATCTGCCGGCGCAGCATATGAAATGCCTGAGCCGGTGTGGTCGGCACACATACCTGCATATTATGTTGGGCGCATAATTGCAGGAAGCGTTCAAGTCTGGCAGAGGAGTGTTCCGGGCCCTGTCCTTCATAGCCATGTGGCAGCAGCATGACCAGACCACTGAGCCTGCCCCATTTCTGTTCACCGGAGCTGATGAACTGATCGATGACCACTTGAGCTCCGTTGGCGAAATCTCCAAATTGCGCTTCCCAGATAACCAGTGACTGGGGGTCGTTTGAAGTGTATCCGTATTCAAATGCAAGCACCGCCTCTTCGGAGAGCAATGAGTCAATGACCAAAAAGCTGGCCTGATCATCGGCAAGGTTGCGTAAAGGCACATAAGTCGAGCCGTCACGCTGATTATGCAGTACCGAGTGGCGGTGGAAGAACGTGCCGCGTCCGCTGTCCTGTCCGCTTAGGCGAATCTGGGTGCCTTCGGTGACCAGGGTTGCATAGGCCATGGTTTCGGCAAAACCCCAGTCAATGGGCAAGCTGCCGGCGGCCATTTTTTTTCGGTCCGCAATGATTTTAGCGACGCGTGGATGAACCTCAACACCATCCGGAAGGCTTAAAAGTGTATCGTTAAGTTCACGGATACGCCGGATATCGACATGTGTCGCTGCAGGCTCCTCCCAATCTTTGTCGAAATAATGCGACCAGTCCACGACATACTGTTTCTCTTCATCGCTCATGCTGGTCAAGTGCCGTTGTACCGGCTGGCCGGCGTCGAGCTTATCGCGGTAGTCTTTTGCAATCTGTTCGGCTTCATCCGCAGTCATGGCGGATTCTTCAATCAGTTTTTCGATGTACTGCTGGCGGGGCAGCTTAAGCTGTTTTATTTTTTGATACATGACCGGCTGGGTGGCAGATGGTTCATCTGCCTCGTTATGTCCATGCCGGCGGTAACATACCAGATCGATGACGACATCCTTCTTGAAAGTCATCCGGTAATCAAGTGCCAGCTGGGTTATAAAGACCACCGCTTCCGGGTCATCGCCGTTCACATGGAAAATAGGTGCGCTGACAACTTTTGCAACATCAGTGCAGTAAAGGGTAGAGCGGGCATCCTGCTGGTTACTGGTCGTAAATCCGATTTGATTGTTGACGATAATATGCACCGTTCCTTTGGTCGAATAACCGCGTGATTGGGACATATTGAATGTTTCCATCACTACGCCCTGACCGGCAAATGCGGCGTCGCCATGGATTGATATCGGTAATACCTGTTGACCGTTTTTATCCCTGCGTCGGTCCTGGCGTGACCTGACCGAGCCTTGTGCCACAGGCGATACGATTTCCAGGTGTGACGGATTAAATGCCAATGCCAGATGGGTTGTGCCGCCGGGGGTTGCAACATCTGATGAAAATCCCATGTGATATTTTACATCGCCGGAATATTCGCCATTAAGCCCGGTTTGTTTGCCTTCGAATTCCTGAAACAGGTCTGCCGGCAGTTTCCCCATAATGTTAACCAGCACATTCAGCCGTCCGCGGTGGGCCATTGCGATAACCGCCTCTTTTATTCCCTGTTCGCCGCCACGTTGCACCAGCGTATTCAGCATTGGAATCAGGCTTTCACCGCCTTCCAGTGAAAAGCGTTTTTGACCTACGTATTTGGTGTGCAAATAAGTTTCGAGACCCTCGGCGGCAGTCATGTCTTCAAGAATCTGTTTTTTCATTTCAGCGGAAAACTGTGGTTTCCCGCGAACACTCTCGAGACGGCGTTGTATCCAGGTTTTTTCCTCGGAGTCTGTAATATACATATACTCAGCCCCGATCGAGCCGCAGTAAGTCTGGTTTACAATTTCCAGGATTTCGGCCAGAGTTGCTTTGGCCGGGCCGTGCAGAGAGCCGGTTGCGAATTCGGTATCCAGGTCAGCCATGCTCAGTTGATGATGACGCAGGCTGAGGTCCGGGATTTCCGGTTTTTCATGAATATTCAGCGGGTCGGTATCCGCATGCTGGTGGCCGCGAAAGCGATATGCATCAATGAGCTCAAACACATGTTCCTGTTTGCGTTCATGCTCAAGGCCTTCAATGCTTTTGACGCTGCTGTTGTCGGTCGTTACCGGCTGTTTGGCCAGTTCTTTGAAGTAATGGCGGATATCAGAGTGAGGGATATCTTTGCTGATACCGTTTACTTTGGGTAAACCTGTGAAAAATTCTCGCCACTCTTCGCTGACACTGGCCGGATCACTGAGGTAGTTTTCATAAAGTGCTTCAAGATAGGGCGCGTTGCCACCTGCAAAATGAGAGCTGGCCCACAGCTGCTGCATATTCAAGTCCCGATCGGCTTTTTTAGGCATTTTCTTTTGTAGACCTCTCCTGAAGGCCAGGTAGCAAAGTTAACTTTAGATAAATTTTATCCGTTTATTATAAGCGAGTCTTATGCCAGTCTTAAATAGTGTTGATTAAAAACTACGCGAAACGTTCCACGAAAACAGAAAATAAGGCTGGATTGCATAATGCGATCGAAAAAAAAACCGTCATTGTTTTCGGAAACCGGCTGTTGGTGCACGATAACAACTCCTGGAAGTTGTATGCGCTTCCTATATTAGTTTTATCGGGATTCATTTGAAAAGCTTGAAGCTTTCCGGTCGGCTATTTTGTGAATGGGTTCAGTTTTTTATCAGGTGATGGCGTCGCAAACCGCATTGAAAATACCCTGGATATCGCCGGAGCCGGGAATGGTGTTCAATAGGTTTTTGTTTGCATAGAATTCGATGAGTGGTGCGGTCTGATCCTGGTAAACTTTCAGCCGGCTGCGGACTGTTTCTTCATTATCATCCGCCCTTTGTTGCAGGTCGGATGCGCCGCATTTGTCACAAACACCGGTTTTCGACGGAGGTGAAAAAAAAGTATTGTAAATGGCACCACAGCTGCCGCAAGTGCGTCTGCCTGTGATGCGTTTGACAATCTCCTCGGCATTAACATCGATGTGGATGGCAACACTTAACGGAATACCCTGCTCTGTTAATAGTTTGTCTAATGCTTCTGCCTGAGACAAGTTGCGTGGGAAGCCATCTAAAATAAAGCCTTTGGAGACTTTTGGATCAGAGAGCTTTTCTTTGATCATGCCAAGCACGATGCTGTCCGGAACCAATTGCCCTGCTTCCATGATAGTTTTGGCCTGTTTGCCAAGATCGGTACCGGCGGCAACTGCGGCACGCAACAGGTCACCGGTGGAAATTTGGGTGATTTCAAATTTCTCGACTAGAAGTTTTGCCTGAGTTCCCTTGCCTGAACCGGGGGCACCAAGTAGCACAATTCTCATTGCAAAGTCCTTGCGTAGTTTAAAGGGTTTTGATTAGTGGTTATGCGACAATTGCGAGCAGCAAAATTGCGACAATGTTTGTGATTTTGATCATTGGGTTGACCGCAGGGCCGGCAGTGTCTTTATAAGGGTCGCCAACCGTGTCTCCGGTGACTGATGCTTTATGTGCGTCCGAGCCTTTGCCCCCATGTGCGCCGTCTTCGATCAGTTTCTTGGTATTGTCCCAGGCGCCGCCACCCGAAGTCATGGAAATTGCGACGAATAGCCCCGTGACGATTGTGCCCAGTAACATTGCCCCCAAAGACGCAAATGCAGCCGCCTGATCTGCAACCAGGTATACCACGAAATACATCACCACTGGTGCGAGCACCGGCAACATAGAAGGAACGATCATCTCTTTGATCGCCGTTTTAGTCAGCATGTCCACACATTTGCCGTATTCAGGTTTGGTCGAGCCGTCAAGTATGCCCTTGATCTGCTCAAACTGTCTTCTGACCTCATTTACAACCTCACCGCCTGCTCTGCCCACTGCCAGCATTGCAATTGAACTGAACAGGTAAGGTAACAGTCCACCGATAAACAGACCGATCACAATAAACGGGTCCTGCAGCTGAAAGCTGACTTCCAGGTCTGGGAAATAATGCGATAAATCTTCGGTATAAGCGGTAAAAAGCACCAGCGCAGCTAAACCGGCTGAGCCTATGGCGTATCCTTTGGTAACCGCTTTTGTGGTGTTGCCGACGGCATCCAGTGCATCGGTGGTTTTGCGGACATCCGATGAAAGGTCGGACATTTCGGCGATTCCTCCGGCATTGTCGGTCACCGGGCCGAATGCATCCAGTGCGACCACGATGCCTGCCAGTGCGAGCATGGTGGTTGCGGCAATGGATATCCCGTATAAGCCGCCACAAATATATGAGAGTACAATACCCCCGGAAATTACGATGACCGGCAACGCGGTCGCTTCCATGGAGATCGCAAGCCCCTGAATAATATTGGTTGCATGGCCGGTTGTAGAGGCTTCCGCGACCAGTTTTACCGGGCGATAGTCGGTGCCGGTGTAGTATTCTGTAATCCAGACGATTGCGCCGGTCACAGCAAGGCCGGTCAGGGCACACATATAAAGCTGGCTGCCGCTGATTTGAGTCGTCTCAGACGCAAGGACTGTATCGAAACCAATTAACCAGGCAGTAACACCTGCGATAAATAGTGCCGAGAGCACTGCGCTGGCGATAAAGCCTTTATAAAGAGCGCCCATAATGCTCTGACTTGCACCCAGCCTAACGAAAAATGTAGAGATAACTGAAGCCAATATACAGCTGCCGCCGATAACCAGTGGATAGAGGATCAGGGTTTCCTGAGTAGTACCGGTGAAGAAAATGGCGCCCAGTAACATGGTTGCCACCACTGTAACCGCATAAGTCTCGAAAAGATCGGCGGCCATGCCGGCACAATCACCGACATTATCACCAACATTATCGGCAATAACTGCCGGGTTACGCGGATCATCTTCCGGAATACCGGCCTCGATTTTGCCGGACAGGTCAGCGCCGACATCGGCGCCTTTGGTGAATATTCCGCCGCCGAGCCGTGCAAAAATCGAAATAAGTGAGGCGCCAAAGCCTAATGCGACCAACGCTTCCAGCAGATGCCGCATGCCTTCGGCGGAGCTGGTATCGAGTATGCCGCGCAGCACCATGTAATAGCCGGTGACACCTAATAGCGCCAGGCCGACTACAAGCATGCCGGTAATGGCGCCTGATTTAAATGCCAGGTCCAGCGCCTGTTTCAGGCCTTTGCTGCGTGCTGCCTCTGTGGTTCTGACGTTGGCGCGTACTGAAATATTCATGCCGATGTAACCGGCTGCTCCGGAGAGTATTGCGCCGATAAAATAACCGATGGTCACCCAAGTGCCGAGCAACAGCCCCAGGATAATGCCGACAATCACACCGACGATCGCCACTGTACGGTATTGGCGGTTTAAATACGCCCGGGCACCTTCCTGAATGGCGCCGGCAATTTCCTGCATCCTTTCGGTACCGGTCGGTGCGGCAAGCACCGCTTTGATGGCGTAAATTCCATAGGCCAGCGCGATGATTGAGCAGCCCAGCACTGCGTAGTAAGCGGTCGACATGTCGGAAATTTCCCCCTGTGATTTTGTGATTGTCAATTGCCGCCCGGATTGTAACATCGCCTCCGGGTTTATGGCACTTGATCTACATGCAATAAATCTGCCGGATATTATCGTTGGGCCTTATATCACGCAAGCATGCCCTGACGGGGTCTGTGTAGCCAAACTTTTATGGGATTAGCCCGGGTAGGGTGGCCAGCCGGTGTGACTAAGCGGTAAATCAGGATGATCATTACCATATCAGCGGCGCTATCGTTCGGTAAAGCGGTTATAATGGCGCCGTATAATTTTGGCAATGGAGTATTGGTTCGTAATGTTTTTGAACAATATCAGCCCCGGCGACAAACTGCCGGATGAAGTCAATGTAGTGATCGAGATTCCGGCCCATTCCTCGCCGGTAAAGTATGAAATGGATAAACAAAGCGGCGCGCTTATTGTGGATCGGTTTATGAGTGTTGCGATGTATTACCCCTGCAATTATGGGTTTATTCCGCATACTCTGTCGGCCGATGGCGATCCGCTTGATGTCCTGGTGGTTACACCCCATCCGGTCATTGGCGGCAGCCTGATAGCCTGCAGGCCGATTGGGGTATTAAATATGGTCGATGAGTCCGGACCGGATGCCAAAGTGATCGCGGTACCGGTCAGCAGGCTTTATTCCATGTATGATCATGTTAAATCCATCGATAATCTGCCTATGGAGCTGGTCGAGCAGATCACACACTTTTTTGAACAATATAAAACCCTGGAGAAGAACAAGTGGGTTAAAATTGGTGGTTGGGCAAGTTCTGAAAAGGCAAAATCTGAGATTATTGAGTCCCTTCAGCGCTATGTGCATGTAAATGGGCAGCAGGAGGAGGTCAGCGCCTGAGCTTATTTTCCAGCCTTTATGTCAGCACTATGCCACTTAGCCCGCCGAAACGTTAATTCAGAGATTCTATGGCTTCTCGGATAACACTGAACGATCGTCAGCAGGAGCTTTACCTGTTCAAATCGAGGGCGGTTGTTGCCGGAGCGCTTTGTATCGCGGCTGTTATGCTGCTGATGCTTCGCTTGCTGTATTTACAGGTGATTCATCATCAGGTGTTTTCGACGCTGTCGCTAAATAATCGCCTGCGTTTAATGGCCGTCGCTCCGACCCGCGGGTTAATTTATGACCGTAACGGGGTTGTTTTAGCGGAGAATCGGCCAAGCTACCGCCTCGAAATTACACCTGAGGAAGTTGATGATCTGGACGCCACACTGGCGGCGTTGGCTGAAGTTCTGGTTGTGCGCCCCAGTGATATAGAGCGGTTTCGTGAGTCACTGAAACGCAAGCGGCAGTTTGAAGGAGTGCCGTTGAGGTTTAATTTAAACGATGAGGAAGTTGCGTTGTTTTCCGTCAACCGTCATCGTTTTCCGGGAGTCGATATTGCAGCCCGCCTGTCCAGACATTACCCGCTTGCTGAGATTACCGCACATGTGTTGGGGTATGTCGGCAGAATCGATGAACGTGATTTGACCCGTCTTGATGAGCGCAACTACCGTGCAACCAGCCATATCGGCAAGGTGGGCGTTGAAAAGCAATATGAAACGGAATTGCATGGCAATGTCGGCTATCAGCAGGTTGAGGTCAATGTTGAAGGCCGTGTATTGCGGGTATTGGAAGAGCAGGTTGCAACGCCCGGAAACGATCTGCACCTGAATTTGGATGTGCGTTTGCAACAGGCTGCCTGGGAAGCTCTCGGAGATAATGCCGGCTCGGTTATTGCGCTGGAGCCAAATACCGGCGCGGTGCTGGCGATGGTCAGTGCGCCGGCATACGATCCTCATCTTTTCGTAGACGGTATTTCGACTTTGGATTTTAAGGCTTTGCAGCAGGCGATTACCCGGCCGCTGTTTAACAGGGCCTTAACCGGCCAGTATCCACCGGGCTCTACGACGAAACCTATTGTGGGGTTGGCTGCTATCGAACGGGGCACTCAATTTTCCCAGACGATACATTGTAAGGGGTCTTACAAGCTGCCTGGAGACGACCGCCGTTACCGGGACTGGAAAAAAGAAGGGCATGGCCATGTTGATCTGTTGCAGGCGATTGCCCAGTCATGTGATGTGTTTTTCTATGATCTGGCGTTTCAGATGGGTATTGATGCGATGGCTGATTATCTGGATCTGTTTGGCCTGGGGCGCCTGACCGGTATCGATCTGCCGGGTGAAAAACGCGGTTTATTGCCCACCAGTGCCTGGAAGCGTAAACGCTATGGATTGCCGTGGTTTCCGGGTGAAACATTAAGCGCCGGGATCGGCCAGGGTTATATGCTGATGACACCATTACAGCTGGCATATGCAACTGCTGCGCTGGCAACAAATGGTAAAGCATATAAGCCCCAAATGCTTGCGAGTGTAGAGCGTCCCGGGCAGTCGTATTCAGAAATTCAGCCCCAATTGCAGGGGTCCATACCCATTAACAACGCTGAAAATTGGGCATATATTCATCGTGCAATGGAAGAGGTTATGCACGGTAAGAAGGGTACGGCCCGGGCATCCGCTGCAGGGGCCGCTTATCGTTTTGCCGGTAAAACCGGAACCGCGCAGGTTATTTCGATCGCGCAGGATGAAGAGTATGACGAGGAAAAAATAGCCAAGCAGCACCGTGATCATGCGCTTTTTATTGCATTTGCACCGGCTGAGGATCCAAAAATAGCGATTTCCGTATTAGTAGAGAATGGAGGCAGCGGCAGCTCGGTAGCGGCACCACTGGCACGCAAGGTATTGGATCGTTTTTTTGAGCAAGGCCCACAATGAGTATCAGTAGCGACATTAAATCGGCTGAAGGTGACAGTATCGCACGGGCGTTTTTTAAGCGTCTGCGGCTGGATCCGGTATTGTTGCTGGCATTGTTGGTGTTGGTTGGTTTGGGTTTGATTGTTCTATATAGCGCGTCGGGCCAGAATGCCGATATGCTCTGGCGGCAAGGGGTCAGGCTTGCGATTGCATTTATTGTGATGCTGGTGTTTGCACAAATTTCACCGCATAACCTGCGCTTGTGGTCCCCGTGGGTTTACGGTCTAGGTTTATTAAGTCTGATAGCCGTTTTTTATTTTGGTGTGGTTGGTAAGGGAGCGCAACGCTGGCTCGATTTGGGCGTGATGCGGTTTCAGCCTTCTGAGTTGATGAAGCTGTGTGTGCCGATGATGGTCGCATGGTATTTGATCGATAAACCGATACCGCCGACATTAAAACATGTTTTTGCAGCCGGCCTGATTGTCATCATTCCAATGGGGTTAATTGTGAAGCAGCCTGATTTGGGCACGGCATTATTGGTGGGTAGTGCGGGGTTTATGTGTTTGTTTTTGGCCGGTATTAGTTGGCGACTGTTATTTATAGGTGGTTTGAGTGCGTTAGCGCTAACACCACTGATCTGGCGTTCGATGCATGCTTATCAGCAGCGCCGGGTGTTGACATTTTTAAACCCCGAGAGTGACCCCTTGGGCTCCGGCTATCATATTATCCAGTCGAAAATCGCAATTGGTTCGGGAGGGATTTATGGTAAAGGCTGGTTAAACGGCACCCAGTCTAACCTGGATTTTTTACCGGAGCGCTCCACTGATTTTATTTTTTCAGTGCTGGCGGAGGAATTTGGTTTTTTCGGGGTGTTATTAATACTAGCAGTCTATATATTTATTTGTCTACGTGGGCTTACGATAGCAGCGAGAGCAAGAGATGGATACAGTCGGGTCCTGGCCGGCGCAATCGTATTAACTTTTTTGGTTTATTTTTTTGTAAATGTCGGCATGGTTAGTGGTTTGCTGCCTGTGGTTGGTGTACCTTTGCCGCTAATAAGTTATGGCGGCACATCAATGGTTACTTTAATGGCAGGATTCGGCATACTTATGTCGATCAATTCCGATAGACGGTTTAATCCAGGGTGATATAGAACATGATGTTGAGCAAAATACGTGATATGTCTGCGATATGTTTCACGGTGTTGTTATGTCTGGTTTGTTTAAACGCGGTTGCCGCAGCCAAACTGTATAGCGATCGTCCTGAAGTGCGTTCTTTTATTGATGAGTTAACTGAAAAACATAAATTTAATCGTGCTGAGTTGCTGGGCTTATTCCGTAAAACACAGCGGCAACAGAATGTGCTTGATGCGATCGCCAAGCCGGCCGAACGGGAGCTGGAATGGAAGCAATACCGGCCGATTTTTATTAATCAGGCGCGCATTGCAGGAGGTGCTTCGTTTTGGCACAAGCACCTTCCATTGTTGAAGCAGGCGGAAAATGAATATGGAGTTCCAGCTGAAATTATTGTCGCAATCATCGGTGTGGAAACCGGCTATGGCAAGCACTTGGGTAGGCATCCAGTGCTGGATTCATTGATAACACTGAGTTTTGATGGCCAAAGACGTAAACAGTTTTTTCGTAGAGAGCTGGAAGAGTTTTTATTGTTGACACGTGATGAACGAATTGACCCGTCTGTAGTAAAAGGCTCTTATGCCGGTGCGATGGGAATGCCGCAGTTTATTTCCAGTAGTTATCGTCGTTATGCGGTTGATTTTGATAAAGATGGCCGGCGTGATTTATGGGAAAGCAAAGCGGATGTGATTGGCAGTGTTGCAAATTATTTCAAGGTGCATGGCTGGCAAGGCGGTGAAGATGTTGTGATACAGGCAAGGGTTAACGGTGATGTGTCAAATATTGCTGTGGGACGTGGACGCAAAGGTTTGAAGCCGAGTAAATCGGTTGCTGTATTATCTCAGGCAGGGGTCAGCAGTGCGCGAACATTGCCGGAGGACACGCCTGCAACATTAATCCGTTTTGAAGGGGATAAAGGAACCGAGTATTGGCTTGGTCTGCAGAATTTTTATGTGATTACGCGCTATAATCACAGCGCAATGTATGCAATGGCGGTTTACCAGTTGGCACAGCAGATTAAAGACGCATATATAAATCAACAGGCGGCAGGCAGTTAATGTTGCACAGAAACCTGCTTGTTTGTGCGATGTTGTTGCTGTCAGGTTGTGCCGGTGGGCTGCCTATATATCAGAATCCCAACAACGTCCGCGATGCGATCCCGCGTGATGAGCCATTAAGTGCCAGCGGCAATCCCGAATCCTACATTGTGTTTGGTAAGCGCTATTTTGTTATGCGCACCAGTAAAGGTTATGCTGAACGGGGTATTGCGTCCTGGTATGGAAAGAAGTTCCATGGGCGCCGTACGTCAAACGGCGAGCGCTATAATATGTATGCAATGACTGCTGCGCATAAAACACTGCCTTTGCCGTCTTATGTGCGTGTTACCAATTTAAGCAATAACCGCAGCATTGTCGTGCGGGTAAATGACCGGGGGCCGTTTGTAAAAAACCGGATTATTGACTTGTCATATACCGCGGCGCAGAAGCTGGATATGGTGACTGATGGAACCGCACTGGTTGAAGTGCGTGCTTTGCAGCCGGGCAACAAGGCCCGGGTAACCGATACTGCGGTGCCGGCTGGTAACGCGCCGGTATCTACCGTCAGCGATTGGCGGGATCAATCGCATTTGCGTAATCGGATTTATATACAAGTCGGTGCATTTTCGGAACGCAATAATGCCGAGGAAATGTTTCAGCGCTTATTACAGGCTCAGTTTACCGATGTACAGATTTTGGGCTTTGATCAGGAACAGGGCCTGTTACATCGGGTGCGCATCGGCCCGATACACAACGTGGCAGCGACCGATAAAGCAGTTTCACGCCTGGAGGATATAGGTTTTAGTGAGTATCAGGTCGTCATTGAGTGAAGCCGCTCTATATTGTTATGATGTATTACCCTTATTAATGCAATTAGTGTGAACAGGCCCTAATGAATCCTATGCTTAATTTTGATTTGCTGCTGCCGAAAGCAGCCGTTTTTGTGTTTTTGAGCCTGATAGCCGCCGGTGTATCTGCGGTGCCGGTACCGTCTCCGCCCTCCGTTGCCGGTACCGCCTATGTATTGCAGGATTTTAATAGCGGTCAAATTATTGCCGAAACCAATGCCGATGAACGCATTGAACCTGCGAGTATCACCAAGATAATGACCGCCTACGTGGTTTTTGATGCAATCAACAGCGGCAAGTTGTCGCTGGATGATTTGGTTTCGATCAGTGAGAAAGCCTGGCGAAATCCTGAGGTGAAAGGCTGGATGAAAGGTTCCCGCATGTTTGTTGAAGTGGGGAGCAGTGTGCCGGTGTCGGATTTATTGAGAGGGCTGATTATTCAGTCCGGAAACGATGCGAGTGTTGCACTTGCGGAGCATATTGCCGGTACCGAAGCGGCATTTGTCGATATCATGAATGCACATGCGCAACGCCTGGGACTTGAAAATACTTTATATCAAAACAGTACCGGTTGGCCGACCGAAAACCATTATACCAGTGCACGGGATATCGCAACCTTAAGTCGTGCGCTAATTCGGGACTTTCCGGAACTTTACAAGCTCTATTCTGAAAAGCGGTTTACCTATAATAATATTTCGCAAGCGAATCGTAATGCCTTGCTTTGGAGAGACGGCAGTGTGGACGGCATTAAAACCGGGCATACCGAAGCGGCCGGCTATTGTCTTGCGTCATCTGCGGAGCGTGACGGCATGCGCTTAATCGCGGTGGTCATGGGGACATCCGGCAACAGCGCGCGCGTGAAGAACAGTCAGAGCCTGTTGAATTACGGATTTCGCTTTTATCGTACACATCGCCTGTTTGCTGCCGGTGAGGTGTTGCGTGAGGCGCGTATCTGGAAAGGCGCCAGTGAGCAGCTGCCGCTCGGTTTACAAGATGATCTTTATGTCACGATACCGCGTGGTGAATACGATAACCTGAAGCCGGCGATGGAACTGAAAAAATCCATTTTCGCGCCGGTGGATAAACAGCAGGCTCTGGGTGAGGTTGTTGTGCGGTTGAATGATGAAGTACTCGATACCCGGCCTTTAATTGCATTGGAAGCGGTTGAAGAAGGCAATATATTCCGTCGTATTGCTGATCATATTGCGTATATGTTGCAATGACGATTGTTTATCTGAACGGGGAATATATGCCGCTGGAAGCGGCGAAAATCTCCGTGTTGGATCGTGGCTTTTTGTTTGCCGATGGCGTTTATGAAGTCATTCCGGTCTATGGCGGACGGTTGTTTCGCCTGCAACAACACCTGAATCGTCTGGCTGACAGTCTGGCCGGAATCAAATTACCCAATCCAATGGATCATGCAGCGTGGTCGTCAATGCTCGAAGAGCTGGTTGCCAGAAACGATGGTGGAGAGTGCTCTGTGTATTTGCAGATTACCCGGGGTGCAGGTGACGGCCGTGAACATATTTTCCCGGAGGGGATTGCGCCGACAGTATTCGCGATGGTTTCGCCGATGAAACCGGTGGCGCCTGAGTTGTTGCAGAACGGTTTGCAGGCAGTCACGATGGATGATAATCGCTGGCAGCTCTGTCATTTGAAAACAACCGCATTACTGGCCAATGTATTGATGCGGCAGGCTGCGAAAGAGCAGGATGCAGAAGAAGCTATTTTAATCCGGGATGGTTATGCGACCGAATGCAGCGCCAGTAATTTATTTATCGTTGATAATGGGGTTTTGGTCACACCACCGAAAAGCGCCCACCTGCTGCCGGGTGTAACCCGTGATCTGGTGTTGGAGCTGGCAGAAGAACATAACATAAAATATGCTGAACGTGAGATTGCCGAAGCGCAGTTGCATAATGCGGCGGAAATCTGGATCACCAGTTCAAGCAAAGAAGTGCTTGCGGTAACGCGTTTAAATGGTGTGCCGGTTGGTAATGGTCAGCCCGGGCCTTTGTGGCGACAAATGTTTGATCACTATCGAGCTTACAAAGCCGGATTGCATCAAGAGGGCACCGGCAGTGAGTGACAACGACGAGACATTACTGAAGTTTCCGTGCCGTTTTCCGATCAAAGCGATGGGTAAAGGCGTAATCGGGCTGGAAAGCACGGTGATTGAGATCGTTCGTAAGCATGCGCCGGATCTGGGCTCTGAAGATGTCCGGATTAAGCCCAGCCGCAATGGACGTTATATCAGTGTTACCGTGAATATAAATGCAACCAGCAAGGCCCAGCTGGATAATATATATTTGGGGTTAACAAGCCACCCCGATATCTTAATGGCGTTCTAATTATTTGCTGTCCGGAAAATACATCAGCTGTTGTGTAATATGAAAGAGCAACTGATAGTGCGAGATTTCGGACGCCGGGAATACCAGCCGGTTGCGCAGCAGATGCAACGCTTTACCGAAGGCCGAAACGCGGAGACTGTGGATGAGCTATGGTGGTTGGAGCATCCGCAGGTCTATACCCAAGGTGTCAGCGGTAAGGCGCAGCATGTACTGGATGCACACGGCATACCGGTCATTCAAACCAATCGCGGTGGTCAGGTGACCTACCATGGGCCCGGGCAGATAGTTGCGTATGTGCTTTTTGATTTACGCCGGAGAAATCTCGGCATCAGACAACTGGTGACGCAGCTTGAGCAGGCCGTGATTGATTTGCTCGCAGGCTATACGGTTGAAGCCGTCGCACGGCCGGATGCGCCGGGGGTGTATGTTGACGGCCGGAAAATCGCGGCCCTGGGTCTGCGTGTCAGCCGGGGTGCCAGCTATCACGGGCTGAGTCTCAACGTCGATATGGATTTGCAGCCGTTTCAATGGATTAATCCCTGTGGTTATCGGAATTTAGAGGTCACGCAGCTCCGTGATTTGGGAATAGATGATTCTCTGGATACAGTAAAACACAAGCTGCTGACGATACTGGCCGCCAACATGGGGTATAATGTTTTGACGGCCTAGCAGGCCACGCATGATTCTTAACTTTTTAGGTACGCAAACGCGATGACATCATCAAACTACACCGCGCCTTCCCGCAGCAACCCGTCCGGGCATAAGCGCGGGCATCAGAAGCTGGCAAAAATACCGGTGAAGATACAGCCCACTGAGCAGGTCACGCGTAAGCCAAGCTGGATTCGGGCCAGGCCGCATGCATCGCCCCGGGTGCAGGAAATCAAGAAATTATTGCGTGAGATGGATTTGCATTCCGTTTGTGAAGAAGCCAGTTGTCCGAATCTCGGTGAGTGCTTCAGTAAAGGTACAGCGACATTTATGATCATGGGCGATATTTGTACACGGCGCTGTCCGTTTTGTGATGTCGCACATGGCCGGCCAAAACCGCTGGATGAGTCTGAGCCGCAACACCTGGCAGAGGCAATCGCGAAACTGAATCTGAGCTATGTTGTGGTCACATCGGTTGACCGCGATGATTTACCCGATGGCGGTGCCGCGCATTTTGCAGAATGCATCGCGCAGATTCGTCAGCGTTGTCCGGAAACAAAAATTGAAGTTCTGGTGCCGGATTTTCGTAACAAGATGGAACGTGCATTAGGTTGTTTTAACGGATCTGTTCCGGATGTATTCAATCATAATCTGGAGACCGTGCCGCGTTTATATCGTGCCGCCCGGCCCGGTGCGATTTATGAGTGGTCGCTGGATTTATTGCAGCAGTTTAAGCGGCAACATCCGGGTGTACCGACCAAATCAGGTTTGATGATCGGCATCGGTGAGCAGAGTGATGAAATTGAGCAGGTCATGCGTGATTTGCGTGAGCATGATGTTGATATGCTGACCCTGGGTCAGTATCTGCAGCCAAGTAAATTTCATCTGCCGGTAAAACGTTTTGCACCCCCGGAAGAGTTCGAGCGCTTTGCCCGTTTAGGGTATGAAATGGGTTTTAGCCATGTCGCGAGTGGGCCGATGGTGCGTTCATCGTATCATGCCGACCTGCAGGCATCCGAAGTGCTGACGGGTTAATCCGTTTTTTTGGTATTTGCCAGCTCGCGGCGCCGCCACAGTGCGAAGCCGGTGATCGTGGTAACGATTCCACCGGTTCCGACCAGCCTGGCCCAAAGCCGTGACTTCTCCCAGTTTTTTTTCATATCGCCTACGCGCAGCCAGGTGGTTTCAAGTTTTGCGGCCCGGATCGCCAGATCCTTTTCCTGTGTAAGCAGTCGCTCAATAGTCTGTGCATCATTTAAACCGGCTTCGTTCAGATGTTTCTCGGTTTTCTCAAAATAGCGTTGCTCTATTGATAGAACAGCCTGTTCCTCCTCCGCATCCCGTTGCAGTTTTTTGTATTCATCGAACTGCGAGGTCGGCACCATGAACGAATATATTACCGCAGCGAGACCAAGAAAGGTCAGAGCGCCATAGAAGGTATCGGTGGGTAGTGAAAAAGGCAGTTTCATCGTATTTTTACATATCTCTTTTAGTGCCGGGTGATTTGATCACAAACATATCGGGCAGGCACCATAATACACCGTATCCCGGTTAACTCAATGTGATCCACTGACCCGTGGGTGCCGTAAGCAATTGCAGTACGATAGTTACAAAACTCCTGTGAAATAGATGCCGGTCCATATACTATTGCTTTTTCGATATGTATTTTGGCTCAGGAGTTACCGGAACCGGATAGTGCTATATGCGCGAACCATTTAAATTATCATGGAAAAATGCCGATGGGTTCCTGTAATAGTGGAATTTAAGGCCCAACCAGAATGACAAGGGGACACAAATGAAAGCTTCGGATCTGTTTGTTAAATGCCTGGAGCAGGAAGGCATAGAGTATATTTTCGGCGTACCCGGGGAAGAGAACGCCGATTTTATGATGTCGCTGGAGCAGAGTGAGAAAATCAAATTTGTTTTAACCCGTCACGAGCAGGGCGCTGCGTTTATGGCGGAAATTTACGGGCGCCTGACCGGCAATCCAGCCGGTTGTCTGGGAACCCTTGGGCCCGGCGCGACAAACCTGATCACCGGGGTTGCGGACAGCAATATGGATCGTGCGCCGATGCTGGTTTTAACCGGGCAGGGCGCATCCACCCGTTTGCACAAAGAGTCGCATCAGGTGATGGATGTGGTTGCGATGTTCCGACCGGTAACCAAATGGGCGCACCAAGTGCTGCATGAAGAGAATATTCCGGAAATGGTGCGCAAAGCGGTCCGTGTTGCAAGAACCGAAAAACCCGGCGCCTGTCTGTTGGAGCTGCCGGAGGATATTGCAAAGCGCCCGGTTGATGCCGAGCCGTTGCAGCCGCGCCGTTTCCGGCGGCCGGTCGCGGACGACAAAATTGTCGATCAGGCATTTGAATTTATAAAAAAAGCCAAACGACCGGTGATTCTGGCCGGTAACGGCTGTATACGCCGTCGTGCGAGCAAGCAGTTAAGAATCTTTTGCGAAAAAACCGGCATCGGTGTGATCAACACATTTATGGCAAAAGGTTGTGTCGATATGGATGCAGAATATTGTCTGTATACCATCGGGCTGGGTGCAAAAGATCTGGTTGCCTGTGCGTTGGATGCAGCCGACCTGATTATCACGCTCGGTTACGATATGGTTGAATATCATCCGCAGCTGTGGAATCCCAATGACGACAAACATATTATTCATGCGGACTTTTTGCCGGCTGAAATCGATGAGCATTATCACCCTGAAACCGAAATCGTCGGTGATCTGGCGCATACGTTGTGGATGTTAAACGAACGTATTGATGCGGCCGGGGGTTTGAAGTTTGATCTGAGTCAGCAGGCCGGGGTGCGTCGTGATATGCAGGCCGATTTCGCCGAGCATAAGGACGATACCGCCGAAGGTGCGATTAAACCGCAAAAAGTATTATGGGATGCGCGTCAGGTGATGGGGCCGGAAGATATCCTGTTGTCTGATGTCGGTGCACATAAAATGTGGATTGCGCGTCATTACCAATGCCATGAACCGAATACCTGCCTGATACCGAATGGTTTCTGCTCAATGGGCTTTGCGTTGCCCGGTGCGGTTGCGGCCAGTATGGTGTATCCGGATCGTCGCATACTCGCAATCTGTGGTGATGCGGGTTTTATGATGAATGTGCAGGAAATGGAAACTGCAAAACGATTTAACACTAATATCGTTGTAATGGTCTGGGAAGATAAAGCTTATGGCCTGATTGCATGGAAACAGGCCAACGAATTTGGGCGGCATACTGATCTGGCTTTCGATAACCCCGACTGGTTACAGTTGGCAGAAGCATTTGGCTGGAAAGGTCACTATGTCAACAAGAGCACTGATCTGCGTAATACACTTGAAGCCGCGTTTAACGAAACCGGACCAAGTCTGGTTGTGTTACCGATAGACTACAGTGAGAATGGAAAGCTGACCAAAAAGCTTGGCGAAATCACCTGCCCGATATAATCAAATCAACAAAACGCGCCGCTACCCGGCGGCGCGTCTTCGTGCTTTCGTAAACTATGACACTATTGTGACATAAAACAACATTTGTTGTTGGTAGCAAAGTGTCGCCGTAAAATGATAAAAAATCTGTTGCAGGTGTTGACACGGACGAGATAATCAATTAATTTTATTTGCAGGTATCACAAAAACAAAAATACAGGGCGATACCGCTAAACACAAAAATCAATAAAGTATCATGTTCTTATTGGGAGAGAACTATGTGTATCCGTCGCATTCTGCCCGTTCAGCATTCGGTGTGTTTGTTGATACAGCAATCATTGTTATTTTGGTTTTGTTGTTTTTTGTCGATGTCTGTGATGGCAATCGAGGAGCCGCCTCAGAACAACTGTTGGGTGTATGCGGCCACGACGCCCGGTGCGGTGATTCCCGGTTCCGAGTCGGTGAACCCGGCGCACACCGGCCAGGTCGCGGTGAACTACTGGAACCCGGCCGATACGTTTTTGGGGCTGGTGGTCTCGGAGTCAAATATCGTGGTCGGCATTCGGGTATTGTTTAATAATGGCGATCTGGGCACCTTGCCGAATATGACCCGTACGCCGGATCAGGCCTGCCCGGCGCAGGAGAAATGCCGCAGCTGTGAAGGCGAAGGCAATCCGATTGATCCGTCGACCGGGAATAAGTTTCAGGTGGCGACCGATTATCAGGATCGGTTGGGTGAACTTGCATTGGTGCGCCGCTATAACAGCGCGGACATGTACGGTGAACGGGGCTTTTTCGGACGCGGCTGGTTGTCGGTGCTTGATCAGCGACTGCTGTATGATTTCACAAATAATATTGCGTATCTGCGCCGTTCGGACGGTCGTCAATTGCGGTTTCAGTTATATGCTGGGACTGAACCGTATCAGTTGTTTTTTCCAAACACGCGGATCTTCGATCAACAGGGTAACGAACTGGGCGTACCGGTGGAATTGTTTCAGTGGTTACCGGACGCGGATATTACCGCGACCTTAACCAGCCGTTATGATCAGGACGGTCATTTTATTGGCTGGCGTTATCAAACCCCAGGCGGGGATCAGGAATTTTATAACGTCGGTGGCACACTGGAGCGAATCGTACAGGCAAATGGCCATGAGTTAACTATCACGCAAACCGTCAATGGGAATGGTGATTGGGTATTTTATTTACACAGTGACACGGGCCGGGTGTTGGAAGCGGTTGCGCCACGACTCAATGGATTTCGGTTAATTTCTCAACTTACCGATCCGGCAGGGAATGTGTTTTTATATGAATACGATCAGGACCGTTTAATCCAGGTGAATTATCCGGATGCAACGTCGGACCCGAATGATAACCCGCATACGCGCTATCATTATGAAGATTCAAACCACCCGAGTGCATTGACCGGCATCACGGATGAAACCGGGCAACGATTTGCGAGCTGGGCATATGATATTCAGGGCCGTGCCATTGTCAGTGAACACGCCGGCGGGGTGGATCGTGTCACTTTGAGTTATCAGGCCAACGGCGATGTTCAAATCACCGATGCGGCCGGCGCGGTACGGACCCGCGAATACACCGAGGTACAAAGCCGCCCGCGGCTGAGCCGGATCATCGGCGGACGCTGCCCGGGATGCGGCGAGCATGCATTTCAGGCATATAATGCCGATGGCTTTGTCGTGCAGACGCAGGACTGGAACGGCACTGAAACGGTGTACACCCGTGACAACCGGGGTCTGGAGACAAGCCGTACCGAGGCGTTCAATACCCCCGAGGCGAGAACCATCGAAACCGACTGGCACCCGGTGTATCGCCTGCCGATTCAAATCACCGAGCCGCGCAAGATCACCGAATACACCTATGACGATATCCACGGCACCGCAAACCTGCTGGAAAAACGCGAGATCGATATCAGCGGTGCCTGTGCGCCCGGTTCAAATCCGCCGCCGACACCGGAACAGTGCGAACGGATCACCGTATATCATTATTATCCCCCGGGTCATGTCGCCGAACACCGCCTACACCAGATCGACGGCCCACGGACCGATGTGAATGACATCACCACGTTTGAATACGACAACGAAGGCAACCAGATTAGCATCACCAACGCGTTAGGGCATATCACCGAAATCACCGAACACGATGCGCACGGGAATCCATTGACGATTATTGACCCCAATGGCATGATCACGGAACTTGAATATGATGCGCGCCAGCGCTTAATACAACGCATCCATGCGGCCGGCACCACAGAAGCAGCTACAACACAATTTGAGTATTACCCCAATGGTTTAGTCGAACGCATCACTGATCCGATGGGCGTCTTCCTGCACTACCATTACGATGCGGCACAGCGTTTAATGGCAATAGAAGATGTGTTAGGGAACACCATCACCTACACCCTGGACAACGCCGGCAACCGGACCCAAATCGACACCCGGGGTCCGCAAGGGATATTGACCCAAACACAAACGGCCGTTTACAACAGCTTAAGTCAGCTGGCCGAACAGCTCGGTGCGGAGAACCAAACCACCGCCTTTCATTACGATGCCAACGGTAATCCCACCGATATCACCGACCCCAAACAACAGACTACAATCCAAACCTACGACCCACTCAACCGCCTGGTCGAACAGCTCGATCCGGCGAACGGCATCACCCGTTATGATTACAATGATGCCGATCAACTGATCCGGGTTGAAGATCCCAATACCTTAGAGACGACTTATCAGTACAATGGCTTTGACGAACTGATTTATCAGAACAGTCCCGACACCCAGGAAACCCATTACCGGTACGATTCGGCCGGCAACCTGATCGAAAAAACCGATGCACGCGGGGTGACCGTGCACTACCGTTACGATGCATCAAACCGCCTGATCGAAATCGATTATCCCGATAATCCCGGTGGCATCGATGAAGATGTTCATTACATCTATGACCAGACAGATCCCGATCCAGCCGGGCAGATAAATTACGGTATTAGCCGACTGACCCGTATCCAGGATGCCGGCGGGCAAACCCATTATCACTACGACCGCCGAGGTAACCGGATCACCGCAGATAAAATTATCCATACCGATCCAGGTGGAACTGCCGCCATCAGTCTGACAGTCCATTATGCGTATGATCACGCCGACCGGCTGACCCAAACCACTTATCCGAGCGGGCGAACCATCAATTACCAGCATGATGCGGCCGGACAAATCAACCAGGTCAGCACCACGCATAACAGTCAAACGCAGATACTGGCCGATTCGATCACCTACCGGCCCTTCGGTCCCTTACAGCAGGCGACGCTGGGCAACGGGCTTACCCTGAACTATCATTACGACATGGACGCACGCTTACAGCAGCAAACCACGACCGGGATACATGAACAAA
>JANQRI010000049.1 GCA_028284675.1 Gammaproteobacteria bacterium | reverse complement strand
CGGTCTCGCCGTTGATATGATTGATTGAACAGAAAAACCAGACCACCGACCCACTGGTCGGATGGGTCAGATTGCTGATCACCACGGTATCCCCGCGCGTGTGGTGGGACGCATCCAGCCGATACGCCTCGTAGCTCGCACGGAAGTCTTCACACACCGACGAGGGACTCGGGCCGAACACCTGCTCGGTTCCCGCACTGCTATACGCAATTCCCTGCCAGTGAAACGGCGTGGCCGACGCCTGCGAAAATAACAATAATAAGGGTAAAAACAAATAGCACGATAATGTAACAGACAGGCGGTGGCTTGAGCGCATGAGTGTCTCCCTGCAAACAGATAGATTAAGTTATATTTTTACGGTATCGCCCTGTGTTTTTGTTTTTCTGATACCTGAAGAAAAATTTATGCTATCCGCCAGCCAATGTCAACCCTTACAGGCAAAAATAATTATCCTTATTAAGGATACAGCCAATGTTGTAGCCAGTATGACGATTCGTCAATCGCTATAAAGCTGTGCGCTAAAATTCGGAATCAGGTTTTTGAGACAATCACCCTGCGGTGATCACAAGATTATCCCGGTGAATCAGCTCGGGTTCATCGATGTAACCGAGTATTGCTTCCAACTCCTGGCTGGAACGGCCTTTTATTTTTGCGGTTTCTTCGCTGCTATAATTCACCAGGCCACGGGCAATCTCGCGATTATTTGTATCGGCACACCTGACCAAATCGCCGCGACGAAAATGACCGTTTACCCCGGTGACACCAACCGGCAATAAGCTGCGCCCATCATTGAGCAGCACATTAACCGCACCCTGATCCAGTATCAAAACGCCTTTCGGCACCAGCTTACCGCCAAGCCATTGTTTACGTGCAGCCAACGGTTCGCGCGCCACTGACAACAAGGTGCCGATATTCTTACCGGCCAATGCCTGTTTCAAACTGCCGTCCGTACGGCCGCTGATTATTAATGTTTGTGTGCCGGAACGTGCGGCGGTGCGTGCCGCCTGTAATTTGGTGACCATGCCGCCACGCCCCAGATGACCGGTCCCCGGCTCAGCAGCTTTTTGCAGCGCGGGATCATCTACCATCGCAAATTCGAGTAGTTTTGCATTCGGATCTTTGCGGGGATCGCGCTCATATAATCCCGCCTGATCGGTCATGATGACCAATACATCGGCTGCAATTAGGTTTGCAACCATCGCTGCCAGAGAATCGTTATCTCCAAAACGGATTTCCTCTGTTGCCACGGTATCGTTTTCGTTAACGATCGGCACAATACCCAGATCAAGCAGTGTCATTAATGTGCTGCGCGCATTCAGATAACGGCGACGATCCGCCAGATCTTCATGTGACAATAATACTTGCGCGGTTAGCTTCCCATGCGCCTTAAATGCATTCTCATAACTTTGTATCAAACCCATCTGACCGACTGCTGCGGCAGCCTGCAATTCATGCAATGCATGTGGGCGCGTGGTCCATTGTAAACGCGCCATCCCTTCAGCCACCGAACCGGAGGAAACCAGCACGATTTGTTTGCCGCCGGCAATCTGCTGAATAATTTGGCCGGCCCAGTTATGTATTTCTTCCTCGGCCAGCCCCAGGCCGTCACGTGTCACCAGTGAGCTGCCGATCTTAATCACGATACGCGTCGCATTTGTTAGCGATTTACGTTGATTCATTGCTGTTTTGCTTTTCCAAAGATTGCATAATCTGCCGGCACAGCACATCCGTGCCCTCACCGCTTAACGCTGAAACCCTGAACACCGGGCCCTGCCATTCCAGCGCCTCAATCACCTCTGCGCAAATCCGTTCGAGTTCAGTTGCTTCCACCAAATCTATTTTGTTGAAAACAAGCCAGCGCTCTTTGTCTGCCAGGCCTGAACCGTGTTTCTGCAATTCCGTGACAATAACGCGGGCGCTTTCTACCGGGTCCGACTGATCATACGGCAACACATCAACGAAATGCAGTAACAATCCGGCCCGCTCCAGATGCTTCAAAAACCGAATACCGAGACCGGCCCCCTCGGCAGCTCCTTCAATGATACCCGGGATATCGGCGATCACGAAACTGCGATGCGGCTCAAGTTGCACGACACCCAGATTTGGATACAGAGTGGTAAACGGGTAATCGGCCACTTTCGGCCTGGCAGCGGAGACTTTGCGGATAAACGTTGATTTGCCAGCATTCGGCAATCCCAATAATCCGACTTCCGCCAATACTTTTAATTCCAGCCGCAGCTCACGGGCTTCACCGGCGCTACCGGGAGAAGACTGCCGGGGCGCACGGTTTATCGAACTTTTAAAGCGCGTGTTGCCGATCCCGTGGAAACCACCCTGCGCAACCAATAATAACTGGCCGACGGTGGTTAGATCACCAATCAGCTCTTCGGTTTCCTTATCATAGACCAGTGTCCCGACCGGTACCGGCACGATCAGGTCATCACCGCCCTTGCCGGTGCGGTTCTGCCCATGCCCGGGCTGCCCGTTGCCTGCGCGGAAACGCCGGGTATGCCGAAAATCGGAAAGCGTGTTCAGACCCGCATCAGCACAAAGATATACACTGCCGCCATCACCACCGTCACCACCGTCAGGCCCGCCAAATGGAACATATTTTTCACGCCGGAAACTGACACAGCCGTCACCTCCCTTACCCGCATGTACCGAGATCGTGGCTTCATCTACAAATTTCATAGGGCTTTTAAATTAAACTTGCGCCCGACCGCATAATAATCCGATAATTTTGTTAAACACGCTTCACTCATTTAACTATTAAAGGGCCTCATCATGCTAAGCCGTATGCTTGCTTCCTCATTGTTTGTGTTGTTTTCAGTCTATGGCTCTCCCGGCGATGCAGCCGGGCGCAGGGACCTGCCAGAAGACTGGCTTGCTACAATACCGCATATAGAGGCCAGAATCGATATACCCAAATATCCGGTTAACGTGTTACTGCTGCCGAAACGGGATACGATCCTCGACTTCGCCAACTGTAATAATAAACGCACGAAACCACCCGGCGCATCCATCGGCTTCAATGACCCTATCCCGTTTCACTTCAGCTATATGAAGCCGGGTGAATCAATACCGCATTACGATCCTGAAAAATTACATGCACTGATTGATTACCAAAAAGTCCGCGAGGATGTATATACGCGAATAACAACGGCACTGGCCGGTATTCCGGCTCAAAAAACCACCTTCACGCGGTCGAATGCGCCTATTTCTGCGCTTGCATTAATGTCTGAAACCAATAAAGCCAAAGCCGAGGACCAGCCGCTACCAAACGCGATTCTGCATGTTTCAATCCGGTTTTTCTTTAACAATGTCTCCGCTGACCCAATATTCTCGCGCCTATGGATGGCAACCAAATTAACAATCTATCGCCTGCCCGGCACGCGTCAGCCTGTGAGAGACAAAAAACTCTTCAAACGAATTTATAAGCAGCAGTTTGTAACATCTTATGATTTGCGACCCAGCTTTCAAACTGTACGTGACAACTGCCCCAATAACCCCGCACAACAAATCACAAATGCGCTGTATTCAGAAAATGGTGCAATCGTTAAGCAGGCTATTGATACTCTGACCGCAGACTCGCTCTCTCTTATGCGGCGTTATTTCATAGACGACCCGAATAATATCAGGAAACATAAATTAAAAGAGGAAGTGGATGTTTACTTCTCAAAGCGTGTCTATGATCAGGCCGTGCTCTCAGAGGCAAATCCGGAGCTTGAGGACACCACTTTGAACGACAATGCTCTCAATTCTCTTTGGCAGTCTATAACCAAAACCCAGGCACGCCGGGTCGAAAAACGCCCGAAATATGCGGCCATGCTTTACCTAAAACGCGGGCTTTATTATAAAAAAATTCAGTCGAAACTGGTCACATCAGATAAAACCAAGACGGTACTTCTGGATAAAAGCACTTATTATGCTTTACCTTCCTCCGATCTGCTGATACTTAGCAATGACATCGCAAAGAGACTTCGGCTGTCCGCATTGGAGTTTATCAATCAGTCCAAATAACAACTTATCTTTAGTATGTGCAATAACAAACCACCTATAACACCGGCGCTTCTCGCATAGCGCGCATATTTTGCGCGCGTAAGTGCGAACCCTATTGGCTTCTTAAAGATTCATCTGCGTTTGCCGAATTACTGGGCGGGAGCTGTCTTTCATATTCCTTAGTTTCCCGGCCAACACTTGTACATTCAGTACTATTATTTGCAGGAGCGGCATTTATGCATCTACGCGGACTTATAATCTTTCTGAGCAGTGCATTTTTTTCGCAGGCGATTTATTCTGCCACGCTAAATGCACTTCACCCACAGTCACCCCCTGATATATTTCTGAATAACGAAACCAAAACCACCTCCGGCCCTGCCAAAGAAATCATTGAAGAAGCCGTCGGTACATTCGGTTACGACATTCACTGGCTTAACACAAAAACCTTCCCAACCCTCACTTATAAAAACTCCGACCTGCGGTTTGATTTGCTGGCGATACCCGGAGTTAGCGAGACCATGGGCAAAGAGTTATTGCCGCCAATGCTCTACGGCTTTGAGGACAGCACGGTTTACTTCATCGTGCATAAAGGCAAGGCTGGCGAATTGGTAGAATATGATGACTTAAACAAACAGACGATTCTGACAAAAAAAGATCATCGCTATTTTTCAATTTTCGATACCGACCAGACTTTAAACAAAGTCTCTCTGAAGAATTACAAACGCATTGTTAAGCGATTTTCCAAAAAGAAAAATGCAGTTATCGCAACAACTGATATCGCCACTGTTCAAACTTACCTGGACGCAAAAGGAGCACCGGAATGGGAGCTTGCGGACTACTTTTATCCGCAAGTCGTCGCGCACTACTATAGCATTCCAAAAACGTCCGCACACACCGGTTTACATGCCAGAATTAATTGTGCGCTGTATGAGATGCGCACCAATGGGCGTATCGCTGATATTTATAACGCCTATAAACTTGACCCTCCACTGCAACTGTTTGACCACCGGGACAGCATTTCTCAAAAACAGCAATGCGAGTCTGATCGTTACGGCCGCTCCACTCTTACTAACTCAACCATAAATTAAGCTGTTCCAGCTTCCTTCACCGGCGCCCCGACAACGGGGCCGCCAACACAATGCACTTCATTAATTCATAAGCTGACAGACAGAGGTTTTCTTCATAAAATATTAGCAGTCAACCATTCAACACTTACCCTTGGACAGTCGAATGCCAGGCAGCAAGGACGTGATTCAGTGCTTTAACCTCAGACCGGGCCGCGTGATTGCCAACAAATACGAGATATTGGACATGCTCGGATCAGGCTGGGAGGGCGAAGTCTATAAAATCCGTGAACTGAGCACCGGGATTGAACGTGCGGCAAAACTGTTCTTCCCACAGCGCAACCTTCGCCAAAAAACATCACGTTTTTACGCAAAAAAACTTCATAAACTGCGCCAATGCCCCATTCTGATCCAATACCATACCGAAGAGCAGCTTATTTTTCGTAAAGCGCGTATTACCGCGCTGATCTCCGAATACGTAAAGGGCGCGCTTCTACAGGACTTTATCGGACAGTTTCGTGGTAAACGCCTGACCGCTTACCAGGGGTTACACCTGCTGTATGCACTGGTTAAGGGCGTTGAACAAATTCACCTGCTCAATGAATATCACGGCGATTTACATATGCAAAATATCATTGTGAGCCGCTTTGGCCTGAACTTCAGTGTAAAACTGGTGGACTTCTATAACTGGTCAACACCCAGCCGGGAAAACCGCAAGGATGATATCTGCGATATTATCCGGGTTTTTTATGACAGTATCGGTGGAGCCAGGCTATATGCCAGACAACCACAGACGGTTAAAGACATATGTTGCGGCCTTAAAAAATCGTTAATCCTGAAAAAATTTCGGAATGTTTCCCAACTGCGCAAGCACCTGGAAATTCTTGAGTGGTCTGATTATTGAGCGACACCGGTTTGCGCAAGTCCGGTGGAGCCTGGAGCCGACCTCAGACGAATCAACTCAGCCACCGATACCAGCCGGATACCCTGTTCAGGCAAATCAACCAAAGCGGACTCCAAAACAGCCAGTGTCGCCGGATAAGGATGCGCAATAGCAAGGCCGCCTTTTTGTTTTTTTGCGAGCTTTAAAAACCGCTGCAAGGCCTGTTCGATTGATAGCCGGTCTTTTTCGTTATCCAGAAATGCATCACGCTCGAAAAACGGCACGCCATGCTGAGCAGCGACCAATGAGGCTACTGTATGATGGGTGGTACGGCTATCAACAAAAAACAACCCGGACTGCTTCAGCTCCTGCATCAACCACATCATTTGTGCGCGCATCGGTGTCAGCAGACTACCCATATGATTATTCACGCCGGCAACATGCGGCACTGCAGCGATATGATGTTGCACAGCCCCCCGAAAAGCCTGCTCATTCATTACAGGAGTCAGTGAATATGGTTCATTGCTATGATTCTGCGTACTTTGCATTGGCATATGCAGCAACACTTCCTTGCCATGCCGATGGGCAAATTCAGCCAGCACCCGGGCATGGGGTGCAGTGGGTAAAATTGAATAACTGAGTACACCGGTTGACTCGATAGCATATTTGCCGCGCTTAAGGCTATAACCAACATCATCCAGTACGATGCTAACCGGTACCGGTTCAGCAACCGCGTATCCGGCCAGTAAAAATATCAGCCCATATAACGCGTTACGTAAAAAAAACAAAATCACCGGTCTACAGAGGATTACAGAGTCATCTTGACTGCAAAATGTTCAGGCCTTTCAGCAAATTTAACGCCTCAAACAACTCATAGTCACGGCTTGCCAGGTTTTTCGGCGGGCTTTTCTGCTCAAGATTTTTATTATTTCCTTTACTCCCACTATCGGATTCATCAGTACTGCTTAAGTGCCCGGCAAGATTGGATTCTTTTAACGGCGAGACTTCATCGGCTTTTTCCAGCAACTCAACCCGCGCACGTTTTATCTTGATGTCCGGTTCAATACCTTCTGCCTGTATTGAACGGCCTTTTGGCGTATAGTAGCGCGCAGTGGTTAACTTCACCGCCGAGCGATTGTTTAACTCCAGAATCGTCTGCACCGAACCTTTTCCGAAAGTGGCCGAGCCCATAACAATGCCTCTCACATGGTCCTGAATTGCACCGGCGACAATCTCTGACGCTGACGCCGAACCACTGTTTACCAAAACAACAATAGGCGTACCATTCAAAACATCCCCCGGAGTCGCATTATATTTGAGTCCTGCACTTTCGGTACGGCCCTTAGTGTAAACAATCAACCCGGAATCCAGAAAAGCATCCGCAACATCAACCGCTGCGGATAACACACCACCCGGGTTATTTCTGAGATCAAGAATCAAACCCTTCAGCGCCGATTTGTTTTGTTTCTTGAGTTTTTCGATTGTCTCCAGTAAATCTGCACCGGTTTTCACCTGGAAATTCGACAGCCGGATATACGCAAAATTTTCCTCCAGTAACTCGCTACGCACACTCTTCACATGAATAACATCACGCTCCAATGCCACTTTAAACGGCCCATCGACGCCCTCACGTACAATCGTGAGTTCGATCTGCGTCCCCGGCTTTCCGCGCATCAGCTTAACCGCTTCATTCAGACTCAGCCCTTTAACCGGGCGGTCACCCAAGCGGATAATAAGATCACCGGACTGGATACCGGCACGCTCCGCAGGTGTATCATCTATTGGTGCAACGACTTTAACAAAACCGTTTTCCATGGTGACTTCTATGCCCAGGCCACCGAATTCACCGGAAGTATTTTCCTGAAGGTCCGTAAACTCGCTCGGGTCCAGATAGGCCGAATGCGGATCCAAGCCGGACAACATGCCGCGGATCGCATTCTCCAACAATGTGTCGTCATCAACCTGTTCGACATAATTCGTTTTGATGCGGGCGAACACTTCTGTAAATGTGCGCAAAGTGTCATATGGAATATCCCGCTGTACAGGCTCTTCTTTGGTAAACGCCGGACTTAGACCCAACACGAACAGGCAGGCCATCGCCATGCCGCGCTTATTAAACATGCTCTTACCCCAACTCAATCCAGAATTAATCATTGCATCTTAACACCTTTCTGAAGCCGGCACGCCGGTTCATTTGCATATACAACAGTCACCCGGCTTGCGATCGGCACCACACTGATGGGTCCACTGGCTTACCCTGATGGCGTATCTCAAAATATAAAACCGCCTGCGCTTCACCACCGGTATCACCGACGCTGGCAATAATATCACCGGCATTTACCCAATCACCGGTTTCCTTATATAACGCTTCATTATGACCATAAAGACTCATATACCCCTGATTATGATCGATAATCAATATTAAACCGAAACCGGGCAGCCAATCAGCAAATGCAACTCTCCCATGTGACACGGCCCGCACATCACTGCCGGGGTTTGCCGAGATGCGTATTCCCTGCCAAATCAAATCACCGCTTGCCCGCGGCTGACCGTAATGATTTAAAAACCGCCCCTTGGCCGGCCACGGCAAGCGACCTTTTTTTGTAGAAAAGCTTTGCAGGTTTTCAGTGTCTACCGGAATATCGGCAAACACACCGCTTAATGAAGCCAGCAACTCCCGGATGCGGCGCTCATCGGCACGCAACACATCAACCTTATCCTGGTGCTCACTGATTTGACTGTTGATCCGGGCAAGCAATGCCTGGCGTTGCTTGCGTTCATCTGCATATACCCGCCGCTCCTGCTCTTGCTCCTGCTTCAACGACTCCAGCCGCGTGGTCTCTTTACGGATAGAGGCCGCCACTTGATCCAGGTCCTCTAATATTGTCTGCGTTTCCTCTATCGTTTTTACGCGCGCATTACTCAGGTATTCATAGTATTTCAATACCCGCGCTAATGCCGATGGGTCCTGCTGATTCAATAACAGCTTAAGCTGCTCCTGATTACCGGCAAAATAAGCTGAGCGCAATTGTGCCGCCAGTTTTTGCTTATGCCCGCTGAGTTGTTTATTCAGCGAACTCTGTTGCACCTCCAACGCCCTGAGCTCTTTGCGCGCAGCTTTAATTTTGCGCCCCAACTCGCGAATTTTGCGGTTTCGGGCACCCAAGGCTTTTTCAGTTTTACGCAGCTGATTTTCCAGTCCGCCACGCTCATCCTGCTTGGATTTAAGCGTGCTCAAAACTGTTTTGATCTGCTCACGTATCTTTTCAAGCCTGCTGGTTTCGGTGGCTATCCGTCCATCATCCGCCAGCGGTAATCCACCGGGGCTCAAACTTATCAATACCAGCAAGATCGTAAAAAAAAGCCTGTTTCGCATGCTCTGATTATATGCAGGTTATTTCGCCGCGGTTTTTTCACACGACCCTATTTCTCCAGGGTGCACATTATCACGCTGTACAAGCAACAGCGCCAGCCCGGATATATTGGATTTGCCATTCACGATAGGGTTTACTAAACTCGACCGCCGGTAAGCAGCCGTGTTTCACAACTGTGGCCCCGAACCCTGTACACAAACCCCGGATCCGTCAGGCAAATGCAGCAACTACTCGAATTTGTAAATAATCACCCGTTTTTATTTGCCATGCTGGCCGCGGTTATTACATTTATTATCATCACCGAACTGCGCCGCAAAAGCGGCCCTGGCGGAGTCAGCGCCAAAGAGGCCGTAAGACTGATTAATGATGAAGATGCGATAATACTGGATGTGCGGGATACGCCGGAATACAAAACCAGCCATATATTAAACGCCAAAAATATTCCGTTTGCTCAACTGGAAGAACAGGCCCCGGAAATCATCAAAAACAAAAAATCCCCGGTTATTGCATATTGTAAAAGCGGTAATATTTCCCCATCAGCCTGTAATAAGCTGAAAACAATGGGTTATGAAAATGTTTCTTACCTGAAAAGCGGACTGTTTGCCTGGCAGGATGAAAGCCTGCCGATGGTCCGCGCGTAGCACACAGGGCAAAAACCGCGATATCATTCGTATCCAAGCCGATTAATATGAGCCGCTTATGAGCACAGAGACCGACAAAAAATCTGAGGAACCGCAATTTTCGCTGCAGAAAATCTACATTAAGGACCTGTCCTTCGAGTCCCCCAACCCGGTAGAGTATTTCTCCAAACCGCCGAATCAGCCCCAGATTAACCTGCAGCTCAGTACTGAAGCACAGAAACTGGATGAAAAAACCTATGAGGTCATATTAAATATTACGGTGACCGCTACACCCGAAGACTCGGATAAAACCGTTTACCTGGTCGAGTTAAAACAGGCGGGTCTGTTCACATTAAACGGATTTTCCCAACAGGAGCTGGCAGCGACAGTCAACAGCTTCTGCCCGAATATCCTTTTTCCCTATGCCCGTGAGGCCATTTCCAGCGCGGTGGAACACGGCGGGTTCCCGCAATTACTGTTGGCGCCAATTAATTTTGATGCGCTTTACCAGCAACACCTGCAAAAAACCCAGACGGACAAGCCGGGCGCTAACCTCTCGTCTGAGTCCAAGCACTGATTCTGCCGGACTCATTGCCGGACATTATTCGTTTACCCGGACATGCTGAGCAAAGAACTGTCCTTCGCTGTCATTGGCTCCGGTTCCTGGGGTACCGCGCTGGCGATATTGCTGGCGAATAACGGCCACCGCACAGCCCTTTGGGGCCGAAATACGCAATACCTGTCCGAACTGGCGCGAGAGCGGGTATGCAAAAAATATCTGCCCGATATCCGCTTACCCGAAAGCCTGCAAGTCACAGGGGATATAAACGCAGTATTATCAGCAGCCGATATCCCACTGTTTGCCGTGCCAAGCAATGGCTTTCGCACCTTGCTACAGCAGCATGCCGATGCAATACGTCATACCGGCAACCTGGTTTGGGCTACAAAAGGTCTGGAAACCGATTCGCAGTTGCTAATGAGCGAAGTGGCCGCACAAGTACTTGGCGACGGTATCAAATTAGCCGTTATCACCGGCCCGAATTTCGCCGGCGAGGTCGCCCGCGGCCTGCCGACCGCCACCACAGTCGCTTCCAGCCACCCGGAACTGGCAAAAACGGTAGCCGGACATTTGCATAACCGCTGGTTCCGCGCTTATACCTCGACAGACATCACCGGCGCACAACTCGGCGGCGCACTTAAAAACGTGCTTGCAATAGCCAGCGGCATATCCGATGGCCTTGGGCTCGGCGCAAACAGCAAAGCCGCACTGTTGACCCGCGGCCTCGCGGAAATAACACGACTGGCGGTGAACATGGGCGCCAAAGCCGAAACACTGACCGGCCTGGCCGGCATGGGTGATATGCTATTGAGCTGTACCGACGACCAATCCCGCAATCGTCGCCTCGGGCTGTTACTCGCACAGAATAAAACACTGGCGACCGCGCTGATTGAAATCGGCCAGGTGGTTGAGGGGGTTAAAACGGCACAGGCGGCTTATCACCTTTCCAAAGCGCGGCAGGTGGAAATGCCGATTATCGAACAGGTCTATAAAGTATTGCATGACGGCACCCCACCGGCGACAGCCGTCGAAACCCTGCTGATGCGAGAACCCAAACCGGAACAACTTTAAATCTGCTGCCGATCTGATCGGCTATTATGATTTCAAAGAATTATCGCCCACCCGCAAAATTCAACTGCCGCCAAACTTCATAGCAGGCTATCGCTGCGGCATTGGATAAATTCAGGCTTCTGCTTTGAGGCTGCATTGGAATCCGCAACCAATAACGTTCTGTTATATCCTGCAATATATCCGCCGGTAATCCGCGTGTCTCCGGCCCAAACAACAGCATGTCCCCCGGCGCAAAATCCACCTGATGCAGGCACTGCCGGGCTTTAGTCGTCAGCGCCCAAATTCGTTGTGGGCGCGTGTTCTCAATAAATGACGCATAATCCGAGTGCCGCTCAACCCCGGCCCACTCCTTGTAATCCAACCCTGCCCTGCGTAAGCGTTTGTTATCCAGCTCAAAACCCAGCGGCTCAATTAAATGCAGACGATTCCCAAAGTTTGCGCATAAGCGGATAATATTCCCGGTGTTGGGTGGAATTTCCGGCTGATAAAGTGCGATATCAAACAACAAAGGCTCCTTTCATCAATAAGTCATCAAGGATGCAATTTCATATATTCGCGACTATCATAAACGATTCGGCTGCCTGGCCCGCACGTTTCATGGACAACAGGCCGTCAATTAAGATTTTTTTCTTATTAATCAGACAGTTAAAAGGCAATCAATCCGATAATAAATAAACAATGCCGGATCAGCAGCAAACACAAACCGTTTTCAGGATTTTTTGGAGAGAATAAACAACATTATGGCCGCACAACCGAAACCCGGACTGTTACTGGTGGATGACGACCCAATCATCGCTGATACAATGGGCTTTCTGCTCAAAGATGATTACGATGTAACAATCGCTGATTCCCGCAACGAAGCCAAGTCCAAGCTCAGCGGCACTGACAGGCAGTTTGGGCTCGCCCTGGTCGATCTGGGGTTGCCGCCGGTACCCCATACCCCGGACGAAGGTTTTGCACTGATTCCGGAACTGCTCGCACACAATTCAAAAATGAAAATTCTGGTGCTTTCCGGGCAAGACTCGAAAGCCAATATCCAGCATGCATTAACGCTCGGTGCCACGGACTTTATTCCCAAACCCTGTGATGCAGAGCTATTGAAATCACGCCTGTCGCATCAGTTGTTACTGCTGGATGCTGAGAGCAGCGAAAAAACCGAAGGCCCCAAGTCCTCTATTATCGGTAAAAGCTCGGTCATGGATATGCTTAATGCGCAAATCAACCAGTTTGCCGATGCGCCTTTTCCGATATTGATCGAAGGGGAGTCGGGCACCGGTAAAGAACTGATCGCACAAATGCTGCATGACAGCAGCCAACGTTCTGCAGAGCCCTACTATGTAATCAATTGCGCGGCCTTCACCAAAGACCTGCTTGAGGCCCAACTGTTCGGTCACGCCAAAGGCGCATACACCGGCGCCGCCAAAGATCGGGCCGGATTTTTCGAAGAGAGCGGTGAGGGCACTTTATTTCTCGATGAAATCGGTGAATTGCCGCTCGAATTGCAGGCCAAATTGCTACGTGTCCTTGAAAACGGTGAGTTCTACCGCCTGGGTGAAACCCGGGCCCGCAACTCCAGGGCGCGTATTGTCGCAGCAACCAATAAAGATATGTCTGAGGAAGTGCGTACCGGACGTTTTCGCCAGGACCTGTACCACCGCCTGAGTATACTGACCGTTAAAGTCCCCCCACTCGCCGAGCGCGGCGATGACCGGTTTTTGTTATTGGAGCACTTTAAAGAGGTTTATGCGGGCACCGTACCGCCTTTCACAATGGATGATCCGGCACTTAAGTGCTGGGAAAAGTACAGCTTTCCGGGCAATGTCAGAGAATTGCGTAATCTGGTAATTCGCCTCGGCACTAAATATCCGGCCAAAAATGTCAGCACCAGTGAACTGATGGCCGAGATGGAGATCTCCGAAACCGGTATGGAGGCGGATGTGTCTCCGGTCAGCACCAATCAGCAGGATCTGCTGCAACAGGTTTTAAGCGAGGACTTTGTGCTGGAAGAACATTTACAAAATCTTGAAAAACAATATTTCAGTATCGCTCTGGAACATTGCCAGGGCAACCTGAGCAAAGCCGCGAAGCTCCTGAAAATGAATCGCACCACTTTATATAGCCGTCTGGAAAAACTGAATTTACGCTAAGCCCGTTACATAAAAATGCTGACAAATAACCTTTGTTTTCCACCCGATTTTAAAGCGTATTAGGGCCGACCTTATGTATTACACACATTTTGGTTTATCCAAACCGCCATTCAAAATCACACCGGATACCACTTTGTTTTACAGCGGTGCTGAACGCGGCTCGGTACTGGACGCACTTAACTATGTGGTATTAAGCGGCGAGGGTATCACTAAGGTCATCGGCGAAGTCGGTGCCGGCAAAACCATGCTGTGCCGGATGCTTGAGGAAAAACTGCCGGATAGCGTGGAAACCATTTATATCGGTAACCCCAGCATATCGGCGGAGAATATACTCAATGTGATCGGCTTCGAAGTCGGGCTGATACAACAGCCGCAAAGCAAGCTGGAAGTCATGCAATTACTCCAGCAATGGTTACTGGAAAAATACAGTGCCGACCGTCAAGTTGTTGTTTTAATTGAAGAAGCACAGAATATGCCGCTGGAAACCCTGGAGGAAATCCGGCTGCTCAGCAACCTGGAAACGGATCAGCACAAACTATTGCAAATCGTGCTTTTCGGGCAACCTGAGCTCGACAGCAAACTTTCAGATAACGCCATCCGCCAGTTAAAAGAGCGCATTGCCCATAATTTTTACCTGAACCCACTGACCCGCACACAGATTAAAGACTATTTAAATTTCCGAATGCGCAATGCCGGTTATCACGGCCCGGATATATTCGATGAAAAAACCAGTGCAGCGATTGCACGTCATTCCAAGGGCCTGATAAGACGCATCAATATTCTCGCTGATAAATCCCTGATAGCCGCTTATGCTGAAGGCACTACCCTGCTCAATGTCAAGCATGTGCGCAAAGCAGCAAAAGACAGCCAGTTCAGTAAAATACGGCCGGTTTCAAGGCAAACGCTGTTTGGCGCACTGATCGGGCTGACCGCCGGAGCTTTATTGGTTTCAGTCACCTGGACATTAACCGCTCGGGATAAAAAACCCTATTACCCGGAGCTTGGCCAGATTAATAATGCAATCAACATTACAACACCTGCGGCCGACGCAACAACAGAAACAGAAAGCTCGATCTCTACAGAGGAAATCGCTGAACCCGAACAGACACAGCCTACCAAAGAAAACCTGGACATTGCAGCAACCTCGCACAGCATAAGCCCTGAAAAAACACCCGACCCGATAGTCTCCACCCCCCCGGAGATCGCAGCCCCAACGCAGGAAATAGTTGAAAATAACAGCTTCGAGCCAGCCGAAGCCGAGCTGCTGCCGGCATCCGCGCTGCAGAGCCGTATCGTTGTGACACGGGACTGGCTGCATCACAGCAACCCACGACAATACAGCATTCAGTTGATGATGCTGAGCGCCTCTTCTTCGGAGCGCCTTAATGATTATCTTAAAGATCTGCCAAAAACGGTTGATATTAAAGACATATTCGTTTATGAAGCCATAGTAGACGGAAAAAACATGCTGGGAGTGCTATACCAGTTATTCGGTTCCCGGGCCGAAGCCCTGGCCAAACTGGAAAACATGCCGTACGCATTTGAGCGATTCCGGCCATTCATGATCCGCAGCATCCGGGGGCTGCGGAAAGAAACAAATGCAGACAAGCAGTTAAGCCATGCAAATATCAAATTATAATAAACATGATTTCATGTACGCGCTCAAACCGGCTCTTCTTGTATTAGCCTCAATCTTAATTGCCGGCTGTGGCGCAAAACAGGTGCCGCCGATGTCCGAAGGTCATATCGGTATGGACCGGGAACCAACGCCGGCTCCGGCTAAAACCGGCGACTCCACTGCTGATAAAATTCCGCCACCGGTTATCCGTGCACCGGTATTACCCCCGCCGGCAACTGCAGCCGAACTCAGCACATACACCGTGATTGTCAATGAGGTGCCGCTAAAAGAACTGCTGTTCGCTTTGGCCCGTGACGCGAAGCTGAATCTTGATGTCTATGACGATATCGAAGGCACCATTACGATTAATGCAATTGATCAGACATTACCGCAAATTCTCGACCGTATCGGAAAACAGACTAATATTCGTTATCAAATTGAAGGTAATAATTTAGTTGTAGCCGCGGATAAACCTTTTTTACGTACCTATAAGGTTTCATATCTGAATTTAAGCCGAACCAGCACAGGCCGGGTGGATGTTTCCACCCAAATCGCCGCATCCGGCACAGCTGATGTTTCCGGCGGTGGCAGCAATAGCGGTGGCTCCAACAACTCCGTGCTTAATGTGGTCAACGACTCACAACACTCATTCTGGCGTACTTTGTTTGTCAATATTGCATCGATTATCGGCGACAGCCGGGGTCAACGAATCGGCAAGGGTGATGCATTAATCGGTGAAAGCGTGGTAGTAAACGCCGAAACGGGATTGATTTCGATTCGCGCCACGTCAAAACAGCATGTCGATGTGCAGAAATTTATCGACGAAGTCGTCAATAGCGCTCAACGGCAGGTCCTGATCGAAGCAACCATCGCCGAAGTTAACCTTAACAACACCTATCAGGCCGGTGTTGACTGGAGCCGCTTGGCAAATAATCTGAACGACGGTTTCAGCCTTGAACAGCAGTTACTGGGTGGCAACCTTAATGCAGCCCCAACCCTGGTACTGAGCTATGCAGACCAGGAGGATGATTTTAATGTTTCCGCCTCGGTACGTTTGCTTGAACAATTCGGCGATGTAAAGGTGCTATCCAGCCCTAAAATTATGGCACTGAACAACCAGACATCAATTCTGAAAGTGGTCGACAACAGGGTTTATTTCACGATCGAAGTTGAAACCAGCCAGAATCAGGTGTCCACCATCACTAACTTTGAGACGGATGTGCGCACTGTTCCGGTGGGCCTGGTTATGTCGTTGATACCTTTTATCAGCGACAGCGGTGAAGTACTTTTAAATATAAGACCCACGATCTCCAGAATTCTTCAATTTGTTAACGACCCAAATCCGGCACTGGCCAACGCCGGTGTGATCAGCCAGATTCCTGAAATACAAGTGCGGGAAATGGAATCCGTGCTACGCCTGAACAACAACCAGGTCGCGATAATAGGCGGACTGATGCAGGATTCGATCGATAAGGATACCGATGCGGTACCGGGCGTATCCAGAATTCCCGGAGTTGGTGAAGCATTTAAATTCAGAAATGATCAGGTCAGCAAAACCGAGCTGGTGATTTTTTTGCGCACCACCGTGATTAAAGAGCCCAGCCTGGACGGTGACTTAAAACATTTCAAAAAATTCCTGCCTGCACCGGCACAAGCCTCCGGCACCCCTTAGAGGACAATATCGATGAGTTTGTTGTTGGATGCGCTCAAAAAAGCGGCTCAGGACAAGCTTGAAAAACAAGCAAAGTCAGACCGTGATTCCGCAGCGACACAAGCAGATAAATCTGGCTCATCAGCACCTGAACAGACCGAACTGGATGCAACCCAGCTTGAAGAAGCCACGCAGCTGGAGCATGCACCTCAAAGACAGCCGGATGTAAATCAGCAAAGCACAGACGCGACCACTTTTGAAACTGAAATAGAAGACGTTGACGCTTCTGCAAGCGCAGTCACTGAAGTTGAAACCCGGGTAGAACCGCCGGTGCTTACACCCGATGATGATGCAACTGAAGTTGAAGCACATGATGAACAGCAACCCCAAATCATACAGCAGCAAGAACAGGATCAAACGCTGACAGAAACCATTAGTCAAGCGACTGAAATCGAAGACAACCAGGATTTGCCGTTCAATGCAGATGAAACCCAGATAGAATCGCCTGATCCGACTACAGCACCTGCTGCATCCCATGCTGATAACGCTTCACAACCCGTCGAAACTAATGCCGAAACCCAGTTAACAAAGACGGAACTTGAGCTTGAGCCGTTTGAACCATCAACAACAGATTTTAAGGACGGCATCAGTACAACTCAGTTCAACCGTGAACGCACAAGCATATTGGCCAGTGAGCTTGAAGAGTTTTTGAATGACAATGATCACCGTGCCGCCATCGAAAAATACAGCGATGAATCACCTGCAGCACCAACACCATCTCCTGTTGCTACAGAAAAAAATGTTTTTTTTGACGAAGCGACATCGCCCAATGAACATCAGAGCGAATCGCTGACACAAAACTGGCATGCGCAAAAAGCCGGACCCGTCAGCGATCAACAACAGGCTGCACAACTATTTGCAAATAAAGCATTCGGACCCAATAACCGCAACCGAATGACCTGGCTGATCGTCATTATGGTATTGGCATTTGTCGCTGTAGCCGGCCTGTATGCATTTGATTATATTTCAAAATTCAGTGACAGCTCGATCGTTATCAACCAAAAACCCAGACTGTCAACGCCGACACAGCAGCAACCTGTCGCGACCCGCCCTGATGACACAGTCGACCCGGAGTTGCTGATTGAGCAGGAAGATTATGGGACCATTCTTAAAGACAGCTTAAGCGACGAAACCATATCTTCCACTCCACCTGCTGCCCCGAAAAAACCACGGCAAACCGCCAATAACAGGTCACGTAACCTAACAACAAACACGACTACTGCACGCAGAACGGATAATGTTTCCTCGCAAGGCCAATTCAGTATCCGTAAAACCCAACGTCGCGAACCCTTGCAGGACATCATTGGTCGCGGATATCGCGCATATAATAATGGTGAGTTAGACACTGCCGAGGTCGCATACCGACAAGCACTCGCACGAGCTCCGAAGAACCGCGATACATTGCTCGGTCTCGCCGCGATCAGCATGAGCAGAGCTCAGTACGGCGAAGCCAGACAGCTTTATCAAAAACTGCTGGAACTTAACCCCAAGGATGATCTCGCAATCGCAGGCCTGAGCACATTATCGCAACAGCCCAGTACTGATACAGTCAGTGAAGAATCGCGTATTAAGTTACTGCTATCGGAGAAACCGTCATCAGCACACCTGCACTTTACCTTGGGTAATATCTATGCGGGAGAACGTAACTGGGCTGAAGCCCAACAGGCTTACTTCAATGCTTACCGGCTTGAAGCGGAGAACCCGGACTATATTTACAATCTTGCAGTCAGTCTCGACCATCTTGGACAAAAATCTGAAGCCGCTCGTTTTTATGACCAGGCATTGAACCTGGCATCACAACGTAAAGCGTTTTTTGACAAAGAAAGTGTCACTGAAAGGCTGAACGCGCTACGCCCACAAGAAAAAACTGATGCTCGATAAATCACAAAAACGCAAACTACTTGGGCAAATTTTAATCGAGCAAGGTGTGATCACAACCGATCAGCTGCAAATTGCACTGACCGAGCAAAGACGCACCAATAAACCTTTGGGCAAAATAATCGTATCCCTCGGTTTCGCCACCGAGGCGGTGATGCGCGATGTGCTTGGAGAAGTTCTTGGCCAGGAAAGCGTAGAACTGATTACCGCTGTACCGGACCCGGAAGCATTAAAGCTCATTCCAAAAGAGCTTGCCCGTAAACTTAAAGTACTGCCTATCAGCCACGACCCGGACACAAATTCACTGACGGTCGCCACAATCGACAGCTACGATCTCCCCACCCTGGACAGGGTGCGGGCTTATATCGGCGGCCGTATCCAGATTAAAACATTGCTGGCAGGCGAGATCGAAATAGAAAACTCTATCGATCAGTTTTACGGTCACGAACTGTCAGTCGACGGCATCCTGCATGAAATCGAAACCGGGGAAGTCGATTATGACAGCCTGCTCGCTGAAAGCGATGAATACAGTCACCCTCTGGTCAGACTGGTTGATGCGATGCTCTCGGACGCGGTTAAACGCGGCTCATCGGATATCCATTTTGAACCTGAAGAGGGTTTTTTGCGAATTCGTTATCGTATAGACGGCGTGCTGCGACAAATCAGAAGCCTGCATAAAAATTACTGGCTCGCAATCGCGGTGCGCCTTAAAGTAATGTCCCGCATGAACATCGCCGAAACCCGGGCACCTCAAGATGGTCGTATCTCTCTGACAATATCCGGTCGCCCGATCGACTTCCGGGTTTCCACACAGCCGACCTCTCATGGTGAAAACATCGTATTGCGTATTCTGGATCGGCAGAAAGGTATCGTGCCGATTGAATCGCTCGGATTTTCAGAACAGGCATTGGCCAGCCTTAAACTGATTATGGCGCGCCCCGAAGGTATTATTCTGATCACCGGCCCAACCGGTAGCGGTAAAACAACGACATTATATTCCATGCTGAGTTACCTGAACTCTGAAGGCGTGAATATTATGACACTGGAAGATCCGGTCGAATATCCAATGCCGATGATCCGGCAAACCTCTGTAAACGAAGCGGTCAAACTGGATTTTGCAAACGGCATACGTTCTATAATGCGACAGGACCCGGATATAATTCTCGTTGGCGAAATCCGTGATGAAGAAACCGCCGATATGGGCTTTAGAGCCGCAATGACCGGACACCAAGTATACTCTACATTGCATACCAATTCCGCGATAGGCGCTGTACCGAGGCTTTTGGATATCGGCGTATTACCGGACATTATGGCAGGCAACATCATCGGTGTGGTTGCGCAACGGCTGATCAGGCTGCTGTGTAATAAATGCAAGCAACCCTATGAGGCATCCGAGTCTGAAAAGCTGCTGCTTAAAGCCGACCCCAAAGAACCGCTTAAGCTATACCGGCCCTACGGCTGCGAGCATTGCAATCATCAGGGTTACTCAGGCAGAAGTGCTATTCTTGAGGTATTGCATATGGATGCCGACCTTGATGAACTGATTGCGCGACGTGCAACCAACCGTGAAATATCCAAGCTGGCGCTGGCCAAAGGCTTCGTCACACTGGCCGAAAACGGGCTGGAGAAAATCAGATTAGGGCTGACCTCGGTCGAAGAAGTATCCCGGGTCGTTGACCTGACCGGCAGGATGCAATAACGCAGATGGCCAAATACACTTACAAAGCGGTTGATACCAGTGGCAAGCTTATCTCCGGACAAATAGAGGCCGCGAATGAGGCCGATCTGGAGTCACGCATATCCAATATGGATCTGGACCTGATTCGTTATAAATCCGAAAAAAAACCGCTGCTAAGCTGGCGCCTCAATAAAGTTGATAACAAAGAGCTGATTACTTTCAATTACCAGCTTGAGCAACTGCTGTCCGCCGGTGTACCACTGGTGGATGCACTTCAGGATCTCCGTGAAAGCACCACACATGCAGCTTTTAAAGATATTATCGCCGGTCTGATTGAAAATATCGGTACCGGGAAAACATTTTCCCAGTCTCTCGCCTTGTATCCCAAAATATTCAGCCCGGTTTATATCAGCATGGTCCAGGTCGGTGAAGGCAGCGGCCAGCTTGTTAAAGTATTAAAAGACTCGACCGAAATGTTGCGCTGGCAATTCGAGTTACGCACCAAAGCGAAAAGAATGGCTGTATATCCAAGCTTTGTGATCGTTGTAGTCACATTGATGATTCTGTTTCTGATGACTTATTTGGTGCCGAAACTGATACCGTTTATCAAACTTGCCGGCCAGGAGATTGCCTGGCATACACAATTGCTGCAAAACACTTCTGATTTTTTTATTCATTACTGGTATATCCTGCTGATATTACCTTTTGGAATCGTAACGCTGTTCTTCCTTGCAACCAAATACAGCAAGGGGCTTCGATATAAATGGGACGGACTGAAACTAAAGCTGTGGTTGATCGGTCCTATTTCCTACAAAATCAAAATGGCCCGCTTCTGTAATTATTTTGCATTAATGTATGCCTCAGGTATTACTGTATTGAACGCGATCGTGATGGGCAAACAGGTCATCAATAATCTCGTTCTGGAAAACGCGCTGGAAAGAGCACATGACCAGATATCCGAAGGGGAAAGCATCAGCTTAAGTTTTGCCAACACCGGATTATTTCCGGCACTGGTGGTCAGGATGCTGCGGGTCGGTGAGAACACCGGCGCGATGAGCGAAGCGTTGCTGAATGTCAGCTATTTTTATGATAAAGAGGTTAATGAAGCAATCGACTCTATCGAACCAGCGATAATGCCGACAATAACTATTTTTCTGGGATTAATTTTTGCCTGGATTGCCATTTCAGTATTCAACCCGATTTATGAAGCGGTTGTTAACCTTCCGGTGCTGTAACGATGAAACATATTCTCTATTTTGCCGGTTACCGAATGGTCGTGATGCGCTGGGAAAGCAATGCATTCACCGGTATTGCAGAATTCGAACCGGATGATAAAGGTTTCACCGCCTTTGAGAACCTACTCAGCCGTGAAATAAAAGCCCCGGTAAAATTGCTGGTCGATATTATCGAGGAAGACTTTCGCCTTGATAAAACACCACGCTTATACGGCAAAGACCGCGCCGCAATACAAAAACGTATTATTAATAAATATTTTCGGCAATATCCGCATACTCACTTACAAGTCCAAACCCGCGAAAAAACCGGTCGCCGTGATGATATCGTACTGATATCTGCACTGACCAATGCAAAACTGTTTCAACCCTGGGTCGATCTGCTCCACAAACACAAAGTTGCGTTACAGGGCATCTACTCTTTGCCGCTGGTCGGCGAAGCACTGTTAAAACCGCTAAACGCGGCGCACCGGGATGCCCTGGTGATCAGTCAACAGATCCCCGGCAACCTGAGACAATCTTTTTATGCGAAAGGCAAGCTGAAGCTGAGCCGCCTGGCTCCGGGTGGTGATGACTCAGTATCCCATTACGAGGTGATGCGCGATGAAACCGAGAGAACGATCCGCTACCTGGAAAACCAGCATTATGTCGATAACAATCGCAAACTCAACGTCTATGTAATTGCCCCCAGCAGCGAGCATCAGCAGCTGAATAATATCCTGATCAGCGACACACGCAAGCAGTATCATATTATCGACAAAGACCACCTTGCATTTGAACTTGGCATAAAGTCCCCGACCACAAACCGTTACAGTAACTGGTTGTTTGCGCACTTACTGCTCGCTGAAAAGTATCGAAAACCGCATTACGGCACACACCAGGACAAACGTTACTTTTATCACGAACAAGCACGCAGAGGAATATATGCCACTGCGGCGATCACTTTGCTGGTTGCCTCGGTATGGAGTCTGTCGATGCTGCTGGACAGTTATCTGCTGTCCAATGAAAGAAAAAAAATGGCGGATGAAACAACCAAATATAACCGGCTTTACGATGACATTGTTAAAGGCATTTCCGATCTGAATCTGAATGTCAACAATGTGCGCGATGCGGTCGATACCGCAGAGACACTGCAGGAAAAATACAATACCTCCCCGCTTGAGTTTATGCAGACTATTTCGCGCGGACTTGACCAACACCCTCAGATTGCAATCAAGAAAATCCGTTGGTTGTCAACGCAGGACAGCGGACACAGCTTTGGTGAAACCAAAAAACCACTTGATAAGCGCATGCTAAGAGCCATTCAAATGGGCCGTAAAACACTGAGCTATGAAAAAGTCCTGGTCGAAGCACTGGTCACCGACTATAACGGCAACCCCCGTATCGCGGTTGAGCGGGTCAATGAGTTTATTGACGACCTTAAAGCACAACAAAAAGCCGATACTATCGATGTTGTTAAACTACCCTTTGATGTGGACCCGGCCAGCAGGATGGTCGGCCAGGGGCTGGATACTTCGGGCCGTCGAAAGAACACCGATGCCCAGTTTGCATTCGTGATGGTGAAGGAGCAGGAAATTTGAAAAATATCGACTGGAAACTAATGCGCCTGCCACTGATCGTGCTGTTGATTGCAGCACTTATATCGGCAATGATCCTGACTTCGGCCACACGGCACAACAGTGGTGAATCGTCCGTTTTTTCTTCAATCGAACGCGATTTCAACAAAGCCAAGCGCCGCTACAACGAAGCTCTGCGGGACAAAGCACTGTACAAACAATATGTAAACAGTTATCAAAAATATTCACGAAAAGGCATTATCGGCGAGGAGCAGCGGCTCAGCTGGATAGAACAGCTCCAGCAAATCAATAAATACCTGAAGCTGCCGTCTCTACGATATGAGATCAGCCCGCAGGAACCTGCAGATATTTCCGGCATGAAAATTCCGAAGAGTGTAAAAATCAATACCTCAAAAATGCAGCTGGCTGCGGGACTGCTGCATGAAGGCGATCTAATCGCATTGCTGCGCGCGCTAAAAAATAATGCAAACGGTTTCTATGCATTAAATTCATGCGAGCTTGTCTCAAGGCTTTCGCCCGACGAAGCAGCCCGATACCGGCCCAGCGCGGCTTATGTCAATATCGACTGCTCAATGGACTGGTACACAGTAGAGATAAAATCATGACCGCGGCACACCACAAAACTATGATCTTGCTACTTATTGTGCTCAGCATGTTTGCAAACATCAGCTTTGCCCAGGAGCGGGCTTATTTTAATCGTTTGTTCACCGACAAAAAAACACGTGCCGACCTGAACCGGGCCAGAGAACAATACAAGCTTGATAATACCGTGCCGCAAACGTCGGTAAGCCCGACTGAAGACATTACGCTCCCGGGGCTTAAACTTAATGGTGTGATTATCCGCGAAAACGGGCAGGCCGATGTCTGGATCAACAACAGCGCATCTTTCCGTAATAACAATATTAGCGAACAGGTCAGAAACAGCAGCAGACGAGTGCGTGGCGACTTGTTCGAAGTCACTCTGCCGGACGGCGATAAGGTCAAACTGCGCCCCGGACAAATCTACTCACTGGAGACCGGTCAGATTGTTGAAGCACATGAAGAAACACTGCCGCAAAAACCGGTCGCCGAACTGCCGCCGGCCACTACTGCTACAGAAACAGCACCGCTGGAAATAAATCCCGAAGAAAATAAAGACTCCCCCAAAGAAGAATTCGATGAAGCTCAGCTTGCGGTACAGGACTTTAGAATCAAATTACTGGAAGAGCGCATCGAAAAACTTGAAAAGCTAAAACCCGACGAGTGATACCGCAGGAGAAGTCATACTGATGGCAACCATCAGACCGGAATCGATGCAAAAAGGCGCATCCCTGCTGATTACCATGTTGATATTGCTGCTGTTCAGCAGCACCGCATTTATTCTAAGCCGGAATACCAGCGTGGTTAAAATGGAACAACAGGACAAAACCCGGACCAGTTTACTCCGCGCAAAAGAAGCTTTAATTGCCTATGCAGTTACCCATTATGAAATCGTGCCCGGTGAATTCGGCGTACTGCCCTGCCCTGATTATACCAACTCAGCTACTCTCGAAGGCGAACAGGACTCCAACTGTGGCTCCACTGACGCGAATGCCGTGGGTCGCTTACCCTGGCGAACCCTGGATCTCGGCCCGATCAAAGACAGCAACAGCGAATGCCTATGGTATGCGGTTTCCGGCCCATATAAAAAAAGACCTGAACGGACATTTTTAAACTCCGATACACCGGGTTTATTGAAGCTTTATGCTAATGACGGCGTTACACCATTACCTAACGATTCCATAGACAGCCGCCCGGTTGCGGCGGTATTCGCGCCCGGACTGCCGATCGGCCAAAACCGGATTGACCTGCCGGCTACCGATGTACCAAACTGCGGCGGCAGCTATGACGCATTTCGTTACCTGGAAGCGGTCGGGCTTGCCGATAATGCTGTATTCGACGATACCGCGTTTACGATCGATGAAATTGCCCAGGGTCCGTTTACCAATGAAACCGTGATCAATGACCAGGTTGTGTATATTACGCGGGATGAAATCTGGAATGCGATTCTGGCCAGATCGGATTACCTGGATAAGCTAAAATTGCTTACCGAACAAATCGCCGAATGCATCGCCGAATACGGCAGAAATAACAGCGACTTTCAGTTCCGTTTACCATGGGCCGCGCCGATCGGGCCTTTTGCCGGGAACGACGGCTACTATGATGATACAAACTATGATGACACATCCGCATTATATGGCGGTAGAATACCCTTCACTATCGATGACTCTATAAACGAAACAGGCAGCACTTTCCCTTTCCCTCCCAGCCTACTCTTCACCGCTACAATTTCACCCTGCGATCAACTTAACTCCGCTGCCGTTGCTGCAGATGACGAACTGATCGCATTATGGAACAATTGGAAAGATCACCTGTTTTATGCAGTCTCACAAGCCAGAAGCCCGGCCAGCCCGCCCGGCAGTGATTGCTCACTGCAGCCCTGTTTAACCGTCAACGGTACCGATGAATGCAGTGCGGTAGTTATTTTTTCAAATACAACGCTTACCCTTACCGTGCCAAGCCAAACCCGCACCGGCCCGCCTGACCCTGATACACGCGATCAACTTACTAACTATCTGGAAGATAACAACACAATACTGGAAACCGATGACGGTGACGGAGATTACAGTTACCGCGCCGCGGATGATACATTTAATGATATTATCTACTGTATCAAAGAGGATTTAACTGTTTGTGAGTATCCCGACTGCATATTCCCGTAAACCCCGCCTTATGCATGGCTTCACTCTGATCGAGTTATCGGTCGTAATGATTATTGCCGGTTTATTGCTCGGTGCCACCGTCACCGGCCTGACCACCTATATACAGGCTTCAAAAGTTAAACAAGCGACCGAAGAGCTGGAAATCGCCAAGCAGGCACTGATCGGTTATGTAATGCGATTGGGTTATTTACCCTGCCCGGATACTGATGGCTTTCCCCCTGCCGCAGGAGTACCTGACGGTATCGGTAATGGCTCAGGCACCGCTGCAGGATGCAGCGCCGATCCGGTGACGCTGGGCTATTTACCCTGGGTTGATCTGGGCATCACAGCCACCGACCCGTGGGATACGCCTTATTATTATGCGGTAACCGATGAATTTGCGAATTTAGCTGTGGGGGCCACCGTGACGTTTAATCTGACGGATATCGGTACAATCACAATCAATGACAGCAATGCGATACCGCCGCCGCCGATCAATGTGGTTGCACAAGATATCCCGGCGGTAATATTCAGTATCGGCCCAAATGGCAACCTGACACTGGCCGCAGCTTCAGTACATGAAGACCAGAATATCGATAACGCCGGCGCCAATAACGGTATTTTTGTCGAACGGCCTTACACCGCACCGGATGCGGCGGCGCCCGAGTTTGACGATATCCTGACCTGGATATCACCGAATCTGTTACGCCTGAAAATGGTGGAAGCCGGCCGCCTGCCGGAATAATAATGTGAACACACATTAAAATATTACAAGCTCGTAGACTCTTGCTTATTATTTTCTGACCAGGCTGAAACTGACATCACCGGTTTCATTGCTGCTCAACTCCAGCGTAAACCCATGCGCCAGCGCCTGTTTCGCGGCCTGATATAAGCCGATTCCAAACCCTGAACGGGATTTTACCGGACCGCTCATCAAACCACGGCTGATATGCTCGGGCACCGGCTCACCGTTATCACTGACGCTTAACACCAGCTCATCAAGGCCGCTAAGCAGATTGACTTTAACCTCTAAATCCGGCTCGCGTTTCTTTTTCTTTTTCGCATTATCCAGCAGGTTTTCCAAAACACTGTCAAACAACTCCTCGGGAATTTCAATTCCCTCAGCCAGCTCTTCAGAAAAGTGAATATAATCCTGATTTGATTCACGCCGCTTGATTTCATTCCACCAGGAAAAAATCGACACCGAGTGCTCTGTAAACGTTTCAGGGTTACGAAGTTTTACCAGCGTCTGCTGCAGACGGTTCGTGATAATTTCCAGATTGCTGAAAAATAACTTGCTGTCCTCTTCTGCCATAGGCTTCGCATTGGCTGCGGATAACATGAGCGTCAATGACTGCATCAGATTTTTGATATCATGCGTCAACCTTGCGCCGGTTTCATATATCGCTTCCATATGCGCTGAACGTGATAAAGACGCTTCACGTTTTTTTGCGGTATAAAAAATTTCTATGATTTTAACCAGCAGTCCCGCATGTATTTTCATCGACGGGCCCAGTGCTTGATTGGAATACAATGCAACTTCCAGATCATCGAAATTAAATTCATTACGATGGCCGTTCAGCTGATTGACTTCCGCTGAGCCAGTGCCGGTCTGCCACTCCAGCCCGTTAACCCAATCCAGATTATTCAGCAGAGCAAACGCACTTGTCAGATATTCATCCGGATCTTCGGTGTTCTCACTGATTTCCGCTGTCTCGATCAGAAACGATTCAAACGGAGTGCCCAAATTCAGAGAGTAGCGATCACGAAACTGTGCGAATAAACCGATTTCGGAGCTGGGCCGAAAAATCAGATTAAAAATAATCAATACACCGGCCATTGTCATCAGCGAATAAATCAGCGATATAAAATAACTGTATCCGCCGTAATACATCCACAACAGAGTTGCCATCGCCAGCAAAACAACAACCGAAATTGCAATCAATGAGTAAAGCAGGTCTGACGAATAGTTTCGAAATGACTCCACTTTTGTCGGTAACAATAATGTCAGCACATTCAGTGTTAAAGCCAGATAACTGATGTAATCCGTATCACTTAACAGATCCGCCTCTCTTTTGATACTGATCGGGATCAGGCCGCCGAACAGTTCAATCAACAGAAAACTGATAATCAGCAGGAAAATCAATTTATCCTGTAATGAACCCAAGCGGTAACTGCTCAAAATCCCAACCAGCAATACAATCCATATAAGCTGCGCCAGGCCTCCGGCAAGCAATATAATGCCCAGGATTGCAAAAATCAGAATAATCGTCGGGCGGGTCTGAATTTGTGTTTTATGGCTGATAAACGGCTGCCAGAAAAGAAAGATCCCAATATGTACCAGAAAAAGCGCTTTTGAAATGAAAGGGTCCTGGCTGCTCCAGATAGAAAAATGTAAAGGGAAAAAAGATATCACCAAAAGCCGATGCGAGCTTTTTTCCGCTATTTTTTCCAGAATTTTAATGCTAGATTTAGAGCTGCTCATGCGGTTTCTCTATCGGCGACAGGCGCTGAAAGGTTGAAAAATGCATTCCTTTGTTATCTCGAAATATACACTGATTGAAGCCTATAAAAGAAGGTTTATTTTGTTTTATGGGCTTATTTTATTGCTTTGCATTGGCCTGGCCGGTTATGCCGGCAATCTGTCATTAACTTCCAAGCAAGCAACCCTTTCCGCTTTTTACTGCTTTTCAGTACGTATTTCAGCCGTTGTGATGCTGGCAATTTACATTATTCTAAATGAGTCCAAAGCCCTGGACAGCGACCACGCCTTCGCCGCTTTGGGGCTGCCAATCAGCAGAGCAACCTTTCTGTTCAATAAATTCCTGGCTTACTCTGTGATTGTATTCGCAATGACTGTTACTGCTGCCCTGCCGCTACTCATCACAAATATTTCATTGGCGACAGTTTCAGCATGGGTTTTTTCTTTCTACTGCGAACTATTGCTGATTATCCTGTTGACATTAATGTTGATTGTGCTGTTTACCCAGCCACTGACGTCTATCTTATTGGTCGGTATATTTTATTTATTCAGTCGCAGCAGCGCTGAGTTTTTGCGGCACAGTAATAATATTATTGCTGCGCCTGCCAGTATTGGAGATCAGGTCGTCGCATGGCTTGTCAAAATCGCCGCATTCCTGGTGCCGAGACTGGAGCAGTTTGCAGTTGCCGGTTGGATACTGCATGACACTACAGAGAATATACAATGGGCTAATATCGTTACACAGACTTTAGTATATGGCGCCCTGCTTTATGTTATTACCCTAAGCAGGCTACAGCAAAGAACTTTTTAGCCCTGCCTGGTTATTTAAGTATGTTCTCATTGGTCAACGACAAACCTGCAACTATAAAAATATTGAAGTGGTTACAGTTAATACTGGCCACCGCATTCATTGGCATGCATATAGTACTTGACGCCCAAAGCCGTGAATACAGAGATATACCGCCCGCGGTCGCTGCTGATGAGATGCGCATTCTGTCACTGGGAGAAACGGAAATTCTTGCCAAGCTATTAAGCTTCTGGCTGCTTAGTTTTGATTCTCAGTCAGGGAATATTGTCGACTTTGATGCTTTAAATTATGACCACCTGACGGGCTGGCTGGAGACCATTCAGAGTCTGGATCCACGCTCACACTACGCCAATGTTGCCGCCAACGGTATTTTTATAGAGGTAAAAAATCCGGCTAAAGCGCAAAAAATGGTCGAATTTATCCGTCAGCAATTTCACCATGCACCCAATGAGCGCTGGTATTGGCTTGCACAATCAATCTTGCATGCCAAATACCGCTTAAACAATTTACCCCTGGCATTGTTACTCGCCCGCGATATGCGCGCGGCATCCGCAGCTCCGGCATGGGCCAGGGATATGGAACTCCTCATCCTGCAGGACATGGGAGAATATGAAGCAGCAAAAGTGCTGATTCTGGGCATACTTGAACACCGTGCGATTACAGACCCACACGAGCTAAAATTCCTTACGAGTAAATTAAAGGAACTTGAGCAAGAATCTCTACAAGCCCTTGAAAATTCGTCGAAACTTCAACAGCAATGACGAACTCTCGTCATCAAATGTCGAGATTCCGTCATAATATAAGCTTTAACCCCTATATTCACCGCCAAATGAAGTTGGAATAAATATTGCGTTCCAATGTTTATTAATACCAATCCTAATAATATCTGGAGAAACTAATGAGCCGCCAAACAGGCTTTACACTTGTCGAAATCGCGATCGTATTGGTCGTTATCGGATTGTTGCTGGGGGGCGTGCTGAAAGGCCAGGAATTGGTTTTAAACAGCCAGATCCGGAATACAATTAACGAATACAATAACGTTGCTTCTGTTTTATTCGCGTACCAGGATCGTTATCGTCAAATCCCCGGGGATGACGATACCGCAACCACCCGCTGGGGCGCGACCAGTACCGACGGTGACGGTGACCGCCAGATCGACGGTGACTGGGACAACAATGACGGCACTGAAGAAACCAGCCTGTTTTGGCATCATTTACGCAATGACGGTCTTGTAACCGGCCCCCGCTCCAATGCCAGCACCGACACATTCGAAGTACCCCGGAATTCTTTTGACGGTGACATCGGGATCCAGGAAGACGGCTTCGGTGCAATCGGAGCCGGCACAATTATCGGCCCGGTTATCTGTCAATCCAATATACCCACCAAAGCGTCAATCATCATCGATACACGAATAGATGACGATATCGGTGACGGCCAGGGTGCCGATACCGGCAGTCTGCAGGGTGGCAACGATGCCCGGCTTGCACCATCAGCTCAATACGCCGGCAATAACGATTACATTCTGTGCCGCGAACTATAATTGATTTCACTATTACCAAAAAGCCGGCATCATGCCGGCTTTTTATTTATATAAAACATAAAATGCCGTAACCGACCCTAGAGCCGACAGCAATGACCGAAGTGCTGCTGATTCAGAACGCCTGTAAAAAGCTCGGAACAAAATCCGTGCTGCAGAATATTAATCTAAAAATATCCGCAGGCACTACCCACGGGCTTATCGGCTTAAACGGAGCCGGCAAAACAACCCTAATAAAATGCATTTTGGATCTGCAACGGGCTGATAGTGGAAAAATCACGGTCGAAGGCAAACCAAGCCTCGATAAAGCGTCTCGCAAAAACCTGATTTATTTACCCGAGAAGTTTTCTCCGCCTGACTATATGAGTGGATGGACCTATTCACACTATATCAGTGAAGCTCACTGGACCAGGCAAAAAGATAAACTGAGTGCCCGGGTCAAATCCTTAAGTGAACTGTTAAACCTGAATCCTGAGTTTCTCGCGCAAAAAGTAAAAACTTACTCTAAAGGGATGCTGCAAAAACTCGGTATTCTGGGCTGCCTGTTAAGCGATAAATCATTTTTGATTCTGGATGAGCCTATGAGCGGGCTGGACCCTAAAGCCCGTAAAATATTCAGAGATATCATTACAAATCTGAAGGCTGAAGGAAAAACAGTCCTGATATGCTCCCATATCCTGGCTGATATCGAAACTCTCTGTGATGAGATCAGTATCTTAAATCAAGGTGAAATATGCTTTTCCGGAACACCTGAATCATGCTGCGAAAATTACGGCTCCAGTGATTTGGAAACCGCTTTCCTGAAAAGTATAGAAAATAATACATCTTTTCAGAATGCAGGAGCCGGACAATGAGCGGCCGGGACTAAAACACATATTTAACGCACAGCAGCAGCCCATGAATAGTCCGGCCACTCCGCCCACTTACTTATTAGCAAGAACCGTATTTTAAGCCCGCTTCCCAAGACGCCATGTATTTATATTAAGCGAACTTACCGCCTTCCTGCTCTTTCTTCCTCTTCTCTTCTTCCTCTTCCTCTACATAAGCAAATGCTTCTTTAATCGTAGACTGCCCGAAGGAGCTGACACTTTGAGACATCTGCAATACCAGTTGCAACATCATTGAATTAATATACTGGTCCATGACTCCCAGGTCGCCTGGTGCGAGTATGCCCAACAGCACATTCGTTATGTCTCCCGTTGCCACTTCATTCAACAGCACAAAAAACTCATCCAGTAATCTGTTTGCCGTTTCTAAATCCGGCGCAGCTTCAATCTCATCAATCTTCGCCATCAAAGTCGCATGTGTATCCGCATTGATTATACCTTCGGCAAGCATCGTATCGACCACCGAGCGTACGCCTGGCAAACGATCGAATACATCTTCAACATCGTTTACCGTGATATCCACTGTACCTGTGCTTGTTGCACCATTGGCATCAGTCACTGTATATGTGAAACTGTCTGAACCGCTGTAATTGAAATTCGGTGTATAAGAAAATGTTCCATCACCGTTGTCAACGATAGTACCTTGGCCCGGCTGACTAAATCCAGTGATATTGATTGCATCACCGTCAATATCAGAATCATTACCAAGCAGATTATTGGTGCTGAAGGTTAATACATTATCTTCATCGGTCGTTAACTGATCATTCTGAACTGTAGGCGCATCATTAACGTTACCAACGCTGACGTTAACCGTACCTCTTGTTTGCCCGCCGTGCCCATCATTAACTGTATATTGGAAACTGTCACTGCCGGTAAAATTCGAATCCGGCGTATAAGTCCAGGTACCGTCCCCATTATCTGTCAGCGTGCCATGATCCGGCTGCCTGAATCCGGTAACCTGCAAAGTATCTCCATCTGCATCGGTATCATTTGCCAGGAATATCGATGGGTCTATTATTAATGGAGTATCTTCTGTCGCAGTGAGTGTGTCATCAACTGCATTGGGATTTACATTAACATCATTAACATTGACATTAACTGTTGCGGTTGTTGAACCTCCCTGACCATCGGATACGGTATACTGGAAGCTGTCACTGCCGTAAAAACCGGCATTGGGATTATAAGTGTAGGTTCCATCACCATTGTCAGTCAATGTACCGTTTGTCGGCTGGGTAAAGCCGGTAATGCTGAGATTACCACCATCAACATCTGAATCATTTCCAAGTAAATCATCAACACCAAACGTTAACGGAGTTTGCTCATCGGTGCTTAGGGAGTCATCATTTGCCGTCGGCCCATCATTTACGCCGGCAACATCGACATTAACCCGGCCGGTGCTGGAACCACCATGCCCATCCTCAACGGTATACCTAAAATGGGTACTGCCATTGAAGTTACTGTCCGGAGTAAAGGTGTATGTTCCATTGCCATTATCAGTGATCGACCCATTATTCGGCTGGGTGAAACTTGCAATGGTTAATGTATCACCGTCCAGATCGGTATCATTGCCCAATAAATCGGCCGCAGTAAATGTTAACGGCGTATCTTCCGTCGCAGAAAGCGTATCATCAACCACATCCGGTGCAAAATTAATATCATTTACACCAATACTGATCGTACCGGTTGCCGTACCGCCGTTACCATCGGAAATTGTGTAAGAAAAACTGTCGGTACCGGAATATCCCTGATTCGGATTGTAAGTATAAGTGCCGTCACCGTTATCGGTTAACGTTCCATTTGCCGGTACACCGATGCTGTCCAGGGTTAAACTGTCACCATCCGCATCATCATCATTACTTAAAATATCTGCCAAACTAAAAGTGACCGCGGTATTTTCATCCGTTGCGAAGAAATCATCACCTGCGGTCGGACCATCGTTTACACTGGCAACATCAATATTAACCGTGCCTGTTGCCGATGCACCATTCCCATCTTCAGCTGTATATTCAAAACTGGCAACACCATTAAAGTTACTGTTAGGTGTAAAAGTATACGTGCCGTCGTTATTATCAGTAATTGAACCGTTATTCGGCTGGGTGAAACTTGCGATGGTTAATGTATCGCCGTCCAGATCACTATCGTTACCCAATAAATCCGCTGCGGTAAACGTCAACGGTGTATCTTCGGTTGTTGACAGGCTGTCATCGACTACATCAGGCGCAAAGTTAATATCATTCACACTGATGCCTATCGTACCGGTCGCTGTACCGCCGTTACCATCGGATATAGTATAGTTAAAACTATCGGTACCGGAGTAACCCTGGTTCGGATTGTAAGTATAGGTGCCGTTACCGTTATCGGTTAATGTTCCGTTTGCCGGCAAACCCATGCTGTCCAGGGTTAAGTTATCACCATCCAGATCTGTATCATTACTCAGAATATCTGCCAGACTGAAAGTAATCGCTGTATTTTCATCGGTTGAAAATGAATCAGCACCTGCAGTCGGGCCGTCATTTACATTATTTATATTTAATGTAACGGTCGCTGTACTGGTACCGCCATTACCGTCATCAACTGTATAGGTAAAATCATCCGAACCGGAGAAATTCGCGGTTGGATTATAGGTATATGTGCCGTCACCGTTGTCTATCAAAGAGCCATTATTCGGCTGGGAAAACCCGGTAATACTTAATGAGTCACCGTCAGCATCGGTATCGTTGGCCAGCAGATCCGCGGCACTGATAATCAGTGCGGTGTCTTCCGTGCCAGTAAATACATCATCCATCGCATTTGGATCATCGTTGACACTGCTGACATTGATATCGACTGTAGCCGTCGAGGTACCACCATTGCCATCATCAATGGTATAGCTGAAACTGTCCGAGCCGCTAAACCCGGCATCTGCGGTATAGGTAAATGTTCCATTGCCATTATCGACAACTGTGCCATTTGCCGCCGCGGTTATGCTGGTAATGGTTAAATTGTCACCATCCGTATCGGTATCATTGGCCAGTAAATCACTCGCATTAAAACTCAGCGGCGTATCTTCAGTAGCACTTAAAGAATCATTATTCGCGACCGGATCATCATTGACGCCAGATACCACGATATTGACCGTTGCTGTACTGGTTCCGCCATTACCGTCATCAACGGTGTAGCTAAAACTGTCAGTGCCATTGAAATTCGCATTTGGATTATAAGTGAATGTGCCGTTACCGTTATCTACCAGTGTTCCGTTTGCAGGCTGATTAATACTGGCCAGATTAAGCGCGTCACCATCCGGATCACTGTCATTGGCTAACAGATCGGCAACTGCAAACGTGAGCTGTGTATCTTCAGTTGCATTTAATGTATCGTCCTGCGCATTCGGGTTATCATTAACATTACTAATTAAAACATTTACATTTGCAGTACTGGTGCCACCATTGCCATCATCAATGGTGTAACTAAAACTATCGGTCCCAGTAAAACCCGAATTAGGCCTGTAAGTATAAGTGCCGTTGCCGTTATCAATAAGACTGCCATTATTCGGATCACTAAAACCAACGATGCTCAGGTTATCGCCATCTGGATCAACATCATTTCCAAGCAGGTCGGCCGTGGTGAATGTCAGATCAGCATTTTCATTGCCACTTAGAGAATCATCATTCGCAGTGGGCGTACCGTTAACATCATTAACCGAAATCTTGACAGTGGCATTATCATCACCACCTTTACCGTCACTGATGTAATACTTGAACTGGTCTTCACCGGTAAAACCATTATCTGAAGTATAGGTATACGTGCCGTTGCCGTTATCAACCAATGTGCCATGATCCGGCTGATCAAATCCGGTTATGCTCAGCGTATCACCGTCTGTATCGGAATCATTACCTAACAAGTCAGCAGCACTAAATGTATACGCAACCCCTGAATCCGCAGTTAAATTATCATCGTTTGCACTGGGGTCATTATTGGAATCATACACATTGATATCAACCGATGCGGTAGAAGTACCGCCATTACCATCATCAATGGTATATACGAAACTGTCAGAACCGGTAAAACCTGAGTTCGGATTATAGGTATACGTGCCGTTACCGTTGTCAGTTAAAGTTCCGTTAGCAGGATCAGAGACACTGATAATACTTAAGTTATCACCATCAATATCTGTATCATTTGCCAGCAGATCGGCAGCTGAAAAATCAAGGGATTGACCGCGTTCAACACTTAGTGAGTCATCAACCGCATTCGGGTCAGTATTCGTGGGCGCCGGTGCGTTGACGTTGATATCAACCGTTGCGGTGCTGGTACCGCCGTTGCCGTCATCGACCGTATAACTGAAACTGTCCGAACCGCTGAAACCGGCATCCGGCGTATAGCTGTACGTGCCGTTGCCGTTATCCACCAGCGAGCCGTTGGCCGGCTGGGTAATGCCTGTAATGCTCAGGGTATCGCCGTCTGCATCGGT
>JANQRI010000038.1 GCA_028284675.1 Gammaproteobacteria bacterium | reverse complement strand
TGTTTACATCAATACCTTGTTTTTACTACGGTTTCGCATTGGTTTTTGCGCCTGTCTCTGTGCAGCATAGGCACACAGAGACAGGCTTTGCTTGACATGATTTCTCATACTATTTCTCCTCTTAATGGTTATTTCAGTTCGCTCATTATTTTCACAGTTACCCCACTTTTTTACCGCTGGTTGGGCTCCAGGGTGCTACTGATTATTCGGTGCCGTAGCCACACCGGCTTGCCACTGTTTTTTCGTGCTGTAGCCTGCACGCTCAATGAGGTCACGTTAACAATCCGTTCTAGGGCTAGATACCGTTTAGTTTTCATCGGGCAAAGAAGCTTTTTAATAATCAATGCGGCCACTAACATTCTCTGCGGCCTGAAAACTTTTTTGTTGTGAGTCGTTTCAATTGCTTTACGATGGCCAGTCTATGTCAAGTAATCCTGCCAATAATGAAGCTTCTTTTGAGACGACCTTGGATTTACAACAGGCGGCCCGGTTTCTGCATATGTCGCCGGCCGTGTTGCGGCAGAAAGCCCGGCAGGGTGTTGTTAAGGGCGCGAAGCCGGGTAAGTGCTGGGTGTTTCTTAAATCCGAACTTGTCCTTTATCTGCAATCTTTATATGCTAATCATCAAGAGCAAACGCCGTGTAGTGACTGGAAGGAGGTTAGTCCATGTCACTCTTTAAACGCGGTAAGACCTGGTGGGTCCGATTTACGGCCCCCAACGGCCAGCTCATACGCCGCTCTACTCAAACTGCCAATAAGCGACAGGCGCAGGAATTCGAAGCGCGATTAAAGTCGGAGCTTTGGCGGGTTGCGAAGCTCGGGGATAGCCCCCGGCGAACCTGGGAAGCAGCGGTTGAGCGCTGGTTGTTGGAGAAGGACGGCGAGAAAGCCACATTGAAACAAGACATCCGTCATTTTCAGTGGTTGCATCGTTTTCTGTTTGGTTTGTATCTCGATGAGATCAACCGGGAATTGATTGATCAGATTACTCAAGCGCGATTGGCGGATGGTGTTAGCAAAGCCACCGTGAATCGTTTGTTGGAGATTATCCGAGCGGTGTTACGCTGTGCCGAACGTGATTGGGAATGGTTGGATCGTGCCCCGCACATTCGGATGTTGAAAGAACCGAAAAAGCGGGTGCGTTGGTTGACACTGGAAGAGGTGCAACGGTTGCTGAATGAGTTACCGGAGCATCTGGCCGAGATGATGCGCTTTACGCTGGCGACCGGTTTGCGTGAGACCAATGTGACGTTGTTGCAATGGTCGCAGGTGGATCTGGATCGTCGTTGTGCGTGGATTCATCCGGATCAGGCCAAAGCCCGCAAAGCGATTCCGGTACCGTTGAATGAAGATGCAATGGCGGTGCTGCGAAGACAACTCGGTAGGCATCGTGAGTTTGTATTTTCGTATTTCGGCAAGCCGGTCAGGCGAGCGAATAATCATGCTTGGCGCAATGCATTAAAGCGCGCTGGGATTCATAATTTTCGCTGGCATGATCTGCGGCATACCTGGGCCAGTTGGCATGTTCAGCAAGGCACGCCGACCCACGTGTTGCAGGAGCTTGGCGGTTGGGCCGGGCCGGAAATGGTACAGCGGTATGCGCATTTATCGGCGGAACACTTGGCGTTGTATGCAGATAATTTGCGCAGCCTTAGTGACTGATTAAGTGAAAAGCACAAAATCGGTCACAGTGGAAATACGAGTTATAAAAAAAGCTTGTTCGTTGCTGAACTAAGTGGTTGATAAAGCGTGAGAAGTTGGCGCGCCCGGAGAGATTCGAACTCCCGACCAACTGGTTCGAAGCCAGTTACTCTATCCAGCTGAGCTACGGGCGCATAAACTGTTTGTAAGTTTTCATTTCTCCTGCGGAGAGATTATTTACCCTTTTGGGGTTTGCCTTAGGCTGTGTGTGTATTTGCAATATATTATCCAGCTGGCCGCTCCGCGCTATCCTGTGCTCCCGCGGCATTTCTACGTCCCGGTAGGGCAAGCTACGGGCGCGTGATTGGCCGGTGATTATACGTTATCGCGTCTTAATATCCAAAATGATATCAATGGCTCTGATTAAGAGGTTCAAGGTGCTTAGATATGCTCCTGTGGATCTCTGAGATCATAAGTCCAGATATAGGCGTTTTCCTCGTTACCCAAATGCAGTGTTGATATTGTCGGGCCGTCATTATCGACTTGAATCAGGCCGATATTGGTATCTGCGCTGATAAAGTCTGCTTTTTTCTGGTTTTGTTCTTCCTTGGGAACCAGGTAACGGGTTTTTTTCCGGTGGAATGCTTTGTCCTCGATGCGCGGATCAATATAGCGTCTGAGTTTATCTGCCAGCCAATGATTCAGTATGGCGATGCCGAATAAGTTAAAGAGTGCCCATTTGGCGGCTTTCAGGCAGTTTCTTTGGAACCACACGACGATGCTGTCCAGGCTTGAGAAAATTTTACGGCCTTTTTTGCCTAAAGGGATATTGCAGGTCGAGGTGCTGGTTAATTGCCAATAATTAATAGTGCGACCGGAAACGGTTTGCGTGTCTTTTTCCAGACGATGAAATGCGTAATGTACATCGCCGGAGCAGATAAGTATGTGCTCAACGCTGGGCATCAGGCTCAGGTTTTTTTTGAGTTGCTCCAGTGAGCGTTTGTTTGCAATCCAGGGCTCCACATCCATACCGACAGGATGCATTTTAAATATTTTTATCTGCACCATTTCAATTGGCGTAAAACCGAAGACCGGTGTTGCGGAGACCAGTATTATGGATTTGCCGGCATATGCCTGTCCCAGCAGTGTTGTTTCGCGTTTCAGCCAGTCCATGGCCTGATCGTTCATCAGCGCGAATTCATTCCCTTTTAAATAGCGTTGCGTGCGTGTGTCCAGCACGATAAGCGCCGGTGTGGTTGCAACGGTATAGCCCCAGTATTGATCGAGCAGGGTTTGTTCGAGTGTTTTATCGGCGCCAGGTATTTTTTGGCCATACCATAAGGCGAGTTGTTCTTTGATACCGGCAAATCGCTGCGGGTCATTGCCCCAGGCCTGGCAGGCCCAGAATGCTGCCAGTGCGTTGCTGACCACTCGCCGGCTAAGCGGGTTTTCTTTAAGCAGATCGGCGATGTTTTCACGCAAATTCCAGTCGTCGGTAACGTCATGATCATCAAATATCATGTAACTGGGTGTATTCGCCATAACCCGGCGGAATTGCCAGCTGTTGTCCAGAAATGTCTGAATGATTTTTAAATTTCTTTTATAACGGCGTTTCGTAAAGAAGTTTGTTTTTGCAAACTGGTGTTTGACTGCATCATAGTTTTTGTACTCAATGTGTTTTGTCAGTCCACCCCAGACAAGCAAATACATCACAATGTATTCGCCAAAGCTTATCAGGTGCTGTTCGCCTTCGCCGGTTGTAAAGCCGATATCTTTGTTGATTATGGTTTTGCGTGCCCCCAGCTTGATGTCGGCCGGAATAACCCGGTTCTGTCCGCTTGCCGGTGGAGGCAGCTCTTCCTTAATGCCGGTCAGCTTAACCGCCAGTTCTTCAACAAGAACAAGCATCGGGATAGAGACATCATCGGCATAAATCTGGTCGCCGGTCAGCAGGATTCTGGAGGGGCGTTTGTCAAGTTCGGCGATATTGTCACCAATAATATCATCGGCAGATCTGATTTTATCGAATACGTTTTTGTCACCTGCTGAGGCGTGTGGTTTTCTGCAGGCGGCATGCATGGTGTTTTTATGTAAAGCCGGAATAAAAAAGCTTGGTAATGGTTCATTCGGGTAGGTGATGGGTTTATCTGAGTTTGTCAGGCCGAATGATTCAAGGCGTTTGCCGTCAATATTTATATCGTAATAGTATTTCGTATTGAAACGGAATGCATCTTCATGGGCGACGGCTTTTAGTAAATAAAAGTACAGTGACTCACCGAGTTTTACCGGTTCTTGTGACTGTGGGCTTACATGCCCTATACGGTTATTGTTTTGGTCATAAACTTCAACATCGATATTATTCGCGCTGTGGTCCAGAACAATCCAGATATGGGCGCCGTATATATCTGTATGCCTTAATGCCGGCCCGGCTAGTATTTCGCTCATAACTTGTCCATAAGAGTTGTATTTTATCGCCAAAGTGACAGTTTTTAGCTCAGGCTGAAAAAGTCACTGATTAAACAGGTTTGGATTATGCGTGATGACTGTAAAAAAGCCAATCCTGCGATTGGGTTTGTGAAAGTAATGCCGTGATTACGATTTTTTTGTATTTATAACTGGTGTTCACAAGGTTTTCACGGCTTATAGACTAAAGTCTGTGATAAATTAATATTTTATAGAGTTTACTCATGAAACGATATTTGTGGATTTTTGTGTTGTTTGGCTTGGTGGGTTGCCAGGGGGTTCCCAAGGACCCGATTCATACGGTTGATTCGGTTAATCTTCAGCGTTTTATGGGCGATTGGTATGTGATTGCAAGCATTCCAACTTTTCTGGAGAAAGGTGCGCATAATGCGGTTGAGTCTTATGCGATGAATGATGACGGTACCATTGCGACAACATTTAAATTCCGCAAGGGTGGTTTTGACGGACCCTTGAAAGTGTATAACCCCAAGGGGTTTATTCGTGATACCGAGTCCAATGCGATATGGGGAATGCGTTTTATCTGGCCGTTTAAGGCAGATTATCGCATCGTGTATTTAAGCGATGATTATGCACAAACAGTGATTGGCCGGCAGAAACGGGATTATGTTTGGATTATGGCCCGCTCACCTTCGATTCCCGAAAGCGATTATCAAAACATACTGAGCTTCCTGCAGTCGCAGGGTTATGATATTACAAAAATCAATAAGGTCCCGCAGCGCTGGGATTAAACTTTAATGCTGATGCCCGCCGTCCCCATGCGCGTGGCCGTGTTCCAGTTCTTCCTGGGTTGCTTCGCGGACCTCGACAATTTCCACGTCAAACTTCAGGGTTTTTCCGGCTAACGGGTGGTTGAAGTCGACATCGGCCATAAATTTTCCAATTTTAACCACGGTTGCCTGGCGCCTGCCCTGATCAGTGTCGATAATGGCAACCATGCCGGGTTTCCATTTTTTTGCGCCCTGTAAGTGTTTGATTGAAACGCGCTGAGTTGCATTCTCCGTGCGTGGGCCATAAGCTTCTTCAGGCGGAATAGTGACACTGAATTGTTCTCCCGCCGTTTTGCCCAGCATGGCTTTTTCAAGGCCCGGGATAATATTGTTGTGACCGAATAAATAAGCGATCGGTTGATCTTTATCGGAGGATTCCAGTGTTTGGTCAGCGGTATTTTTTAATGTGTAATGAAAGCGTACGACATGTTTTTCGGCAATTTTCATCAAGCGGCTCGTTATGGTTGTGATGAGCTGCAAGTATTATCCGCAAGTAATGGTTTGGCAAGCCGGGTTCGGGGTGAGTAATGGGTAAAATTGTTCCATTTAAACGCCCGGACCTTAAAAAGAAAGCCGCAGGAAAGACATTATGTAAAAGCGGATTTCATAAATGGGTTATCTGGCAAAAGAAACAGTTTGACGTAAAATCGGGCAAATTGGTTACTATACTTAAGTGTCAGCGCTGTGGGAAAACGAAAACCGAGTTGCGTGGTGATACGTAGATTTAGAGTATATTTACCGAAGTTGAAGTGGTTTTGGTTTAATCCTGTGACCGGCTTCAATAAAGTATGTTTCCAGGATTGCGATAGACCAAGTCTTGGCCTATATTTAACTTAACACTAAAGAATTTGTCCATTTAGTGCCTCCTTGTTGTTTCCTCGTTAAGTGTAGTGCCGGCTCCCTGTTAATGCAGAGAGCCGGATTACACTGTGGGGTATGTTACGAAGAGCTTTTAATGTCGATCAGTTCGACTTCAAAGATCAGTGTTTCATTTGGGCCAATTTTCGGGCCGGCACCGTTTTCACCATAAGCCAGTTCCGAAGGAACGAAAAATTTATATTTGGCACCTTTTTTCATTAGTTGCAAGCCTTCGGTCCAGCCTTTGATAACACGATTTAACGCGAATGTTGCGGGTGTGCCGCGTGAGTGAGAACTGTCAAATTCTGTGCCGTTAATCAGGGTGCCACGATAGTGAACGGTAACGGTGTCACTGGCTTTCGGTTTATCGCCCTTGCCTTTTTCCAGCACTTCATATTGTAAGCCGCTATCGGTGGTTTTGACTTTTTTGCGTTTCGCATTCTTTTTCAGAAATTCTTCGCCGGTTTTTAGCGCCTGTTTGCCCTGGCGTTGTTTGCGGTCCTGATAATGTGCCTGCATTTTCTGATTGGCGGTAGAGAGTGTCTGCGGGTCGACATCCTCATTATAGGATTTTTCGAATCCTTTCATAAACTGATCAAACTTCATGTTTTCGAGGCTGTTTTTCAACTGAGACCCGACCAGCAGGCCGAGGTTATAGCTTAATTCGTCCGCTTCATCAGAGGTTTTTTTATCTTCTGCGAGCAATGTTTGCGGCAGTAATGCAACAAACAAAAAAACAATGTGATGGATTTTCATAATACACCTTAAGGTATGTTGTGTTGGTCGTGCATTGTAGAGAAGTTCGTGCTTGAATTAAAACACGGGTTTCCCGTAGAACCTATCTCATAATGTCCCTAGGTCGCGACTGTGCGGTATTATGAGATAGGTTCTGGTGTTAAATGCTGCTTTATGTGATGCTATGGCGTGAACGCGCCTCTAAATCTTCAATCACAATTTTCAGGACTTTCTTTTTGTCCGGGCTGTCAGCTTCATCCATTAACCTTCGGTAATATCGTAGCAGGTCGTCATAGCCGCCTTGCGCAATGGTGCCCGTGTGTCGCGAAGGCCCGATCTTGGGTAATAGTGCGCCAATGATGCGTTCAATTGTATCGAACAAAAAGTCAGTGCTGAAACCGGCGATAAAACCCAGCGCGGCACCGCCGACTTCAAAGACTGTACCGGGCAGATTTAATATGTCTTCACTGACAAACAGCACAATCACGCCACCGCTTAAGGTCCCGAGCAAAAACCGCGCTCTGTTCTCCGGGATTTTACGCGGATCGAATTGCCGGTTATGCAATTTTTCGGTGGTTTCCCTGAGTAAATAGGCGTCGGCACCCAGCGCTCCATACAAAAACGGGATCAGAAAAACCGCGATCAGCCCCAGAAATTGGGTTTGGTAAGCGGTTGTGCCGTTTTGCAGCGGTTCGGTAATGCTTTCCGTGGATGGAAAATAATGGTGAATAATATGAAAGCCCAGGATTAATAAAATAATAAAAACAGTGCGTGAGAATAAGTAGTTAACATAATGCCGCGCTTCTGATGGAATCGGTTTGCCGTCAGCGTCTACCCGGTCTCCGGTGGCTTTCAGTGTGGTTGCGCTTACCGGTCCGAGGCGGCGCTCGAGCACCTGGTAGGATTCGACCAGAGTTGCAAACTCATGGTCATCGATGCTTTTTTTCTGTTCGAACTTCTGGTTGATCTTATAAAGTTTTTCGATTTCCACCGAGGCCGGCAGTTGATCGGTTTCCACTGCATAGCGTGCCAGACAGCGTACATCATTAACCAGGTCTTCCAGGCTATGTTGAAGATTGTTGTTTTGATCAACTTGTTCAGTCTTACCGCTCATCGCATTTTACCCGTGGTTGCGGTGATAAATAATGTATCAGACCCGGGTGAGTTTCAGCTTATCAGCATTGTATAGAGTTTATGTCTGAGTTCATCACGGCGCTGCTTTAACTGGCTGATATAGTCATCCTCGCGGGTCTCTATTTGTTCTTCTATACAGTGGATTTGCTTTTCCAGATTTTCGAACTCTGCAAGTAACTCAGCAAACATTTTGTTGCATGTATTTAGCTCATGTATGCGATCTTTGAACTCGGGAAATTCACGAATAAAGCTAATTTCCTTTCCAAACATATTTTTTCCTTAGTTAATTCCCGCGTTAAAGTGGCTTCCGCCTGCCAGAGTATCCGTGTGTGTCCCTTTTGTATCTGGCAATCAATGGCAGGCAGACCGGATGATATAGAAATGGTATCTGAAATCAAGCATCAGAACGATGCGTCAGTTATAGTGGGGCGCTTGCTGAAAAACTTGTTCCTGTGCGTAGCTTAATAAGCGACGAAAATAGAAAGGTGTTTTATCTTTTCGGTCTGATTCGGATCAGACAGGCACTGATTCGTCATATTGCATAATCGCAAATGTGTTGCCTTCAGTATCTATACAGGTCGCGAGATAGCCGATGCCGGGGATGGTTTTTTTGGGTTCGAGAATTTCGCCGCCGCTTGCAACCACTTTTGCGGTGTATTGATCAATCGACTGTACTTCGACGATATTGGTTGTGGTTTCCTGGGCATTGGCCCGGCGCATAATACCGCCGTCTATGCCTTCACCGGTTTTAACCAGCCAGTAATCCAGTGGGCCGTCCCATTTCTCGATATTCCAGCCGAATACATTTTTATAAAAGTTCGCGGCGCGCTTGGGTTCGTCCGCGCTAAGGTCAAAATGAACAACGGATGCCACAGTCGACAGTCTCCTGAAATTATAGCGTTTTCACCGTAATATTATTTGCGGTTTTTAACCGTCTAATGGAAAAAATAACGGCGTTGCTTGCGATAATTACGTACTATACATGAGCATAGTTTGTCGATGCAAAAGGGTTTTGGCAGTTATTTTTATAGCCAATAAAAATCATGGGTTTATAAAATAAAGCCGCAGTGATTATTTAAAGCAGAGCTGTAACGTACTGCGAATATTGCAGATATTGTGTTATTCAAGGGGGAAGCGGATGAAATATAACTTAAGTGACTTCTTTGTCAGCATCATCCATATTTTTGTTATTTTTATGCCGGGGGGAATATTTTTATACGCCGGGTATTTGTTATTACAGCGGCATATCGATCCGGGCGATGTCGTTATTAAAAGTGATCCATTGAGCTGGGTCGTACTGCTGGCGGCCAGTTTTGTGCTCGGTCATTTTATTTCACTGATCGCATCAAAGTTTGAAGATAAAGATAATACATTAACAGAGGACGACCTGAAGTTGCGCGCAGTAGCTTATCAGATTGTCAGGTCAAAATTGCCTGATGCACTGCTGAGTGTCGACCGGTTTCGCCGTTGGGGCAGTTTACTGTTGCGACAGGCAGAGTCGCCGGCTTATGGTGACATTGAGCGTAAAGATGCGGATCGGCGTTTCTTTCGCAATATAAGAGCAGCTTTCCTGCTGATATTTATATTGGTTGCTTTCAGTCATTTGATTTATCCGATCCAGTATTTTTGGGTTGTTTCAATTGTATTGCTGGTCCTGTTTTATGCATCGCATCTGCGATATAAAAACCAGGATAGAAAATATTCCCAGCATATATTCGAATCGCTGATTGCGGCGTTTCCCCCTGTTGTTTCAGCTGTACTTAACAGCACAGAGGCGCGTTGGTTTTTTTCCAATAAAGACCCGGTATCTTTGTTACAGGGGTTGTTTGCTTCACTGGGCACAACAGCTGACTGGGCTGATGAGTATTACTTTCTAAAATCGGGATCTGACCTGGGAGTTAAGTGGCGTGCCGGACGTGTTGAGTTAAAGTCAAAACTGTCTGAAGAGAATATCAGCCGTGACAATATGCCGTCTGGCATACGCTGCCAGCGCTGGTCGAAGCAGGCTTTCGGTTCAGACAATACGCCTCAGCCAGGCAGTGACCCGGAGCATGGTGCCTGGGTCAAGGTGCAGAAGCGCCGGCAGCGCATTAAATATATTTTGCAGCATGGTGATCTGCAGTTGCAGCAGGATGCGGACAGGTATTCCAACGGTAGCGGTTGTGTGCTGGAGCTGACGGAGCTCAAAGTTGCAGACAGCGGCATAGCGGCCGGTTGGACATTTGCGGTCGAGGCGTTTGGTCTACCGGAAAATCAACAACAGGTTTTATTGAGTGGTATAGAGCTGGCGTTGGATAAAGCCGGCAAAAGCGAAGCAGTCACTTTGCTGGAGCGGGCTGTTGCGATGCCGTACCCGGAATGGCTGGAACAGGTGCCTGCATTCGGTGAGAAACAGGCACCGCAGTGAAAATCGGTGAAACTTAACGCTTAGAGTATTGCTCTGTCTTACGGGCTTTGCGATGCCCCACTTTCTTGCGCTCAACTTCACGGGCATCACGGGTGACGTAACCGGCTTTGCGCAGAGTGGTTCTGAGCGTTTCGTCATATTCTATCAGCGCGCGGGAAATGCCGTGTCGAATTGCACCGGCCTGACCGTTGTTACCACCGCCACTGACGGTGACATAAATATCAAATTTATCGGTCAGTTCAGTCGTTTGTAATGGCTGGCGCACAATCATACGCGCGGTTTCACGGCCAAAGTATTTGTCCAGCGGTAACTTGTTTACGGTGATTTCACCGCTGCCGGAACGTAAAAATACCCGGGCGCTTGAGGTTTTGCGCCGTCCGGTTGCGTAATACTCGGTTTCTGACTTCGCCATGTTTGATTATCCTGTGATCTCTAAATTTCCAGCGCTTTGGGCTGCTGGGCGGTATGTCGATGCTCCGGTCCGGAATACACCTTCAGTTTCCGGAACATTGCACGGCCCAATGGGTTTTTCGGCAACATGCCCTTAACGGCATTCTCGATAACAGCTTCAGGCTTTTGTGCCAGCAGCTTTTCCAGAGTGATTGATTTCAGGTTGCCGATATAACCCGTGTGATGGTGATAAATTTTATCGGTCATTTTATTGCCGGTCACCCGGATTTTGTCCGCGTTGACCACGATCACGTAATCACCGGTATCCACATGCGGGGTATACTCGGGTTTGTGTTTGCCGCGCAGCCTGCGGGCAACCTCACTGGCCAGACGGCCCAGGGTCTTGTCGCTGGCATCCACCAGGAGCCAGTCTCGCTCGACCGTTTCATTTTTTGCACTGAATGTCTTCATTTCCGCTTGTTTTTGCTTTAGGGTTTCGTTCCTAAAAAGGGCGGTAATAGTACTGAAAGCGGCCGCCTCACTCAAGTGAAATTTATTGGGATTTGGGGTGATTCAGTGATGCCCAGGCAATTTTCTTTACTGGACAGGGTTCTGGCCGAGGTCGATCATGCGTTGCGCACCACTTTGGCGGGCACACAGGCCTCTGAGCCGTCTTTTCCCGGCGACAATGAGCCGGATATTCCATTGACTGAGCCGGAGCGCGGGTTTTCCGAGGGGCTAATGCGGGTCAATCACACCGGCGAGATCGCCGCTCAGGCGTTATACCGTGGCCAGGCGTTGGTCGCAAAAGAGCCGGCGCAGCAGGCGGCCCTGCTGGCCGCCGCCGCGGAGGAGCAAAGTCATCTGGATTGGTGCAGTACACGGTTGCGGGAACTGAATGGACGGGCCAGCCTTTTGGCGCCGGGTTGGTATGCCGGCTCCTTTCTGATTGGCCTGACGGCCGGTTTTGCCGGGGATAAGCAGAGTTTAGGGTTTGTCGAGGAGACCGAAATTCAGGTTTCCGCGCATCTGGAGAAACATATCGCACGCCTGCCCCGGTCCGACCGGCGTAGCCGGGCGATTTTGCGGCAAATGCGCCTCGATGAAACCCGGCATGCGGAGGCCGCAAATGCAGCCGGTGCAGATCAGCCGTCGCCGGCGATTAAGTTTTTGATGGCGCGGGTGGCTGACGTGATGAAGTTTGTCAGTTTTCGGATCTAATTGCTGATATTTCTGCCATAAAAAATCTCGGCCATCTCGCGTACCAGACTAGCTTCGATTTTTTGCAGTTCCTGCGCGGAGTAATCCGGTTTGCCGCGCCCGAAAAGGTAATTATCCAGATCAAAATCCTTCAGCATCATTTTCGTATGAAAGATGTTTTCCTGATAGACATTCACATCAATCATTTGATAGCGGTTTAATGTGTCTTCAGCCAGAAAGTTCTGAATCGAGCTGATTTCATGATCAATAAAATGTTTTTTTCCATCGATGTCACGGGTAAAACCGCGCACCCGGTAATCGACGATAACAATGTCCGAATCAAAGCTGTGAATTAAATAGTTCAGGGCTTTCAACGGTGAGACTTCACCACAGGTGGATACATCGATGTCGGCCCGGAACGTGCTGAAACCCTGTTCGGGATGCAGTTCCGGGTAAGTGTGTACGGTTAAATGGCTTTTATCCAGGTGGGCCGCAACCGCTTCCGGTAATGGGCCGGGCTGTTCGGTATTGGCCAGTTCAGGATTTTTGACCGGTTCCTCTGAGATCAGCATCGTGACACTGGCGCCCTGGGGGTCGTAGTCCTGCCGGGCGATATTCAGGATATTTGCGCCGATAATATGCGTTACTTCAGTTAACACCTGAGTCAGGCGCTCGGCGTTGTAGCACTCATCGATATATTTGATGTACTCGTATTGTTCCTGCTTGGTTTGCGCATAGCAGATATCATAAATATTGAAGCTCAGGGTTTTCGTCAGGTTGTTAAACCCGTGTAGTTTCAGTTTTGAGTTGTTGTTATTCACGGCGCGTTCCCCCCGAAGTTTGCCGCTGCTGGATCAATGTTTAGTTTTTTCCTGAAATCGGCGGGTGGTATATCAGCTGCACCGTGTTGCCGTCCGGGTCTTTTACATAAAAACTGCGTGCGCCGTCCCGGTGAGTACGCGGGGCTGCGGCGATATCCACACCGTTTTTGTCCAAAAACGCATGCCAGGTGTCTACTGCATCGATTGAGTCGATGATAAAACCAATATGGTCCAAATGTTGTGCGTCTTCAGCGATTGCCTGCTTGCTGCGATGCAGTGCCAGGTTATCGTTGCCGCTGCTTAAATAGACATTATCCTCATCTGGGCGCCACTCCACTGCCATACCAAGCAAATCAACATAAAAGCGCTCACAGGTTTCCAGATTCACAACATTCAGGGCGACATGCCGCAGCCCGGCGGTTTTGCCGGGGCGTGTTATGGTGTTATTTGCAGCTTCTGTCATTACTCCTCAAGCACCTCGTAGTCATGGGTGATTTGTGCGGATTTTTCCAGCATTCTCGATACTGAGCAATACTTTTCTGCAGATAATGATACGGCCCGCTGTACATGCTTATCTGACAGATTTTTGCCTTTTAGCAGGTAGTGAACATGTATTTTGGTGAAGACTTTGGGGATTTCCGTGGCCCGTTCCGCGCTGATTTCCACCTCACAGTCTTCGATTTGCTGCCGGGCTTTCTGCAAAATCATTACAACATCAATCGCAGTGCAGCCACCAAGGCCCAGCAGCACCGTTTCCATCGGCCTGATACCCAGATTGCGACCGCCGTCTTCCGGCGCGCTGTCCATAACCAGCGAATGGCCACTGCCGGATTCGCCAACAAAACTCATATGATCCAGCCATTTGATACGTGCTTTCATTGAAACTCCGAAAAATTGTTAATCTACGTAAATAGACGTTAGAATGCAGCTCGATCGAGCCAACAATGGTAAGGTGATTGCGATTCCTATGCCGATTCCGATAAAAAATAAAGAAGACGCGGTTCTGCAGCGGTTTCTTCAGCATTGTCACCGCAAACATTACCCGACCCGCTCTACCATCATTCACGAGGGCGATAAGCCGGATACGCTGTACTATATCATCGACGGGTCAGTCAGCGTACTCATTGAAGATAATGACGGTCGTGAGATTGTCCTTTCCTATTTGAATCCCGGTGATTTTTTCGGTGAAATGGGGCTTTTCGAGGAAGTTTCGCGCAGTGCATGGGTGGTTGCGCGCACCCCCTGTGAGATGGCCGAGATCAATTACGAGCAGTTTCGCAATCTGGCGATGGGTGATGCCGAAATTATCTTTCGGCTGGCCTCGCAGCTTGCGAATCGCCTGCGCAAAACCAGCCGCAAAGTCAGCGATCTGGCATTCCTGGATGTCACCGGCCGGGTCGCGCACACATTGCTAGAGCTGGCGATGGAGCCCGATGCAATGACCCACCCCGACGGTATGCAGATACGCATCACGCGCCAGGAAATTGCGCGGATCGTCGGTTGCTCCCGTGAAATGGTCGGCCGTGTTCTAAAGGACCTGGAAGAGGAAGGCCTGATCTCCGCGAAGGGCAAAACCATTGTGGTTTTCGGGACGCGCTAAGGCTTAAAGCATCAATCAGACCAGGGAAACAGCTCCCGCAGTTTTGTGCCCGGATCGGGCGTCCGCATAAACGCTTCCCCGATTAGGAATGCATTGATTGATTCGCTACGGAGCATTTGTACGTCTTCGGCGGTATGAATGCCGCTCTCGGTGATCAGCAATGCATCATCACCCACCATTTTTTTCAGATCCAGCGTGGTTTGCAGGCTGGTTTCAAATGTGCGCAGGTTGCGGTTGTTGATACCGATCAACTCGGCGCCAACAGCTATTGCGCGTTCCATTTCTTCCGCATCATGTACTTCGACCAGTGCGTCCATGCCGAGGTGTGTGGCCAGGCCAAGCAGTTCGGCCAGCATGGTGTCGCCCAGCGCAGCGACGATCAGCAGAATACAGTCGGCACCGATCGCGCGGGCTTCATAAACCTGGTATTGATCAATCGTGAAGTCTTTGCGCAATACCGGTAGTTCGCAGGCCGCCCGGGCCTGTTGTAAATGTGCTTCATCGCCTTGAAAAAAATCTTTGTCTGTCAGCACCGACAGGCACGCAGCACCGTTGCCCGCATAGCTTTTCGCGATCATAGCGGGATCATAGTTTTCTCGGATCAGGCCTTTGCTGGGCGAAGCTTTTTTAATTTCAGCAATCACGCCGGCATCACCTGCTGCAATTTTAGTCCGTAATGCCGCAGCGAAGCCGCGCGGTGCAGCGGCATTTGACGCGCGCTCGCTGAGCGCGCGTATATTTTCTTTCTCGGCACGCGCGGTGATTTCCTCGGCTTTACGGCGCAGGATGGTTTGCAGAATATCGGTGCTCATAGGACTAAACAGAGTTTGAGATATCGATCAGCTCGGCGAAGCGGGCTTTTGCGGAACCATCGGCGAGCTGTTGTTTCGCCTGCTCAATGCCTTCTGTCAGGCTGGCGGCAATCCCGCTGGCATAGATCGCTGCGCCGGCGTTTAAGGTGACGATATCGCGTGCCGGACCGGGCGTGTTATCGAATACTTCCTGTATCACCGCGAGACTGGCTTGTTTATCGCTGGTTTTGATTGTGTCGAGTGAGTTGCGGGTAAAACCAAACTGCTCCGGGTTGATGGAGTATTCGGTAATTTGCCCGTCTTTTAATTCGGCAATATGGGTTTCATCCGCGATGCTGATTTCATCGAGCCCGTCTGCCCCGTGTACAACGAGCACATGCCGGCTGCCGAGATTTTTTAATACGCCGGCCAGTGTTGCGACCAGGTCGCGACTGAATACCCCCAACACCTGATTCGGTGCAGCGGCCGGGTTGGTCAGCGGCCCCAGCACGTTGAAGATTGTCCGTACGCCCATTTCGCGGCGCGGCCCGATTGCATATTTCATTGCGGCATGATGTTGCGGTGCAAACATAAAACCGACGCCGCATTTTTGAATACAGGCAGCGACCTGATCGGCATTCAGATCGATTTTTACACCGGCTGCTTCGAGTACGTCCGCACTGCCGGAGTTGCTGCTGACCGAGCGGTTGCCGTGTTTCGCGATTTTGGCGCCGGACGCGGCGGCGGCAATGGCTGCTGCGGTGGAGATATTAAATGTTCCGCTGGCATCACCGCCGGTGCCGCAGGTATCGACCAGGTGTTGGCTGTCTTCGACCGACACTTTGGTTGCCAGTGCGCGCATCACCCGGGCGGCAGCGGTGATTTCATCAATGCTCTCGCCTTTCGACCGCAGGCCGACCAGGAAGCCGCCGATTTGTGCCGGGCTTGCGTCGCCGGTCATAATCAGTTCCATTACCGTGGTCATTTCCTGCGTGCTCAGGTCACGTTTTTCCAGCACGCTGCGAATGGCGTCTTGCATATTCATTGTCTGCTTCCCGTTTATCGCGTTAAAAAATTCCGCAACAGATCATGGCCGTGCTCGGTCAGAATCGATTCCGGGTGAAACTGCACGCCTTCGACCGGCAGGGTTTTATGGCGGACACCCATGATTTCATCAATCGAACCGTCGGCCGTTTCGGTCCAGGCGGTGACTTCCAGTGTATCCGGCAGGCTGTGTTGTTCAATCACCAGCGAATGATAGCGGGTTGCCTCGAATGGGTTGTTTAAACCGCTGAATACGCCGGTATTTTGATGGTGAATCATCGAGGTTTTACCGTGCATGATTTTGTTTGCATGCACGATCTTACCGCCAAATGCCTGGCCGATGCATTGATGTCCGAGGCACACGCCCAGGATCGGCACCTTGCCGGCAAACTCATTGATAATTTCCAGCGAGATACCGGCTTCATTCGGTGTGCACGGCCCGGGCGAAATCATAATATGCGCCGGCTTGAGTTCCCGGATCGCATCGATCTGTATCCGGTCATTCCGGTATACCTTAACGTCCTGTTGCAGCTCGCCAAGGTATTGCACCAGGTTATAGGTGAACGAGTCGTAGTTGTCGATCATCAGCAGCATATCAGTCACCGTCCAGGCTCAAGCCATTGGCCGCCATCGCGGCGGCTCTGAATATTGCACGGCTTTTATTCAGTGTTTCTTCCCACTCTGATGCCGGCACGGAGTCGTAAACAATGCCGGCGCCGGCCTGCATATATAGCGTCTGACCTTTAATTAATGCCGTGCGGATTGCAATTGCGGTATCCATATTGCCGGACCAGTCGATATAACCGACTGCGCCGCCGTATACGCCGCGTTTTACCGGTTCCAGTTCATCGATAATTTCCATCGCCCGCACTTTCGGTGCGCCGGTCAGAGTGCCGGCCGGAAACGTTGCGCGTAATACGTCAACAGGACCGAGGTTTTCACGCAGGGTTCCGATCACATTTGAAACGATATGCATCACATGCGAATAGCGTTCAATATCCATTTTTTTGTTGACTTCCACACTACCCGTTTGGCTGACCCGTCCGGCATCATTACGGCCGAGGTCGATCAGCATTAAGTGTTCGGCCAGTTCCTTCGGGTCGTTCAGTAGTTCCTGCTCCAGTCTCAGGTCTTCCTGCTCGTTATCGCCGCGCGGCCGGGTGCCTGCGATCGGCCTGACGGTGACCTGCTTGTTTTCCAGCCTGACCAGAATTTCCGGCGATGAACCGATAATCCGGCTGTCACCCAGATTCAGAAAATACATATACGGTGACGGGTTCATGGTACGCAGTGCACGGTACAGGTCGACCGGTGGTGCAGTGAACGGTACTGATGAGCGTTGTGATAACACCACCTGCATAATATCGCCGTCAGTAATGTATCGGCGCGCGCGTTCGACCGCGGCTTTGAAGTCTTTTTCGGCAAAACCGAAATGAAAGTCCGATTCTTTGACCGGTGTATGATTATCTGCACTTTGGTGTCGCGCCAAGGGTTGGCGCAGCTTTTCGGTCAACTCGGTTAATCGCGACTGTGCATCGTCGTAGCCTGAAGCTTCAGCTTTGGCATGCACAATGATTTGTATTTTGCCGGACAGGTTGTCGAACACGACCAGCTCTTCGGACAGCATTAATAAAATATCCGGCATCTGCAGCTCGTCTTTGTTCGGGCATTCGCCCAGACGCGGTTCGATATAACGCGCCGTGTCATGCCCGAAATAACCGACCAGGCCACCGTTAAAGCGCGGTAAGCCTTCCAGCACCGGTATTTTATGTTGTCCACGAAACGCCTCGATCCATGCAAGCGGGTCGTTAACGTTTTGGTCGACTTCGGTTACGCCGTTTTTTTCCAGCAGGATGCGGTTTTTATAGACTTTTACCACCGTGCGACTCGGCAGGCCGATAAAAGAATAGCGGCCCCATTTTTCCCCGCCCTGTACCGATTCAAACAGGTATGAATACGGCGCGTCAGCCAGTTTCAAATAGGTGCTGAGCGGGGTATCCAGGTCGGCAAGGAGCTCCCGGCTTAACGGGATATGCGTATAACCTTGTTGGGTCAGTGAATTGAAAGTGTCTTTATTCATAGCATGAGTTTTTCAAGAGTCTGGTGTTCAAAAATGCATACAGGCTGTGGCATTTAAACAGGCCAAAGCCAGGTATATTGAACAGTCTCTTTGAAAAAACTCATGTCTGGGCTCGTGTTTTACAGATCGTTAGGCAGCGTCGCGGAGTATTGTACAAATCTCCGCGATGGAATCAATGACCCAGTCGGGATTTGCGAGCTGAATATCCTCGCCATGATTGTAACCGTAGTTGACTGCGGCCACCCGGGTACCGGCAGCGCGGGCGGTTTTGATATCGGTGATAGAGTCGCCGATCATCAGGCATTCCCCGGGCTGCAATTGCCAATGCTGCAGCGCTTGGTGTAGCGGCAGCGGGTCAGGTTTTTTCGCGGGCAGGTCATCACCGCAAATCAATAACTCAAAATATTCATTAAGCCCGAAATGTTCCAGCAATGGCTCGGCGAATTGGCGGTCTTTGTTGGTGATGCAGCACAAATGCATGCCTAAAGTCTGTAGTTGTTGCAATGCGTCGAAAACGCCCGGGTAGACGCTGGAATGCAGGCCGTTATGTTCGGCATACAGCTGCATAAACTGTTCGAAAGCGCTTTTGAATACAGGCTCCGGCGGTTCAGACCACATTTTGCCGGTTAATGTGCGCTTAACCAGGCGGGCTAGACCGTTACCGATAAATTTATGCACCGTATCGATTCCCTGAGGCTGCTTCCCGGCTGCTTCCAGCATCCGATCAAGCGCGTATGCAATGTCCGGTGCGCTGTCGATCAGTGTGCCGTCAAGGTCGATCGCGGCCATTTTGAATTTGCCGGGGTTCATGCTCGGGTATTTTGTCCTGAAGTTGATACTGTTTTAAGACGTGCAGCGCGCCAGTTCTTTGCGCATCGCCGCGATGGCGGCGTGATAGTCTTCAGTGCCGAAGATTGCGGTGCCGGCGACAAACGTGTCGGCTCCGGCGTTGGCAATATCATAAATATTATCGGCTTTGACACCACCGTCCACCTCCAGCCGAATACTGTTGCCTGAAGAGTCGATCAGACTGCGGACCTGTCGCAGCTTTTCCAGGGTGGCCGGAATAAAGGATTGGCCACCAAAACCGGGGTTAACCGACATCAATAGAATCATATCCAGCTTGTTCAGCGTATGATTTAAAAAGCTCAGTGGTGTTGCCGGGTTAAATACCAGCCCCGGTTTGCAGCCATGATCGCGGATCAACTGCAGCGTGCGGTCAAGATGCTCCGTGGCTTCCGGGTGTACGGTAATATAATCGGCACCGGCCTTCGCAAAATCCGGAATCAGGCGATCCACCGGTTTGACCATCAGATGCACATCGATCGGCGCGGAAATGCCGTAATTGCGCAATGCTTCGCAGACCATCGGGCCAACCGTTAAATTCGGGACATAGTGATTGTCCATCACATCCAAATGCACGGTATCGGCACCGGCGTCCAATGCGGCGCTGATATCCTCGCCGAGACGGGCAAAGTCCGCGGATAATATCGACGCGGCGATCAGGTATTCAGGCTGGGATGGCTGTTGATCTGGCATACCGGCGCATCATATACGATTTAGTCATTCCGTAAAAACATTTCGCCTGTGGAGTGCCGGTCGACCGGTTTACAGTAGTCTTAATGGACAATTGTCGTTCCATAACGGCTTCGGTAGAGTCGCGCGATTGCATATAAATATTAAAGAGGCTGAATCATGCAGATAAAAAAACTGCCGGGCTGTATTTTACTCATGGGTTTGCTGACGGTGACGGCCGGTGCCGTTGCAGATAACTGGTATATGGGGCTTGGTATCGGTGCAACCGAGACTGATGTATTTGATGAGAACATTAACGACCTGACCAATTTAGGCAGCCTGTTCACTGTGACTGGTAGCATCAATACTGAGGATACCGGGTTTAAAATTTTTGGTGGCCGGGACATTAGTGAGTATTTCGCAGTGGAGCTCGGCTATCTGGATTTGGGCGAGCTTCTCGACATCGATGCGAGAATAATCGGCGATGGTTCGTTTTCGAGTGTGTTGGATATCGATTTATCCGAGAAATGGAGTGCTGCCGGGATTTACATCGCCGGAGTCGGCTCATTGTCGCTCACCGAGTTGTTGGCTTTAAGCGGTCGTTTTGGCGTGTACTTTTGGGAAAGTGATTATGATATCGAAGTGACGGACAATATTAGTAGCGAGGTTTTTGCAGAGTCCACTTCGGACAGTGATTCCAGCGGGTTTTTAGGCGTCGGTTTTCATGTCGGCCCGTTTGCGATTCAATACGAAGTGTATGATGTTGGTGAGGACAATGTGGACTATCTGGGTGTGTCGTTCCAGCGGTATTTTCGCTAGATGGTTTCTCAGTGACTTTGTTACAGCCCCTTTTCAAACTGCGCCGGCTTTAGCTGCCTAAAGTCGGCGATAAGATCACTTCGGCTGCGCCGCCAGGTATGCGGCCAGATCGGTGATTTCCTGATCGGTAAGACCGGTGGCCATCGGCGTCATTAGTGGATTATTGCGTGTGCCGCTGCGAAACGCTTTCATTTGTTCTTCAATATAAGCGGCATCCAGTCCTGCGGTACTTGGAAACGCAGCCGGGTTTGCGCTTTTGCCGCCCGGCCCGTGGCAGGCCATACAGCCTTTTGCAGCATAGAGCTTTTCACCGGCAGCTGCATCGGCTGCGGCCGGTGTGTGGTTGATTAGTGCCAGGCAAAAAAAGCCAAAAACAGTTAAACATCTCATTATGGTTGTATCCTTCGGTGAACAGCAGCTAATAAAATGAAGCCGGATTTTGGCTGAACCGGAAAGCCTTGTAAACCCGCGATTGGCGAAAGGCGTCTACCACTTTGGTTATAGGGGAAAGCGGTTTTTCTCAGCCGACCCTAAACGAAAGCTCAATTGTTTCCTGAAACGAAGCTCCCGATAATGGCCCGCAATGGTACTAGAAACTACCTATGGTTACGGTCATTCAGGGCCGTACAGCTTTTGATAAAGATCTTCGTGGTCCGGGCAGTAGAGGAAACCGGCTCAATATTTAAAGGTTACAGCAGATGAGCGATATACATTTACCGGTCGGCAGTGCTTACAGCCCACCAATAAACAGCGGTGAACAAACCGCTGCACAACCGCCTGCGGGTAATGTGATGCAGCAGAAAATCAACAGTCTGCAGTCCCAACTGATCGCCGATGCGAAACCGGCCGCAAACTCTGCGACCGCATCAACTGCATCAACCGAAGCACCGCATGGAACTGAAAGCAAAACCGGCTTTGGTTTCCCGAAGAATGAAGAAGGTCGGGACCCCGAAGCGGTCGGCACCATGATGATTTACTCCGACACAATGAGTCAGGAGCAGTTGCAAAAACTGTTTGCAGACGCGGAAAAAACCGGTGATACCAAACCGGTGGAAAATGCGATTGATGAACACCAGATCAAGATCGGGCTCTTTTTTTCAGCGATCAGTGTGTTTGTCGGCGGTGCGAACTATATTAATTACAATAAAACTCCTAATATGTCACCTGAACAAATGCGGGCACTGACGATGCGCGCGCTTGGCATTCATGCCGCACAGACGCCACGCGAATTTGCATTGGGGTTTGTCGTTAAAGGCAGTGAAAAGGACACGGTGATTGATGAGCTGCGCAACCGCGCAATTTCATCGACCGTCGCACTCGGCACCACCGAGCTTGCGGGTAGAGTCAGCCCTAAACTGGCTTATCCGAGATCGATGCAGGTTGGTATCATCGCGTTGCCGTTTTTACTGTATCCCGGGGATAAAGCGATTCAGGCTCTGGATGACCGGGGTGTGTTCGGCCAGCGCGTGGAAATGCAGGACGGCAGTGAGCGACTACCGGTGTTAAATAATATTGCATTGCATGCTGTGAAAGGCACGCACTTGGGTGGTGTGGTCGGCATGACATTTGGCGGGCTGCAGAAATGGCGTAATTCGTTTGGTTTTGTTCCCGATTATGGCAAGCCTTTACAAATTAGGCCGGAAGCTGTGAAGCCTCCCACGGTGAATAATGCCAATATGCCTAACAGAAAAGTTGGTTTTACTATAGATACTGCAGGAGTGAAATCTATACAATCAACAAGCCCTGGCGGACATCCGACAACCCCTAAAGTTTCTTCCGGTCAACCGGCTAAGTTTACAGTGGGGCCCAAAGGGCCTTTTGCGCAAACAATCACCAAGGGAACATTTCCGGTGAAAGGCCAGCCGGCAAATTTTCCGGTGAAAGTGCCTAACCTGAATATAAATGTTACAAAACCCGATTTTATTGCAGGTGGTTCTGAGTGGGTCACACGTGCGCCGTCAACAAGCCCTGGCGGTCATCCGACGGTTCCTAAACCAGCTCAAGGCCAGCTGTTATACCCAAATACATTTACTGTAGGCTCTAAAAAGTTCCTTAGTGAAACCGACCATCTAATAGAACAGCTATTAAAACTAAGGAATATAAGCGATTCAGGAAATATAAGGTTAGCAGGGTATGGGTCGCCGCAGGGTAGTCTATTGGATCGTCCTTCACTGAGAAGCCCTGGAGCTCATCCAACGGTTCCTAAACCAACCCCAGGCTATCAGTCGCCTCCAACTAAAATTACTGTGACGCCTAAAGGGCATTTCACGCACGCTATTAACCAGGGGGCATTCGCACTAAAAGGCCAGCCGGCACAATTTCCGGTAAAAGTCCCGAAGCTGAAGATGGCTTTTCCCACATTACAGCAGGTCTCAAATATATCCTGGGCTCAAATGGGGGCCTCTGCGTTTAGAATGGCAAGACCGGTTGCCTTACAGTATTTATTGGCCGCGGCATTGGACCCGGCGTATGCGAAACCACCCGGAGAGGCAGGCAATAGCGAAAACCTGATTTATGCGATCGGTAATGGAATCTTATCGACTATACAGGGGGCCGGGGATGTTTATAATCCCTTTGGCGGCTCCAAACGCCAGCAATATGATTTTTCGACTTTTGAAAAAAGCATGGGATCTATCGGCAGCTGGGCTGCATCGATATTCACTGAAGATACGCATAATACTTTTGAGCGCTTAGCAGAGCGTTTACAGCAGGCGAAGAATAGTCCGGTTAAAACCGATGACCCTGGATGGTCAAAGGCTGATCATGCAACACGTATATTATTAAACGGACTGGACATACTTGGTGATGTAGCGGTAATGGGTTATGACGCGATTCAGGGAGATGGTGTAAAAGACCATCAGCTAAATAGTATAAAACAAAATGCCGGACGAATTGGTGAGTCTTTTAAGGGGCTTGTTAGTTCAGATCCAGAATTGCCTAGGCTGGATGATGATCCTGAATTCCCTGTTAACCCTGACGCACCAGGCGAGTCACCGTCCAATGGTCCGGGTTCTGAGCCCGGCAGTAGTCCGACCAATAACGGTCCGATCGACAGCAATGATGGTCCGATCGGCAGTAATCCCGCGATAGATTCCGGATCAAACGGCAATGCTCCAGGCAGTGGCCCATCAACATCGCCCGGCGGAGTTGACGGCCCGGCCGCGAGCATCGGTGATCCCGCCGCATCGCAGATTAAATTAATCAGCTATAAAGGCTTATCGACTGATATACAGACAATTCTGCCGCAAGAGACGTTTATGCAGCTAAGCGATCAGCAGATGAAGTTGTTGCCGAAGCTTTATAACACCTATATGAATTTGCATCCTAAGGTTGCGGATTTTCCATTCAGCCAGTTTGTGAAATTTGACCCAATGACTATCAGTACGTTGAAAGTTAATTCTGCTGAATTTAAGGCGAATGAGGTCGGTGTTAAGGCTGATTTGACGATTGCGCAGGCAGAGGGACTGCGGGCAGATGCGATCCAAAAGTATACCCAGCAACTGAAGCAGGTTACGCAATCGATCCAAAGTGATACCCAAGCTAAACTGAATGATTCAAAGGCTTTGCAGCAGCAAATTGCTCAGCAGGATCAGGCCCGCCGGCAGCGTGCGGCAAATGCCGCCAATTTGGGTAACGGTGTTCGGAGCAATGCTTCTACCGCACAGATTGCCGGCAGCAATCCGGTAGCAACCGAGGGGCCGTTTATTACCGGAAGTGTTGATGCTGGTGCGCAAGTGTTCAGCGACAATCACCCTGCTGTTGCCGGTGAAATGGTTTCTGTTAAAGGCAAATCAGGTGATTTGGTTCGTGCTTATGGCAAGCTGACTGACAGCGTGCCCTTATATATGGTCAGAAAAGATGGCGCGAGCGGGGAACGTACATTGAATGTGGTGATTGACACGCCAGAGCTGGGTTTAACGCTGATGCCAGTACCAAAGTCGATATACACTGTTGCGCCAGGCACGCCGACAACCACTTTGGATATATCTACTCGTCAATGGCATAACCTACCGGTAATCAACGCGCAGCAGAAGAGCGCGATTAACACGTTTGCGGGTATTTCCGCGCCTGAGATGACGGTTCCGTCTGCAAAACCGGGAACGGTAATACCTAATCCGGTACCTGTGATAGGTAATCCTTCTGGTCCGGCGCCTGCACCGGTTAAAGTTCCTGCGGCACCCATGCCGGTTCCGGTTCCCTAAGCTCTTTCCTCTAGCTTCTTAACAGTAAGGTAAGGGCCTGTGTTTCAACAGGCCCTTGATTCAACTTCAGCTTCCGGGACCAGCGGTTCAATCCCCAGTTTATTGAACAGGTCACGGTCGTGGTTGGTTTCCGGGTTATCAGTGGTTAACAGTTTTTCGCCGTAGAAAATCGAGTTTGCCCCGGCCAGAAAACATAGCGCCTGGGTTTCGTCGGACATCTCGGTGCGCCCGGCCGACAGACGCACATAGGATTTCGGCATCATCAGTCGTGCAACCGCGATCGTGCGGACGAATTCAATCGGGTCCAGGGACGCAGTGCCGTGCATCGGCGTGCCTTCGACCTGCACCAGCATATTGATCGGTACCGACTCGGGGTGTTGCGGCAGGTTCGCGAGTTGTCGCAACAGTTCCGCGCGGTCATCCCCGTTTTCACCCATACCGATAATGCCGCCGCTGCAGACATTAATACCGGCATTGCGGACATTTTCCAATGTATCCAGCCGGTCCTGGTAAGTGCGGGTGGTAATAATTTCTTTATAGAAGTCCGGTGAGGTGTCGAGGTTATGGTTGTAGTAATCCAGTCCGGCGGATTTTAAGCGCCTGGACTGCTTTTCATTCAGCATACCGAGCGTTACACAGGTTTCCAGCCCTTCCTGACGCACTGCGGTAATCAAATCGATTACTTTATCCAGGTTTTTGTCGGTTGGGTTACGCCAGGCCGCGCCCATGCAAAAGCGTGATGCGCCCTGTGCTTTGGCGTTTTTCGCCGCTTTGAGCACTTCGGTTTTATCGAGCAGCTGTTCAACGTTCAGCTCGGTGTTGTAATGTGCGCTTTGCGGGCAATATGCGCAGTCTTCCGGGCAGGCGCCGGTTTTAATGCTGAGTAATGTGCTGATCTGCACTGCATTTGGCGGGAAAAACTGCCGATGTGCGGTTTGTGCCTGAAAAATCAAATCATTAAACGGCAGTGCGAACAGTGCGGCAACTTCCTGCGGCTGCCAGTCATGGCGGATTGCAAATGTCTGCATAACTGATAATCTCGTTTATAGCGGCCGGCGAACAGGCCGATGTTAATTTCAATAATAATAGAGAAACTCTGATTTATTCAGAGCTTTCATAAACAGTAGAGGGCGATAGTTTGACTGATTTACCCGTCAACCGGAAGGGGGTTGGCAGGTTAACAGGCGTTATTGGGCGCATGTTATTCCCGCCGACCTGTGTGATATGCGGTATGGATGGTGATGCCGGGCAGGATATGTGTGACGGCTGCCGGCAATCGTTATCTGTGATTGACGTTGCATGTACCCGCTGTGGCCTGCCGATGGCCGGGGACCCGGAAGCATCGTTGATCTGCGGTCGTTGTATCCGTAAACCACCCTATTTTGATCGCACCTATTGCGGCTTTGAATATCGGGAACCCGCGGACTGGCTGGTGCAGCAGCTGAAATTTAACGCCAAACTGTCGCATGCCCGGGTGCTGGCCGGTTTGCTGGCTGAGCGCCTGGCCGCATCTTTGGAGCATATGCCGGATGCGTTGCTGCCGGTCCCGTTGCACCGGCGCCGTTTGTATCAGCGGGGTTTCAATCAGGCGCTGGAGATCGCGCGGCCGTTGGCGAAGCAGTTTAAGTTGCCGCTGGCTTATGGCCTTTGCCGGCGCAGTGTGGATACGACAGAACAAAGTGCGTTACCGGCGAAAAAGCGTGCGACGAATGTTCGAGCAGCTTTTACCTTGCATGGTGAGTTGCCCGGTAAGCATGTTGCGATTGTTGATGATGTGATGACGACCGGTGCAACGGTGAATGAGATTGCACGGCTATTAAAGCGTAATGGTGCGGAGTCGGTGCAGGTTTGGGTTGTGGCGAGGGCGGTGTTAAGTAAGCTTTAGGATAAAGCCTGGTTGCAGGGTTTTAGTGTTCTTGTAATTAAATGTATTGGTCCTTACTCAATAAAACACGGTCTGGCAAGAAAATATAATGTCATCTGAGCGTGAATGAAAAAGCAATAATACGTTTGTCATTCCTGCGCAGGCAGGAATCCAGTATGCTATTCAATGGATTTGATGAGAAAGAACAGGGATGACTAAACAAGCGGCTGTATACATCGTTTCCAGCAAAAAACGTGCGTGGAAAATACGGTTAATCGAAGAAAAAATCCATCATGAGCAGATCATATGGGGTCAAGTTAATTCGTCATTTTGATAGCAGTGAACCTGGATTCCTGCCTGCGCAGGAATGACGGAATTGTGATTGGGTGTCAGACCTGGATTTCTGCTTATGCAGAAATGGCATAGTTGTGACGGGGTATTGAAGTTGTATCCCCGCCTATGCAGGAATGACATAGTGTGATTGAGTGCTTTCCCTGGTTCGCTTTCGATAGGCTTTTCTGCAAAAGATTGCAATATGATGTGCATGGAAGCACAAATGCCGCGGGCGCATGGGTGCGCTGGAGCGGCCTCGGCTACGTAAAAAGGACTTAAATGCAAGGTGCAGATAAATAAGGTTGTGCTTATTATATGAAATAAGGGAACAAACTTTAGTTATTACGGTGTTGTTGTAAACCAGATTCGGTATACATAGTCAGCCAACAGCCCCGCAAACACCGCCATGCCGAAGTAGTTGTTGTTTAAAAAAGCCTTAAAGCAGCCGGCTGGTTCGCGTTTGCGAATCAATGTGTACTGATAAAGGACCAGCACCGCGGCAATGCCGATTCCTCCCTGATACCAGTAGCCCAGTTCCAGTTGCCGGCCGGTTAGAAACAATGCGCTGAGTACCAGTGCCTGAAGAAACATCACGATCGGTACGTCACCACTGCCGAATAATATCGCGGTTGATTTGACGTCGACTTTCAGGTCATCGTCCCGGTCGACCATCGCATACATGGTGTCGTATGCGGTGGTCCACAACAGGGTTGCAACAAACAGCAGCCATGCGATCACCGGTATGCCGCCGGTGACAGCAGCGAAAGCCATCGGTACTGACCATGCGAAGGCTGCACCCAGTACCATTTGCGGCATATAGGTGTATCGCTTTGCAAAGGGATACAATCCGGCCAGCAATACTGCAGCAAATGACAGGTAAACGGTCAGCCGGTTCATCAATAACACCAGACCGAATGCGCTTAAGGCCAGGACCAGGGCAACACCGATCGCTTCGGCCGGTTTGACTTTACCGGTCACGATCGGCCGGTCTTTGGTCCGGCTGATATGGCCATCAATTTTGCGGTCGGCAAAATCGTTCAGTGCGCAGCCGGCCGAGCGCATCAGTATTGTGCCGAGGGTAAATACAAATAAAATCAGCAGGTCCGGTTTGCCGTCGGATGCGATCCATAATGCCCACAGGGTCGGCCACAGCAGCAGAAAGATGCCGATCGGCTTATGTAAACGGCATAAATAAGCATATTGTGTTAAACGGTCTTTTAGAAAGCGGTACGCACGTGAGTTTTGAATGCGCTGCCAAACCTGCCGCATTCTTTGGTATGCTTTCACCGGTAAGGATTTCAGCTGTCCTGGTAGCATAGGTGTCCCATTAGTTGAGCTGGCAAGTTTAGCAAAATCCATCCGGCCTGTTGAGCAATGGGTCTGTGGTCACAGTCGTGTGATTAATTAACATAAATAGGTATGCATGTGAGTGAACAGTACGATCTTTTGGTAATCGGCGCAGGCAGCGGCGGCATTGCTGCAGCAAACCGGGCTGCGAGTTATGGGCAGCGCTGTGCAGTATTTGAAAGTAAACAGGTTGGCGGCACCTGTGTGAATGTGGGTTGTGTACCGAAGAAAGTTATGTGGTACGGCGCACAGATGGCGCATGCACTGCATGATGCTGATGATTATGGTTTTGATATTACCCGCAACGGTTTTAGCTGGAGCGACCTGGTCGCGAATCGCCAGGCTTATATTCAGCGGATTCATGGTTCATATCAGCGTGGATTTGCGAACAATGGGGTTGAATATATTCAGGGTACTGCGCGCTTAACCGGGACGAACACTCTGGAAACCGGCGGCAAACACTATACTGCCGAACACATTCTTATCGCGACCGGTGGTGCACCGGTTATGCCTGATCTGCCGGGAGCGGAGCTGGGCATTACCTCTGATGGTTTTTTTGAGTTGACTGAGCAACCGGCACGTATTGTGGTTGTCGGCGCAGGTTATATAGCAGTGGAGTTATCCGGCATGCTTGCGGCAATGGGCTCTGAAGTGACACTATTATTGCGCAAAGAGCGCCCTATTCGGTCGTTTGATCGTATGCTGCAGGATAAGCTTTTTGAATCGTTACAGGCAGAAGGTATTAATGTGTTGACCAACAGCGCGGTCGAGCGGGTTGAGCGTGTCGGTGCAAGACTGTCGGTACACACCCGGCAGGGCGATACGCTGGAAACCGGTATGTTGTTATGGGCGGTTGGCCGGCGACCTAATTCCATGGATATCGGGCTTGAGAAAGCCGGAGTGGAATATAACGAGCAGGGCTTTATCCCAACTGATGCGTTTCAAAATACCAATGTGGAAGGTATTTACGCGGTCGGCGATGTGACCGGCCGTGCGGCGTTAACTCCGGTTGCGATCGCGGCCGGGCGCCGTCTGGCAGATCGTTTATTCAATGGTATGACAGACAGAAAGCTGAATTATGAAAATATTCCGACCGTGCTGTTTACTCATCCGCCGATCGGCACTATGGGTATGACCGAAGACGAAGCACGGGCTGAATATGGTGATCAGATTAAAGTTTATAATACGGCATTTACCGCGATGGCCAATGCGTTCACAAAAAGCAAGCCGCCGACCGCGATGAAACTGATTACCCAAGGTGCCGATGAAAAAATCGTTGGATGCCATATTATCGGTCCCGGTGCGGATGAGATGTTGCAGGGGTTTGCGGTCGCAATCCGGATGGGTGCGACCAAGCGGGATTTCGATGATACGGTTGCGATTCACCCGACCTCGGCAGAAGAGCTGGTAACAATGCGATAGCATTGCAGATTACGTAGATGGCGATTAAACCGTTTAAAAATATGCATCCGGTTATTCATGAAACCGCATGGGTGGATGATACCGCACTGGTAATTGGTGATGTCAGCATTGGTGCGGACAGCAGTATCTGGCCGATGACTGTCGTGCGGGGTGATATCCATTCGATCAGGATCGGTGAACGCACCAATATTCAGGACGGCAGCGTACTGCATGTCACGCATGCCGGTGAGTTCAGTGCGCATCCCGAGGGTGCACCACTGAATATTGGGAGTGATGTGATTGTCGGTCATCGTGTGACTTTGCATGGTTGCACAATCGAAGATGAGTGTCTGATCGGTATTGGCGCGGTCGTGTTGGATAATGCCGTGGTCAGGCGTCATGCATTAATAGCGGCTGGTGCTGTTGTGGGTCCGGGCAAGGAGTTGGAAGGTGGGTATATTTGGCTAGGTAATCCGGCCCGCAAAGGCCGAAAATTGACCGATGCGGAAATGGGCTACTTTCGGTATTCGGCCAATTATTATGTAAAACTTAAGAATGAATATTCCTTTCCCTCAAGCTAAGTTGTATCCTTAGCCCGCCGCTGTATTTTTTACAATAGCAGGGTCTCTGGACTAACCGGAATTATTCAGAGCACTTTGTTTTTGGTTTTTCTGGGTAACTGTCAGCGGCGCATAATGGAGTAGCCGGCTGTTGACAATGAAGTCCCGTCAATTACGTAAAGTCCAGTTTTGTGTCGCGGTTGCGATTTTTTTCGTCGGTGTATTGGGCTATACCCTCTACAGTTATCAAAACCTGCGTGGTCAGATGTTGCAGATTGTTGACGGCAAGTTGCAGGTTGCGGCCTATGCGACGGCTGATCTTTTGGGTGCCGAGCTGCATGCGGGCTTAAGGGATAAAAACACCATTTCGCCGGAAAAGGATTTTGAAATTGCGCTGGCATTAACCGAGTTTGTGCGCAAAATCGGGATTGCGTATGTATACACAATGGTTCGGCGTGATGGGCAGGTCTATTTTGTAACTTCCAGTGCGACTGAGCAGGAGCTGACTGAAAACCGTTATCAAAAAGCGTATTTTTCCATTTATCATGAAGCGCCACAGGCAGTGAATGCGGCATTTGATGATGCGCAAATTCGCTTTGCCGAATATCAGGATCGCTGGGGAAGTTTTCGTTCGATTTTTGTGCCGTTAAATGCTGCTGACGGCAGCCAGTATCTGGTGGGTGCAGATATTGATATCGATCGGGTAAATGTGATTTCCAGAGCGAGTGCCGCACATGCATTACTGGTCAGCATGTTTATTGCATTGATCGGTTTTCCGTTGATCTATTTTCTGTCCCGGTCTATCCGGCGTGAAGCCGCGATTGAGATTGCGCATCTGCATACAGATGTACTGACAGGCCTGCCGAACCGGCAGAAACTGATTGAGGATTTGAAAAACTGCGAACACCCTAATCTGGCGGTGATTAATATCGATCGCTTTCGTGAAGTGACCAATATATACGGGCCTGCGGTCGGTGACGCAGTGTTATCGCAGTTTGCGAATCGCGTGTTGGGTTTCAGTCATCCGCAGCTTAAAAATTACCGGGTTTACCGCCTGCATGGTGATGAGTTCGCAGCACTGGTTGACCAGGATATTCCTGAACCGGAACTTGAGCAGATCTTCAGGCAGTTTTTCAAATACCTGACCGAGGCCGAGTATTTTATTCACGACGACAGGAAAATTGCGTTGAAGATCAATATGGGCGCGGTGACCGGTGAGCAGGATGCACTGACGCTGGCTGATATGGCGATGCGCCAGGCCAAAGATACCAATCAGTCGGTCGTGGTATATGATCGTAAACTGCGGCTGCCGCAGGCATACCGGCATAATCTGCAACAGATCGACGAGCTTAGAAGCGCACTGGATGAAGACAGGATGGTGCCTTATTTCCAGCCGTTGAAGAATACCCGGACCGGAGAAATCGACAAGTATGAAGTTTTAACCCGCATGCTTGATGCGGATGGCTGTGTATTGCAGCAACCCAAAGAGTTTTTGCCGGTCGCTTACCGTTATCGTTTATACCGACATATCATTATGCATGTATTTCCGCGGGCACTGGCAGAAGTGGCTGATACCGGGCATACCATTTCATTGAATTTTTCGGTGCGTGATATCGAAAATCCGTCGACATCAATGTTTATACTCAATACCCTGAAGCAATCCGGTCTCGGTCATCAGGTACAGTTCGAGTTATTGGAAAACGAAAGTATGGTGAACCGCGGGCGTATGATTAAATTCTTTCATGACTTAAAGGCATTGGGCTGCAGACTGGGCGTGGATGACTTGGGGAAAGAGTATTCCAATTTTGATCGCCTGCTTAAGCTGCCGATCGATTTTGTGAAAATCGACGGTCAGCTGATGCAGCAAATTGCCAGAAATGAAGGTGCGCAGAAACTGGTCAAAAAGATCGTGTCATTTGCAAACGACAGAGGCTTGGAGACGGTTGCAGAGCAATGCAGCACCAAGGAGATCTGTGATGCGGCGGAATATTTGGGTGTGGATTACCTGCAGGGCTTCTACATCGGTAAACCCTCACCTTGTCTGGAGCCGGTGCGAACAATTGATTTCTTGAAGGAGGCCTCCATTCAGGATATACATTAGACGGTGTTCATATCAGAGTACGTTGTCATGCCTGTTGAAAATATAACCCGTCGTAAACTGAGCTTTCAGAACCGTGAAGGCGAGCAATTGGCCGGCATGCTTGAGCTGCCGTCCGGCACACCGAGAGCCTACGCATTATTTGCGCATTGTTTCACCTGTTCGAAGAATATCGCTGCGGCGACCCGCATCAGTCGTGCACTGGCTGCACAAGGGTTTGCGGTATTGCGGTTTGATTTTACCGGCCTGGGTAACAGTGAAGGCGATTTTGCAAATACCAATTTTTCGTCGAATGTTGAGGATCTGCTCGCCGCAGCGGAACACCTGCAACAAAATTATGCCCCGGTTGAATTGCTGATCGGCCACAGCCTGGGAGGTGCCGCCGTGCTGGCTGCTGCAGGTGACTTGCCACAGTGTAAAGCGGTTGCCACGATTGCCGCACCTGCTGATCCTACGCATGTACATCACTTGTTTGCTGACAGTATCGATGAAATTCAGCAACAGGGCTCGGCAACGGTTGAGCTGGCCGGTCGGCGTTTTAAAATCAAGCGGCATTTCCTGGAGGATACCCGGGCACAACGTCTGTATGAGAAGATTGCCGGCTTGCGTAAAGCTTTACTGGTGTTGCATTCTCCGGTCGATGATACGGTTAGTGTCGATAATGCTTCGGAGATATTTCAGGCGGCCAAGCACCCCAAAAGTTTTGTGTCCCTGGATAACGCGGATCATTTGTTGACTGATTCGGGTGATGCGGGGTTTGTTGCGGATGTTGTTGCCGCATGGTCGGCGCGCTATCTGGCGAGTGCCGGGGTAAAAGACCAGGATGCTTTTCCGGTGTTGCCGGATCATTCGCTATTGGTGCGTGAGACGGGTGATAATCTCAGTAATGATATCTTTACCGGCAGGCATCACTTGATTGCCGATGAGCCTGTTGCTGCCGGCGGGGATGATAAAGGGCCGGATCCGTACAAGTATTTGTTGGCGGCATTGGGTAGTTGTACGTCGATGACATTACGAATGTATGCGCGCTATAAAAATTTGCCGCTGGAAAAAATCAGTGTGCAGCTCAAGCATGACAGGATTCATGCTGAGGATTGTGCCGAATGTGAAACCGAAACCGGGAAGCTGGACCAGATCAGCCGGGAAATTGAAATTCACGGGGAGCTTACGGATGAGCAGCGGCAACGCTTATTGGAAATTGCGGACAAATGCCCGGTGCATAAAACCCTAAGTTCTGAAATTCATATTGTATCTGAGTTAAAAAACTAAGGCCCGGAGTTCCGGGCCTTGGTTTTATAGATTGACTGATTGGGTTTACTCCCAGAACTTCCACCAGGAGCCGCTTTTTTCCTCAACCGGTTCTTTGGGCTGATCGGCAGCGCCTTCCGGTTCTGCTTGCTGTGCAGCGACACCGGCCATTACTTCTGCTTCGGCCTCATTCTGCATTTCATCGACACTGTCGGACAATTCAGCCTCGTCTTCCGGTGCCGCCATTTTGGGTTCTTCTAGCTCAGAGTTGCCGGCGGCTATTGCGGGTATTGTGTGCTCCTCAGCTTCATCACTATTGGCGAAAGCTACGGTGGTAAAACCGGATAATACAATCAATAAAGTTGCAAGAATATGTGTCATAAGTCCCCCAGTTGGTGATTATTACAGATTTCAAAACAGTAACAGCATTATTTATTTAATGCTATAAGACAAGGTCTAATTATATACCAGGGTTGTACGGATGGTCGTGAAACATGTCATGAAAACATGCCATCAAGCGATGAAAGTATTAGAATCTATCTCATAATACCCCTCGGTCGCGACCGTGCGGTATTATGAGATAGGTTCTAGTGTTTCTGCTTATAAGCTGCCGTTCAGAAGTTGGTCCGTATTCTTAGGTCATCAAAACAGTATGTTTGATTCGGTGCTGCGGTTTCGATCCTGATACGTTTGGTGCCACAACCGTCCAGGTGGACTCTTACCGGCGCATTGCCGGTATTTTGCGCAGTAGTGACAGACGCGATTTGATTGCCGCTGCTATCGAAGCTGGTGACAGTCACCCGCCCTGAAGTCGCTGTAAAGGTCAGCCAGGCATCGCAGGCCGAGTTGATTTCACTTCGGTCGACGATAATTTCGGTGGGCTCGGAAAAACCTGCCCGGTCGTTTGCCTGGGTTGGGCACACAAGATTAGGTTGTGAGGGGGCGGAAGCACCCGACAACAGAAAGACCCCGCTTCCGGATGAGGAAAAAGTAACGCCTTTATTGGCGTACTGATCGGACACGATGGAATTTGGGTTAAGTGAGTCTCCCTCGGAAATAATGCCGGTGTTGGGAGTCAGGCCGGCCGGTAGCTGATCAAAGTCAATTGTTGTGGTGCAGCCGATGAGCGAAAAGGTTATTGTAATTATTACTATGCGGAAGATTGTATTATATGTCATCTTCATGTGCCTCCCCTGTGCTTTTAACAGCCCTGTTTATAAACAACGGCGACACCTCCATGTGTCGCAGGACACTTCACCTAAACTAAAAGCCTTTCAAATGTGGGGATAGAATAACAGGGGCAAGACGATTTTAAGATCAGCAAAAAGGATGAGTTTATGCACGTATGAGTAAAATTCCGTGGGTGATTTCACAGTATGTTAAAAAACGGATTTTGCGTATAGCATCTACGGCAGCTGACTCGCCGATTCGGCAGAGGATATAATCTGTAAATATATATTATTTGTGAGTGATAGTGATTTATGAAAGATGAAATATTTCAGGATCCGGGCCGGCGCGGCTTTGCGTTTGATGAGCAGGTTGCAGCGGTATTTGAGGATATGCTTGAACGCAGTGTGCCGTTTTATCCTGAGATTCAAAGCATGATTGTTGAATTGATTGATAGTTTTGTGAGTGACAATGGGCGTGTTTATGATTTGGGTTGCTCTACCGGTACGACATTGGCATTGTTAAGCCAGCATATTGAACGTTCGCTTGAGCTGGTAGGGGTCGACAATTCGCCGGCAATGCTTGCGAAGGCCGAAAAAAAGCTACTGGCATTCAAGTCACAGTCTGTATCATTGATTGAGCGGGACCTGAATCAGGGCATGGATCTGACCGATGCCAATGCGGTTATTTTGAATCTGGTTTTACAGTTCGTGCAACCGGCAAACCGGGAGCAGTTGATCCGTTCGATCTATAGCGGTTTGAGTGAAGGTGGCTGTTTGATTTTGATTGAGAAAGTTGATCTGGAAAATCCGCTGCTGGCGGAAAGTTTTATTAATCATTATCATGAATTTAAAAAGCGCAATCTTTATACAGACAAAGAAATAGCCCGTAAACGTGAAGCCTTGGAAGATATATTGGTGCCCTACACTGCTGAACAAAATATTGCTTTATTGCAAAGCGGAGGGTTTGAGTCGGTCGAGACTTTTTTCCGCTGGTTTAATTTTTGGGGTGCGGTTGCGATTAAATGATTGTTTTGGAGTCAGCAAAGTCTTGAACCGCTTAGTGCGGGTGTAGTTCAATGGTAGAACCTCAGCTTCCCAAGCTGATGACGTGGGTTCGATTCCCATCACCCGCTCCACAATTTAATGCAGGTTTGTATGATGAAAGTTAAGACGGATTGCCTGGTTGTCGGTGGCGGCCTGATCGGCATGTTAACCGCCCGGTCTTTGTTAAACCGGGGTTTGCGGGTAACACTGCTTGAGCGTGGTCCGTTTGGCCGGGAGGCTTCCTGGGCGGGAGGTGGAATACTATCACCGTTGTACCCTTGGCGTTATGCTGAGGCAGTTAATGTATTGGCATTGGCCAGCCAGCATTTATATCCCGAGTTAATCAATGAAATACACGATCTGAGCGGTATTGATCCGCAATGGCGTCGTAGTGGCTTGTTGATGTTGAATGTTGCTGATGCAGATCAGGCAAAGTCCTGGGCGGACTGTAAGGGATTGTCATTGGAATTATTGTCGCCGGCTATGACCGCGATGCGGGAGCCGTTGTTGGCGGAAACAGGCTTACAGTCAGCATGGATGTCTGAAGTGGCTCAGGTACGTAACCCGCGTTTTATAAAAGCCATGCAGGCGTATTTGTGTTCACGTGGTGCTGAAATGTTGCCGGGCACCGAAGTTCAGGCGATTGAGCATCGCGATAATCGGGTCTGTGGCGTGCGTTGTACAGATGGCCGTGTGTTTAATGCCGGCCGGGTGGTTATTGCAAACGGTGCGTGGAGTGGGCGATTGTTGCGTCAGTTACAGATCGATCTGCATATACGGCCGGTGCGTGGTCAAATGATTCTGTTGCGGGGCAGTCCCGGGATGCTTGGATCCATTATATTGCAGGATGGGCACTATTTGATTCCCCGGGCAGATGGCCGAATCGTGGTCGGCAGCACAGTGGAGGATGCGGGGTTTGATAAATCGACAACTGAAGCTGCATTGCTGTCACTCAAAAAAATAATCCACCAGGTAATGCCTTCTTTGGGAGAGTTGCCGGTTGAGCATCAGTGGGCCGGCTTGCGCCCGGGTTGCGGGCAAGGCATCCCTTATATCGGTCAGCACCCTGATATCAAAGGACTGTATCTGAATGCGGGGCATTTTCGAAACGGTATTGTGATGGCACCTGCCTCGGCAGAGTTGCTTGCCGATCTTGTTTGTGGCGCACAGCCTTTACTTAAACCGGATGCCTATGCACTCACACAGCGCCAGGCATGGTCGCTGGGTGATGTGGGAGTTTTATAAAGTCAGTCTGTGATTAGCGGCAATTTCTTTTGCTATGGGGGCCGGAATTCCGGCAATTTTTGCAAAGCTGTGCCAGTTTGCGACGGCAGCCTGTACTTCGGCGATGATCGTTTCGGCGTCCGGCAGGCTGATTGAGTCCCCGACATCAATTAAATCCTGCCTTGTGAAATTATCACGTTTACCGTTCAGGCTCATCTGATGCTGATTGGTCCATTGACCTGCCGGATTGTGTGAATAAATAACATCATATGCCGGTGACAAGTTCCAGTGGCCGTTTGGTTCCATGATAAATGCAATGTTTTTGGTATGGTCATCCTGGTTACGCGCGATCACATTAAACAGCATACGCCGATATTGCCTTGCTGCGTCGGCTTTGCTTAAGCGCAGTTTACGCATAATCGCAAAGGCTTGTTCGTAGCTGTACATGCCTGGACTGTTGAAATCATAATGCGCCAGTCCGCACAGGGATTGCATATGTTGTTTTTGGTTGTTGGTGCGATCAAAGCGTTTGGTCATAAAGTGCGCGCGGCCGTTTTCCTGCAGCAGGCGGCACTCAGACATCTCAATGCCTGCGGCTTTCGCCATAAGATAGTATGCATATTCAATACGGCCATAGCTTTTCGTTTCACTCAACTCCAGGTCGGAAACACCGTCAAATTTTAGAATCCAGTAATCATAGCCGGGTGGTGCTTTGCCCTGCCCGGATATCACATGCCCTTCGTTATTCATTGCGATAACGGCTTTTGGGCGTGCGCCGCCGGCTGATGTTCCAACCCGCAGAATGTCCATGATGGCGTCTGTGTTTTCTGTTGCAGTGTTGCTGAAATTAACATTCAGCTCGCTACGTTGCTGCATAACTGTTTGTGCCAGCGTAACCAGCTCAGATACCTCTACTGGAACCGGTTTGTCATGCCGGGTTACTGTCGAAGGCTCGAATTCCAGTGCGCCAGTCGCACGCTTACCCATATAGCAAAGTCTTTCCACCGGATTAAAATCAGCACTGCTTCGCCCGTTGCGTGCGAGCCATGCGTCAATAATGCTGTTGCCGTATTTGTCGGGCAACGCATCGGCCAGCAGTCCCGGCAAACCCAGAAAAGTTTCTTTATTCAGCGCTGGAAATATAAATATGCCGTCACCGGTGCGTGCGCTATCCAGGCTCATATGAACCGGTGAGATATCCAGCCCCTTATCCAGAAACTGTTTATTGTACTCAAATACGGCATATTCACGATCATCCAACCAGGAAACCGCGCCGACGGTATCTCCCCATAACTTGATGGTGGCGGTATCAACTTTTTTTACCATTACGGGCTCTTTTGAGACGGGTTATTTGGCGAGCCACGTGATTGTGAAGCACGTTCACGGATTTTGCCGCGCATTTTTGCCAGCTGCATCGGGCTGACCGGGGGTTCGGGTATGAAGTTATCCAGATCACCCAGAACTCCGAGTTCACGCAATACCGGAATAAGTGTGGCCAGTTTTCCTTTGCCCGCTTCGAGTGATTTGATGGCGTTTACCGATAATAGTGTTGCATCAGCGAGGCTTCTCTGCGGTATGTTTTTGCGTAATCGCAGGTTTTTAAGGCGCTGGCCAAGTGTTTTGGCAATCTCTTTGTCTGACAGTGCTTCAAATTTCATAAAAACCTTAAATAGGGCTATTATTTAGATTTTTGTCTTTTAAAAGCCTTAAAAAAGGCTTTTAATGTATAACATTTCTAATTCTTATAGATTATATTTTATAGCCTCAAAAAAGGCTATAAAGATTAATAAAAATTGATAAATAGCTTTTTTGAGGCTTTTATAGAATAGATAAAAATTATCGAACCACCTGCCAGACTGCCACGTATCAGCCAATAAGCCCGGCTTGTGCCGGTTGTGCTCAAAATAACGAAGGAGGTTGGGTCGATGTGCCTGATAGCGTTGCGTAAAGCCAGGATAATTGTTGGTCGCGGTATTGGTTTGTTGTTTCTGTATTTCCCATTTGCGCTTGCTGCGCAGCTGGAGACGGCCAATGAGTATCTGCTGAATATTAACCCGTCTGTTGTCACTGATCTCAATCCAGTGACCGAGGCGTCATTGATATATAGCCTTCCTGAGGATGGCCCCGCGATCCCGCTGGATACGGAAGGCAGGGTCATGCTGGAGGTTGAGTTACTGAATCCGGCATTATTGGAGGATCTTGAACCCGAGAAAATTGAGCATCCAGAGTTAATGGGCTTGCTGGAAGATAATGTCCTGGGCGGTGGGCTGGCAATCGGTTTTTATCTGCAGGATGGTACGGCTGTGCGCACCGAGGTAGATGGGGAGGTGACCGACCCGACCAAAACCCCGCCGCCCGGATTTTCAGGGGAAAATGTTTTGCCCGGCGATGTTGGTTGTAAATCGTTGGTGGCCGGTATCGGCTATGATCGCCGGCATCGGTTACCGGTACCGAACCCTTTGCGTTTTCCGAAATTTTTTACGCCACCCAAGCCGTTGTCCCCGGGGTTTGTAACCGGGCCGGTAACCGGCGGCTATGGGGCGGGTGCAATGCAAAAGTATGTCGTGATGACCGGTTTTTATCATATCGCGCGCCTGAACGGCATGCATGGTTGTGTCAGTCAGCAGTATCTGCGGGAGTTGACGGTCGGTATCAATGCAAAAACCAATGAGTTGATTCATATCGATATCGATAAAGATAGCAAAGGTAATCCGCGCTTGCCCGGCCTGCTTGCCGGGAAGTGGTATCACGATAGTAAAGACTATGCGGGTAGCACGCGTACCGGAGTTCGCGTTCTCGGTGGGGTTTCCGGTTATCAGGGAACCCCGGATGTGATCCAGTGGCTGGATGTTCCGGGCCTGGATATGAAAAAGGCACCCGGAGTGATGAATGCAGTGATGCTCAGGTATATTTTATTAAAACAAATCGTTTGGGATTCGGGCGGAAAATCAGGGACGCAGTGTGATACGCTGACAATAGTTGCGGCTGATACGGTCACTCAAAAAGCTGCGGCACCGAATAAAATATTTCCGATGATAAAAAACTTGAAAGTTCCAGCCAATAAGGTTGGCAACGAAAAGAAAATATATCAGGCGGCTGTGGGTGTATTGCAAAAAGCCATCAAGAAAAATCTTAAAATCAATCCTTACTTTATCAAAGGCGACTGCAAACGGTTTTAAAGTTTTGCTAAAGCAGCCCAAAGTTAATTTGCAATAATTTCGCAAGCTGGATACACAACCTTTCTGCTAAACTCTGTAAACGCTTGGTGGACAGAAAATAATATTTGGCAGAGAGTCATCATGAGACATTATCGGGCGCAAACTGCGATGGCTCCGGCAATAAACCGGAGCCTGTTCGATGCAAACAGGCAGATTATGATTGGTGCGCATCGCGGTATATTTTTTTGTGGTCGACGGGTCATCACAAATTATAATGTTGATAATGCCAAGGCGACCGCCAATGCAATAGAGGCTGGCATGTCAGTCGCTGTGAATCATGCAACCCTGAATAATGCGGGTGATTTTGTTGTAGTCAGCGGTCTGACATACTGTATCGGGGTGATTGTAGCCCGAGCGACCGGGGGAAACTTTACGCAGGCAGTCGTCGCGCACTTCAATGGAAACTATGATAATGCGACAGCCTGGGGGAATATTCGGGCGGGCGTCACCGGTGCAGCGGGTCCATTGTATGCAATTGTTATTTCAACATCTGATACGAGTACGTTTGGTCAGCAACACTCGATTGTTCCTGCTTTCAGTGATCACCTGCATGATGATGTTGGGGTGCCAGGGGCTAATATTACTTTTTACCACTCGCATACCAGTGGGGTCGCATTTATTGTCAGGCGTGACGGTATCATGGGTGAGCCGCAAAATCATTACGATTTTCCTTATTAATGTTTGCTTGTGAATGTTGTGGTGATTATTGAAAAGCAAAATTTATATCGGTGAGTTAATAGTGCTGTTTTATGGCCGATTTTGTGTAGTCCGAAAATTTTTCAATTGTATAATTAATGAGCGGATGTCTGCATCTGTTAAGTCACCTCCCCAGGGTGGCATTGACGGGGAGCGATTCATTCTTTCTCCGCCTTCTTTTATTATTTTAAACAAATAATCATCATCGGCTTGGCTTAGAGTTAAATTGTAAGGAGTTGGGTTTTCTATAATCCGGCTAAGTTGCCCGTCGCCTTCCCCTTGTTTTCCATGGCATATTTGGCAGTGAGTGCGGTAGATCGCGTATCCGATGTTGGCGCTGATCTCGATATTTGCATTTGATTGTATTTTGTCCAGCAAGGTTATTGCTGCATCCGTATATTTCAGCAGGTATGCGGCAAACTCGGAAACTTCGGTAATTTCTTTTATAGAGAGTTCATGGTGCCAGGGTGGGCAGTGTGTATTGCGGCGGCTTTCTTTCTTTAAATGTTGTTCAATGCTGGTCCGGGAAGTTTTTTTTGTGTTATCAAATAAACTGGTTGGCGGGTAGTTTTGTATCGCTAGCGGCAGCAGGCCATTACCAGTGCCGGTATTGCCATGACACAAAGTGCAGCGTTCTATAAATATGATAGCGCCTGATTTTGTCGCATGTGATTCGGCGAATGCAGGGTTTTTGGCCAACACAAGTGATGTGAAAAAAAGAGTTGCAGCTATTAATGATGTCGCTTTCACGTGTATAGTGTATTGGTTAATCAGAGACAATGATTTTCATCTTCATGCCAGGATGAATCGCGCAGCGCACCTCTATCGTGCCCGGCTTGTCTACTGTTATAGAGCGGGATTTGCCTTTTGGGTAGCTGCCGAGATCAAAAGATTTTGCTTCTGAAATGCTATAGATGTTGTGGAAGAAGCGGTCAGAATTCAGAAAGTGCACGGTATCGCCAACCTGTGCATTCAGGGTTTCAATACTGAATTTTTTATTTTTCTGGTCTACCGTGTATTCTTCGGCACTTGCGGTGTGTTGAAAGAGCACGCTTGCCAGAATATATAATGCGTAATGCAGTATTGGTCTTTTCAGAGTCATAATGGCAGGTTCTCTAATTTGAAGTCCGTATTTGGGGATTAGTCGTAAATCGTTTTACGGTGCCGGTCAGTGTTGTCAGAAAATCTTTCAATGCGATTACTTCATTGTCGTTAAGCTGTAATGGTTTAATCTCGGGTGATAGATTGGTTTTGTCTATACCGCCTTTTTGATAATGCTTGATGACTTCAAGCAAATTAGCCGCTGATCCGTCATGAAAGTAAGGGGCTGTTTCGTTGATGTTTCGGAGAGTCGGTGTTTTGAATGCTCCCCACATTGATCTCAGCGGGAGGTGCTTGAAGCGCCCCATATCAGGTGTTTTTGATGCTAGGCCGATATTATGGAAGCTGCTGTCAGTAAAATTAGGTGGGCTATGACAACCTGCGCAGTTGCCTTTTTCTGGATCAAGAAACACTGCAAATCCTTGAATTTGTCTTGGTGTTAATGCTTCTTTATCGCCGACGATCCATTCGTCAAACCTGGAGTTATTGCTGATGATTGTACGCTCAAAAGTCGCAATAGCTTCTGCGACTGTCCCGGCCGTAATCCCCCGCTTTGGAAAAGCGCGTTTAAATGCATCCTTGTAGTTTGAGTTTTGTGAAAGTGTTTTAAGCAATGTCGGTATATGCATATTCATTTCTTCAGGGTTTAGAATTGGTTCCAGGGCCTGGTCTTCGAGTGTTTCGTTGCGGCCATCCCAATTTTGCACCGGGTTGTAACTGATGTTGATTAAAGTTGGTGTGGCACGTTGCAAAATCATTCCCCTGAAACCAATTGCGGTTTTTTTGGAGTCTGACCAGCCAAGTTGTGGGTTATGGCAGGAACTGCATGCAAGATTTCCGTTGCTGCTGAGCCCTGGGTCAAAAAACAGTTTTTCGCCAAGTGAGAGTTTGGCGTATTTAACGCTGTTCCGGCTCGGGTATTTGTTTTGTGGCGGTAATAGCCAGTTTTGCAGCGAGCTATGGCCGGCTGTTAAAGTATATTTTTGATCCTCGAGCTGTACTTCTGGGGCGGTTATCCCGGTTGTCGGGCATATGATTGACAGCAGGCAGCATAGCAGCCCTGCTAGTGAAAGCCGTTGCACATCATTAGCTATATTTGGCATCCGTCGGCCTATTTGGTTGAGTGCTTATTTGCAGGTATCGGCGCTCTTTTCGTAATTTTTAACGCCATTCTGTATCAGTGCTCTAAAGTTATTCATATCTTGCACGTTATATTAGGAATGCGCTGCACTGTATGAGAGGCATTTGAAATGTCCCGTCGTTCATCAACCCTGGAAACTTCCGTAATTGTGCTGGTTGTTTTAATCGGCCTAAGCGTTTCGATCGCTGCACAGCGCTTTGTCGCGTTTCAGCAGGCCAGTCAAGAGCGCATTGAATTTGAAAGTATGGTGTCCAGCTATACGATTTTGCTGCAGCAGAAGCTTGAGCAGCAATTAAACGACCTTGCGCTTTTTTCCGATTTTTATTCAGCATCAATGGTAACTTCAACAAAACACGTTGAAGTCGGAGTGCAGATGCAAAAATTTGTTAATGATCTGGAAGGGTTTGCAGGTTTATCATGGTGGCAGATTGACAGGTCAGATGTGATAACCGGTAATGTTTATTACCGGCGCTTGATGGAGGTGCCATTGCGTGGTGACGAAAGGGTCATATCCTTACCTTCTGACGGACTGGATAGGAATGCAGAGTACTCGCCTGCACTTTATGCTGAGTTGTTGAAAGAGACCGGGGGGAAGCATCTGTTGCCACTGACAGTCGTGTTTTACCGCGGTAACGATACGGATACTCTTCCGTATGGTTTTTGGATGGGGGTAATTGATATTGCTACGCTTCTGCGTGCTGCAGTTGGACGCATTGCTCCGGAGTGGCTGAATATACATTTGTATTTGACCGGTGTAGATTACAATAAGTATTCACATATTTATGCGTATTCCAGTAAAGGTGATATCCCAAAAACAGTTGAATGGAAAAAACTGGCGGAGTTGAGCGAAGCGGTTTTTATCCCGGGAGCTCTGCAGTTCGGCAGTTTAAGGTTATCAATTGCATTTATTCCATCTGAAAGGTCTATAAGCGGAGTCAGCAAATTACAGAGTGCTTTGCCTTTGATTCTGGGGCTTGTGGTCACTTTTTTTCTCGCCGGATATTTATGGTCACAGCAACGCCGGGCGGTTAAGATAAATGCACTGGTTGAAAAGCGGACCATTGATTTGCAGTGTGCGACCGAGCAGTTAGAAGCGGCACGGCGTGAGCAGCAGATAATATTCGATACGGTTCCGGCCTGTATTTGGTATCAGGATTTAAATGACCGTATTGTGCGTGTGAATAAACATGCAGCTGATGCTGTCGGAATGCCGGCAAAAGAAATTGAAGGGAAAAAAATCAACGAAGTGTTTCCTGATGTTGATTCGGAATCCATGGCATCGGATAGAACAGTGATTGAAACCAAGTTTCCGGTGTTAGGTGTTATTAAGCGGCATATCGACTCAGGCGGTGGGGTTCGGTGGAGCCGTATCGATAAATTGCCTTACTATGATGAAAACGGCCAGGTCGGCGGAGTGATTGTTATGTCCACCGATATAACTGAATTAAAACAAGCGACGGAGGCACTGCGTAAAAGTGAAGAGAGATTTCAGCTCGCTGTGGAAGGTGCGAACGACGGAATTTGGGACTGGCCGGATATAAATTTGGATGCTCAGTATTGGTCGCCCCGTTTTTATGAACTATTGGGGTATGATGTCGCTGAAATTTGCCCCAGTGCCGGGGTTTTTCGTGATCTGCTGCACCCTGAAGACTGTGAGAGAACGATGAGTGTATTGGAGGCACAGGAGATCAGTTCCGAGCCGTATAATATGGAGTTTAGGCTTAGGAGAAAAGACGGTGAGTATAACTGGTTTCGTGCCAAAGGTATTCATATCAGCAACAATGATAGCGGATCGATTCGCATGGCGGGCTCAATCAGCGATATTCAGCAGTTTAAATCAACCACTGAAGAGAAAAAACGTATAGAGTTGCAGTTGCAGCAAACACAGAAGATGGAGTCTGTTGGGCAGCTTGCAGCCGGGATAGCGCATGAAATCAATACACCTATACAGTTTGTCGGTAATAATATTAAATTCTTACAGGACTCTTTTAAAAGCCTTTTCTTTATGGTGGATGATGTGACAGAAAAAATAACATCATCGGCTTCTGCTTTTGATAAAGCTGCTTTGGCTGATCAACTTATGTCAATTAAGCAGGAAATGGATTTCGAGTTTATATCTGAAGAAGTTCCGCAGGCAATAGCACAATCCATTGATGGTGTTGAAAGGGTCAGCAGCATAGTCAAAGCAATGAAAGAGTTCTCACATCCGGGTACACAGGGCAAAAGCTATGTGGACTTGAATCAGGCAATTAAGAGTACCGTGATTGTATCAAGCAATGAGTGGAAGTATGTTGCAACTGTGGAAACTGATTATGACCCGGATTTGCCTAATGTTGAGTGTCTTGCCGGAGAAATAAATCAAACGGTGCTGAATATCATAGTAAATGCGGCACATGCGATCGGCTCAGCCAAACGCCAGAATCAGGCTCACCAGGGGGTTATCCGGATAGCGACCCGGCATTCCCAAGATCAGGTTGAAATCCTTATATCGGATAACGGTATTGGTGTGCCTGAAGATGTGCGCGAAAAAATCTTCGATCCATTTTTTACAACAAAAGAGGTTGGAAAGGGTACTGGGCAGGGGTTGTATATCGCTTATTCGGCAATAGTTGAAAAGCATTGTGGCAGTATTAGTGTGGAAAGTGAACGTGGTGTAGGGTCTACATTCCGTATTCTTTTGCCGGTAGATGCGCCGAAAGAGTCTGAGGCTGCTGAAAAAATTGCTTAGGCTTTGTACGGATCAAAGCTTAATTTTAAAATCCTGCTTAAGAATATTCTGAACTGAACGCCCATCTCGGTTCGCAATATGCATGATTTGCTGAATTTTTGCATCAACCAGAAAACGGTACCAAAACCCCTGTAATACATGCCATATAAACCCTGCTTTGCCGTCGAGAAACCCTCGCTGTCCGAAGTATCGCAAGCTGAAATACAAAAATGCTCTTAAAAGCAGTGGACATTTTGAATATACGCGATTTTTCAGAAACCGCTTTTGTGCGCTTTGTTGTTCTGAGTTCAGTTTTTCACTAGTGCTGTTGTTGTTTAGAAACCCGTATTCCTGGTTAAGCAGGTCAGTCGCTTCGCGTGTTGAATAGTGATTGTGTTTTTCGGTCCACCATGTCAGATTGTTTAGGTTGTGATCGACAAAGTCATTATCCAGCTCAGAGACTTGCCCTGTTGAGACGACAATATGCTCATCCATCCAGCGTTGTTCGACAGTACCCAGGCCCGTTCGCCACAGGCGCAGCAGCTTGGTTGGATAGTAGCCGCCATACCTGATCCAGCGATCCATAAAATAAACCCGCCGTTTTAACAGGTAAGCGCTGACTTCAGGTGGTGTCAGCGGGATCTTGTATTTAATTTCCCGGCACAGTTCAGGTAAGAGGTATTCATCGGCATCCAACCGCATGATCCATTCAGTTTGAATTGGCAGATTATCCAGCCCCCACTGAAATTGCTCGGCTTGATTAATAAATTTACGTTGATGAACAGTGGCGCCCAGCTCGCGGGCGATTTCCACTGTGTTGTCAGTGCTGTATGAGTCGATTACGATAATTTCTTTCGTGATTTCATGAATGCTTTCAATGCAGCGTTTCAGGTGAATGCTTTCGTTATAGGTGAGAATAATCGCGGTGATATTCATGTGGTGGCCCATGGTTAGTAATAACAAGAAAGAATATGTCAGCTGCCAAGGCTTAGGTATAGTAAGTGCTTCACAAACCAGGAGGGATATAGGTTGTGATGTTTCCAGGGCGAAATCATTTGCAGCTATCTAAGCTTAGTTGTTTAAAGCGCTGCTGGCGACCAGCTTGTCCATAATGCGGTCTGGCAATAATCTTTTAAGGTATGCGCAGAGGTGAGTGGGAATGGTGACCCGATAGCGTATCCTGGGTTTAGGACTCTCCAGTGCATGAATCACTTTTTTTAAAACAGCTTCGGGCGGCAATGTAAAAAGCTCGTTTTGCGGAGGTTTTTTTAGGTTGGCTTCCCAGGTTTCGTAACGCTTGATATGAGCGCTGTCGCCGGCCTTGGTCTTGATATATTCTTTGTAATGCCTGTATGAATTCAGGCGAATTTTGCTCTCAATAGGGCCGGGTTCGATAAGTATCACATGAATATTGGTGTTGCGGAGTTCCAGGCGCAGTGTATCACTCAGTGCTTCAATCGCATGCTTGCTGGCGTTATATGCGCCGCGATAGGTCAGGCTCATGAAACCTAAAATCGAACTGTTTTGAATAATCCGTCCGTGACCCTGGCGGCGCATCACCGGTATCAGTTGGTTGGTGAGTTCATGCCAGCCGAATACATTGGTTTCAAACTGTTTTCGGAGTGCTTCTCTGGGAATATCTTCGATGGCACCGGGTTGTGCGAAGCCGCCATTGTTAAACACTGCGTAAAGTGTGTTGTTTGTGCGGCATAAAATTTCGTCGACGGCGGTGGCGATTGACTCTGAATCGTTCAGATCAAGTAATGTGCTTTCAAACCCCTCCTGTTCCAGCCGGGCAACATCTTTGGTCTTGCGTGCAGTTGCAAAAACCCTGTAGCCGCGTTGACGCAGTCCATGTGCGGTGCAGTAACCGATACCGGAAGAGCAGCCGGTGATAAGAATGCTTTTCTGCATATTTTTCCCGTTTTGTTGAGTGATTAGTTTACCTGTCCCGAACTTAAAAAAGCCCTAGTTCTGCCGATACTAAGGGGTAGTCAGGCAATGCGATTATAGCCTTAATCAAAATATATCCGAAAATCAGTGGATTTGGCCTGTGTCTAAGATTTGTTATAAGTGAGCTGGCCTCAATCTTGCGTTATAACAATCTGAGTTGGCCCGGAAGTTTTGATTGAGCGGCGTAGATAAAGCCATTTCTGGTTTTCGTGAAGGAAAATCTTGGTTTTATCGGAGAAAAGGGTGTTCGAATCCCGACAATATTATTTAAATCTCGTCGGAAAATGTCACCCGTATCGCTGAATCGGCTCTTAAATTTACACAGAGGTTCTAATTGCCGGCAAAGTGTTCAGGTTCACCGAAGCCTTAATTAAATGTAAACCGTTTTACGGCTAAGGAGTGCGTCATGATAGTAAAAGCTTTGTTAACTGTGCTTGGGTCAGTTCAAGAAGTGCTCACAAAAGCAATGCATTATAAAGGTAGTAGCAGTCAGAACAGTATTAGCCGGCGGCGACTGCAAAACTTCCTTAAGAAAGAGTTGAGTTCGGTACAAATTGTTGATGTAACAGCGCAATTAGACCAATGGCCGTCGACTGTTGATTGCGCAAATGAAAATTTTGAGGATCACAGGGACGCTGATCACTTTTCCACTAACCATACGACACTGATTAGCGATCTGTAAAAGTTAGCGTATACCCGGGTATGTTTTACGCGGGTCAGCACAGCCGGAACTTTGGGGGTTCGGGCTTGAAACGCGTTAATGTGGATTTTTGTTACGGTTCGGTAGTGTCATGACTGTATTAGTAGACCAAAGTGAGAGCATTGGCAAAAATATATACCGGCAAACCGCCTATCGTTTCAGTGCGTGTAAGTTTAAATAACCAGCGTCATCGTTATTACTTCTTGGCACTGTCTTTCATTGTTGCAAGCTGTTCTATAAATATATGTAAGCGGTGTTTGCATTTTCTTTCTACGTCTGTCAAAGCCTGCTGTTATGGCATTAAGGCGGTTTCAGGGTTGCGGCTATGGAATATTTAGCGACCTTAAACAAATTCTCAAGTCTTAAATATCGCCAACTGATTATTATTGTCGGTGTCAGTGTGGTTGTGTCTTCTATTGCATCGCTCGCTTTCTTCGGGAATGACTATACGACATCAAGAAAGAATATCAGTGGCGATCTTCTTGATATGGCCCGTCTTATTGAGACGGATATCATTACCTCCGGAGTATTAAATAATCGCCAGGGAATACAGCGTGCGCTAAGTGTTTCCCGGGCAGATAAAGCAGTACTGCAAGTATCGCTATATGATCTTAATGAAAAGCAAATGGCAGTGTTTAGGGGTGATATGAATGTCAGTTTTGAGCCTGAGAGTTTTTCCAGGTTGGGTGTTTCATTAAACGCTGATACCGCAACAATACTCCATCCGGTTAAGCTGGATGATGAGTTGCAGGGCTGGCTTTATATTGTGTACGACTCATCAGTACTGGGTCCGCAAAGCGATAAATATGCCGGTATTCTTTTCGTGATTATGGTGTTTGGGTTGGCGATAGGCTGGCTAATGTCCAGTATATTGCATAAGTTTATTATAGAGCCGATTGTGGAGTTGGCTTCGTTGGTGGAAAAGATCAGCGATACAAAAAACTATAGTCAGCGCATGCATGCCGAGCGCGATGATGAAATTGGTGTATTGATCAATGGTTTTAATAATATGCTGGCCACAATTCAGGATCGTGAGTTGGAGCTAAAACGCAATAGCGAACGCCTGGAAAGTATTGTGGAGCTGCGTACCAAGCAGCTTCATCACCGTGCTAATTATGATGCTTTAACACGTCTTCCGAACCGTTACCTGCTGATGGAGAAGCTGCATCAGGCCATTGAGAGCTGCCGTAGAAACGACCGCAATATGGCATTACTGCTAATTGATTTGGATCGGTTCAAAATTATCAATGATTCTTTGGGGCATCATGTTGGAGACGAGCTGCTGCAGATAATCGCCAGAAAGCTGTCAGAAATTGGGCGTATTGATGATTGTGTCGGGCGACTCGGTGGAGATGAGTTTGTGATTTTGCTGGGTAATATTTCCGCGCCGGAGGATGCGGAAGTAGTTGCAAGGAAAGTCATAAAGGAGCTGTCTTTGCCGTTATCGGTTCAACAGCATCGCTTACATGTTTCTGCCAGTATCGGCATTAGTGTGTTTCCGCGAGACGCAGAAGATGCGGCGACATTGCTTAAACGCGCCGATATCGGTATGTACAGCAGCAAAGCGTATGGTAAAGGGGCATACCGTTTTTACGATAGTTCATTGGACAACACGGACGAGCGCCTGATTCTGGAAAGTAAGTTGCGCCATGCAATTGAGAACGATGAGTTGTATTTGGTTTATCAGCCTCAAGTGTGTTTGCAAAGCAACCTGATTGTCGGAGTGGAAGCGCTCTTGCGTTGGGATAACCCGGAGCATGGTGAAATAGATCCACGCATATTTGTGCCGATGGCTGAAGAAATCGGTTTTATAAATCAATTAAGTGCCTGGGTCGTTGAGAATGTATGCCGGCAGTATGAAACCTGGAGTAAGCAGGGCTTGCCACCATTTAAAATAGCGGTCAATGTTTCCGCGAGTGACTTATTGAGGCCGAAGTTCTTATCATTTATTAATGAGAATCTAAACAAATACCAGATGGACCCGGGGTTTCTGGAAATTGAGATTACCGAAAATGTTTTTCTTGAGAAAACCGACCAGATCATAAATGTGCTGCAGGAATTGAAAACAATCGGGGTTACTATTGCCATTGACGATTTTGGTACGGGTTATTCCTCGTTGAGTTATTTGCAAAATTTTCCGATTGATGTACTAAAGCTGGATGGTTCATTTGTAAAAAATATTCACAATTCTGAAAAAAGTCGCGGCATTGTCTCTTCAGCCATCTCTCTGGCGCATGGGTTGGGTTTGAAGATTGTTGCAGAGTGTGTGGACATGCGTGATCAACTGGATTTTCTGGTTGCAGAGAACTGCGATATTATACAGGGCTATCATTTTAGTGAGCCGGTTGTGGGGGATGCGCTGGCGATGTTTTTCAATGCACAAAAGAGTAGCCTGATCAGAGCCTGTTAAGGTTTGGCAAACAGTGAAAAAAATTCTGGTATTCCAGCATGTGCCCTATGAGCCGCTAGGGACACTGAACCCGCTGCTGAAAGAGAAGGGGTTCCGCATACGGTATATAAACTTTGGGCGTGAACTAAATGCAGAGCCGTCAATAGATGGTTATCATGGGTTGATTGTTTTGGGTGGGCCAATGAGTGTTAATCAGGTGACGCACTATCCTCATTTGCTGACTGAGCAGAGGCTGATTGAGCAGGCGATATCCAGGGATTTGCCCGTATTAGGGATATGCCTGGGTGCACAGCTGATCGCAAAAACATTAGGCGCCAGAGTTCATCGCAATCCAGTCAAAGAAATTGGCTGGTATGATATTCAGTTGGCGCCTGCTGCCGGCGCCGACGGTCTATTGAGTCATTGTCGGCATCATGAAAAATTGTTCCAGTGGCATGCCGATACATTTGAAACCCCGGCCGAGGCTACGCGCCTGGCCTCCTCTCCAACCTGTGCAAACCAGGCGTTCCGTTTTCGGCAAAAAGTGTATGGTTTTCAGTTTCATCTGGAGGCTGATAAGGCACTTATAGAGCGCTGGTTAAATTTGCCAGAGTATCGCCGTGAGCTGCGTGCGATGTCGGGTAGTGAGGCTGCCGCAAAAATCCGGGAGCAGACAGCGGTACATGTTGAAGGAATGCAGATTTTGAGCCGTAAAGTGTTTTCCGGGTTTTTGGAGTTGTTTGGGCAACCTAAAACACAATATCAACATTTACCTTCCCGCTAACCGTCACAGTAGAGCCTGGCTAGTAATATCGCGCGATATTATAAGCCGGGTTCTATTATAATTCGGCCGGTATTACATCAGCTGGTATTAGCCTGGTTTCGCTACAGTGAAGATAAGGCTTTTTTGTTATCATAGGTAGTCTGTATCGAATCAGGGTTATTTGGGCTGGATTTTTATTATACGCACGATATCCGGCTTTCATGCTCCGGAAAAACAGGCATTAAAAATGATTAAAAATTTTCTGCGTTTTTGCAGTTCCTGAAGTAAGATCACTGTATGCGTACAAAGAGTACTTTTAGCTTAACTTGTGTCGCAATACTGTGTTGTGTGCTTTATGCCTGTGCGTCTACACCGGGTAATCTGGTTGGTAACAAGCGCTTCAATATTAAAACACTTGAGCGCGGTGGCTTGATTGTCGGGGGTGTCGTATCGGTTCTGCAACCGATGAGTGCTGCGCAGCGCTCGCAATATGCGCGCTTATTGGGTCAGGCATTGCAAAAGCATTATCGTAGTACGACAGTTATCGGTACCGATGCAGTGAAAGAAGCGTTGGGCGGTCCGCTATATGTTCAAATGCTGGACAGCTATCGTTTTCATGCAGCTGCCAGCACGGCTTTCATGAATATTATCCGGCAAAAAATACCGAATGCGCGTTATTTGGTGTATGCACGCATAGAAAATGATCAGGCTCAGCTGGATTATACCCAGTACCCGGCCGATAAGGGTAAGAGCCCGTATGTGGACTTAAGTACCAAGCGGCTTATATCGATCAGTATGATTATCTATGACCTGGAGGACCGCCGTACCCTGGTGTGGGGTGGAGGACTGCAGGATGTTGGTGAGTCTCAGAAGCGGATTTTTGGGCGTTATCAGCAGGATGAGCTAAAGCCTTTGTTTCCAAAGCCGCCGGCAGAGAGCATGCTGGTTGGGAAAATATTTTCCGGGCTTGCAAAAAACATAGTGTCTAAAAAATAATTTTGTCTGTATAAATTTTAAAAATATCGGAGATAAGAAATGAGTAATAACAGTGCAGTTGATATTGGTTTGAGCGAGCAGTCCAGGCGCGCAATCGCTGAGAGTTTAAAACGCCTGCTTGCAGATACTTACACTTTATATCTGATGACCCATAATTTTCATTGGAATGTGACCGGGCCGTTTTTTCGTGATTTGCATCTAATGTTTGAGGAGCAATATACCGAGCTGGCAACAGCGGTGGATTTAATTGCTGAACGCATTCGAACACTCGGTTATCCGGCACCGGGGACATACAAAGAGTTTGCTGAGCTAAGCCGTATTGAGGAACCTGAAGGTGTGCCTGTCGCAGAGGAAATGGTTGGAACTCTGGTCAAAGGTAACGAGGCGATAGTGAAAACAGCTCGCGAAATTCTGCCACTGGCTCAAGAGTCACATGATGAGTCCACATCAAGCCTGATAGCGGACCGTATGGTGCTGCATGAGAAAACTGCCTGGATGCTGCGCAGTATTTTAGTGAAATAAAAGTTTTGTTTGGTTTTGATCTGAATGCCCGTTTGCTTATTCATACTGTAGTTGAATGCGGGCTTCACGCAGGTATTCAGATTCCTGTTCGAGGTCCGCTTCAGTCAACGGGTGATCATGTAACCAATCCTGCGGAAATTTCAGATTCAGTTCCTGCATGTTGACAGAAATGTGCAGGTCCGGAACAGCCCGGCTGCTACGGCTACGATGTAAAATAACCGCAATGCGTAATATTATCGCCAGGTGAATCAGGCGTTCCTGGTTTGCGGTGTCGAACATCTCATAATATTCTTTGCGCAGCCTGCGCCGGTGCATTCTTATTAAAGTTGCTATTTCCGTCTGTTGTTGACGGGTAAAGCCGGGGAGATCAGAGTTTTCAATCAGGTAAGCGCCGTGCCTGTTGTAGCGGCTATGGGAGATAGTCAGGCCGATTTCATGCAGCTGCGCGGCGTATTGCAGCATTGCGACATTATGCGCGTCATCCAGTTTCCATGCACTTTTGGCCTGCTCAAACAGTGTCATGCAGGTGCTTGCAACGCGATTCGCATGCTGTAAGTCGATTTGATAGCGCTTGCAGGCATCTTTGATGGTTTTTGTATGTATATTGAGTTGGCCGGCAATACCTGTCAGCTCACACAGAATGCCTTCTCTGAGCGCGCAATGGCTGATTTCCATCTGTTCGATCTGCAGTGCTTCAAATACCGCGATCAACACCGCCAATCCGCCGGAGAAGACCGGTGCACGTTCGGTCGATAGGTTTGGCAGGGCAGCTTTCTCAATACTGCCCGCATCGATAATACGCGTTTTCAGTTTATGTAAAGCTTTCAGAGTGATATTGCTATCAGTAAACCCAAGTGCTTTTATATTGTCGGCGATGCTTTTTATTGTGCCGGATGCACCGATTGCGCGTGCCCAGCCAAGGGTCCGGTAGGCTTTTTCAATGGGTGCAAGTTCCTGGCGTGCGGTCAGAATGGCTTTCTGGAAGCGCTTGGCGCTGATTTTTTCTGTGTCGAAAAAACGCAGGCTCATGCCGACGCACCCGATGTACAGGCTGTCCAGTAGCTGCGGGGAAAACTGCTGACCGATGATGATTTCTGTGCTGCCGCCGCCAATATCCACCACAAGTGTCTGCTGCTCAAGATCGGGCGCACAATGGCTGACACCGACATAAATCAGGCGTGCTTCCTCAATGCCGGAGACAATTTCAATTTTATACCCAAGAGCCTGTTCGGCTGCGGCCAGAAAGTCACTGGCTTTGTTAGCGCGCCTGAGTGCATTGGTGCCAATAGCTTTTACGTTATTAGGGTGTAGATCCTGCAAGCGTTGACCAAAACGCTCCAGGCAGGTTATTGCCCGTTGCATGGTCGGGGGGTCAATTCCATGATCAGAAGTAATGCCGGAGGCAAGCCGGACCATTTCTTTGAGCGTATCGAGCACATGTAGCCGGCCGTTTTGCAGGCGTGCTACAGTCATGTGAAAGCTGTTTGAGCCCAGGTCTATCGCTGCAACCACTTCCGGGTTTTTTTTAAAGAACATGGTGTTGACTATGTTTGTTTTTTTCTGTTTAGTATTAAGTGATGAGCGTTAGCTTAATATTATTACGTCATGCCAAGTCAGACTGGAATCAACCTTTGCCTGACTTTGACAGGCCCCTGAATAATCGTGGGCGCAAAGCGATTGGTTTAGTCGGCCGGCATATGCACAAACAGGGTTTGAATGTTGACCATGTTTGTAGCTCTCCGGCTGAGCGCGCCGCACAAACTGCAACCGGCATATCAAAATATCTCCAGTATCCGGAAGCGGCTATTCACTGGGAACAGCGACTGTATCATGCATCGCTGGAGACTTTGCTGCAAGTTGTTGCTGAATTATCGGCGCAGCATGCCCGGATTATGCTGGTCGGGCATAATCCAGGTCTTGAAGAGTTGCTGTGTTACCTGGTACCGGAGAGCCGCTTGCCGGAGCACTATAAATTATTACCTACGGCTGCTTACGCATGCCTAGAAATACCTGAAAATCGTGGTGAACCGGCACAGGGCACCGCGGAACTAAAAGCTATTGTGTTGCCCCGGAAGTTAGAGGCCTGATTCCTGCGGTTTGAGTCGCAATAAAGTTAAGGGTGTCGCCGGTTTTTACCGCTACGGCGGCGCGGAGACTTGGGAGGCTTGAGTTTTAGTTTTTGTTGCGCGACTTCATCGCGTTGCTTCGCAAGCTCCATCAGCCGCTCCTGGCAGCTGCGGGTTTCTTTGCCTTTGGGTGTACGCTGAATGTAGCTGCCGTCGCTTTGCATCTCCCAGGCGCTACGCTGGTCGGACAAATTGATATCCAGAATAGCGCGCAAATCAGCCTGTAATTCGGCGGCTTCCACGGGTGCCAGGATTTCCACTCTTTGTTCAAGGTTGCGTAGCATCATATCTGCCGAGCCGATATAGTATTCCTCTTTGCCGGCATTTCGAAAATAATAAATCCTGGAATGTTCCAATAGCTGCCCGACGATACTGATCACGGATATAGTGTCTGAAATTCCGGGAATACCAGGGCGCAAGCGACAGGAATCACGCACGATCAAATCGATTTTTACACCGGCCTGTGAAGCGTCATACAGTGAGCGCGTAATATCCGGGTCCTCCAGCGCGTTCATTTTAAACTGGATATGCCCTTGTTCTCCTTCTTCCTGATGACGAATTTCACGATGAATTTTGCCAATAATGACTTTCTTGAGTCTGGTGGGGGCGGGCAGGAGTTTTTTGTATGTTCGTTTTGGGGTATACCCGGTCGTGAGATAGTTAAAAAGTTCAGTAAGGTCGCGACCGATTGTTTTGTTGCAGGTCAGCAGACCCAGGTCGGTATAAATTTTAGCGGTGCCTGCATGATAATTGCCGGTACCGATATGAGTGTAAAGTTGCAGGCCGTTATAGTCCTGTCGTACCACGAGAATGGTTTTGCAGTGTGTCTTAAGACCGACGACACCGTATGTGACATGAATACCGGCCTCTTCAAGCCGGCTGGCCCAGCGAATATTGGCGGCTTCATCGAAGCGCGCTTTGAGTTCCACGACAACCGCGACCTGCTTGCCGTTACGGGCAGCATCAATAAGATATTGAATGATTTTTGTGTCGCTGGAAGTGCGATAAATCGTCATTTTAATCGCACGGACCTTGGGGTCGTAACTGGCCTCTTCGAGGAATCGCTCTACAGAGCTGGTAAATGCCTCATAGGGGTGATGTAACAGAATTGCGCCGGCTTCACGAATCGTATGGAAAATATTGGTGGAGTTAACCAGAGCCGGATGATCTATTGAATGGTGCGGCGTGTAGTGCAGCTCCGGTTTTTCGATACCGGCCAGCTCAAAGAGATCACGCATTGCCAGCATATCACTGCGCTCAAAAACATCTTCGTTTTCATTCAGGCCGAGTTCTACCGCAAGCCGGCCGCGCCGCGAGCTGTCCATACCTGCCTGTACGACGATACGTACGATCGGTGCAAATTTACGGGTTCGCAGCTCCGCCTCGATCAATGAAAGCAGGTCGTCTGCAATGGTTTCGTCTCTTTCGGTATTTGCATTACGCGTGGCATGAAAGAAATCACAGGCTTCAACAGGGATATCCGGAAATAATAAATCCAGGTTATTGGCCATCACATCTTCAAGCCGTACATAACGATGTGAGTCACCGAGCTTTAAGAAACGGGGGACACCGGTTCCGACCGGCACTTTTACCCGCGCAAGAGAATTGGGTTTGTTTTCGCCATGGTGCAATGAGACCAGAAGGTTCAAGGACATATTGGAGATAAATGGAAAAGGGTGCGCTGAATCCACAGCTTGCGGGGTCAGTAACGGGAAAATATTATTTAAATAATATTCGCGCAGCTCCTGTTGTTCATGCTCGGCCAAGTCTGAGTAGTTCAGCAGAAAAATGTCGTGTGTTTCCAGCTCCTTGAGTATTTGTTGTAGCAGCAGGTCTTTTTGTGTTTCTATATCGCGGACTATTTCGTTACATTCGGCGATTTGCTGTTTGGGGTTGCGGCCGTCAATGGTCAACTCCTGTACCCCGGCGCCCAGTTGTTCTTTTAGGCCGCCGATCCGTTTCATAAAAAACTCGTCCATATTAGAGCTGACAATCGCTATAAACTTCAGTCGCTCTAACAACGGTGTACGTATATCTTCAGCTTCGTGTAAAACCCTGCGGTTAAACGCCAGCCAGGTCAGCTCCCGGTTCAAATACCACTGCGCAGAGTCCAGATCGTTTTTTTTGTCTTTCGGTGCTTCCGTGGCGGTTTTTTTTGCCGGTGGGGTTGCTTCCGTTACAGAGATACTGTTCGTTGCCATAGGTGTTGCCGTGTTTCGGGATATCGAGTCGCTGAGTTTGAATCAGACAGGGTGGTTACCAATATGTTCAATACTATAGCATGTTTGATGATTATGATGCTGCCCGCGATTACCGGCCTTATTCGGTGATCAGCGATAAATCAACCGCGTTGATATTCTTGGTGAGTGCGCCTGTAGAGATGTAATCCACGCCTGTATCGGCTATTGCTCTGAGGTTTGTCAGGCTGACATTGCCTGATGCTTCCAGTGGAATCCGTCCAGCGGTGATATGGACCGCTTCAGAAAGCGTCGCGAGGTCGAAATTATCCAGCAGAATACGGTCCGGCCCGGCGGCGAGTGCCTGATTTAATTCGGCGATATTGCTGACTTCAACTTCCAGCATTACGCCGCGCTGTTGTGATTTCGCGGTTTTTACCGCAGCTTCGATACCGCCTGCCGCAGCGATATGATTTTCTTTAATCAGGTACGCATCGAACAGTCCGAAACGGTGGTTGTTGCCACCGCCGCAGCATACCGCGTATTTTTGCGCGGCACGCAGCCCCGGCAGAGTTTTTCGGGTATCGAGCAACACCGCATGGGTGCCGGCTATTTTTTCGGCGTATTGGCGGGTGCAGGTTGCGGTTGCGCTCAATGTCTGTAAAAAGTTCAGCGCGGTGCGTTCCGCAGACAAAATACCCCTGGCGGGGCCGGACAAGCGGCATACCAGGGTGCCGGCGGTCATCTGATCGCCGTCTGTGGCCAGCCAGGTCGGCCGGATTGCGGTATCGATTTGTTTAAATGCCTCTTCAGCCCATGCCTGACCGCAAAGAACCGCATCCTGACGGCATTCGATCACCGCGCTGATTTGCCGGTCCGCAGCGATCAGTGATGCGCTTATATCGCCGGAGCCGATATCTTCTTCCAGCGCCTGTTGCACATTGGCAGTGATAAGCGCTTTTAACGGTAGATTTGCAGCAGGCATCGTTTAGTTTTTATAGCGCTCGAAATAGTCATTTTTAAGATTTTTCACCAGTGCCGCCAGTAAGATCAACGCAATTAGATTCGGGACGGCCATCAATACTGTGGTGATATCCGCGAGGTTCCAAACCAGGGGTAAAGGTACCGACGCACCAACAATAACCAATAATGTGAAAATTAATCGATAGGGTAATACTGCCGATTCCCCGAAAATAAATTCGGCGCTACGGTCGCCATAGTATGACCAGGAAAGCATCGTTGAAAATGCGAATAAAACCACGCTGATCCCGATTACCCAAGCTCCGGCAGGTCCGAGGCCGGCGCTGAATGCCATTGCGGTCACGGAAGTGCTGCCGCTGCCGTCGGCGTGTTGATAAGCGCCGGTAACAACAATTGCCAGCCCGGTCATCGTGCAAATGATTAATGTGTCAATAAACGGCTCCATCATCGCGACCAGCCCTTCGCGGGCCGGTTCGTCGGTGCGGGCCGCAGCATGTGCCATTGCTGAAGAACCCAGGCCGGCCTCATTGGAAAACAAACCACGAATTACGCCCCAGCGGATCGCTTCACCGACAGCGGCACCGCCGACCGCCCAGGGGTTGAGCGCATGATTGAAAATCGTGATAAATGCCGCGGGTATGCGGTCTATATGAGTCAGCAGCACAATAATTCCCGAGACGATATAAATAATCGCCATAAAAGGCACAATCGCGCTTGCTACTTTCGCAATCCGGCGTACTCCGCCGATAATCACCAGGCCGACCGGAAGCGCCATCGCGATGCCGACAATCCAGCCATGTTGTTTAAGTTCGGGCCAGATAAATGCAAGGCCGTCGACCACTGAGTTTGCCTGTACCAAATTACCGATGACCAGTGCGGTGATTAACGCAAACAATGCATAAATACCCGCGGTGCGTCGCATTTTCAGGCCGTTCAATAGTGTGTACATCGGCCCCCCGGCGATTTCACCTTTCGCATCGACCTGACGAAACCGGATAGCGAGCGTTGATTCGGCAAACTTCGTGGCCATGCCGACGCTTGCGGTGACCCACATCCAAAACAATGCTCCGGGGCCGCCCATCGCAATAGCGGTGGCGACACCGGCGATGTTGCCCATACCGACCGTTGCAGATAATGCAGTGGAAAGTGCCTGAAAATGGCTGACCTGGCCTTTGCTGTCCGGTTTATTATATTTGCCGGCCAGTACCCGGAATGTATGTTTAAAGCCGAGAACCTGGACGAACCTTAAGCGTATTGTCAGGTATAAGCCGGTACCGACGATTATCCCCAGTGTCAGCGGATTATGCGAAAGCAGCCCGGCAACCTGACCGGTCCAGAGTGTGACTTGATCCAATAAGCTCATATTGATCCCCGGTGTTTACGGCAATGCGCAAGTTTATATGGTATCCAAGCCGGGTGTCAGCCCGGATCAGTGGAATGATGGAAAATCTTTTAGCATGCATCCAAAATGGATTTTATCCATGTACTTATATGCGGGTGATCTTTCAGATTTGTGCTGATGCGCATTAACAACAATCAGGCAGGCAAGGTTTTATTTAAATCTTGGGCATGTTAGGCTCGATCAGCAAAAAAGGATTCAATCTGTATGTCTTCCAGCAATACCGCCCGACAATCTTCGGGAAATCAGTACAGCTGCCGTGTTGTGCAGCCGAGTAAGCATGTGCCTTCCTTATTGGAGGATGCTCAGGATGGCCTGCTGAAGTCGCAGCGCAGTCTGCCACCGAAGTATTTTTACGATGCATATGGCTCCGAGCTTTTTGATCGTATCTGTGATACCAAAGAATATTATCCCACCCGTGTTGAAACCAGTTTATTACGGGCACACTCTGCTGAAATTATCCGGCGGATCGAGCCGTCTCACATTGTTGAGTTAGGCAGCGGTACTTCACGAAAAACCCGTTTTTTATTGGAGGAGTGCGAATCAGCGGCGTGTCAGCCCAAGTACTGGCCAATGGATGTGTGTGAGCCGATGCTGCTCGATACGGCCAAGACCCTGACCGAGGATTTTCCGTGGCTCACAGTGAATGCACTGGTCGGCGATTATCATGGTGGCTTTGATAATTTTCCAAATATTGCCGGTAAAATTTTATATGTGTTTTTGGGCGGCACTATTGGCAATTTCGAACATGGGCAGGCGGTGGAGTTGCTTGGTGAAATGCGTGAGCTGATGAATGATACAGATTACATGCTGCTGGGTTTTGATCGTGTCAAAGATGAAAATATTCTGGAGGCCGCTTATAACGACACCGACGGGGTAACCGCCGAGTTTAACCGCAATTTATTGCGGGTATTAAATCGTGATCTTGATGCGGATTTCAGCCTTGAGGGCTTTGCGCATAAAGCGGTCTATAATGCTGATGCGGCGCAAATTGAAATGTATCTTGTTTCGAAAGATGCGCAAACGATCGAGATAGGTGAGTTGGGGCAAAACCTGAGTATTCGCAAAGATGAACGCATATTGACCGAGATCAGCCGTAAATTCACGCCGGATTCTATTCAGAAACTGCTTGCAGACGGTGGCTTCCGGATGGTGCACCACTTTGAAGCCGAGCAATCGTACTATTCGTTGATTCTGATTCAGCCCTGTTAACCCAGGGCTTTTGTGCTTTGCCAATGATCAGAGTAGTAGCGATCTGTTCGTTGTAACTATGCTGTAACAATACCTTAATAGAATCAGACCGCCCGCAATACCGGGCGTTATCAGGTAGCATTGACAAAACTTAGATGTTTGCTTTCCGATGAGTACCAAACGAATTCTGATTGTTGAGGACGAAACCGCGATACGCGAAATGGTCGGTTTTGCGATGCGTCGTGCCGGCTATGAGTTCAGTGAGGCCGCAAACGGACAGGAGGCGCAACTGGAGGTCGCAGAGCGTCTGCCCAGCGTCATTTTAATGGACTGGATGTTGCCGGATGTCAGTGGAATCGAATTGGTTCGACGTTTCAAGCGCGACGAGCTGACAAAAAGCATTCCGATTATTATGCTGACCGCACGTGCTGATGAAGATGATAAAGTGCACGGCCTTGATTCCGGTGCGGACGACTATCTGACCAAACCGTTTTCGCCCAAAGAGCTGGTTGCGCGTACCCGGGCGGTGTTACGCAGGATTGAAGGCGATACTGAAGAAGAATTGATTCAGGTTGGCGAACTGCAGCTAAACAGCAGTTCCCACCGGGTGAGCGCCCGCAGTCAGGAAATCAATATGGGTCCGACAGAGTTCAGGCTTTTGAAATTCTTTATGACTCATCAGGACAGGGTATACAGCCGCGAACAGTTATTGGACCATGTTTGGGGACGTAATACCTACGTTGAGGATCGCACCGTCGATGTACATGTGTTACGATTGCGCAAGCTTTTAAAACCACATGATTTTCATAAATTTATTCAAACAATAAGAGGATCTGGGTACAGGTTCTCGGCAAAATAATTCAGAGCGAAACATGTCCGAGTTTTGGGGAGAGGAACGGCGAAGGTTAATCGTCGTTATAATCTCCGGCGTGTTTCTTGGCTGGTTTACCCAGCACTGGATGTTCAGTTTTTTCGCGGTATTACTCGCGTATCTTATTTCCCACACACTGCAGTTGCAGGCACTGGTTAACTGGCTCAGGGTCGGCGCGAAGATATCCAAAACCCCTGACCTGTCGGGTGTCTGGGAACCAATCGTCCGGCGTATTTATGCGATTCAACAGCGCAATAAGCGACGTAAAAATCGTCTGAAAGAGCTCCTGGACCGCTCGGAAAAAATCGCGATTTCATTGCCGGACGGCACGGTGGTGTTAAGGGCGAATAACGAGGTTGAGTGGGTTAATAGAGTGGCGGAACAATTGCTGGGTATCAAATATTCGAAGGATATCGGGCAGCGAATTGATAACCTGGTGCGTAATCCCGAGTTTCATGCATTTTTAAACAGTGACTCATACGACCGTTCATTGGATATGCCTTCTCCTATAGACGACCAAATGGAGTTGAATATCCGGATTATTCGCTATGGTGATGGCGGCCGTCTGTTAATTGCCCGTGATATCAGCAGCTTTATGCGTGTGCAAATGATGCGCAGGGATTTTGTGGCGAATGTTTCACATGAATTGCGTACGCCGCTGACAGTGATGAACGGCTATCTGGAGTCATTGCTGGACAGTGATGATATCCGCGGGGAATATCGCCAGGTGCTGGATGCGATTCGGCAGCAGTCGTTCAGAATGCAGAGCATCGTTGAGGACTTGCTGGAGTTATCACGTTTGGAAAGCGACCCGAAAGTATTGCCGGGTTCTGAAGTGAGGATCGCGCCTTTATTAACCGCACTGATCAGTGATATCAAACATCTGGCACAGGAGTCCGGTCATCACCTGGAGGTTGAGATGGATACGGGGCTAAATCTCAAAAGCCGGGAGAAAGAGCTGATCAGCCTTTTTACCAACCTGATGAGTAATGCGTTGCAGCATACCCCGGCCGGTACCCGGGTGCAGGTAAAATGGTATATGGATGCGAAGCGTTCAGCGGTGTTCAGTGTAACCGATGACGGGCCGGGTATTCAGACGGAGTATATTCCGAGGCTGACCGAGCGCTTTTATCGTGTCGATGCCGGGCGCTCCCGTGATGCCGGCGGCAGCGGCCTGGGCCTGGCGATTGTGAAGCACATTATGCAGCGTCATGAGGGTGAACTGCAGATCGAAGCGGCACTTGGGGAGGGTTGCAGCTTTAAGTGTGTATTTCCACCAGAGCGAACAATATCACCGGAAGAACCCCTCTAAAGTCGGGTTTGCAGTCAGAAAGCCCATAAATGGGGTTTTGTGCAGATAATTTATTAGTCATAAATCCGTAACAAAAAAAACATATTCTTGTCATTTTTCGACGTGAGACTAACGCCCACAGGTGAAAAGCACTGAATGGTGGCCTGATTTAGCGGGTCCGTTCATTCGTAGGGTGTGTAAATTTTAAGTTTCTTAAAAAACCAAAAGTTGGAGGTAGCAGTGAACAAAATCACGCTTGCCGCGCTGGCCGCGTTGGCGATTAATACATCGGTTTCCGCACAGTCGTCCCGCGATCAGATTAATATTGTTGGATCTTCCACAGTGTATCCGTTCGCAACAGTTGTTGCCGAGAAATTCGGTAAAACCACTAAATTTAAAACACCGAAAATCGAGTCAACCGGTACCGGTGGCGGAATGAAGCTGTTTTGCAAAGGTGTTGGCATCGAGCACCCTGATGTGACCAATGCATCACGTCGAATCAAGAAGTCCGAATTTGAAATGTGCCAAAAGAACGGTGTTGCCGGGATTATCGAGGTTCTAATTGGTTATGACGGTATCGTGCTCGCCAACTCGAAGGACGCGAAGCCAATGAATCTGGAGTTGCGTGATATTTTCCTCGCGCTGGCCAAAGATGTGCCAAATCCTGATGGCAGCGAGTCTTTGGTACCGAACCCCTATAAATTCTGGAACGAAGTCAATGCATCGTTACCAAAACAAAAGATAGAAGTTCTCGGCCCTCCGCCGACTTCAGGTACCCGTGATGCATTCAACGAGCTGGCGATTGAAGGCGGCTGTAAATCGTTTGGTTGGCTGAAAGCGATGAAGAAGCAGGACAAAAAAGCCTATAAAAAGATCTGCCGTACCGTGCGTGAAGACGGTGTCTATGTCGAAGCCGGTGAAAACGATAACCTGATAGTGCAGAAACTGGTTGCCAATCCGAATGCGCTGGGTGTCTTTGGTTTTAGCTTCCTGGATCAGAACCTGGACAAAGTTCAGGGCTCAGTTGTCAGCAGCATTGCGCCGTCATTTGAGAATATTGCGACTGGTCAATATCCGGTATCGCGGCCGCTTTATTTCTATGTGAAAAAAGCGCATGTCGGCAAAGTCCCGGGAATCAAAGAGTTCCTGGCTGAGTTCACCAGCTCAAAAGCAATGGGTTCTGAGGGTTATCTTGTCGATAAAGGCCTGATTCCGCTTTCTGAAGAGGAAGGCAAGCGGGTTGCGTCAGACACGAAAAACCTGACTAATCTGCAGCTGTAAGCCTTAAGTTGCTGTTTTATATAGGCGAATATTCAGAATTCGTCATTCAGTTGAAACGGGAGTGTTATACACTCCCGTTTTCGCTTATGATCCGCACAGGCTGGATCTTCCCTATTGCAAACAGCCGGCCGAAATTTAAAAACCGGGCCCTTATAAGTAAAATATGCAGATTTCCACGCTATTATTGATATTGTCTTTAATTGTGCTGGGGGCCTATTACCTTGGCCTGCGTCGTTCGTTGCAGGTGGCCGGCCGCCCCGGTAAGCGCAAGCACACACTGCATTCTCTTCCCAGTTATTATGGTTTGCTGGCCGCATTATGGTCCGGTATTCCTGCCGCTTTGATCATTGTGTTCTGGGTTGCGGCCCAGAACACGGTTATTACCCGTTTGGTCGTTGATGCATTGCCGCCTGAGTATATTGCATCGGTGGGTGCCGATGAGCTGACGCTGGTTATTAACGATATAAAAAATCTGGCCAGCGGTAATATCATTTCAGGACAAAGCGGGCCGATGATGCAGGCCGCAGCGGAGCGTTATCTGCATTTGCAGAGTATCAGCCGTCTGGCATTGGCGATGGTTGTGATTGCACTGGCCATTGCCGGAATGGCCGTTATCTGGTGGCGGATCACCCCTGGCCTGCGGGCGCGCAATCAGGTTGAGGCCATAATCAAGGCAGCCCTGATTTTATGTTCAACCATCGCAATTCTGACAACCATCGGGATTGTGCTGTCGGTACTGTTTGAGTCAATCCGGTTTTTCAAAATGGTGCCGTTTACCGAATTTGCATTCGGTTTGGACTGGAGCCCGCAAATTGCGATCCGGGCCGATCAACAGGCTTCTTCCGGCGCGTTCGGAGTGATTCCGTTATTTGCCGGGACTCTGTTGATTTCAACGATCGCGATGATAGTGGCGGTGCCGATCGGCCTGATGTCGGCAATCTATTTGTCGGAGTATGCAGACAAGAAAGTACGCGCGATTGCCAAACCATTGCTTGAAGTGCTGGCCGGTATCCCGACTGTGGTTTACGGGGTATTTGCGGCGCTGACAGTTGCACCGTTTGTACGTGAGTCGGGTGAATGGATCGGCTTGTCGGTTGCGTCGGAAAGTGCGCTGGCCGCCGGCTTGGTTATGGGTATTATGATTATTCCGTTTATTTCCTCACTGTCGGACGATGTAATTAACTCGGTACCGCAGTCATTGCGGGACGGTGCTTACGGTCTTGGTGCAACCCGTTCCGAGACGATTAAACAGGTTGTTATTCCGGCAGCGTTGCCGGGTATTGTCGGCGGTATATTGCTTGCAGTGTCGCGTGCGATTGGAGAAACGATGATCGTGGTGATGGCGGCAGGACTGGCCGCGAATCTGACCGCGAATCCACTGGAAGCGGTGACCACCGTCACCGTGCAGATTGTAACGCTGCTGGTTGGTGACCAGGAGTTTGACAGCGCGAAAACCCTGGCTGCGTTTGCACTGGGCTTGCTGCTGTTTATCGTAACGCTTTGTCTGAATGTAATTGCGTTACATGTCGTGCGCAGATATCGGGAACAATATGAGTAGCACAACAGTTTTTAATAGTACGACGCCGCACCGGGATGCCGATGCGGTCAACCGGCGGTTGAAAAAACGCTATGCGGCGGAGCGCCGGTTTCGTTTATACGGTTTGCTGTCGGTTGCAGCCGCGATTACATTTTTGGTGATATTGCTAAGTTCTATAGTCGCAAATGGTTTGCCCGCGTTTCAAAAAACCTACCTGCAACTGGATATTACCTTCGATCAGAATCTGCTTGGTATTGATGATGTTAGCGATTCCGGGCAATTGATATCGGCAGATTACCAGCGTGTGGTGAAGGAAGCACTAAAGGTAAAATTTCCGGAAGTCAGCGACCGGCGGGACAGGCGGGCACTGAATGCACTGGTCAGTAACGGCGCCGCATATCAGTTGGCCGCGATGCTGAAAGCCGATCTGTCACTGCTGAACACCTCGCAGTCGGTCTGGTTGTATGCAGACGATGATGTGGACACTTACTTCAAAGGCAATATAGATCGCAATATACCGGAATCTGAAAGGCGCTTGAAAGATAAGCAGTTTCAGTGGCTGGATAAGCTGGAAGCTGAAGAACGGGTCAAGAAGTCCTTTAACTGGACATTTTTGACCGCAGGAGATTCACGTGAACCGGAGCAGGCCGGCATACGCGGGGCTTTAATGGGCTCTTTTTACACCATTGTCGTGACATTATTGCTGTCTTTTCCGATTGGTGTTGCGGCGGCGATTTACCTGGAGGAGTTTGCACCGAAAAATCGCTGGACCGACCTGATTGAGGTCAATATCAATAACCTGGCAGCGGTACCGTCTATTGTTTTTGGTTTGCTAGGGTTGGCGGTATTTATCAATTTCTTCGGTTTGCCTCGTTCAGCCCCGTTGGTCGGCGGTTTGGTATTGACCTTAATGACGCTACCGACCATTATTATCGCCAGCCGCGCAGCGATCAAATCCGTGCCGCCATCGATCCGCGAGGCCGCGCTGGGGGTCGGTGCATCGAAAATGCAGACGACCATACACCATGTATTGCCGCTGGCAATGCCGGGCATGCTGACAGGCACTATAATCGGCATGGCGCAGGCACTTGGTGAGACCGCGCCGTTGTTGATGATCGGCATGGTCGCGTTTATTGTGGATGTGCCGGGGAGTTTTTCCGATCCTGCGACGGTATTGCCGGTACAGATATATTTGTGGGCAGACAGCCCGGAGCGCGGTTTTGTCGAGCTGACCTCCGCCGCAATTCTGGTGTTGCTGGTGTTTCTGGCGACAATGAATTTTCTGGCGGTACTGTTGCGCAAAAAATTTGAAAGACGCTGGTAGTTCGCACGGAAGCTTAAAGAGGCTTCCGTGCTTTGCATAGGTATCCCTGCCCGTTCTGATAAAAGTCAGGCGGGCCAAAATTTGATTGAATTATTTGGTGAGGTATGAAAAATGGAAACTCTGGCTGTAAATGAAGCTGCATTAGAAGCACTTGATCAGACAGTTGAAATCACTGCAGATGAAATGGATAAACCGGAGTTTAAGTTTGATAAAACCGTCGGGAGCATTCATTCCGAAAACCCGCGAATGGTGATGCGCAATGTGAATGTCCATTACGGCGAGAAGCAGGCCATCCATGATGTTAGCCTGGATATCGGTGCAAATGAGGTTATCGCAATGATCGGGCCGTCCGGTTGCGGTAAATCGACTTTTCTGCGCTGTATGAACCGAATGAACGATACGATCGAGAACTGCACGGTCTCAGGTGATATCAAGCTGGATGATGTCAATATTTACGATAAAAAGCAGGATGTGGTTACCTTAAGGGCCCGGGTTGGTATGGTGTTTCAGAAACCCAATCCGTTTCCGAAATCCATTTATGAAAATGTTGCGTATGGCCCGCGGATACATGGCTTGGCCGGCAGCAAGGCGCAACTGGATGAGATTGTTAGGAATAGCCTGGAGCGGGCCGGTTTGTGGTCTGAGGTGAAAGACCGTTTGGATGCGCCCGGTACCAGCTTGTCCGGCGGGCAGCAACAGCGTTTATGCATTGCCCGAACCATTGCAGTGAGCCCCGAAGTGATTTTGATGGATGAGCCATGCTCGGCGCTGGACCCGATTGCAACCGCAAAAATCGAAGAGCTGATCGATGAGCTGCGGCAGAATTTCACGATCGCGATCGTCACGCACTCGATGCAGCAGGCAGCCCGGGTTTCGCAACGCACCGCCTATTTTCATTTGGGTTATCTGGTGGAAGTTGGTGAAACATCAAACCTGTTTACCAATCCATCACATAAACTGACCGAAGATTATATAACCGGTCGTTTCGGTTAATCGCGCTTAACGAGAGCAGGTATCCGCTATGTCAGGATTCAATTTAAGTGAGCACACCTCGCAGCAGTTTGAGCAGGAGCTTGAGGATATTCGCAACAAAGTCATGGGTATGGGCGGACTGGTCGAGAAACAAGTCAGTGATGGTTTAAAAGCACTGATGGAATCCGACGGTGCACTTGGTGATAAAGTTGCAACCTCAGACTTTGAAATCAACACGCTGGAAGTCGAAGTCGATGAAGCCTGCACCAAGATCATTGCACTGCGTCAGCCGGCTGCAAGTGATTTGCGTATTGTTGTCACGATGATCAAAGCGATCACCGACCTGGAACGGATCGGCGACGAGGCCGAAAAGCTCGGCAGTTTTGCGGTCGAGCTCGCAACAGTCGATCGCACACCGGGTTACTTTGTAAAACTAAAACACCTCGGCGACCATGTGCGACATATGCTGCGCGGCAGTCTGGATGCGCTGGCGCGGATGGATGTTCAACTCGCGATGCGGGTCGCGGCTGAAGACGATGCGATTAACAATGAATTTGAAGCACTGATGCGGCAGCTGATTACATTTATGATGGAGGATCCGCGCTCAATAAGACGCATTCTGCAGGTTATGTGGTGTGCCCGCGCATTGGAACGCATCGGTGATCATGCAAAAAACATCTGCGAGTATGTGGTGTTTATGGTGAAGGGCAAAGACATTCGCCATACCAGCCTGCAACGGGCCGAGGCGGTGTTGTCTTCCACTGATTAGTGAATGTAGTAGTTCATGCGGTGGTCTGAGTATTATCAATACTTAAGGCGCGGGATTTTAAAGTCGATCTCCTCATCACCGGTTAAATCACGATATGAGTCACCGATAGACCCGACAATTTTTTTGCCTTCCTGCATGATGATATTTAATCTTATGTTTCGCTTGTCCTGTCCGGGGCTGTAATCAATGCTGGGGTGTGCATGATCGCCGAACAATCCATGCTCACGTAATTGATCAATATCCCGATTCGGCTGATCACTGGGGGGCTCAGTTCTCGCCGTAATATACCGGTAAGGTATACCGTTCTCTTCAAATTCTTGAATAATGCCTTGCATTTCCGGAATCGGCCTTTCTGTTCCAATTTTCGAATCAAAAACTTTTGATCTATATAGTGCTTTGTCAAAAATATCCATTGGCGTTATATCTACTAATAACACGGTGTCATCAATATCAAGCACAACAACGATATCTTCACCATTATCAACGGCCGCTTTCCACTCGGGGATTTTGGCTTTTATTCGGTCGATTTGGGTAGAGAGCTCCTTTGCATAGGGATCAAGTTTAGACATAAAGCTTTGATAAACGCGTAGAAAATGCTCAAGTTTACCTGACTGGAGATACGCGTTGAACAGACCAGAGTTTTGCAGCTGTTCTTGGACATCACCCCAGAGTGTTTGTACAAGCTGAGCGTCGATTTTTTCAGTACTCCCCCCATTAGCCAGATATTTTTCTTTCATCAGGCCGTTGATTTTGGTATTGACCTCATTTGCGTTGGATTCGATTGATAAGTCCAAGGCAGCTATATCGTCGGTGGTTACCAGCGGTATTTTTTCCTGATCGGTTTGCAGATTATTATTGGTAGTGAACGGTGTTTGGTCCATCCAGAACCACTGTTGTGGATTGGTGTAATCGGGCTTGGCAAGTGGTGAGCGAGCAAAGTCTGTCTTCAGGTAGAGCTTGTTAATAAAAGCCACGGTCTTTGAATACAGTGACTCTTCGTCCGGTCGCTGTAAGTCTGCCGTGTTTCCGGCATTTTCAATTAAGCTGTCAAGTTGTATGCTTGATTCAGGCGAAAAGTTGTTGTGCAGGGTTTTCATTATGTTTTCGGTTTTATGAATCAAGTAAATGGCATACTGCGCCAGTTGGGCTGGTGTCTGAATGCCTAATTTGGATAAAGTTTCGCCATTTTGTGTCATTAGGTTTTCAAGAGACTTTCCATGTGCGCGGAAAAAAGTTTTGACGCCATTTTCTAAATTGCTATTAGGTTTAAAAAAATAATTCTGGTTGAATTTCAGAAATGCCCTTATTAATTCATTTATCTCTATGATTTTTTGGGGGGCTATGTCAGGTGTTTGTTGTGGGTTAATATAGAAAAATGTATGGATATAGTTTCTAAATGTATGTGGTAAAGAAAGTTCCTTTATGCCATGTTGTGCTGCAAAGTAATCAAGCGCTTCTTGTATTGAGCCCTGTCTGGGTTGAGTAGCCAGTGCTATTGGCGGTGGGGTTAGGTTCAGGTCATGGCTTGAAATAGCTGGGCTGGATATTCGTATTGCCCCTGAAGTTTGTAAAGGCGGCGTCACAGAAAGCCCATCTTCTGTATGCCGGGGTGTTGGAATAAAGCCCCTAAAATTTAAAGTGTTCCTTAAATGATTGTGATTGGTGACATAACCTGCTACTTGATCAAGTGGTACAGATTTGGTGAAAATATGAACTGTGTCAGTTCCATCTGGCCTTATGTATTTAATGTTTTGTTGATTCAAGTCTGCTCCATATTCAGGCAAATTTGCATAAGGAGTTGAATTTTCCCTCGCATACTCAGGGCGTATTAAGAATAGTGTCCCAGTAATATGGTCCTCCGGAATATTTGAATATTCTCCATCAGTAACTAATAGTTCTACGTTGATAGTGTTATCATAGTACGAAGGCGATTCTAAATATGAGTCGAAGCGTCGAGTTGGCAAACTGTTGGTTTGTAGAGCCTGTTTGATGTTGAGATCATCTGAAGACACAAAATATTTTTGGTATCCAAGACGCTCAACCGCATGGAAGACAATCTCTTCTGCGTTTTCCAAGTCAAACATGAAATCTGCAGGTGCGACTGCAAGAAAGGCTTCAAATTCATCAGGTGTTTGGGTGTTTTCCAGCACCTCTAATAACGCATCATAATCACCGGTATTAACACCTTCCAGTAACTTTATCCCTTGCTCAGTTAATTGTATCTGTCGTAGCTCGTTATGTTCATTATCATCGTTGTTGAGAATATTATCGGGGTTTGGCGTGGACATCTTGTTGTTTTCTGCGCCACTGGCTTTAATCGGTTCCTTTGCATCTGAGCCTTCAGGGCCTGGGTTTACCGGCTGCATGTTTTGCGATAACTGTGGTGCAATAACACCGTCAGTCTTTTCTGTATCACTCGGATCAGACGGCTTCACACTAATAAACGGTGAACGCTTAGTATCATTTGGCAACTCAGTCGGTATCGTTGTCTCCTCATTAGTCACTCTGGATAAATCAACATCACCGCTAAGCTGTTGCCCGGTAGTGCCGCCGGTTTGATTTTCGCTGCGTTGGTTTGGGTTATAGGTGTCGCCTGCGTTGGTTTTCGCAGCACCATATCGCTGTATCACGCCTTCCGGTGTTAAGCCGGTGCTTTTGTTGCCGATTAAACTACTGGCTTGTAACCAACTGTCTCCGCCTCTCAGAAAAAATTGTGCTAAATCTTTCAATGGTCCAGTCAGATTGACTGGTACTTGTACGGTGGTGTTATTGTTCAGCTTCACCGGTAGCTGGTAACCCAACACGTAGTGTTGATTCAGGCCTGCTCCCAAACGATCTGCCTGCCGGTTTGCCCCGATCCCGTTTTGCCATGCATTGGAACGATCTGTAACGGTGCTCAAGCTTAAGTTCGGATACAGTTGATTGAAGCTTAGATGACCGGGCGCACGGGCTGTTTCCATCTGTTTCAACTGCGCCCTAGTACGATTTAATGCTTCGGCATGCAACGCTTTTGTGTGACGTTGTTGTAAGCCCTTCAAGGTAACACTGGCATCAGAGTTCAACATCGGTGCAAAGAACTGTGCATTGTTTGCTTGCGAGAAAAGACCGATCAGATCTTTAAGGGAACCCACCAATGCCAAATGATTACCGTCGGCCGGGGTTTTTAAGCCCAATGCATACTCGGTACTCAAACTAACATTTTGATCCGCTGCACGGTTAATTGTCAGTTGCGCTGCTGGGCTTAATAACTGCAGACGTAAGGTTTTGGAAATCTGACTCAACCCCTGATTCAAAGCGGCAATATTGGTTGGAGTCGGTGCAGTTGCTGGCTGCAAAGCACCGGTCACCGATGAGCGGCCGGCGCCCTGCACAGCGCCTGATTGACTAGCCGGCTTGGGCGTATAGGTGGGTATCGGTTTGGGTTTATAGGGCGTCAGCCCGTAGTCTGTTCTGGGCGCTGTAATTTGCGGTGTCATAGGACTGACCGGTAACGGCATCAACTGACCACCGGGGGCAACGGGTGTGGTCACCGTAGGCGCGGGGGCAACCAGCGGCGGCGCCACCTGGGCCAGGCGCTGCTGAAACAGCCGTTCAGCCGGCACATCGGGGCCTGCACCGGTCATAAGGCTGGCCTGCCCGTTGTTGCCGGGAGTTATATTATTCGTGTCCTGGATTGCCATCGCCTGCTGTACCTTATTGCGCCGATACGCAGACTATGCCAAAAGAGTTACATTGGCGGTATTGAGCCTAGGTTATAGGTGTTAACGAAAGTTATAAAGGCTATTTATTAATGGTAAGTTTCTTCTGACAGCAGCAAAAACTCCAGCAGCGCTTTTTGTGCATGCAGGCGGTTTTCGGCTTCATCCCAGACCACGCTTTGCGGGCCGTCGATCACTTCGGTGCTGACTTCTTCGCCACGGTGCGCAGGCAGACAATGCATGAATAATGCTTTTGGATCGGCCGCAGCCATAATATTGCGGTTAATCTGGTAGCCTTTGAATGCGGCCAGGCGTGCCTGTTGTTCCCGTTCTTTACCCATGCTGGCCCAGACATCGGTCACGACCAGGTCTGCGTTCTTTGCAGCAGTGAGTGGGTCTCTTATGATTTGCACCCGGCTGCAGGCGGTTTGCATGACTCTTTCGGGCGGCTCATAGCCTTCCGGACATGCAATATTCAGGTTGAAATCAAATTGTTTGGCCGCGTTAATATATGAATTACACATATTATTGCCGTCACCGATCCACGCGACGGTTTTGCCGACGATTGAGCCACGGTGTTCGATATAGGTCTGCATATCGGCCAGCAACTGACACGGGTGATACAGGTCGGTCAGACCGTTAATTACCGGTACCCGCGAATACTCGGCCAGTACTTCAGCTTTTTCATGCTCGAAGGTGCGGATCATGATCGCGTCGACCATTCGGGACAGTACTCTGGCAGTATCATCAATCGGTTCGCCGCGGCCGATCTGGGTATCCTGTGGTGATAAAAATATCGCGTGTCCGCCCAGTTGTACCATGCCGATTTCGAAAGACAAACGGGTGCGGGTCGATGCTTTTTCGAAAATCATGCCCAGCACTTTGCCCTGTAACGGTGTACTGAGCTGACCGGCCAGTTTCAGTTGTTTGAGTTCGATCGCACGTTCAATCAGCGCGGTTAAAGTCTCGGGGCTGAAGTCCAATAACGTTAAAAAATGTTGTGTACGCATCGGGTAAATCCTCAGTGTGTTGCTATAGCATCTTCAGCTTATATAAAAATGTCATCAAGCAGTTAAGTATTTTCAGAGCCGATTGATTAAACTGATGCGACTGCCGGGAAATCCTGAATCAATTGGCAGACGCCGGTTTCCAGTTCTGCGGCTTCTGTGTCATTAAGCACATAAGGCGGTAACAACCGGATGACATTACCGGCGGTGACATTAATCAATAAACCGGCTTCCAGCGCGGTGCCGACCAGTTCCCCGCAAGGGCGGTTTAGCGTAATGCCGAGCATCATGCCTTTACCGCGAATGTCCACGACATTATCACGACCGGCCAGTTCAGTCCGGAAGTGAGTCAAAAACCGCTGACCCAGTTCGGCCGCGCGTTCGACCAGCTTTTCGGTTGCGATGGTCTCGATCACGGTCAGTGCGACACGTGTCGCGAACGGGTTCCCGCCGAAAGTTGTGCCGTGCATGCCGGGCTGTAGAATATCGGCCGCTTCACCCCGGGCCAGGCAGGCGCCGACCGGGATGCCGTTGCCCAGTGCTTTCGCGGAGGTCAGCACATCCGGCAGAATATTCTCGTGTTGAAATGCAAACCAGCGGCCGGTTCGGCCGATACCGGTTTGAATTTCGTCCAGCATTAACAACCAGCCGTGCTGGTCGCAAAGCTGCCTGAGAGACTGCAGATACCCGTCTGCCGGGATATTGATTCCGCCTTCACCCTGAATCGGTTCGACCAGTATCGCAACGATATCGTTATGCTCAGCAGCGAGTTGCTTAATTGCGTTGATATCATCATACGGGACACGCAGAAATCCGGTCGGCAGTGGTTCAAAACCTTGCTGGGCTTTTGAGTTGCCGGTTGCGGCCAGTGTCGCGAGAGTGCGCCCATGAAAGCTGTTTTCCATCACGATGATCTGCGGTTTTTCGATATTGCGCAGGTTTCCATAGCGTCTGGCGATTTTAATCGCGGCTTCATTGGCTTCAGCCCCTGAATTGCAAAAAAAGGTTCGTTGCATACCGCTGATTTCAGATAGCCGGTCGGCCAGCTGTTGTTGATATTCAATGCCGTAAAGGTTTGAAGTATGCAGCAGTTTTCCGGCCTGATCGCGAATGGCTTCGGTGACCGCCGGATGAGCATGCCCGAGTGCACAGACCGCAATGCCGCCAAGTGCATCCAGGTAGCAGCGGTCTTCGGTATCCCAAAGTCGGGCGCCCTGGCCTTTGACAAAATTAACCGGTTGTCGGGCATATGTCTGCATAAGATGTTTGCTCATGGGCCTAAAATCAGCTGAAATCAAAATATTTTCCGCGATGATTCACATCTTGCGGTTGTTCATTACTCCGGGGAATAACTGGAACCTATCTCATAATACCGCATGGTCGCGACCATGCGGTATTATGAGATAGGTTCTAGTAGCACGAATAAAAGGCTGCCTGAAAGCCGTTGCCCGCAAAGGCCCGACCAGCGCGGATTATAGCAGCGATTTTGGCAGATGAGGCGATTTCAGGCGGAAAATACCCCATTTTCCGCGGTTTTGCCCGGCGCAGGTGCCAACCCTATAGAACGTAAGTCGTATATTCCGTAAGGCGTATAAAGCCTTTAGTGTATATTCAACGCCACTGGGGGTTTGTTAGTATGGCTCTGGGTCAGCTCAATTGTGCAGGAGTTTTCACACTCCTGAGTTCATACGCAATAGAGTGGAGATAATAATAAATGTATGTAGAAGCCATTGACCCGGGCGCGGTTTCCGCTGCGCAGAGTACTGCCCAGCCCCTCCTCGAAGATACCGCGGTTACCCAGGCACAACTGGATTTTGAAAATGCACTCAGATCGTTTGATACGGCGAACGTACTGGAGTCCGATGCGACCTTCCAGGATTTGATGGATGCCCACCTGAGTGAAATGAACCTTGAAGAGTCCTCCCTGGATATTGCGCAACTGGTCGATCAGTTGAATGCGTCCGATATAGAGTTGTCGGAGACGGCCCGGCAGGCGCTTGAAGACTATATAAACAGTTTTGACGATGTTGCTGAAATGGAGCTGTCCCTGCATGCAGACCAGAGTTATCAGTCCGATATCACTGAGGATTTAGCCAACGAACAGACCACTGCGATGTTGCAGAGTCAGGCAGCCAATCCGAATTCAGCAATCAATTATGAAGCATTGCTTGCGTTTATTACCAGCCAGAGCTTGAACACAAGCGAAGCCGAATCACAACAGAATTTCAGTTATGAACCCCTGTCGGATGTTGCCGAGACCGACGACACAATGCTCAATAGCAGCACTAACAGCGATGTGAATCAGGGTTCAGATAGCGAAGAAAATCAGGCTTAACCGACGGATCCGGTTCCTCCGGATTATTATTTAAGTTAGAGAAACCCGGAAAACTCCCGGGTTTCTCTGTTTTTTTTCGTGTCTCTTTAGAAAGGGAGTTGGTGCATCTGACCGACCATACACAGCAGCATCGGTATCGATAGCAATGTGTTGGTACGGGAGGCCATCAACGCAACGACCTTTGCTTTGGCTTTCTCTTCATCAGTTGCCGATACAATACCCAGGATTTTTTTCTGGTTTGGCCAGATCAGTACCCAGACATTGAACAGCATGATTGTACCCAGCCAGGCACCAATGCCGATGATTTGCACACCCGGCTTCAGCAGAAATGCATCAACAAAACCCCAGCCGGCAATCTCCAGGGTTGCGGCGCCGGTCACCCAGGTTACAACAGCACCCCAGCGAAACCAGGCCAGCGCACGCGGCGCGACATATTTATTAATTGCGGCCGGTCCGGGGCCCTGGCTGTCTGCAGTTGCAGCGCCGACGGCCGGAACCTGCACAAAATTAAAATAATACAGCAGTCCAATCCAGACCACCCCGGCGAGTACATGCAGCCAAACCATCAGCGACCACATTGGTGCTGTGGGTTGTAGACCAAAGCCTATTGAACAGATCAGCACAACGATGACGGCCAATACAAAGCCGCTGATAATCGTTCCTAATACCGATTTAAGTGGATTCATCCGATACCCCTATTGTTAGTTGTTGCGGTCGGGGCGTATGTTAGTTATTAAGTGAGACGGTTGCAATATAATAGATGTTTGCGCCAAAACCGGGCAAATCTGACTTTATGAACCCAATTGAGCTAAGCATATTTTCCAGCCGCATGGCTGCGATCTGTGGAGAGATGGGAGCCTGCCTGCGGCAGGCTGCGTTCTCGCCGAATATTCGTGATCGCCTTGACTTCTCCTGTGCGGTTTTTGATGTAGACGGTGAACTGTGCGCGCAGGCGGCACATATACCGGTGCATTTGGGCAGCATGGCGTTTGCAATGCGGGGTATCGTCGGGCAGGCCAGCTGGAACCCGGGCGACATACTGATCTTAAATGACCCTTACCAGGGCGGCACGCATCTGCCGGATATCACCGTAATCAGCCCGTTATTTGTTAATGGCGTGTTGGTTGGGTTTGTCGCAAACCGTGCACATCATGCCGATATCGGCGCACATACCCCGGGCTCAATGCCGGTTTCAAAAAGCCTGGATGAGGAAGGGTTGTTGATTTCGCCGACCTTGTTATATCGGGCCGGGCATTTGGATAAAACCGAATGGGTGCGTTTATTGGACAGTACCCGCAGCCCCCGGCAGGCAGCCGGTGATTTTAATGCACAGATTGCCGCAAACCGGCGGGGCTTACAGCGGCTTCAGCATCTGGTTGAGCAGACCGGGGTGGCTGTGTACCGGAGCGCACTGGCTGAGTTGAATGATTACGGTGAGCGTTTGGCCAGGAGCACATTACGCGGCATTCCAGATGGCCGGTATAGTTTTCAGGATGTGATGGATGACGATGGTGCAGGCAATACCGACATCCCGATTAAGGTCACAATAAACTGCCGGGATGGTCTGATTGACGCAGACTTCGATGGTACCGCATCGCAGGTCGGCGGAAACGTGAATTGTCCGGTATCGGTTACTGCGGCGGCGGTTTTCTATGTATTTCGTTGCCTGATGCCGGTATACACACCTGACTGTGCCGGGGTTTTTCGGTGTATTCGTTTATCAGCACCGGCCGGTTCTGTGGTCAATGCACAGTATCCTGCCGCGGTGGCGGCCGGCAATGTGGAAACCAGCACCCGGATTGTCGATGTGATGATCGGTGCGTTGGAGCAGGCGCTGCCGGGCAGAATGCCGGCTGCCAGCCATGGCAGTATGAACAATATCGCGATGGGTGGTTTCAATGCCGGTTCCGCCTGGGATTATTATGAAACCATTGGTGGCGGTATGGGTGCGGCTGCCACCCATTCGGGTTTGAGTGCGGTGCAGACTCATATGACCAATACGCTGAACTCTCCGATCGAAGCGCTGGAAATGCAGTATCCGCTGAGGGTTAGTGAGTATGCGATACGGAATGGCTCAGGTGGTGCCGGTGAGAATTGCGGTGGGAATGGTATTATTCGCGAATATACATTTCTGGAGAATGCCTGCGCGACGCTGCTGACCGAACGTCGTTGCCACCGGCCCTGGGGAGTTGCCGGTGGGCAGCCGGGTTTGAGCGGGTGTAATTCATTGAATGGGAAATTGCTGCCCGGCAAAATATTTCTTGAACTAAAGGCGGGAGACCGGCTCAAAATCGAGTCAGCCGGCGGTGGTGGTTATGGCAGGCCTTTGAAATTAGAGCATGGTGTTCATAAAAAGGCTTGAAACAATTACAATTAACGCCATCTTATATTTTTACGAATCAGCTTATCCGGGGTATTAATTGATGGATGTAATGTCACGAATTAAAGAACAGGTCGAAAACAATTCAATTATTTTATACATGAAAGGCACGCCGCAGATGCCGATGTGTGGTTTCTCCAGCCGCACCGTTGAAGCACTGAAACAGTGCGGGCAGGAGTTCGCTTACGTGAATGTATTGATGGACCAGGAGGTTCGTCAGGCATTGCCGCAGTATTCCGACTGGCCGACGTTTCCACAGCTTTTTATTAACCATGAATTGGTGGGTGGTTGCGATATTACGATGGAGCTTTTTGAAAGTGGAGAGCTGCAAAAGATGGTCAGCCAGGTGGCTCAGAAAGAGCAATAGCGCACTTAGCCGCTTACCCGCAATTGCATATCCGGGTTCAACGAATCCCAACGGTTTATAACCGTGCAAAATAGCTCGGCAGTGCGTTCGGCATCATAAAGCGCCGAGTGCGCTTCGTTCGCATCCCAGCTCAGTCCGGCGGCCTGTACCGCTTTGGCCAGAACGGTCTGCCCATAGGCCAGCCCACTGAGGGTGACCGTATCGAAATTACTGAACGGATGAAACGGGTTGCGCTTAATACCGGTGCGCTCAACAGCGGCGTTCACAAAACTCAGATCGAAAAAAGCATTATGCCCGACCAGAATTGCGCGGGTACAGCCGTGCGCTTTGACGGCTTGCCGGATCGGGGTAAAAATATAATTTAAAGCATCATGTTCACTGCGCGCGATCCGTAATGGGCTATATGGGTTGATGCCGTTAACCTCCAGGGATTTGGGGTCTATATTGGCCCCTTCGAAAGCTTCAACATGTGTGCTAAATGTATTTTCCGGTTTTAGTTTGCCGTTATTCAGGCTGGGAATAACCGCTGCGATTTCCAGCAATGCATCGGTTTGTGGATTAAAGCCACCGGTTTCGACATCGACAACCACCGGCAGGAAGCCGCGAAAGCGTCTGGCCATTGGTGGTTGTGATCCATGTGCCTGGGAACTCATAGCGACAGGATATAACAATGTCGCTGTAAACGCCTAAACTTAATCAGACCCTGGTTTGCGCCTTGCGCACTGTTGGTGCAGCCCGGTTTTTTGACGGATTGTCAGTATCCCCGTCGCGGAGCGTTATAGTCTGCGTCCGATACTGCGAACGGCGGTGTGCGTCCAACCAGCTCCTCAATCAGCATTAACTCCAGGTCTGAATGGTTTTTAAACGGAGCCGGTTTGATGCGTTCACCTTTATCGCCTTTGGCCAGTACATACCGGGGTGCATCATGATGCTCCGACGCGATCTTTTCGCGACTGGTAGGATCTGCAGTGGATGTCAGGCTGGTCACACCATAACAGGTACAAATGTAAGAGCGATCAGGCTCGGATTCGAAGTACACACCGGTGCCTCGAATACCGATGGTCGCGGTGCTGGTTAATGCAGCGAGGCCGCGTTGTTTTTTCGAGCGCCGGCCGAATACCGATAACATTCTGCCGGTGAACAGACGCAAATTATTCAGCAATATACCGCTACCGGAAAGTTTCAACCTGCTGCTGCTGCGTAATATAAATGCGTCTTTGCCGACCACAAAAATCACATGACTTTTTTTGCCGGTTTGCACGGTGTCGTTGGCTTTGATCAGGGTTTTTTCGTTCGCAGGCTTGCCGTTCACACGTACCCGGCCTTTTAGATCAAAAATAGACTGACCTTTCGGCACACGGCGCGGCACTTTGCCAAAAATTGATGCATGTGCGGGCATTAGCAGCCCCATGCTGCCGGTGGCCGCAAAAGCACCGGCGGTTAATGCATTGACCAGAAATTCCCGGCGCGGATCGTCTTGTTCATCATCACTTTTTATCAGATACATCACTAAACCTTTTCTAAAAAAAGTTAAACCAGCAGAGAACCGAAAATTTTCCGGATTGGCTCATTATACGTGCGCATTTTGGAAAAAACATGCGACGCGATCACCGCTCTGTCACCATTTCAGCAAATTATCCCAGCATTCTGCAAATAGGGTAATCGGTAAAATAGGTGAAACCACTCATTAATTCGGCTGATTTTCCGGATTGCTTAATTTGCATACCATGCGGGCTGTGTGAGCTGTGATTCATGTGATGCCGGTCAAAGTTGCCGTGTGTCGACGCTTTACAACAACGTGAAATTACGTATTAATGCATAGAGCTTCACGGTTGCCGGCAGGATGTTTGGGTAGATTGTAAAAGTGAGTCAAAGCGCTGGTGCATTGACAACTATATGCACTTTTTCGTCACTTTTGCTTTTTTCTGGTCGCAAGTGTTGATGATGGCAGTGTGATTTTCGCTGTGAATATGCCCGGCTTGTTTGGCGGGTTATTTGCTAGATAAAACTTTGCGGGATGGCTGTAGTAAGTTGAATAAAGGCCGAAACGGATGATAGATATATGTTAGAGAGTTCATCACAATTGAGAATGTATGATTACGGCCTGTTGCGGGTTGTGAAAACCCGTGTGGCACTATTCCTGACCGGACTCAGTATAATTATCCTATCTCCGCTGGCGCTTGCATCCGGAGGCGGTATTGACGGTAGGTCGATTTCTGGGTGCACAGTGGGCGGTTGTCACGGCGACAGCCCGGGTAGTTATAATTACAATAATATAATACAGCGCTTCAACGGCAGTTGGACTTCGGCCAGTGCAACAATTGATTCCGGTGACAACCTGACATTGCGGTTCTTATTGGATTATGTATCCGGCACGGTCGGCAGCAGCGCCGGCTATAATATGTCCGCGACCGGCGGCACCTTGTCGGAGTCTTCAACATTTTCCCAATTATTGAGCGGTGAATTAACCCATAATTCGACTCGCATAGGCGCCAGTGGCAATGATTTCATTTTTTCGAGTCTGACCTGGTCGACCACGACCAGCATCAGCGGCTCGTTTACGATTCGCGCCTGCGGTCAACCGATTAACAGTAACGGCACCAACAGTGGTGACGGTCCGGATGATTGCGACACAATGGCTGTGACGGTTCGTCCGGAGGTAACGGGCTGGTCGGGTATTTTGACTTATAACGAGAACACTGAAAACGGCGCGTTTAGAGATGTTGATGACTCGATTGGTTTGAATGGCAGTACCAATTTCAATCGGGCTGAGGTTGAGATTGTGACGCCGCTGACCGGTGATGACCTGGCTTGTCCGAGTTCCTTACCGGGCGGGATCGGTTGTAGTGATGCGGGTGATTCAATCACCTTAACCGGCACCGCAGCACGAACCAGTTACGATACCGCGATCCAGGACGTGCGTTTTCGTAATACTTCTCAGGATCCGAGCACAACTGATCGCACCGTGCGGGTCAGGGTGCGCGATTCCAGTAATATTTACAGTAACTACGTATCCAAAACAGTCGACGTTGTACCGCAGAATGATGCACCGACGATTACCGGAGTCGATGGCATACTGAATTACGATGAAAACGATCCGGCAACGACGGTTGAAGCGACAGTGACTCTGGGCGATGTTGACAGCACCAACCTGAATCGCGCGGAAGTAGAAATTATTGCGCCGGGTTGCCAACTCGCCGAAGACCGGTTGGAAGTTGCCGGCGCGACCTGTACTGCGAACAGCCTGACCTGTACGCAGACCAATAATTGCACCTTAACGATTACCGGCACCCGGCCACTGGCCAGTTACGATACGGTGTTGCAGGCGATTACCTACCGGAATATTTCCAGCAATCCGAGTACTGCCGCGCGTACGGTACGTTACCGGGTGCGCGACGACAGCAATGCATACAGTGGCTATGACAGTAAAACGATTAATGTGATCGCCGACAGCGATGCGCCGACAATCAGCGGTGTGGATGGCACATTGAATTATGATGAAAACGATCCGGCGACAACGATCGATGGTACGGTGGCACTGGCTGATGTCGACAGCACCAACCTGAATCGCGCCGAAGCCGAGATTTCCGGTAATTGCAATCTGACTGAAGACCGGATCGAGGTGAATGCCGGGGTGTGTGGCGCAAACAGTATTACCTGTACGCAGAGCACAAATTGTCTATTAATCATGACAAGCACACAGCCGTTGTCGAACTATGAAAACGTGCTGGAAGCGATCACCTACCGCAATACTTCGGATGATCCAAATACCGGTACACGGACCGTACGTTACCGCGTGCGTGACGATGCAAATGTATTCAGCAGCTACGATACGAAAAGCATCGATGTGTTTGCCCAGAATGATCCGCCGGTCGCAGTCGATGATATGGCCAGTATCGCGGTTAACAGCACCGATAATGAATTGAATGTGTTGGCGAACGATACCGATGTGGATACCGGTGATATGCTGACGATTATCAGTGTCGGGACACCCAGCGCCGGCGGCAGTGTTGTGATCGGTGCGCCGTGTACGGCCAATACCTTGTGTTACACCCCGGCAACAGATGCAACCCAAGCCGAAACCTTTGACTATACGATTCAGGATGGGTCCGGTGCGCAGGATACCGCGACCGTGTCGGTCGCGCCTGACGATACCGATAGCGATGGTGTAATTGATTTTGAGGACAACTGTCCAACGGTTGCGAATGCTGATCAGGCCGATGCTGATGAAGACGGTGATGGTGATGCCTGTGATCTGGACGATAACAACGATGGTATTTTTGAGGGTTATATCAGTTTTATTGTCGATCAGGGCGGTGATGCCGGCACGTTTATTTTTCAGACCGATGGTGTTGTTAATATTGTTGCCAGTATTCTGGGTTTACCCGCCAGCCTGACGCCGACATATGACTGGAGCGGCACCGATAGTGCGCTGCTGAACATTGCGGTCATTAATAATAATATGTTTGATTTTGATCCGGCCCTGGTGCCTCCGGGCATGTATAACCTTGATCTGACCGTGTCCAGCGGTGCCGCATCCACACACAACAGCATCGTCGTGGATATCCAGGCCGCAATGCCGCCATTTGATTGTAACGGTGACGGCGATGTCAGTGCCGAACCGCCTGATTGTGATGGTGACGGCAATTCCAATGTCGCGGAAGGTTTTCAGGATGCGGATAATGACGGCATCCCGGATTACCTGGATGCGCTGGATGATCCGGCCACCGAAGCGGCACAGTTGCCGAATCAAACCGGCGATCCTGCGAACTCCCTGATTTTTACCGCAGAGCCCGGTTTGCAGGTGCGTTTGGGTAAAACCGCACGCTATGCCGGTCGCAGCGGTGCATTGATTGCGTTGGAGGATGTCCGGGACCATGGCGGCCAGGGCGGTATTGCGGTCACTAATAGTGATGACACTTTTGTAAATGTTGGCGGCATCTTTGATTTTGAAATAACCGGTCTGGCGGCTGCCGGAGATACTGCGCAAGTTGTTATCCCGCTGACGAGCCCATTGCCGTCAAATGCGCGTTATCGAAAATATCATAGTACAACGGGCTGGCAGGATTTTGTCTGGTTTAACGATCCCAATAATGTCGTCGCGAGTGCGGCCAGCACGTTGGGTGTTTGCCCGCCGCCGGGTAGTGCGTCTTACACTGCCGGTTTGACCGCGTTCAATGATTGTGTGCAACTGACTTTGCAGGATGGTGGTCCGAATGACAGTGATGGTGAACCCAATGGGGTGATTCGAGATCCGGGCGGTGTTGGTGTTGCCGCGTTAGTGCCGGTGGATAATATCGCTCCGGCGGATGACGGTGGCGGCGGCGCAATTCATCCGCTATGGTTTATAATCGCCATTGGCGGATTGCTGGCCGGGCTGGGTTTGAGGTCACGGCGGGATTAAACAACAGGTTTCGCGTAGTGGCCGGGATAAGTTTATAAAATAACAACCATAAGAGCTGAACATCATGAAAAGGGAGTCACACAATTGCCTGGCGATCACATGCTTATGTTATTGCCTGATATTAATCGCAGGTGGATACACGACATCAGCTGTTGCCGCCGGGGGCGGCCCAATAAGCTGGGGGTTGGAGACTTTTGTATTATCAGATGACAATATCGGTCGTTCGGAACTGGATGCAGATATTCAGGACGATGTGTCTTTTAACACCGTATTAACTGCGACACATACTTCCGGCGTCTCTTTTCTGTCGGCCATCAGTGTAACCGGCACGTTCCAGATTGAAGAGTTTCAGGATTTTGACGGCTTATCCAATACCAAATACGGTTTGGTTTTTGATTATCGTTTTCAGACCCGTAATGGTTTTACCGCGCCGGCGTATTCGCTGTTTCTGCGCGTGATGGAGCTCGATTTTGAAACCGATATACGGGATAGTGATCTGGTGCAGCTTGGTTTGAATATCACCCGGCGTATTACCGACCGTATTACCGGCACTACCGGTCTGAGTGCAACCCGGCGGCGTGCCGATGGTGAGGTGTTCGATCTGGACAGAAGGCGTTTGTTCGGCAATCTCGATTACCGTATCAATCGCCGGTGGGCTTCTTATGTGACTTACAGTTTTATTGACGGCGATGTATTTTCGACCGCGTCACCGAGCGTGCGTGTGATTAGCTGGGCGGCAGCGGTAGAGCCGGATAATGCGTTTGGCGGGATTGCAAATGACAAATTTGTCTACCGTTTGAATGCCGAAACACAGATTTTCAGGTTTGGCGTTAATCATGGTCTGGCGCGTAATAAATCCATTGATATATCGGCCGACTGGCTGGACTCGGATGCGGCCGGGCCGAATGAGTACGAGCGTTTTTCGCTGACCGCCAGCTTTTTATACCGCTTTTAGGTCGCTGAGATGATCAAGTTTATGCATTTGATAAAACTGTTTTTATGTATGGCATTGTCTGTTGCGATGCTTGCGGCCTGTGATCGTGGCAGTGATGGTGTGCCGGCCGTCAGTGCGGATTTTATCGAAACCGAAGATCCGAACCGCTTTTTGCTGTTTCTGAATCAACAGGCGGGTTTGCCGCCGGGCCGTTATACAATCGTCGCGGCAACGTTTGCAGTGGGCGAGTCCGGCGATTTTAGGATTGGTGTTGAGCTTGATGATGGCTCATTGTTATCGTTTAACGGCTCATGGGTCAGTTCCGGTGGTATGGATGAAACTTCGGTCGACAACCCGCGTTTTGATTTTACCATGCCGCATACCGGCGGTGCGATTATCGGCATTACCGCGGATGTTCAAACCTGTTTATACCTGTTGGACAGTGGCGGCAGTGTGGTTGCCGGTCAACAGGGTGTTGATTTGTGTACCAATCCGCAGGTTATCAATCTGGCACCATCAAAAATAAATACCGCGGAGAATGCCGCGGCCTATTATCAGGCGATAGACCCGTTGGGCACGCGTACCACATTACAGGACTGGATAACCGCGAACGGATTTGGTCAGCCCTGCGGCGCGATAAACCCCTGTGAAGTACATGTAATATTCCGCGATACCAGAGACCTCGGTTATGGGCGCAGTATGTTTGTGCGCCGCAGTGATGACGGCAGTGTCGCGATCTATGTTGAAAACTTTCAGGTTGATGCGGTGCCGGGACTGCAATATACCGAGTTGAATCTGGATGCCGCAATTGATGATGCGCGGCGCTGGCATTTTGGCTCGAATGCGATTGAGTTCAGCACTTATCCTTATGGTCTGGGTGAACCGCGCGATGGTGAGATAACATTTGCGACCACCGGCGGACAGGCGCCGCTGTTTACCAAGTTTTATTCGTTTGTGCCGGATGAGCCGGCCGATCCGAATACCGTCGAACGTCTGTCGTTGACCGTCGACCTGGATGAGCGTGGCGAGAAATCGATGCCGGGCCCGTGCATCTCCTGTCATGGCGGCAAGAGCCGGCCATTGTTGCCCGACGGCACGTTACCACCGCCGATCCCGGGCGGGGTGCCGGGCGATCTGCAGGCGCAGCTGCAGCCTATAGAAGTCAACACCCTGGGTTTTTCCGAAGAGCCCGGCTATACCCGCGCGGACCTGGAAGCCGGGTTGCGTTTTATCAATCAGGCGGTGCTGGACAGTTATCGCATCGTCAACGAGCAATATACGGGTGTGCAAGGTTACTGGAACAGCGATGCGGCTGCGGAAGTGTTAAAAGGCTGGTATGGCGGCAATACCGCCGACCCTATGGATTACACGTTGCCGGCTAATGCGTTTAACGAAGACTATGTGCCGTTGGCGTGGCGACCGAATGTGAATACAAACAATCCCCCGGCCGGTGCGGATACGCTATTCAAGGAAGTTGTTGGCCCGAATTGTTTGGTGTGTCATTCCAAGCGCGGTACCGATAAGCAAAGCGATATCGATTTTTCAAGCTATGCGAAGTTTATTGGTCATGCGGCGCAGATTGAGGACTTTGTGTATGATCGTGGCATTATGCCGATGGGGTTGTTGAACTTCGATGAGTTTTGGGACAACTCCGCACCTGGCAAGGCCGAATTGCTGGCCGGTTTTATTCCGGGTTTCAGTCATCAAAACACCGACGGCACTGCACAACAACCCGGGCGGCCGATTGCGGTGATTGCGGCACCAGCCAACACCAATGTGCCGATTACACTCAGCGGCGAGGGCAGTTATTTCAGTGACAGCTATCAATGGCGCATCGTCAGTTCACCGGCCGGCAGTAGTCCGACTTTAAGCGGTATCGATACCGCAAGGCCGGTATTTAATACGGATATTGATGGTGCTTACCAGATAGAGCTGACCGCGAGCGGTAGCGCTGCACAGGATACCGAGGTTGTGACTATCACAGTGAATAGTGCGTTACCTGTGCCGACCGCAATTCGTTTCAATCCGGATATCAGAACGGTGTTACAGGCAAATCCTCTGGGCACAACCTGTGTGAGTTGCCATGCCGCAGCGGGTGAGCCCGGTGTGCCGGTTTACTATACCGATGCACAGGTTGAGGGTCGCGAGCTGTACGCGGAAGTGATATCGCGGGTAAATTTTAAAGAACCGCTGGACAGCCTGCTGTTAAGCAAGCCTGCCGGAAACCATCATTTTGGCAACCTGATCGACGGTTTTGACCTCGGTGGTGGTGACCGCACGAATTACGATCTGTTTCTGGCCTGGATATTGGAAGGCGCACCGCGCTAGCTTGACAGAATGGCCGCAATCCGGTCAATCTGGTGTAGAATGCGTGCATGCAGCAATACCTGTCACTCTTTTTCGGCATAATAGTTCTTAAGAACGCACCGCAGGATCTTCCCGCTTCCCGGGTACTGTTTTGGCTAAGCCTGATGCTGTTATTCGGCATGGGTTTCTTGCAGGGTGCGTTTATGTTTCCTGTGCTGAAAAATCTGGCATTTAACGCATTTGATCTGACATTATTGCTGCTGTTTCTGCATTTCTTATTGAGCTTTAATGGTCATTTGCCGCGTTTTATGCAGACCGTGACCGCGGTTTGCGGTGTAATATTTGCGTTTCGGGTGCTGGAACTGCCTGGCTTTCTGATTCTCATTAGCGAGCGTTTTGATAAGAATGATCCGGTCGTATCGCTATCGGTTCTATTTTTATTGTCTTTGTTAATGTGTAGCGTGTTTGTGCTTGGGCATATTTTAAAACATGCGCTGTCGGTTTCGATGTTAAAGGGCGTGGTCTTTGCGTTCAGTTATTACCTCGCTAATTTCGGTATTATGCTGACGGTTTTCCCACGCTGATATGCACGTTCATATTCTCGGTATCTGCGGAACGTTTATGGGTGGTCTGGCGCAGTTGGGCCGTGCGTTGGGCCATGATATCTCAGGCTGTGATGAGCATGTGTACCCGCCGATGAGTACTCAGCTGGAGGCGGCCGGCATTGAGATTATGCAGGGTTACAATGCAGAGCACCTGCAGGCCTGTAACGGCGGTCGTGGCCCTGATCTGGTTGTGATCGGTAATGCGCTATCACGCGGTAACCCAATGGTTGAAGCGGTGCTCGACCGGGGTTTGCGCTATATTTCCGGCCCGCAATGGCTGGCGGAAACAGTGCTAAAAGACCGTTGGGTGCTGGCGGTTGCCGGCACTCATGGTAAAACAACGACAGCGAGCATTCTGGCATGGCTGCTGGAGGCTGCGGGTCTGCAGCCGGGTTTTTTAATCGGTGGTGTACCGAATAATTTCGGTGTGTCGGCGCGGCTTGGGGAAGCGCCGTTTTTCGTGATCGAAGCGGATGAATATGACACCGCATTTTTTGATAAGCGTTCAAAGTTTGTTCACTATCGGCCACGAACCCTGGTATTAAATAATCTTGAGTTTGATCATGCGGATATTTTTCCTGACCTCGATGCGATCAAACGTCAGTTTCACTATCTGTTGCGTATCGTGCCGGCCTCCGGATTGTTGGTTGTGAATAATGAAGACCAGAACCTGCAGGATGTTCTGGAACAGGGTTGTTGGACACCGGTGCAGCATTTCTCTTCTGTCGCAGGTACAGATGACGATGCGGACTGGCATGCTGAAATGCAAAACAGTGCCGCCGAGAGTTTCGATGTATACCGGCAGGCGGAGCTCGAAGGAACGGTCGAGTGGTCCTTAACAGGCGTGCATAATGTGCAGAATGGATTGGCCGCCATTATTGCTGCACGTCATGCCGGTGTTCAGCCGGCGATAGCAATCGATGCATTGTCGCGGTTTACCGGAGTAAAGCGCCGGCTGGAGTTACGCGGCAAGGTCAATGGTGTCAGTGTATACGATGATTTTGCGCACCACCCGACCGCAATTGAGACCACACTGGCCGGATTACGCGGTAAAGTCGGTGCCGAGGCGCGTATTATTGCTGTATTGGAACCGCGCTCAAATACCATGCGTATGGGTGTGCATACCTCGCAATTGATACCATCATTACAGCAGGCAGACTTAGTATGGATCTATCAACCTGACAGCCTGCGGCTTGGCCTGGAAAATTTTATCGGTGAACGGGTTCAGGTTAGCCCTTCAGTGGACGCTATAGTTAATGATATCAGTCGAAAAATTCGTGCAGGTGATCACATTTTGATTATGAGCAATGGTGGCTTTGAAGGCGTGCATGCTAAGCTTTTGGAGGTATTAAGAGTCTCACAAGGCAGTGAACACCCGTTATGAATAATATGCATGCAGGTCTTGAGGAAATAGATAGTTCATCGCATATGTCTTCTTCTATGCCGGACAAAATCGGCAAATATGAAATTATTAATGAGCTCGGCCGGGGAACCTGCGGAATCGTATACCGTGGATTCGATCCATTCGTGCAGCGCGAGGTTGCGGTTAAGGTCGGTCAGACTGAAATGCCGACCGAGACAGGTCAAAACGTGGAAATACAGCGGGACTTTTTTGCCGAGGCGCATGCCGCCGGTAAGCTTCAGCATCCGCATATCGTCTCTCTTTACGACGCCGGAATAGAAGGCGACTACAACTACCTGGTGATGGAATATGTCGAAGGCGTAACGCTGCTGGAATTCTGCCGCGCCGGAGGTGCGCGCCTGTCTACCGAGAAAATCATCGAATGTATGTTCAAGTGCTGCCGGGCGCTGGAATACTCGCATCGCATGGGCGTGATTCACCGCGATATCAAGCCCAGCAATATCATGCTCAGCACCGAAGGCGAGACCAAACTGATGGACTTTAGCATTGCTGAAGTCACACAAAATTTATTCGTGACGCCCGAAGAGGTCATTGGTTCGCCGAGTTACATGGCGCCGGAACAGATTTTAAAAAAGGCGGTCGTGCCGCAAAGTGATCTTTATTCGCTCGGTGCGGTCATGTATCAGTTGCTGACCGGCGAACGCCCGTTTTCTTCCGTGGATATACAGCAGGTATTTCGGGACATTGTGCATAAAGAGGCGCCGCTGCTGAAAGACAAGCGCAAAGACTTACCGGAGCGTTTGTCGAAAATCGTACAAAAAGCATTGAGCAAAGATCCGGCTGATCGCTACCAGAGTGGTCAGGAGTTCGGTAATGAGCTGACCACGGTTTACGATGAGCTGCGTTATGCTGAACGCAAGATTCTCGAACATGAAAATATGGATGCCTTGAAGAAGCTGGGTTTCTTCAAAAGCATCACGGATGAGGATATTGAAGAAATTTACGCAGCCAGTTCAATGCTGACGTTTAAACCGGGCGCGGTTGTGATTGAAGAGGATGATATTGATGATTCTTTCTATATTATCGTCCGCGGTCAGGTGGAAGTACGCAAATCCGGCAGGCTGGTGACCACCCTTGAGCAGGGTGATTGTTTCGGCGAAATTGGCTTTCTGGCTTCACACAAGCGCACCGCAACCATTGTCGCATATACCGATCTGCTGGTGTTTAAGGTCAATGCAATGTTGATCGAAACCGTTTCAAAAGACTGTCAACTCAGGTTCTACAAAGCATTCAATGAGGCGTTGATCCAGCGCCTGGCGTTCACAAATATTCGCTTATCGCAGTTATCCAACTATAATTAGCCGGTCTCCCCCGTTTGGGGTTATCAGATCTGAATACAGCCATTATGAGTTCACAACGAATAGCGCTTGCGATGACCGGAGCATCCGGTGCGCCCTACGGTTTACGTTTGTTGCAATGCCTGCTGCAGGCGGATCAAACCGTTTATCTGATGTTATCCAAGCCGGCACAGGTGGTGATCGGCATGGAAACCGATTTATCGTTGCCATCCAGGCCGCGTGAGATTCAGCGGTTTTTTTCCGATTATTATCAAACTGACCCGGAGCGGCTACAGGTGTTTGACCGTGAACAATGGACCGCACCGGTGGCCAGCGGCTCAGCCGCCGCCGATGCAATGGCAGTATGCCCGTGCACAACCGGCACGCTGTCTTCAATCGCAAACGGTAATTGCGACAACCTGATTCACCGGGCCGCTGATGTGATGCTCAAAGAACGGCGCAAGTTGATTCTGGTGCTGCGTGAGACACCGTATTCGGCGGTGCATCTGGAGAATATGCTGCGTTTAACCCATGCCGGTGCAGTGATCATGCCGTCCAATCCCGGGTTTTATCATAAGCCGCAAAGTATTGATGATCTGGTTGATTTTATGGTTGCGCGAATTCTGGATCATCTCGGTGTTGAGCAGTCGCTGTTACCGCGCTGGGGGCTCGACGAGGAGTGACGCGATGGGTGAGAAAGTAGAAAAAACCGAACAGCAGTGGCAGGAGCAGTTAACACCCGAACAGTACCGGATTACCCGCCGCAAAGGCACTGAGCGCGCATTTACCGGTGAATATCACGATCATAAAGAGTCCGGGGTATATAAATGTGTTTGTTGCGGGCAAGCCTTGTTTGATTCAACTGCAAAATATGATTCCGGTACCGGCTGGCCAAGTTTTTATCAGCCGGTCAATCAAGAGAATGTCGGATCTGAGCCGGACAACAGTCTGTTTATGCGGCGCACCGAGGTGATATGCAGCCGTTGCGATGCACACCTGGGGCATGTGTTCGATGATGGCCCCGATCCTACCGGTAAGCGCTTTTGCATAAACTCTGCCGCACTGGCATTTGAAAAAGAGCAGGTTGACTGAAACTGTCGCCGCTTACGGTGTTTCGTCCAGAATACAAAAAGACAGAAAAGTCGTTGTCAGTAAAAGTGTGACTTGCCAATTCAGTGGCACACATGCAATCAGTATGCCGCTGGCGATCCATATGTCCTTAACAATAGCTTTTTTGCGCTGATACTTACGTGTATACCTTCGCCAACTGGGGTGATTCGCCATTTCCTTTTCGCTTGTATTCGGCGGTGGCTTGAGATAGTTGGATTTGGCTTTCTTTTCTTCTTGGTCCATTACGGGATCCTCGTAATATCACACCACAGGTGTTTTTTTTGAAAGCTCTGATGCAATTAGTGTTAACGGGCCCTAGCTGTGCATAAATCAGAGGCTTATTTCTGTATAGCGGTCGTAACGCGGCTAAATTTAGTCTTTATTTAAAATAATTGAGTGCTGATTTATAAATAAATTCCGTAACCGGAGAATTAAATTTTTATGCACTGCATTGAGGCAGTTTTTATTGCAGTTTCTTTGCATTTCTGTGACGTTTTTTTTCCAATAAATGGTGACTGGTGATAAAACAAGGGGGTCTACTGACTTGCTTTTAAAATAAACATGTATAAAAATACATGTAAATTTATACAGGTATCAGGATATGCCCGAACTCACACCGATACAGCAAAAAATACTGAAATTCATCAAGTCCTGCATGGTCGAACGGCATCTGCCGCCGACAATGCGCGAAATAGCTGAGTTTATGGGCTATCGCTCCGATAATGCGGCTTATCAGCATTTGCAGGCATTGCAGCGTAAAGGGGTTATCGAACTTGATGGCCGCTCACGCGGCATTCGCTTGTCCGAGCCGCTGGGCTTGCCGGTTGTCGGCCGTGTTGCGGCCGGTTCCCCGATTCTTGCCGAGCAGAATATCGATACACATGTTCCGTTAAACCCGAATTTTTTCCGGCCACGTGCGGATTTTATGTTGCGGGTTAAGGGTATGAGTATGATGGAGGCAGGGATTTTTGATAGTGATTTGCTTGCGATAAAAAAAACATCGCAAGCGGAACAAAGTCAGATAGTGGTTGCCCGCCTTGAGGATGAAGTGACGGTTAAATATTTTAAGCGGCGACAAAATATTGTAACGCTGTTGCCGGCAAATCCGGAGTTTGAGCCGATAAAAGTCGATTTACGGCGCCAGCCATTTGCGATTGAGGGTGTGATGGTTGGGTTGGTGCGTAGAGGTGAAGTGAGGAAGTCAGGAAGTAAGTAGTAAGGAAGCAGTCAGAACCTGTTAATACTTTTTTATGTTTTTACTTAAGTGTGGTCACGACAGGTTCCATGGAGTAATGCCCAGCGTTAGTGGTACACAAGGATGCGTGTGCTTATTAACCCGGTGATTTATCCCACCGGGCCGGTGCCGGCACAAGGATGTGCCGGTATTGGTTTTAAACCGGTTGCTTTAACGATTGACCGGCATATGTTTTTCCCGAGGTGGCACCGGTTTTTATTTGGTGTTGAACAACACAGTGAGGTTCCGATGCTAAAGTATCATAAAGCCCGTGGTGCTCTATCTAATCCCGATGGGCGCTTTGAATTGAATACTCATGAGTCTGTTGATGATGGTTGGGCGGTTTATGAGGAAGATGACAAAATATCCTCGATATCGAGAGAGTTATTACCGGATAAAGCAAAAACCATTATCAATTACAACCAGTCTCCGGACATCCCGTTTGACCGCTCGATAAACCCCTATCGTGGTTGTGAACATGGCTGCATATATTGTTTTGCAAGACCCACGCATAGTTATCTTGGTCTCTCTGCCGGTCTGGATTTCGAAACCCGGATATTTTACAAACATAACGCGGTGGAAATGCTTGAAGATGAATTGGATAAGCCGGGTTATGTCTGCAAGCCGATAACACTCGGCATAAACACCGATGCCTATCAGCCGGTGGAAAAAGAACTGAAAATTACGCGCGGTTTACTGGAGGTGCTGTTACGTTACCGTCATCCGGTGACACTGATTACCAAAAGCAGCCTGATTCTGCGTGATCTGAATTTGTTGTCTTCGCTGGCGGTGCAAAAATTGGTGTCTGTTGCGGTCAGCCTGACCAGCATGGATAACCGTATCAAAAGTACATTGGAACCACGTGCGGCCAGTCCGGCGAAACGTCTGGAGGTGGTCGCTGCGTTGGCCGAAGCAAAAGTGCCGGTCGGTGTGATGGTGGCGCCGGTCATTCCATTGATTAATGATGCTGAAATCGAAAGCCTGCTGGAGCAGGCTTATCAGGCTGGTGCGCGCAGTGCGTCTTATGTGTTGTTAAGATTACCATATGAAGTTAAAGACCTGTTTCGCCAGTGGTTGCAGGTGCATTATCCGGAAAAAGCCAAGCATGTAATGAATCTGGTTAGACAAAGTCGTGGCGGCAAAGACTACGATGCAAAATGGGGTACCCGTATGCGTGGAGAAGGGCACTATGCAAGCATGTTGGCGCAACGTTTCCGTCATGCTGCGGCAAAAGCCGGTTATGATCACCGTAACCTTGATGGCATGGATACAACGCGATTTGCGGGTGGACTGGAGTCCGGTGGGCAGATGCGGTTGCAATTGTAAATCAAAACCAAAAACGCTTCCCGAAATCTCCGGGAAGCGTTTGGCTCATCACTTCACTAAGGTTAACGCAATCTAACAACAATTTTTCTGGATGTCAGTGTTGCATCACTGTCACTGAAGCGTCCGTGCCCGTACAGCGCATGCATTGCGGTGATGCCGTCAAGTTCGGCTACCAGGATTTCGGAGAAGCGGCTGAAATCATGGAATAACTGAACCCGGCCCTGTCCGGCAATGATAAACAGACCTTTATTCGATACATTTGGCACCAGACGGGTATCCATGCCCAGACTCAACAGGTCGGTTACTACGCCGGCACGATACACATGGTGCAGACCCCCCAGTGCCGGGTCATTCAGGTCCACCGCCAGATGACTTTCTGAAGTATCACTGAAAGGTGTGGTTGAACCCGGTTCGTCCCAGCGGATTTTCAGCCTGGCCGGCAGGTTTGCAACATCGACGATGGTTTGTGCATTAAAGTCCGGCGGTGCTTCACCAAAACGGTTGACGAATCCACGTACTTTAACCGGATCACTGATGTTAAGACTGCTCAGCGTCAATGAACCGGTATCGACTTCATAGTTATCCGGGTCGGCGTCTTCCGTTGCACCGGTACCGCTAAAATTAAACAATGAAATCCGGCGCCGGTCGATCGACTGTAGATCGATAAGCAACGGGCTAAGCTGCACGACAGTCGCGTTCAGATTGGTAAACATCATCCGTACATGACCATTGCTGGCATCCAAGGCCATACTGCCGGGTGTGCTGTCAGTTAATTCGCCGGCGATATGCACACGCTGACCAATTGAGATATCGTCTTTATCGAAGCTTTCACCGAAAGCGCCTTGTTTGGTTACGACTGTGTCGACGCCTAATGTGACGGTAACCGTGTCGCCGAATACCGCATCATTATCATCGCGCACAATGCTGGCGCCTTTTACGGTGATCACATCGCCGCTGCGTGCAAGCACATTGCCGATTAACAGATCGTTGTCGCCCCAGGGTACACTGGTGCCGGCAAAAACATGGCTGGCTTCAAAGCGGCGCTCTCGCATATTAAGTTTGCCGACAGCAACAACCGCTGTTGTTTGCGGTAAAGTCGCCAGCTTCGCCAGACCGTCGTCCCCGATATAACTCTGGCGGTTGATTTCATACGCGGTATCATTATCGACATGAACCCGGATGCTGCCGAAGTTTCCACTGAATCGATAGAACGGCCGTACCAGTACTGAAAAAACCTGCTCCGCTTCATTGACTGAATTCAACAGGCCGCGTAGCCGGTGCTCCTTGGGTTCTTCCAGTAAGGTATCAGCAATCAATACCGGTTCAACGGTGACCAGTGCCGGAACCGTCAACAGATCGACATCATGTGAAGCTTCCAGGTCAAAGTCCAGGGTGATATGTGCAGGAATACCGGGCGCGATTCTGAATGTATCGGTATCAGACAACTGCACTCGTAATTCAAGCTGACTCAGTGCATTGCCGTCGGCATCGACCGGTGTGCCTTCAACCGCATTACCCGATGCGTCTTCAACCAGGATTTGTGCATCGCTGTAATCCAGCACGATACTGGCGCCGGTATAAATGCCCGAAGGCACCGTTGCCGCGGTTAAAAATTCAGTCAGTTCGGTATACTGTGCAAAGTCGACTGTGGTGCTGAGCGGTAATGTTTCGATTTCAGCGCCGTCGGCACGGATAAGTTTGACCGACAAAACGTTAACGGTATAACTGAGAAAATCACCTTCCGCGTCGGTCAAACCGATAATCACTTCACCGGTATCACCGTTGTCGGCGCTGGACTCGCCGCCGGAATTACAGCCGGCGAATATCGAAATACCACCGAATAGAATCACGGCCGGCAGCAGCCGTTTCAGTATTGATAACATGATAAATGCCCTCGCGTTAATAAAAAAATAACTGTTGTGCGAGTAATAACGCAGGGGGGGTGGAGCGGTTTACAGTGGATGGGATTTATTTTCTAAAACAGGGAATAGGGCGTGTTTATTGTTCGCCCAGCATGGCCAGTTGATCCGCCTGATGTTCACTGATCAGCGGGTCGATCACACTGTCCAGATTGCCGACAATAAACTCTTCAAGCTTATAAAGTGTCAGGTTAATACGGTGATCGGTGACCCGACCCTGTGGGAAATTATAAGTCCGGATTCGTTCCGAGCGGTCGCCGCTACCGACCAGTGATTTACGGGTTTGGGCCTGGTGCTGACGTTGCTTGTCCTGCTCAATCTGTAACAGCTTTGCCTGTAATAAAGACATCGCGCGGGCACGGTTCTTATGCTGTGAACGTTCGTCCTGACATTCCACAACGATACCGGTCGGTAAATGTGTCATGCGTACCGCTGAATCGGTTTTATTCACATGCTGACCACCGGCACCCGATGCACGATAAGTATCGATGCGCAGGTCGGCGGTATTGATATCGATTTCATCGACTTCCTGTAACTCAGGCAGTACCGCGACGGTTGCGGCCGAGGTATGAATCCGGCCCTGTGACTCGGTTTCCGGCACCCGCTGTACACGGTGTGCGCCTGATTCGAATTTCAAACGTGAGTACGCGCCCTGGCCGATAATGCGGGCGATGATTTCTTTATAGCCACCGTGTTCGCCATCACTGACACTAAGCGGTTCGACCTGCCATTTTTTTTGTTCCGCATAACGTGAATACATTCGGAACAGATCGCCGGCAAATATTGCGGCTTCGTCTCCGCCGGTGCCGGCGCGGATTTCCAGAAAAATATTGCTGTTATCATGCGGGTCTTTCGGCAGCAGCAGGATCTGCAGATCTTTTTCCAGCATGGCCAGTGTGGCTTGTTCCGACTCAAGCTCCTCGCGTGCAAGCGAACGCATTTCATCGTCCGCATCTTCCAGCATTTCCTCAGCATTGCTGATATTGGCCAGGGCCTGCTTATAACGGTTAAAGGTATTCCGCACCGGCTCCAGCTGTGCAAACTCCTGAGACAGTTCGCGGAAACGGTTTTGATCGGCAATAACATCCGGCTCGGCAAGTAATGCCGCCACTTCCTCATGGCGCGCAGCGAGTTGCTCCAGCTTGTCAGCGATGCTTTGTTGCATCAGGCAAGGTCTTTCAAAAAGCGGTGGGCGCCGCTCTGCGACGGGTATACGAGTGTTTTCAGCAAAAACCTATAAAGCTGTCGTTCAACATGCATGGTTTTGATATCCTGCTCAGTTATTTTTTTTATTATCCTGGCGAAACAATTCATACGCGGCCTGTAAAATATCCTGGCGGCCGTCGCGTGCGGCTTTATCCAGTTTTATAGTGGTGTTATGCAGCAGCTTATTGGTTAGGTTGTGGGCAAGATACTCCAGGCTTTCCTCCGGGCTTTTGCCGCCGGCCAATAATTGCCGGGCTTTTTGTAAAGCCGACTCCCGCAATACTACTGCATCCTCGCGATAATCCCGAATGGTTTGTGAAGCATCCAGTGAACGCTGCCAGGCGATAAATTCGCTGACCTTGCAATCAATAATGGTTTCGGCATGCACTGCCGCGTCTTCCCGCGAGCGCAGATTTTCTTCAATCACCGCCTGCAGATCGTCAATATTGTAAAGGTATACATCCTCCAGATCCCCGACTTGCGACTCAATGTCCCGCGGTACCGCAAGATCGATCATAAAAACCGGCCGGTGTTTACGTTTTTTTAATGTGCTTTCCACTGCACCTTTGCCGATAATCGGCAACTGGCTGGCCGTGGAGGAAATCAGAATATCCGCCTGTGGCAGGTATTCACATAAATCGGATAGTAAAACCGGTGTCCCGTTGAACCGCGCCGCCAGTTGTCTGGCGCGCTCCAAGGAGCGGTTTGCGACAATGATCCGGTTGATGCCCTGTTCCTGTAAGTGGCGCGCAACCAGCTCAATGGTTTCGCCGGCGCCGATCATCAGCGCGGTTTGTTCGCTGAGGTCCGAGAAAATCTGTTTCGCAAGCCTGACCGCGGCGAATGCAACCGAAACCGGGTTGGCGCCGATCGCGGTATCAGAACGGACCTGTTTTGCGACCGAAAATGCATGTTGAAACAGCTTGCCAAGTTGCCCGCCGATCGTGCCGGCCTGTTCTGCCTGCCGGTAAGCGGATTTAAGCTGACCGAGAATTTGGGGTTCGCCGATAACCATCGAGTCCAGGCCGCAGGCGACGCGGAGTAAATGGCGCACGGTTTTTGCATCAATTAACTGGTAAAGCAGGTTATCATGATCCAGCTGCTGCATGCCGTGGTGATTTAGAAACCACTGCAGTGCGGGTTTGTCGGCATCCGGCCTTTCGAGGTTGCAGTAAACCTCGGTGCGGTTGCAGGTGGAAATAATGGCAGCCTCGTTGATGGATGGTACCGCGGTCAGCTCATGTAAAGCCGAGGTGATCCGTTCAGGGGCAAAAACCAGCTGTTCACGGATATTGACCGGAGCGGTTTTATGATTAAGACCCAATGCAAGCAAAGACATAAGCGCAGCAACTAAATGACTCGGAAACAATCAAATTATAAACAACCCGGCGTGCCGGTACCCGTCTAATGGCCGGGAAAATGTGAAACAACAAGGTTACAAAATCAACGATTTATGCCAAGATTTTAACATGAAGAAACACAGTGTATATCTGGGAATTGCATGGATTCTGCTGGCCGGGTGCAGCCAACAGCTGGTCAAAACCACTGAGCAGCCGCCTATTGTCAAGACTGTGTCCAGCCCTGAGGCCGGCGAGACGCTCACCGATGATGAAGTCCTTTACCGGCTGTTGCTCGCAGAAATAGCCGGGCAACGCGGTTATCTGGATGTTTCGATCGAAAACTTACTGCTGATTGCGGCACAGATACGCGATGCGAGGGTTGCCGAACGTGCCACCCGTGCTGCCATTTATGCCAAAGACTATTCCGCTGCATTAACGGCTGCAAAGCTATGGGTGGAGCTGTCCCCGGATCACACCGAGGCGCACCAGGTGGTTGCAGCGCTGGCGCTTCGGGAAGGTGATAAAGCCGTTGCGATCAATTCATTTCGAAAAATACTGGCACTGGATACCAGCGGTGTTGATCAGGGGTTCCTGGTCGTGGCCGGTTTGCTTGGCCGTGAAGCCAAACAGCAAAGCACACTGGCGCTATCCATAATGGATGAGCTGGTCGAAACACATCAATCCAATCCCTATGCGCTTTTTGCTTACGGCAATCTGGCGATGCTGTTTGCCGAGCATGCGCTTGCCGAAGCCAAGCTTAAAGCGGCCCTGGAAATAAAACCGGATTTATTTCAGGCCATTATCCTGCATGCGCGTGTCACACGCTCACTTGGCGAAGTGGAAAAAGCCATCGAAGAATTAAAAGCAGCAGTCGCAACGTATCCTGAGAACGACAAACTGCGTCTGGCATACTCACGGATGCTGCTCAATACAAAACGTTACCCGGAAGCGAAAACACAGTTCGAAGTATTGCTCAGCAAGTCGCCGGATAACCCGGATTTAATGTATACACTTGCGCTGCTGAGCCTGGATATGGACTTGCATGAGGAAGCGTCCGAACATCTGAACCGCTTGCTGGATCTTGGTAAGCGGGTTTCCGAAGCGCAGTACTACCTGGGTCGCATCGCCGAAGTGCGCCGACAATATCCCGATGCAATCAAAGCCTACTTTAAGGTTAACCAGGGTGAATACAGGCTGGATGCGCAAATTCGTATTGCGCAACTGCTGGCCAGGCTGGAGCGTGTCGATGAGGCGCGTTCGCATTTACAGGCATTGCGTGCAAAAAACAAAGAACCGTCGATGATGGTCCGTTTCTATCTGGCCGAAACCGATGTGCTGGCGACAGCCGGAAAGTATCAGGCGGCTGTTGATCTGCTGACTGATGCGCTGCAGAACATACCCGGCAATATCGACTTGCTGTATTCCAGAGGGCTGCTGTATGAAAAGCTGGACCGCATTGATCTGCTGGAAAATGATTTACGGGCAGTGCTGCTCAGAGAGCCGGAAAACGCCGATGCATTGAATGCATTGGGATACACGCTTGCGGACCGGACCGAACGCTATCAGGAAGCGTATGAACTGATTCAACAGGCGTTACGCTTGAAGCCGAACAGTGCGCCGATTATCGACAGCATGGGTTGGGTGCTGTACCGCCTGGGCCGGCCGCATGACGCGCTGGAATACCTGCAACGTGCGTTAAATCTCGAATACGATGCTGAAATCGCCGCGCACCTGAGTGAAGTGTTATGGGTTACCGGCGACCATCAGGGTGCGGAATCAGTGCTGAAACAGGCGCTTGAAAAAACCCCGGATGACGAGCATCTGCTCAATATGATCAAACAGCTGAAAAAAGAGCAGTTTTAATACGCTGGTTTGTAATCAATCCTTTCGAAACCCAATTAAGCGGCTGCAAGTCGCTTTTCCTGTGAACCCGGCATTTTAGCGACCATGGGTTTAGTCAAGTTTCTGATTTTCTTGCAAATGTCGTGATATGACGTTTTTGTGACGAATCGTCATACTGCTTACAACATCGGCTGTATCCTAAATCAGGGTATTATTTTTTGTGCCAGGGGTTGACATTGGTTGGCGGATAGCATAAATTTTTCTTCAGGTATCAGAAAAACAAAAACACAGGGCGATACCGTAAAAACACAACTCAATTTATCTGT
>JANQRI010000036.1 GCA_028284675.1 Gammaproteobacteria bacterium | reverse complement strand
CCTGATTGGACCGATCGCGATGGAAGACGGATTACGTTTTGCGATACGCGAAGGTGGTCGCACGGTGGGTGCCGGCGTCGTTACCAAAATTATTGAATAACGCTGGTATTTCCGAGGGCATTTCATGGCAACTAAAAAAGCACAGACTATTCGTATCCGGTTAAAGGCGTTCGATCATCGTTTGATTGATCGCTCGGCATCGGAAATTGTTGAAACTGCCAGGCGTACCGGTGCACGGGTGCATGGCCCGATTCCGTTACCGACCAAAAAAGAGCGGTTTACGGTGTTGATATCGCCGCATGTGAATAAAGATGCCCGCGATCAGTATGAAATCCGTACGCATAAGCGTTTAATGGATATTATCGAGCCCACGGATAAAACAGTCGATGCGCTGATGAAGCTGGATTTGGCCGCAGGTGTGGATGTCCAGATCAAGCTTGGTTAGATAGATGTATTTCCCCGCTGTTGCGGGCCTGGTTTGAAGGACTGAGGTCTTTTGAGTCATTAATTCGCATAAAATGCGACACCCTCTAAAAACAGGGTGTAACAAACCACAGATTTTGTGGTATATTGCCCGGCTTCGCCGGTTCGGCACCCCTTAGAGCCTGTGCCGTGCCTGGTGATATCGGTTTTGTAAAATGCGCCCGAGCAGATGTCGGGCGCATTTTATTTCGAAAATACTAATGTAACGTACAGAACAGGTTTGATTATGGCACTTGGCTTAATAGGGCGAAAAGCGGGAATGACCCGTGTGTTCACCGAAGACGGCGTATCGGTGCCTGTGACCGTGATTCAGGTTGAACCGAACCGTGTGACACAGGTAAAAACAGCGGATACTGATGGGTATTCTGCACTGCAGATGACCCGCGGCAAGCGCAAAGCGTCGCGCCTGAGCAAACCGCTTGTCGGCCACTTTGCAAAAGCCGGGGTAGAGGCAGGTGACGGGCTTTGGGAATTCAGGCTGGCCGAGGGTGAAAACACTGATTTGCAAGTTGGCGCTGAGGTGAAAGTCGATATTTTTGATTCGGTTAAAAAAGTCGATGTGGCGGGCATTAGTAAAGGTAAAGGTTTTGCCGGAACGGTAAAGCGGCATAATTTCAGTATGCAGGATGCCACTCATGGTAACTCCGTATCACACCGTGCTCCGGGCTCTACCGGGCAAAATCAGACACCCGGCCGTGTTTTTAAAGGTAAAAAGATGGCGGGGCATATGGGGAATGAGCGCGTTACATCTGAAAATTTAGAGCTGGTGAAAGTCGATGCTGACCGTAACCTGCTGCTTGTTAAAGGTTCTGTCCCGGGTGCGCCGGGTGGAACAGTAATCGTGCGACCGGCTGTCAAGGCGCGATAAGGGTTTAATTATGGAACTGGCGTTACACAAAGCTAAAAAGAAAATCGAAGTTTCCGAGGTCACGTTTGGCCGTGATTTTAATGAGCCTCTGGTTCATCAGGTGGTTGTGGCGTATATGGCAGGAGCGCGGGCCGGAACCCGGGCGCAGAAAAACCGTTCGGCTGTTAGAGGCGGAGGCGCAAAGCCCTGGCGTCAGAAAGGCACCGGCCGGGCACGTGCAGGCACTATACGCAGCCCGTTATGGCGCACTGGTGGTGTAACATTCGCGGCAAAGACCCAGGATCACTCTCAGAAGCTAAACAAGAAAATGTACCGTGGCGCTATGCGCGCTATTTTATCAGAGCTGCTCAGACAGGAGCGTTTGCTCGTAGTTGAGGAAATTCGGGTTGAGGCGGCAAAAACCAAGCAATTGGTTGAGCAGTTAAAAACTTTGGATATTGAGAATGTATTAATTGTCACCGAAAGTGATGACATTAATTTATATCTGGCAGCTCGAAACCTCCATAAAGTTGATGTGATCGACTCGACCGGTGTTAACCCGGTTGACCTGATTCGTTTTGATCACGTGTTAATGAGTGTGGATTCAATTAAACGCATTGAGGAGTTGCTTGCATGAACCAAGAACGCCTGGCAAAAGTTTTGCTTGCTCCCCATGTTTCGGAAAAAAGCGCGATCGCTGCAGACAAGTCAGCTCAGCATGTATTTAAAGTATTGCCTGATGCGAATAAAACCGAGATCAAAAAAGCGGTTGAGCAAATGTTCAATGTGAAAGTGCAAGGTGTTCACATTCTAAATGTTAAAGGTAAAACAAAACGGTTCAAGTCTGAATACGGTAAGCGTAAAGACTGGAAAAAAGCCTATGTCCGTCTGGCGGAAGGCCATGATATTAGTTTTGAGCCCGGCGAATAATATATAAAGAGTAATAAAAATGGCTATTGTTAAAACCAAACCAACATCACCGGCACGACGCTTTGTCGTTCAGGTTGTCACGCCAGACCTTTATAAGGGCGAACCATATGGTCCGTTGCTGCAGAAGAAAAATAAAAGCGGCGGCCGTAATAATGGCGGTCGTATGACTGTACGCCATAAAGGCGGTGGCCATAAGCAGCGCTACAGAGTGTTGGACTTTAAGCGCAATAAAGATGGTATTAAAGCCAAAGTTGAAAGAATTGAGTACGACCCTAACCGCAGTGCACATATCGCATTGCTGGTATATGCGGACGGAGAGCGCCGCTACATTATTGCACCGAAAGGAGTAAAAGCCGGTGATCAGCTGGTTTCAGGTTCAGATGCTCCTATTAAAGCAGGTAACACGCTGCCGTTGAAAAACATTCCGGTGGGTAGTGAAGTGCATTGCATAGAATTGAAACCCGGCAAAGGTGCGCAGATCGCACGCAGTGCCGGTTCCGCGGTACAGTTTGTTGCCCGTGAGGGTGCATATGCAACCCTGCGCTTAAGGTCGGGTGAAACCCGGAAAGTCCATATCGACTGCCGTGCCACGATTGGCGGTGTGGGCAACGGCGAACACAATTTGCGTTCTCTGGGTAAAGCCGGAGCCAAACGTTGGCGCGGTGTTCGACCCACTGTGCGCGGTGTTGCGATGAACCCGGTTGACCACCCACATGGTGGTGGTGAAGGGCGTACATCAGGCGGTCGTCACCCTGTGTCACCTTGGGGTGTGCCGACCAAAGGGTATAAAACCCGAGCCAACAAACGCACTGACAATATGATTGTCAGGCGACGTAATAAAAAATAACCGTTAACGTTTTTGCAGGAGAGATAGCAACGTGCCGCGTTCATTGAAAAAAGGGCCTTTTATAGACCATCATTTGCATGCAAAGGTGTTGAAAGCAGCTGAAAGCAATGACCGGAGACCAATTAAAACATGGTCACGGCGCTCGATGATTATTCCGGAAATGGTTGGTTTGACGATCGCTGTTCATAATGGCCGCCAGCATGTGCCGTTGTTGGTCAGTGAAAATATGGTTGGCCATAAAACAGGTGAGTTTGCCCCGACCAGAACATACAAAGGCCATGCGGCTGATAAAAAAGCAAAGTAACTAACAGGTGGACATGATGCCGGTAAGCGCGAAACATAAATATGCACGGATCTCTCCGCAGAAGTGTCGGTTGGTGGCCGATCAGGTTAGAGGTTTGCCTGTAGCTCAGGCTCTGGATATTTTGAATTTTAGCGGGAAAAAAGCCGCTTCATTAATTAAAAAAGTACTGGAGTCGGCTGTTGCCAATGCTGAGCACAATGATGGCGCCGATGTTGATGAATTAAAAATAAGCACGATTTATGTGGATGAGGGCTCGACCTATGGGCGTTTCCGCGCACGTGCCAAGGGGCGCGGGATGAGAATTTTAAAGCGCACGAGCCATATAACTGTAACAGTATCGGAATAACGGTAAAAATAATGGGACAAAAAGTACATCCAACAGGCATTAGACTCGGGATTTCCAGTGACTGGACTTCCAAATGGTATGCAGATCGCAGTGAATTTGCGAAATGTCTGCATGAGGATTTGCATGTTCGTGATCATATTAAAAAGAAACTGGCGCAGGCTTCAGTAAGTCGTGTGCAGATCGAACGTCCTGCGAAACAGGCGGTGATTACCATTCATTCCGCCCGTCCGGGAATCGTGATTGGTAAAAAAGGTGAAGATATTGAACGCCTGCGGGATGAAGTATCACAGATGCTGAATATTTCCCGTAATACCGTGAAAATAAATATTGAAGAGATTCGAAAGCCGGAGCTGGATGCGAGCCTGGTTGCCGAAGGTATTGCGCAACAACTTGAAAGGCGAATTATGTTCAGGCGTGCGATGCGCCGGGCGGTAACCAACACCATGCGTTTGGGTGCACTGGGTATTAAAGTCAGTGTTGCCGGCCGCTTGAATGGTGCAGAAATCGCCCGTACTGAGTGGTATCGCGAAGGGCGCGTACCGCTGCATACCCTGCGTGCGGATATTGATTACGGCGTGGCGGAAGCGAAAACAACTTATGGCATCATCGGTGTAAAAGTCTGGATTTTTAAAGGCGAAGTCTTCGATATTAATCAGGCAAATGCGGAAAAAGATTCTGCAACCGCTTAAGCCAAAGAGATAGATCAACATGTTACAGCCAAAACGTACTAAATTTCGTAAGCAACAAAAAGGCCGCAACCGCGGCTTGGCTCAGGTGGGCAACCGTGTCAGTTTCGGTGAATACGGGCTAAAAGCGGTTGATCGCGGGCGCGTGACTGCCAGGCAGATCGAGGCAGCCCGTCGAGCCATGACACGTCATATAAAACGTGGCGGAAAAATCTGGATTCGGATTTTTCCTGATGTGCCGGTTACCAAAAAACCCGTAGAGGTCAGAATGGGTAAAGGTAAAGGTAATGTTGAGTACTGGGTGTCGAAAATACAGCCTGGCCGTGTTTTATATGAAATGGAAGGTGTTCCGCAGTCGGTTGCACGTGAGGCATTTCGTTTGGCAGCGGCAAAGTTACCCATTAGAACAACATTTGTTTCCAGAACGGTAATTTAATTATGAATGTAAGCGATTTACGCGAAAAATCGGACAAGGATTTACATCAGCAATTATTGGAGTTGCGTAAGGAGCAATTTAATTTACGCATGCAGAGTGCGACGGCGCAATTGCCCCGGCCGCATCAGTTTAAGCAGTTACGAAAAGATATCGCCCGAATTAAAACAGTAATCAGTGCCCGGCGAGCTGAAACCAAGGCCAAGTGATTCAACAATGACTGAAGAGACAAAAGAAAACAAAAAGCTGAGGCGGACGCTGGTTTGCCGCGTGGTAAGCGACAAAATGGATAAGTCTGCGACCGTTTTAATTGAGCGCATGGTTAAGCACCCGTTGTACGGCAAGATTATTAAGCGCTCAACAAAACTGCATGTGCATGATGAAGAAAATGCCTGTGCTGCAGGTGATACTGTGATGATTGAAGAATGCAGACCGATGTCCAAGACCAAGTCCTGGCGTCTGGTTAAAGTGATAGATCAGGCCGGGCGGGTATAACATGATTCAAATGCAAACATTACTGTCGGCTGCGGATAACAGTGGTGCACGCAGTGTTCAATGTATAAAAGTGTTGGGCGGTTCACGCCGACGTTATGCGGGTGTCGGGGATGTTATCAAAGTCAGCATTAAGGATGCGATACCCCGTGGCAAAGTTAAAAAAGGTGAGGTTTATAATGCTGTTGTTGTAAGGACCCGAAAAGGTGTTCGGCGAGCTGATGGATCGTTGATCCGGTTTGATGGTAATGCGGCGGTTTTATTAAACAACAAGCTGGAGCCCATAGGTACGCGTATATTTGGACCGGTCACACGTGAACTTAGGACCGCGCGGTTCATGAAAATTATTTCATTGGCTCCGGAAGTCTTGTAAACGAATTGCTGAGGTTCAGGTAATGCAAAAAATAAAAACAGGCGATCATGTTGTGGTAATTAGCGGCAAAGATCGTGGTCGCACCGGCAATGTGCTTAAGGTAATGCCTGAACATGTGCTTGTCGAAAATATTAATATGGCTAAATGCCATACTAAGCCTAATCCGGCTAAAGGTGAGCCTGGCGGTATTGTTGAAAAAGAAATGCCTGTGCATATTTCCAATATTCAACATTACAACTCTTTGACCAAAAAAGGTGACCGTGTCGGCATTAAAATTTTGGAAGATGGCCGTGCCGTGAGGTATTTCAAGTCTAACGGCGAAGTGGTTGATGTTTAGTTCATTATATAGTGATTGATTATGGCAAGATTGCAGCAACATTATAAAGATACCGTGGTTAAGCAGCTGATGGACCAATTCAGCTACTCAAGCATAATGGCTGTGCCGCGCATTGAAAAAATATGCCTGAATATGGGCCTGGGTGAGGCCATTGGGGATAAAAAAATCATCGAGCATGCGGTTCAGGACATGTCACGGATAGCAGGGCAAAAGCCGATTGTAACGCTGGCCCGTAAGTCGGTTGCCGGGTTCAAAATCCGTGAAGGCTGGCCGATTGGATGCAAGGTAACATTGCGTCGTAAATACATGTTTGAGTTTTTAGATCGCTTGATAAACATAGCGATCCCGCGTATTCGTGACTTTCGAGGTTTGAACCCCAAGTCTTTCGATGGCCGTGGTAACTATAGTCTTGGCGTTAAAGAGCAGATTATATTTCCTGAAATTGATTACGATAAAATAGATAAGCTTAGAGGTTTGGATATCACAATTTCGACAAGTGCCGAATCTAACGAAGAAGCCAAAGCGCTGTTAAAAGCATTTAACTTTCCTTTTAAATCATAACGCAGGCAGTTTGATAAACAGGTTACAAAACTATGGCTAAAGTTTCGATGGTACAGCGTGAAGTGAAACGAGCAAAACTGGTTGCAAAATATGCTGCCAAACGCGATGCACTAAGAGCTGTCATTAAAAACCCCAATAGCACAGCGGAAGAAATCGATGAGGCATCATTGAAATTACAAAAACTGCCTCTTAACTCTTATCCCGGTCGTTTGCGCAATCGTTGTGCTTTGACCGGCAGGCCCAAGGGTTACTACCGTAAGTTTGGTTTGGGGCGTAATAAATTAAGAGAGACAGCCATGCGCGGTGATATTCCGGGCCTGGTGAAAGCAAGTTGGTAACAATTAATTTTATTTAGAGGATATCGGTATAATGAGTATGTCTGATCCTATAGCGGATTTTTTAACTCGTATTCGAAATGCGCAGCATGCGCACAAGATAGAGGTCAACGTGCCGTCTTCAAAGCTGAAGATAGCAATCGCCAAAGTATTAAAAGATGAAGGATATGTTACGGATTACTCTGTAAGTGAGCGTGGCAGTAAGCCTGTGTTGAATGTGATGCTTAAATACTATCAGGGCAAGCCGGTTATTTCTCTTTTGAAGCGGGTCAGCCGCCCTGGTCTGCGCAGATTTCATACTAAGTCAGATCTGCCATCAGTGATTGGTGGTCTGGGTGTGGCCATTGTTTCAACTCCCAAAGGTGTTATGAGTGACCATAATGCAAGAAAGATTGGTCAGGGAGGGGAAGTTCTGTGTTTTGTGGCATAAAGATTAATTTGTCAGGAGTGAGACTCTAATGTCCAGGGTTGCCAACAAACCAATTTCAATTCCCGGCGGTGTTGAGATTCGTCTCGATAACCAGCGGGTGCATGTTAAAGGTCCCAAAGGCACGATGGAGACGGATTTGCATCCGGCTGTAACGGTAGACCAGTCCGATAACGAGTTGAAAGTGGTCGTGACACATAAAAATGCCAATGCTATGGCCGGCACAATGCGTTCGTTATTGAATAATATGGTTGTGGGAGTAAGCAATGGCTTTGAAAAAAAGCTTACCCTGGTTGGAGTTGGCTATCGTGCCCAGGCGCAAGGCAATAAACTGAACCTGACGTTGGGTTTTTCGCACCCGGTTGAATATTCGGTGCCCGAAGGCATTCAGGTTCAAACACCGAGTCAGACTGAAATCGTCGTTAGCGGTATTGATAAGCAAAAAGTGGGTCAAGTGGCTGCAGAGATACGTGCATTTCGCCCGCCTGAGCCATATAAAGGCAAAGGTGTGCGTTACTCTGATGAACACATTGTGCGTAAAGAAGCCAAGAAAAAATAAGTATTGAGGTTATAGATATGATGCACAAGAAAACCGCCCGAATTCGCCGAGGACGTAGAACACGCGCGAAAATTGCGGAGCTGAATATTCCGCGGCTTACGATAAATCGTACGCCCAGGCATATATATGCGCAGATTCTTTCGCCAGACTCAAAAGTATTGGCCAATGCATCGACTGTGCAGAAAGATATTAAAGCCCAGATAAAATATACCGGTAATGCAGAAGCAGCCGCTATGGTTGGAAAAATTATTGCAGAGCGTGCGAAGCAGGCCGGCATTGAAAAAATTGCATTTGACCGTTCAGGGTTTAAATACCATGGACGTGTAAAGAGCCTGGCGGATGCAGCCCGGGAAAACGGGTTACAGTTTTAATTATATTTTCATGGACTGAGCAATAGATACGAGGCATTAACTGAGATGGCAAGCTTTGATGAAGGTAACGCAGCCGATGGTATGATCGAAAAACTGGTTTCTATTAACCGTGTGGCAAAAGTGGTTAAAGGTGGCCGGCAATTTGGTTTTACTGCGCTGACAGTTGTCGGTGACGGCAATGGCCGCGTGGGGTTCGGTTACGGTAAGGCCCGCGAGGTCCCCATTGCGATTCAAAAAGCATTAGAGAAAGCACGCAAGTCCATGCAAACCGTTGCGTTAAAGGATGGTACTTTGCAGCATAAGATTATCGCAAGACATGGTGCCGCGACTGTTTTTATGAAGCCTGCGTCAGAAGGTACAGGTGTAATTGCCGGTGGTGCGATGCGCGCTGTATTCGAAGCAGTCGGAGTACATAATGTGTTGGCTAAATCGATAGGCTCCAGTAACCCTATCAATGTTGTGCGTGCTACTTTTAATGGCTTGAACGATATGATGTCGCTGGACGCTGTTGCAGCCAAGCGAGGGAAATCGGCTGAGCAGATAATGCCTAACCAGTAAGTGAAACCGATATGGCAAAAACACCCAACAAATTGAAGATTACCCAGATAAAGAGTTCCAGCGGTCGTTTGCGTAGTCACCAGGCCTGTTTGCGTGGCTTGGGAATTCGGCGGATACATCAAAGTGTTGAAGTTGCAGATACGCCTGAAAATAGAGGGATGATCAATAAAGCCCGCTACATGCTGAAGATTGAGGAAGCCTGATATGAGATTAAATTCAATTGGACCTGCGAAAGGCAGTAAGCCCGTTGCAAAACGTGCAGGTCGTGGTATTGGATCCGGGCTGGGTAAAACCGGTGGGCGTGGCCATAAAGGCCAGAAATCCCGTGCTGGTGGATACCATAAGGTTGGTTTTGAAGGCGGACAAATGCCTTTACAGCGACGTTTGCCCAAAGTCGGCTTTAATTCACGGGTATCGTTGACTGCCGCCGAGGTGCGCTTGCATGAGCTGGCAAAGGTTGAGGCCGAAATTATTGATTTGCAGGCATTAAAAGATGCCAATATCGTTCGAAAAAGTACACAGCAGGCAAAAATCTTTTTGTCGGGTAAATTGGATAAGGCAGTTACTGTAAAAGGTCTTGCGGTGAGTAAGGGTGCGGTATCGGCAATTGAAGCAGCGGGTGGGAAAGTAGAAGGCTGATGAATACCGCGGCATCAATGGGCGCAGGTCTGGGCGGATTGGCACGGTTTACTGAACTGCGCCAACGGCTTTTCTTTGTGATTATTGCGCTGGTCATATATCGGCTGGGTACGCATATTACTATTCCTGGCGTCAATGCGAGTGTGATGGCGGACCTTTTCGCGCAACAACGCGATAATATTCTTGGCCTGGTCAATATGTTTTCCGGCGGCGCGTTGGAGCGAATGTCTATTTTCGCACTGGGCATCATGCCATATATATCAGCGTCCATTATCATGCAGATGCTTAGCCATGTATATGCGCCGTTGATTCAACTGCGTAAAGAAGGTGAGTCGGGCCGTCGTAAAATCACCCAGTACACGCGCTATTTTACTGTTGTGCTGACTACTTTTCAGGCCATTGGTATTGGTTTGAATATGCCGAATTTTTCTCCGGGGCTGGTTGCTGCTCCCGGGCTCGCGTTCGTTTTTACCACTACCGTAACGTTGGTGACCGGCACACTGTTTTTAATGTGGCTTGGGGAGCAGATTACCGAACGCGGTGTTGGCAATGGAATATCAATCATAATTTTTGCCGGTATCGTCGCAGGGTTGCCGAGCGCCATTGCAAACACACTGGAGTTGGCGCGTAATGGGGAACTCGCCAATATCGCAGTGATAGCGATTTTTGTTTTGGCGATTGCTGTAACGGCATTCGTGATTTTTGTTGAGCGTGGTCAGCGTCGGATAACGGTGAATTATGCGAAACGACAGCAGGGTCGCCGTATGTATGCAGCCCAAAGCAGTCATTTGCCGTTAAAGTTAAATATGGCGGGTGTGATTCCACCGATTTTTGCATCATCGATTATTTTGTTTCCTACCACGATGGCCAGTTGGTTTAGTGGTGCTAATAGTGCCGGTTGGTTGCGTGATATTGTTGGTCTGTTGTCGCCAGGACAGCCTTTATACATAGCGCTGTATGCTGCAGCGATTATTTTCTTTTGTTTTTTCTACACTGCGCTTATTTTTGATGCCAGAGATACGGCTGATAACCTTAAGAAAAACGGTGCATTGGTTCCTGGTATACGGCCCGGCGAGCAAACCGCGCGTTATATCGATGGAGTTATGTCGCGGCTTACTCTGGTCGGTTCTATATATATTACCGCTGTATGTCTGCTACCCGAATTTTTGATTTTATACGCAAACGTGCCTTTCTATTTTGGGGGTACTTCACTTTTAATTATCGTAGTGGTTGTGATGGATTTTGTCGCACAGGTCCAGACGCATTTGATGTCGCACCAGTATGAGAGCCTGATGAAAAAAGCAAACCTGAAAGGGTTTGGTGCGCGTTAAGCGTGATTGCAGTGGAGATTTGAAATGAAAGTTAGAGCTTCAGTCAAAAAAATATGCAGGAACTGCAAAGTTATCCGCCGCAAAGGTACGGTGAGAATAATATGTTCCGATCCCAGGCATAAGCAACGGCAAGGTTAGTGAGGAAACCGATGCGAATGATCAATCAGTTAGATAGAGCGGAGACGTTATAAATGGCGCGTATTGCTGGAATTAATATCCCGGTTAACAAGCATGCTTGGATTGCATTAACGTCAATTTATGGTGTTGGGCGTTCACGTGCTTACGAAATTTGTTCATCCTCAGGTGTTAAGCCGGATGTGAAAGTAAAAGATCTCACGGATGCGCAAGTTGAATCCCTAAGGGCGGAAGTTGGAAAATTTACCGTTGAGGGTGACCTTCGTCGTGAAGTTTCTATGAACATCAAGCGACTGATGGATCTTGGCAGTTATCGGGGAATTCGTCACCGGCGTGGTCTTCCTTTGCGTGGACAGCGCACCAAGACTAATGCGCGTACACGAAAAGGCCCGCGCAGACCGATTAAAAGATAATTTTTTATTTAAGTTAAGAGTAGACTATGGCAAATCCTACCAGCAGGCGCAAAAAAGCAAAACGTGTGGTTACCGATGGAGTAGCGCATATCTATGCGTCTTTTAATAATACGATCGTAACGATTACCGACCGGCAGGGAAATACACTCGCTTGGGCGACTGCGGGTGGCTCGGGCTTTCGTGGCTCTCGTAAAAGTACGCCTTTTGCCGCACAGGTTGCTGCTGAACGTGCCGGTGAAACGGCCAAAGAATATGGTATGAAAACGCTGGATGTTATGGTCAAAGGCCCGGGGCCAGGCCGTGAGTCTGCAGTACGTGCTTTAAACGCTGCAGGTTATAAAATTTCAAATATCACTGACGTAACCCCATTGCCGCATAACGGCTGCCGGCCTCCGAAACGTCGGCGTGTTTAATTGAAGGTAAATATATAATGGCGAGATATATCGGACCAAAATGTAAACTGAGCCGCCGTGAAGGCACCGATTTGTTTTTGAAATCAGGCGCACGGTCACTGGAATCCAAATGCAATATGGAGCGTCAGCCCGGACAGCATGGGGTTAAGCGTGGGCGCTTATCTGATTATGGTTTGCAGTTGCGGGAAAAACAAAAGTTACGCCGTATTTATGGGGTTTTAGAGCGGCAATTTCGTAATTACTATAAAAAAGCAGCACAGAAAAAAGGTTCTACCGGTGAGAATTTATTGCAACTGCTTGAATGCCGCCTTGACAACATAGCATACCGGATAGGGTTTGGTTCAACCCGCTCTGAAGCCCGCCAGCTGGTTAGCCACAAGGCAATTCTTGTAAATGGTCAGTCAGTTAATATACCGTCTTACCATGTAAGCCCTGACGATGAAATTGCCGTTAATGAAAAAGCACGCAAGCAGGTAAGGGTCAATGACGCATTAGCATTGGCTCAACAGCGCGGTATTCCAGACTGGCTGGAAGTCGATCAAAAGAAAATGTCTGCTGTGTTTAAACGTGTTCCTGAACGAAGCGACTTGCCGGCAGAAATCAATGAGTCGCTCGTTGTAGAGCTTTACTCTAAGTAAACTGCATTAACAAATTTGACATTGAATTAAATTTACGGAGACGCCTCATGACAGGCAAAGTGACAGAGTTTTTAAAACCTAGACTGGTTGAAGTAAGTAATATAGATGAGAATCATGCAAGAGTGGTTTTAGAGCCATTGGAGCGTGGGTTCGGTCATACCCTGGGTAACGCACTGCGTCGTATATTATTGTCTTCGATGCCAGGGGCTGCAGTAACCGAGGTTGAAATAGAGGGTGTGTTGCATGAGTACACCACGATAGAAGGCGTGCAAGAAGATGTGCTGGATATTTTATTGAATTTAAAAGGTCTGGCGATTGTGATGCACGCAAAAGATGAGACAGTGCTGCGTCTGCAAAAACAAGGTGAAGGCCAGGTTACAGCAGCGGATATTGAGCTGGATCATGATATCGAGATAAAAAACCCGGATCACTTGATTGCCAATATGACCAAAGATGGCAAGCTCAGTATGACAATGAAAGTGATTAAGGGTCGTGGCTATCAGCCCGTTGTGCATCGTAAAACCGAGGAAGGCGAGTCAAAAGCCATTGGGACATTGCAACTTGATGCTACATTTAGCCCGGTGCGGCGAGTATCCTATAGCGTGGAAAGCGCACGTGTTGAGCAGCGCACTGACCTGGATAAATTGATTATCCACATTGAAACCAATGGCACAATCGATCCGGAAGAGGCAATCCGTCGTGCAGCCACTATTCTGCAGCAGCAGCTTTCCGTTTTCGTTAACCTGGAAGCGACTGAGATGGCAGAGCCGGAGCAGCAGGCTCCACAGATTGACCCGATACTTTTGCGACCGGTTGATGACTTGGAACTGACTGTGCGTTCCGCAAATTGTCTGAAGGCAGAAAATATTTATTATATCGGTGACCTAATCCAGCGTACTGAAGTGGAGCTGTTAAAAACACCTAATCTTGGCAAAAAATCTTTGACTGAGATTAAAGATGTGTTGGCAAGCTATAGTTTGTCCCTGGGTATGCGTTTGGAAAACTGGCCGCCACCGGGTCTGGATACTCGTAAAGAAAAAGTATCAGCTTAACTAATATATTCATTAAGAAGTGGGTTGGCATCATGCGCCATTTAAAATCAGGAAAAAAATTAAACCGCAACAGTACTCATCGTAAAGCTATGTTTTCAAATATGGCTTCTTCACTGTTCACACATGAGTTGATTAAGACTACATTGCCGAAAGCAAAAGAGTTGCGACGTGTTGCCGAGCCTTTAATAACACTGGCAAAAACCGATAGCGTTGCGCATCGTCGGTTGGCGTTTAACCGTCTGCGTGATAAGTCAGCGGTTGGTAAGTTGTTCAATGAGCTGGGACCGCGCTACAAAGATCGCCCGGGCGGTTACTTGCGTGTACTCAAATGCGGTTTTCGAGCCGGTGATAACGCGCCGATGGCTTATGTTGAGCTGGTTGACCGGCCGGATATAGTTGAGTCTGCTGAGTAAAGTCCTACTGTTTTTCTGTACACTGGCTTTCCTTCTCTTCTTGTACTTTTAGTGCTGAAACCACAGCTTTGCAAATACAGGTGACGGAATTCTTTACAGTCGCCTGTAATGGTTTTTTTTCTATAAATAATCGTTTTTAGTCGATTTTTTGGCTGAATCCATAAAAACACGGCGGTAACGGTATCGAAATATCTGCAAATGCTTTTCAATAGGTGTCGAATATATTTACAAGCAGCCATTGACAGAATTTGCCTCTACACACAACTTGCTGATTCTAAAGGTTTTTTTATTTTGGAATGAGTATTGCTAATTAGGTTGGGTCGATATTTAACACTATAAAAAAAGAGCATTAATTATGAAAATTAAATCACTGGCGTTGAGTGCACTGATTCTTGCTTCCGGTTCTGCAGCGGCAGTTCCGGTGGAATACTCAGGCACGGTATTAAATAACTGGCGTAACTATTCGCTGATACACCAGGGGGCTAACCCAAGTGGCACCGGTAGCAGAAGAAACTGGCTGAGGTTTGAGGCAGGCCAAAGTATTAGTTTTTTCTATGATTCAGATACCAGTATTTTAAACACCGCAGGTTTGGGTGCTCAGTCATTCGACTTGTTTAGTCGAAATGGCGCTTCCGCTACATTTGAGTTGCTAAGTTTGGATCTGGATTTAAATGATGTCGATGGATTTCTAAGCGGCTCTATGGCTTACAATATTACAAATGTATCTGGTGGTTCTATCGGTAATGTTTCAGGGGGGCTTTTCACTTTCGATAATATCAACATGGGGGTTTTTAACTCCGTGAATTTCGTTGGTGATGTACTTGATCAGGCTTTCTTGTGGGGCGGTGATACAGCTAACAGGGTTGGCATCGATTTTTCTTTTAATGGTGCACGCGTACCTGAGCCTTCAGCGTTATTACTGCTGGGTGTTGGTTTAGCCGGTCTGGGGTTTTCTGCAAAAAGAAAATCTAAAGCATAGTGTGATTACCAAATTTTAGCCTCTGCCAGAGGCGAAGTTGTTATTTTAAAAACTCCGTGGAGCATACTTCACGGAGTTTTTTTATGGGTGCATCTTCATCCACTACTATATCTGTGCTTATAGCCCTTTGAGATAGACTCATAATATTTTGCATATCGGCCGAATACTTGCTTATATATTCGGAGTGAGCCGGATTTCAGAGGTTTTAATGCGCTATATAGTGTTTCCCCAAGACGCAGTAAATAATGCCGGGCATGTGGGTGGCAAGGCTTATAATCTCGCCAGGCTAAGTTCGCACAAAATACCTGTGCCTCCTTGGTTTGTATTGGTTCCGGGTGCATTTTTAGACAGTCTAAAGCCAGCAGAAAAAGCTGCATTTGAAAGTGCTGAAAATCACACGATACTTAAATCTGCGATGTCCTCTTTTGAGGCTGATCCTCGGGTCATTGAGGAGCTATCAGAGGCGGTTCGGCAGTTATGCGAAGCAGCCGGTGAAGCTGTTGCAGTGCGCTCTTCTGCGCTCGATGAGGATGGGCTTGAGCATTCTTTTGCCGGTATGCTTGAATCGGATTTACTGGTAACGCCGGAAAACGTAGTTGAGTCAGTTATCAGGGTTTGGTTTTCGGCATTTAGTGAACATGTGCTGGCTTACCGACAGGAAAATAATATTAATCGTATCGTGCCGCCAGCGATTTTGGTCCAACGGATGGTATATCCGGATATAGCCGGAGTTGCATTTAGTGCCGACCCGGTTGCATTAGACAGAAGTACTGCGGTTGTTTCTTCGGTTTGGGGGCTTGGAGATACGCTGGTATCAGGTGAGTCTGATGCGGATGCATTTTATATCAATAGCAGTGGTGCTGTAACAAGAGAGTATATTGCAAACAAAGCCATAGCTAAGCTAGTGACAAATAGCAATGGTTCGCCCCGTATGCTTGCGGTGGAATTGCCCGAAAAACAGGCAAATAAACCAAGCTTAACCCATGCACAGGCCCGTTTGATTGCGCAGTTGGCCAGGCAGTGTGAATCAATTTTTGGGCAACCACAGGATATTGAATTTGCGATTGCGGCTGGCAAATTATATGTATTGCAATCCAGGCCAATATCCACATTGACTGAGCGTGCACAGCCAGCCGGACAGTTTTATACACATCTAAATCATACATTAGTATTGGATGACTGGCATGGCGAAACACTACCATTGACTTTTTCAGTTGTGCGCCGCTATTACGCAGGGATTTATCGTCAGTTTGTTATGTCTAGCAAGCGTTTAAATGATGTGCCTCCAGGTTTATTGGAAAGCCTGCTGAGTAGATTGATGGTTTATCTTCAGGGGAAAGTTTATGTAAATCAAACAGCGGTTAATGATGTGTGGAGCATCGTGCCGGAGTATGCCGGTTTGCGGCAGTTTTTGCATGGTTTTTTTGTGCCAAAAACTGGAAAGCTTAATAGACAGAATTTAAAAGATTATTTGTGGATATTAAGTAAATTTTTTTTAATTTTTATGAAATTACCATCGAAATTTGACTTGTTTTTAAATAATGTGAATTCGATTTTAGGTGAAGAGCAATACGAGCCTGAAACAAAAAAAATACCTGAATTAGTGAATGACGCAAGCGAAATTCTTCATTTTTTTAAGTATCAATGGGATGCGCCTGCTTTAAACGATTATTTAAGTGGCTTGCTCTATAAAGCTATAAACCAGATCTTGGTCTCAAACGAATTTGAGAACTCCGGGGCATTGTTAAATGACATGATGCATTATCATGTGAGTACAACGAGCTCTGAGGCGGCAGCTGCATTGGAAAAGCTTGCTGAAATGGTGGCTAGAGATGAGGGACTGCTTAAAACATTGCAAAATAACTATAGTGCAATTTCAGAGCAAAAATTTCCGGAGTTTTATGCAAAACTTGAAAATTATCTTGAGCGCTTTTCAGATCGTTGTGCAGAGGACTTAAAATTGGAAAGTGCGTCTTTGCGCATGGATCCGCTGCCGGTGATAGAAAATATTATCATTCTGGCCAATGTGAATATTAAAGCTGACCAAACGAAAAAGCAGCCTATTGATCTTAACGAGAAAAAACAAAAATCCACACGTTTTTTAAAGGAACAGCTTAAAATAAACTGGATGAAAAAAATCATATTTTTTCAGTTGGTCAGGTTTGTTCGTAAAAGTATATGGTGCAGAGAAGAAATGCGGTTCGGGTTAACGCGTTTATTTGGCAGGTTGCGTATAATATCCAACGAGCTTGGTCTGCGTTTTGAGAAATCAGGTTTATTGGAGCAGAAAGCTGATATCCACTACCTATATTTTGATGAAATATTTGAGTTTATTGGTGGCCAGAGTATTAATAATGACTTAAAAAAACTGGTAAAAAAACGCATATTAATGTTTCAGGAGTTCCGGCAGCAAGAAGAATTACCTGATGAATTAAGCTTGAAAGGGATGGTGCCTCTTGCTAATAAGGTTTCTGTATCCACCTCAAAGAGTACGGTCGGTAAAAATTGTATAAAAGGTGTTTGTGCGGCTAATGGTGTTGCGCGTGGGCCGGTAAGATTTGTAAATAATATTCGTGAACATCAGTTACAAGCAGGAGATATTCTTATTGCAAAAAACAGTGATCCGGCTTTTGTTGCGGTTTTTTCACTTATCGCAGGTGCATTGTTTGAGCAGGGTAGCCCATTGGCACATACGGCTATTGTTGCCCGTGAATTAAATGTGCCAATGATTGTGTCTGTAAAAGGACTAAGGGATTGGGTTCAAGAAGGTGAGTGGGTCGAAATAAACGGCGAGGCAGGTACAGTTAGAAAAATTAACCCGGACTTACTTGATGAATAAAGCTTTATATGAAAGGCCTTTTTAATACGGCAGGCTCTTATAATGATTCTACTTTGCCGAATAGTAGGGCTAATACAATCAATATAGCACATAGGTTATAGGCCTTTGCGGATAGGTTTTTCACTTTTATTTGCGAAATAATGCGCATATATGGATTTAAAAGCACTGGTCAATTATATTTAGTCTAAACTTTTCTCATATCATGTTTTTTTTCGAGCTATATCAAATCTAAAGATATACGTTTGAAAATATGATTTATCTTAATTTTTCACTAAATACCTATCGTTTCGGCTTCGGGTTGCATCTGCTTCGATTTTTGCATCGCTCGGCAGGTCATTGCTAAATATTGATCAGTTATCTCACGAATCAACTTTAACATTTCTACACTAAGCCTAAAAAGTAATAGTGGATCTATAGTTAGTAATAGAAAACTATTACTAAAAACATAGTGTGCATCAGTTAAAAGTACTACTGCCACTCAGCTGAAAGTATGAGTCTTTACCCATAGAAAGTACTAGAAAAATCGTGTGAAAGTGATAGGACATCAGCTGGATTGGATTACGTACTTACGCTTGCTATTCTGGAGCCATAAGTATGGGGTTGGTTTTAATAATTAGTTTATAACTGATCAAAGTAAAAGTTAAAAACTATATTAGTGGGCCAACTGAAAATAAGGTGTTTCTTATAAGAGGTTCTCCATAAGGGGGGCGCCTCAATAAGATTCCAACCTAACAACTAAAATTTAGAGGAGTATTTATTATGGTTATGGCAGCTGATCCGGCACCTACAGGTCTTCCTGGTACTAGTTCAAGCGATTTGATTGGCGATGTTGCTGCTTCTTTTGAAGAAGCATTTGCTACACAAGTAGCATTGCAGGAAATTATGCTCGATTATCAAATTCGTTCTGAAGCTTTGAGATCAATATCTGAAGGTGTGCAGAAGAACATCGATGTGGTCGAGAACGAACGACAAGACATCAGTCAGTCTCAAGAATAATAACTTAAGAGTTTGAAATTCTCATAGTTTTTTGGTGTTTAGTGTATGTAGTGTAGTGAAAAGCGGCCGGGCAAGTCTTTGGGGCCGGTCCCGGCCCGCCTTTTCACCAAGTGGAGAATTATAATGAACGTAAATTCAATAACAACTGGAGCACCGGTGGTTGATCCAGGAGCAACAAGAGCTCTTGACAATACACCGAATGATTTCCAGAATTTGATTGCAAATAATCAGAACAGCAACAGCGATATTATCTCGGTATTACTGGAGGTTATTACACTGTTAATGAATCTGCTAAAAGGTGATCAAAAGGACCCTAATGCTGAAAGTACTGCCGGCGATGATTTGACAAAATCACTTTCCGATTTATCGGAAGCTATTACTGCGCTTACAGGTAGTGAGGCTGGTACTGGTACTGGAACAGGAGCAGAGACTGCTCCGGTTAATCCACAGGACTTAAATGGTGATGGCACAGTAACTGTTTTTGAAGTTGTTGACCATCATATTGGTGTGATGGCTGAAATACAGAGTATGGCCAAGACACCTTTGGATTATGTGGCAGGTGGCCGTAGTTACAAATAATAATAAAAATTAGGATATAAAGGGCAACAACATTGCTGGCTTTATATTGCAATGATAATAAAAGGGATAGGGTGCGGCGACACCGTCAGGTGTCGCCGTTTTTATTGGCTAAAATTCGCGTAACAAAAAATTTAGCTATGTTTCGGCTGAGTTTCATGATCTATATCTGAACCGGTATCTTCCTCGAAAAGGCTTTCCAACTCTGCAGCCGCATGCCGGGCAGACGCGATAACCTGTTCCTCATCATGGTGTATGGCGTGTTGTTTTTGTACTAATGCCTGATCGTATTCTTTAAAAGCTGTAGTGATTTTTTCTGCTTCGGAATCTTCGATTTTCATGCCTATTAGTATTTGTTTTGCCAGTTCTATACTGGATAAGAATGTTTCCCGGATGACGTAATCAACACCGATGTCCATAAGTTTATAAACATGCTGTCTATTGCGAGCACGTGCAAATATTTTTAAGTGTGGAAAATGTTTTTTGACAGCTTCTGCAACTTTTATTGATGCATCGGTATCCACTATGGATAGCACAAAAATGCTAGCTTTATCCGCCCGGGCCGCACGTAGCAGATCTAAGCGGGCGGCATCACCAAAATAAATTTTATTACCGAATTTTCGTACAAAATCAACTTGTTCGAAGCTCGATTCAAGTGCAGTGAACGGTATTTTTTTCATGCGCAGAATGCGGGCAATAATTTGCCCGAACCGGCCAAAGCCGGCAATGATCACTTTTGGTTCGTCATCGTCGATTTGATCGTATTCCGGTTCTGTTTGTCTGGATGCAGCAGTACGGTTTTTCCAGTAGTCCGTCAAAATCAACAGCAAAGGGGTGATAACCATTGATAAAGTAACAATTACCACCAATATATTGCTAATGGATTTGTCAATTACATTAAACGTGCCTGCCTGATGCAACAGCACAAATGCAAACTCACCGCCTTGAGAGATGATTACAGCAAGGTTTAGCGCTGAAGCATTGCTTTGTTTATTCAACTTGGCGATACCGAAGAGAATAGCGGCTTTAATCAGGACAAGTGCTATCGCCATAGATACCAGCAAAACCGGCATTTTTACGATAAGCCCAAGGTCCACCGACATGCCCACTGAGATAAAGAAAAGTCCAAGCAACAGTCCTTTAAAAGGCTCTATGTTTGCTTCCAGCTCATGGCGGAACTCAGAGTCAGCCAACAATACACCGGCAAGAAAAGCACCCAGTGCCATTGATAACCCGGCTGCATACATTAAGCCTGCGGTTCCCAGTACCACCAGCAGGCTTGCTGCACTGAACAGTTCGGTATTATTACTCAGTGCCACCCATTTCAGCAGTGGTTTGATCAGGAAGTGTCCCGCAGCAATGACACCGATGATTACCGCTATCGCTGTGCCCGCTGCGAGTAACTGATCTCCCCCAAAACTCATATTATTTTCATGGCTTAACAATGGCAGTAAAGCCAGCATCGGTATAACAATCAAGTCCTGAAACAACAGAATCGCGAATGCGGTACGTCCATGCTGAGTGACCAGCTCATCTCTCTCGCCCAGCAGCTGCAGTGCGAAAGCTGTAGAAGATAATGATAAACAGCAGCCCATAACCAATGCCGTGCGCCATTCCATATTAGCCGCCAGCGCCAGCACAAAAATGACCAATATGGAGGCAAATACCTGTAATCCACCGGTGCCGAATATGGGCCTGCGCATTACCCGTAAGCGTGAGGGCTGTAATTCCAGGCCGATTATAAACAACAGCAATACCACACCCAATTCGGCAAAATGGAGGATGTCTTCGACCTCGGCTATAAAGCCAAACCCCCAGGGGCCGATTAGAATCCCGGCGGTCAGGTAGCCTAATACGGAGCCCAGGCCTATTTTTTTAAAAATCGGTACTATTATGACGGCGGCGGTTAGGAAAATAATCGCGGAGTAAACAAGTGACATTGTGGTTTTCCTGTTATTGCATTTCCAATAAAGCGGCAGTTTATGCTGAATCTAAATTAAAAGTAATCTTTTGCCCTTATGCATCGTTTTCACTTTTCTCAAATGCGGAGCTATCGCCTAAAACCAAAATATTCAATCTTGAAATAGAGTCTTGTTACATTTACTGTGTTTTATCCCAAAAGTTTTCCACAACCTGTGCAAATGCCCCGGGTTGTTCGGCATGTACCCAGTGGCCGGCTTTTTCAACCGTGACCAGCCTGTTATTGGGAAATATTGTATTTATAAGGTCTACATCTTCTTTATGTATATAGGCTGAGTGCTCACCCTTAATAAATAGAGTGGGGCCGGTATATTGTTTATCCATGGTTTCCGGTGCGGCGCTCAGTGCTTCATAATTGTGTTTTATCGCCTTGGTATTAATTCGCCATATGTACTCATTTTTATCATTACGAATCAGATTAGTCAGCAGGAACAGCCGGGTGGCCTGGTCCGGTATTAATGGCTGAATAAGATCATCTGCCTGATTACGGTGGGTAATTGTGGTTGCATCGATCGTCGCTATTGCCGCAAAGATTTCATTATGCCTGGGAGGGTAGGGTTTAGGCGCGATATCCACAACAACCAAGCTGTGGAATAACGAGGGTTGGTCCAACACAAGCTGCATTGCTACTTTGCCTCCCAAAGAGTGCCCCAGCAGGTGGCTCCGTTGCAGTTTGTGTGTGTTAATAAACCGGTTCACGTCCATAGCCATGCTTGGTAAATCCATATCTTCATTATGCGGTGATCTACCGTGATTGCGTAAATCCAATGCATAAACATTCTTATGCCCGGAGAAGCGCTTGCTTAGGCTTTGCCAGTTTGTTACCGACCCGAAAAGGCCATGTAATACGATCAGTGTTTGCGTATTGGCGGCCGAATTGGTTGCGGGGAAGTGCCTGTAGTGCAGTGGTGGCAGTATGCTTGTTGGCTTCATAAAGCCTTGTTTTCAAAGCCTTTGTAATGAGCTACAGGTCAACAGTGGGCTAAAAACCGGAGATCAGTGCGTCTAGGGTTTTTTAACCACTTCGAGCCCACTTTGGCTCGCATAAAATGCTGCCAGATCCGCTATATCCTCATCACTGAGTGATGTCGCGAAGCCTGCCATAATTGCGTTTTGCCGTGCCCCCGACCGGTAGTCTTTCAGGGATTTTTCCAGATAATCCTGATATTGGCCGGCCAACGTCGGGAATGCCGGAGAGGGGCTATTGCCATCTGCACCGTGGCAGGTGGCACAGACCGCTGATTTTTGCTTTCCGGCGACCGGGTCGCCCGCGATGGCGGTCTGAGTCAAGGTGAGGCCGGCTGCTGTCAGCGTAATTGCGGTGATAAGCTGTTTCATAGTTTCGGTCCTTATTGCTTATTTGGCAGCGCTGAGAAATGCCGCAATATCCAGCATATCCTGATCGTTTAAATTGGCCGCGTTTGCAGTCATTGTCGGGTGATTGCGAGTACCGTTTTTATAGGCTTTTAGAGCTTCCACGATATATTCGGGATGTTGGCCCGCCAGTTTTGGTACGCGGTAAGAAGGGTATACATTAAAATAGTTAGGCTCTGCATGGCAGCCATAACAGGTTTCGGCTTTGATTTTGCCTTGCTCTGCATCACCGGCCGCAATAGCCTGGCTGAATACTAGTGTTAAGATTGCGGTACAGCTGAATTTTTTGTTCATTATAATATCCCTGGATTGATCCCCGAGAGTGCGAGACCGATTTTAAACCAAGTTGTGTATTGTCACCACTATTGTGTACAAACTGTGCTGTTGACGCTATCGGCAGGTCACTGAATGGGCTTAAAGTTGCGCTGACGGCAAGTATTTATATAATTCGCGCTGTTTATCCGTATAACGAGGTTAATCATGCCGTTTTATGAATATCGATGTGAGTTTTGCGGGGAGATGGTAGAGGCCTTGCAGAAGATCAGCGATCCACCCCTGGTCGATTGCCCCGCTTGCGGAAAACCGGGCTTGAAAAAGCAAATATCGGCTGCTGGCTTTCGTTTGAAAGGCGGGGGTTGGTATGAAACTGACTTTAAAAGCTCCGGCAAGCGTAATTTGCACGATAGCGGTAAATCTGATGGTGGTAGCCAAAAAAACGATGGTGGCAAAGCGGCGGATAAGGCCAAGTCCACGGAGTCCTCGTCTTCTTCAGGTAGCTCCGGTAGCAACTCAAAGCCTCAGAATTCGGGCACTAAGGTCTCTGGTAGCAAATCCAGTGATAGTTGACCCGGTTGCTTCGTCGCAGCCGGTGTGTTTGTTGCTTCCACGGACGACAAGCCTTAATATCCCGCCTGCACATACCTTGTGCCATCGGTGATAAGCCGGGATTGCGCGATTTTGGCCGAATAACGGTTTTACCACATACTCCGCGGGAATTTGAATTTTCTGAACTCAGGCGACTGAATTATGCGAACACATTATTGCGGCAGCGTTGATGCTGTCGAAATCGATAAACAGGTAAAATTGACAGGCTGGGTACACCGGCGGCGGGACCACGGCGGTGTGATTTTTATCGATTTACGGGACCATTCCGGTCTGGTGCAGGTTGTATTTGATCCTGATCGGCCCGAAATATTTTCTGTTGCCGAGCGTGTGCGTAACGAATATGTGTTGCAGGTGACCGGCAAAGTCCGTCATCGGCCGGAGGGCACAGTGAACCCGGATCTGAGCACCGGAGAAATTGAAGTATTGGTTGAAGAGCTGGAGGTATTGAACAGAGCGGATACCCCGCCGTTTCAGCTTGATGATGAAGATGTCAGCGAAGATGTCAGGCTGCGATACCGTTATATAGATTTGCGCCGGCCGGTGATGCAACAGAGTTTACGCCTCCGGGCCCGGGTGAATACTGCATTACGGGGCTTTTTGGAAAAAGAGGGTTTTTTGGAAATCGAGACCCCAATGCTGACCAAAGCGACTCCGGAAGGCGCTCGTGACTATATCGTGCCCAGTCGCACCCATCCCGGCCAGTTTTTCGCGTTGCCGCAATCCCCTCAGCTTTTTAAACAGTTACTGATGATGGGTGGTATGGACCGCTATTATCAGATCGTACGCTGTTTCCGTGACGAAGATTTACGCGCGGATCGGCAACCCGAATTTACCCAGCTTGATATCGAAACTTCATTTATGGATGAAGCCGGGATTACCGGCCTGATGGAGCAGATGCTTGTAAATCTGTTTGAGCAGGTGTTGGGTGAAGCCATAGAAATCCCGTTTCTGCGCATGCCATATACCGAGGCGATGGAACGGTTCGGCTCGGATAAACCTGATTTACGAATTCCGCTGGAGTTGGTCTCGTTAACCGATGTGATGCAGGCGGTGGAGTTCAAGGTCTTTGCCGGGCCGGCGAAAGACCCTAAAGGGCGGGTTGCGGCATTACGATTGCCGGCCGGTGCTGATCTGAGCCGTAAAGAGATTGATGATTACACTCAATATGTCGGGCGTTTTGGTGCAAAGGGCCTTGCTTATATAAAGTGTACTGATATAGCAGCCGGCCGGGACGGTCTGCAGTCGCCGATTCTAAAGTTTTTGCCGGATGAAGTGGTTGATGCGATTCTGCAGCGAACCGGTGCGGAAAACGGTGATATGATTTTTTTCGGTGCCGATAAAGCCTCCGTGGTAAATGATGCGCTGGGGGCATTGCGGGTTAAACTGGGTATCGATCGCAAGCTGGTTGAGCCCGGCTGGCGGTTCTTGTGGGTCACTGAGTTTCCGATGTTCGAATGGGATGAAAAAGACAAGCGCTGGCAGGCCTTGCATCATCCGTTTACCGCGCCGCGCAGTGATGATGCCGGTGCGTTGAGTAAAGACCCGGGGGCGGCGATATCCAAAGCCTATGATGTCGTGCTGAACGGTACTGAACTGGGTGGCGGATCAGTGCGTATTCATAACCGCGAAATACAACAGGCAGTATTTAATATACTTAATATTAATGAACAGGAAGCCGAGGAGAAATTCGGTTTTCTACTGGAGGCATTACGCTATGGTGCACCTCCGCATGGCGGTATTGCGTTTGGCCTCGATCGCCTGGCGATGTTGATGAGTGGGGCGCAATCGATTCGCGATGTGATGGCATTTCCGAAAACGCAGACCGCCGCCTGTCTGTTAACCGATGCGCCGGCACCGGTTGATGAAAAACAATTGCGTGAATTGTCGATTCGCTTACGCAAACCGCAAGTTAAAAATGACTGAAAATGCTATAATAAAAACCTGCATAACTTAATACTGTTATGCTTTATATTACTAATGTTTTGCGTTTATTACTTTAAGTATAGCGTCCTAAGAACTGTCTCTTTATTGGTATAGAAAGTTTTGGAAAATATAACTTTCGGCCGTCTGTTACGACCAATATCCTATATAGCCTAAGCTGTATTTTCTTTCCTGTTGTAAAAGCCTATTATTGAAGGCGTCCAAGTATATTCATTGAAACATTGTAAATTGCATTGTTTTCCAGTAACTTTTAATTAATCCAGCATAGGGGATATGACAGTGGCAACCGAAAGTATTAATTTTTCAACGAGTGATGTTGATTTTAGTAGTGATATAAAGTTCGACACGAATGCGTCGCTTGGTACAAGCTCTTTCGATTTCAGTAATCAGGTTGATAGTTTTAAAGCAGATGATTCTTTGGGTCTCAACTATAAAGCAACTGATTTTGGTGCAGGCGACTCTACGCCAATTGCGTTTAATAGTGATGCCGGAAATATAACATTTGGGGGTTCTGATTCCACTAATGTGTTGGCTAATGCTGATACGATTTCGTCGGATGTCTCCAAGGTGTTGAAGGGCAGCCCGGAGCTTACAGCTGCGCTTGCGAAGGAAGGGTTTAATTTTCAAGACACCTCATCATCTGATAATAAATCAGGTGGCAGTGACTGGTTAAATAAGTTATTGGCGATCACCCCTCAGTTATTGCCTTATCTTGGTAAACTGATTGGTGGCAATAAAGGTGCCAAGCTGGGTTACGATGCAGGCAACCTAATGAAATTATTATCCCCTCTGGTGACAGGTAAACCGGTGAGCCAGTCCCCGATTTATGCCAACAGCCTGTTAAACGGCCCCAGCGGCAGTTTATCCTATCCCTCATCACCCACACTCGGCACTTCGCAAGGTGCAACCATTTTAGGTGTGGGCCCTAGAGGTCATGGTACTTAACAGAGCGTTATTTATATAGCTGGGGAAACTTCAGGTTGCCGGAGTTTCCCCGGCATACAAAAAAGAACGGGCTATTTTGGCAGGCGCCATACAATACCTATCATAGCTATATTAGCAAGCGCCAGACATAAAAAAATCTCGGGAATCGTGAAACCGGCAACCAATAAGGCTGACGTTGCAAGTGCCGAGACCACCATAAATAATGCATTCATAATATTAACTCCGGCAATGGTTCTTGAACGATAATTGATATCGGAGTGATGCTGAACCAGTGAATATAACGGAATAATATAAATACCCCCGCAAATCGCGATCATTGTCAGATCAAACAAAAGTCGCCAATTGGCAACGTTACTAAAAAAACCTTTTAAACCCATTAGTTCATTTTTGTCCGGTACTGCAAACCCGGACGATATAAAGTACAGGTCGACAGTAAACAAAGATAAGCCGATAATGGCTGCCGGTACATATTTTGCTGAGATTCGCGCATGTAATAATTTGTTACAAAGCAATGACCCGATACCAATGCCGATCGAAAAAAATGTTAGAAATAATGTAACGACCTGTTCGTCCACACCAATAGTCAGTTTTCCGAAATTGGGAAACTGCGATAAAAAAGTTGCACCGAGTAACCAAAACCAGGAAATGCCAAGCATTGCGCAAAATACGATACGGTTTTGTGTGGCATGGCGTAATATAACAAAAGTCTCGACTGGGAAATTCCAGCGTATTCGTAATTGTGGCGATGAAATACGCGCTGTTGGAATTCGTCGTGCGGACAACCATCCGCAAAATGCTGCACAGCAAACCAAAGTGCTGACCATTGCAGTACCATTTTCGGTACGAATTAACAGGCCTCCGGCAATGGTACCCAGCAGTATTGATATGAACGTTCCCATTTCAATTAGACCGTTGCCACCGATCAGCTCCTCATCGCGTAAATGGTCCGGTAATAGGCTGTATTTAATTGGGCCGAAAAAAGTCGATTGTGCGCCGAGCAAAAACAATACCGCGAAGAGCAGATAAGTATTGCCCAGATATAAGCCGACGGAAGCCAATAATGCCAAGCCGATCTCGCAAAGTTTGATACGTCTTACCAGCATGGAACGCTCATAGCGGTCAGCAAGCTGCCCGGCAGTTGCTGAGAATAAAAAAAACGGCAAAATAAAAAGCCCGGAAGCCATTGTGACCAGCAAAGGCCCGTCCAGGCCATGCCGGGCTGCTAAATCATAAGTGATTAATATCAATAGTGCGTTTTTAAATACATTGTCATTAAAAGCACCCAAAAACTGAGTAATAAACAGCGGTAAAAAGCGCCTGCTTTGCAGCAGTTTAAACTGCCCGGTTGTCATACATCTCTCCTGTTTGGTTTTGCAGTACTCCCGGCCCGGGTGTTTCACAAAGACAGGCTTAGGCGTCTGGGATCAAAATTCAAATGCGATTTTAGGTATTCTGCCTGGCGCCGTAAAGGAAGCTGCGATTATAGATGAATCAGCCTTTTGGCAGTGCATATTGTATTGGGCATGGTGCATTCAAGCCTTTAATCAGCTGGCCGATGTTCCCGGTATGCAGTAAAAAGCCAGGGCCGGTAATGATTATTCATAGTCACTCAGCAGTGAGCGCTATTACCCGATTAGCTGATTCTGTTACGGCGAGAAAACCGCAGGCAGATCAGAGTGCTCGCGATGGTGTTGAACAAACTCCGGCAGGGCAGTCGGGACCGGTGGAAGCCCGTCTTTCTCAGGATGAGCTGCGGGTGTTGCGGGAACTGAAAGCCCGTGACCTGGAGGTTCGGGCGCATGAACGGGCGCATGCGGCCGCTGCCGGTTCACTGGTCCGGAGCGGACCAAGTTATGATTATCAGCGTGGTCCGGATGGCCGTCTGTATGCGGTTGGCGGGGAAGTGCAGATCGATACTTCACCGGTACCGGGCGATCCGGAAGCAACACTGCAGAAAGCACAAAAAATTCAGCGGGCGGCACTGGCGCCTGCGGAACCTTCGGCACAGGATCAGGCAGTTGCAGCCCAGGCTGTGGCGATGGCTGTTGAAGCGCGTGTCGAAATTGCCAGGGAACGAAGCGAGGACAAAAAAATGGACGATAAACAGGGTGTTCAAACTCTTCAGTCCGAAGAGCGTGTTGACGAAGTTGGACATACACATGTGATCTGTGCGATCTGCGGGGGTAAGCATAGTGTCGAAGGTCATTCGGCTGCAACCGCCTATCAGGCGGCCGATTTGGCGGTGAAACCCGAGCGCAGCGGCAGCCGCCTGGAGGCATCTGCTTAGCAGGTATTGATAAAAGCGGCTGTATATATGTCGCGTAGCATTATTTGGGCTAAACTCTGAGCTAGTATATTTTTGCCGGGGAAAATAGTGTCTGTTCGGGCGCCTTCCAACGAGTATCCAACTCATTATTGGCATAAGCTTGCTGATGGCCGTGTGCAGTGCGATGTCTGCCCGCGTGCCTGTAAATTACAGGATGGTCAGCAGGGTTTGTGTTTTGTTCGGGCCAATCGGGGTAACCGGGTTGTGTTAACAACCTATGGCCGTTCCAGCGGGTATTGTATTGACCCGATTGAAAAAAAACCGTTAAATCATTTTTTGCCGGGTACGCCGGTGTTATCGTTTGGCACAGCCGGTTGTAATCTGGCATGCCGTTTTTGCCAGAACTGGGATATCAGTAAATCCAGGCAGCTTGATACTCTGAGTGACCAGGCATCACCGGAAAAAATTGTGAAGGCGGCTGTTGCTCTGGGTTGCCGTTCCGTGGCTTACACATACAATGATCCGATAGTGTTTCTAGAGTATGCGGTGGATACTGCAATAGCCTGTCGTGAGCAAAGTGTTAAATCGGTCGCTGTTACTTCGGGTTACATATGCGATAAGCCACGACAGGATTTGTACCAGCAAATGGATGCTGTAAACGTTGACTTGAAGGCATTCACTGAAAAGTTTTATTGGAAAATTACCGGTGGCCACCTGCAACCGGTATTGGATACATTGCTTTTTTTAAAACATGAAACAACAGTTTGGTTTGAAATTACGACATTATTGATACCTGGAGAGAATGATTCTGCACAGGAGATCGAAAATATGGTTTGCTGGCTAATGGCAAACCTGGGTCCGGATGTGCCGCTACACTTTACTGCTTTTCACCCCGACTGGAAAATGCAGGATAAACACGCGACTTCTGCAACAAAATTAGTAATGGCTCGTGAAATCGCAATCAAAAATGGCATTAGGCATGTGTATACCGGGAATGTGCATGATAAAGCCGGGCAGAGTACATATTGTCATCACTGTGGCGATATATTGATTGGGCGTGACTGGTATCAGCTGTCGGAATGGAATCTTGACGCCCAAGGACATTGCAAAAAATGCGGTACGCCTTGTGTCGGCGTTTTCGAAGTTTTACCAGGTACATGGGGAGCAAGACGCGTACCAGTAGATATGCAGGGTATTTGAGTGGCTGGATTTACCTGGTTGCCGTAAAGCAGTGTTTTCAGGCGGTTCCCGGAGAAAGGGCATATTGTAGCATTTTTGCAATACGCACTATATCGTACTAAACAGTTGATATCATAAAAACATTTATGCCGGCACATTCAAATTCCGGTTTAGCACCATGATCTAAATGCATGAATTTCATTGAATTCCCTAAATAATCGTGATTCGATTTTTGTGGATAAATCGCTCTTCATACTTTTTGCCGATTTGCATTGCGGTATCCGTTGACTACACTTTTTTAAAACTGATAAATAAAAATATCGCATATCTATAAGTGATTTTAATTCATACAGTTTTAATGTTTGCAGTACGGGGGCGAAGCATGAGATATTTTCCAGTCTGTTTGATTGTCACCTGTTCTGTATTTCTGCGGAGCTTGTGAGAGAGCACTTTATAATCTCCCTGCTGGTTATTAAGGACAGTCATAAGTGGACGGAACAAAAAAAAAGCAGCAACACTTATATGCGGTGCCGCTTTGTTCGGATGCCGAATATGAAGCTGTTCATGCATATTTAACAGAGTCTGGTTTTAATGTGCGCTTATTTACGCCTGATCAAATAGACTGTGATCAGGGTGTCCCTGCTAATAGTGTTTTTGTTTTAATTTTTGGCCGTTATTACCAGCATTTCAAAGAAGTAGTGAGTTCTTTATTGCTTGCTTACCCTGATGCGCCGAAGTTTGGTGTATTTTATTCCGGTGCAATTCGTTTAGGTCAGGATAGCGTGGATTGCTGTTGCGAGTTTGTCAGCTGGCCGTGTCAATATGATGAATTGGCGATACGATTAACCCGGTTGATTGATAAAGCTGAAACAGTCAGGGCGTATGAAGATGCTGAATATGATGATGTTTCAGTTTCCAATTTGATTGGTGAATCTCCTGAGTTTTCTAAAGTATTAAAACTGATAAAAACATATGCCGGATGTTCTGCTCCGGTTTTAATTGAAGGGGAAACCGGTACTGGCAAAGAACTGGTTGCACGTGCGATACATTATATGAGTGCGCGTTCAGATCAACCGTTTATACCAGTTAACTGTGGTGCATTGCCCGATAACCTGATTGAAAATGAGCTTTTCGGTCATGTGAAAGGTGCTTACACGGATGCAAAGTCAGGTCAGCAGGGTTTGATTGGTGAGGCAGATCAGGGGACATTGTTTCTAGATGAGGTTGAAGCGTTATCGCCGAAAGCACAAGTGGCGTTATTGCGTTTTTTACAGGAAAAAGAGTATCGGCCATTAGGTGCGGGGCAGGCGTTAAAAGCGGATGTGCGAATACTGGCGGCAAGTAATGTGAATTTGCAGACATTGGTTGATAGTGGTCAGGTTCGGCAGGATTTATTTTTTCGGTTGAATATATTGGCTGTAACTTTGCCCGGTCTGAGAGAGCGCCGGCAAGATATATTGCCATTGGCAAAACATTTTTTGAATCAATATGCGTCACAATATGGATTGCCTCGGAAAATCTTCCATTTCAGTGCTGCGGACTGGCTGCAAAATCATGATTGGCCTGGCAATGTCCGGGAGCTTGAGAATGTTGTGCATAAAGCGGTACTGATATCTTCTGGTGTTGCAATAATGTTGGAAGATCTTAATGCTGATTCTATGCCTTTGGAAGAGTCTGATGATGGGCATATTCCGGGGTGGGATAGTGGCGCGTTGTTTGATGTCAGTTTTAATGAAGCCAAATCCAAAATTGTTGCAGAGTTTGAAAAACGTTATTTATATCGTTTAATGCGACAGACAAATGGTAACGTGACTTTAGCAGCAAAGCAGGCCTGTAAAGAACGGCGTGCTTTCGGCAAGTTGCTAAAAAAATATGGAATAGACCGAAACCTGTTTGTTTAAATTATGGGTTCATTTTGACCCATGAAGTTTAGCCTGTTTCCCTGGTCCGGGTTTTAATTCGCTAAAAATAAAAACCTTTGTTTGTCTGAGTGGTTTTTGCATTTCAATGCAACATTATACAAATTGCTATCACTTCTTCTGTTGTCTTCCACTGGGTTATTTGTGACCCACTGATTTATATTCTTAAATAGACTTGTCCTGAACAAATTCAAGAACTTAGCTGCATTGCTCCGGTTGGCACATCATGTGCCTATTGTTTTGGGAACATGCTGTTGCCTTGGAGGTTGCCGATGTGTCTGCCAAAGACAGCAAAGGGCAGTTTATGTTAGAACAAAGCATACTTGATTATTTTGCCGCTCATCCCAATGCGGCAGACACTGTTGATGGAATTATTAAATGGTGGCTTGGCGAGCAGGGAGTTAGTTATTCAAAGTCTGAGGTTGAAACTGCCCTGGAGAGTCTTGCCAGTAAAGGAAACATCGCCAAAACATTTAATAAGTCTGGTGAAACAATCTATGCAAACAGAAAATATATACATTAAATAGGACCCGGCACAAAGCTGACGGGCTTAATAATTGCTCAAATTAGATCGACTTTTGAAGAAGGTAAAATTATGAAGCAAATAGTAGAAAATATTACACGCAGGCCGGTAACCATATTTTGTAATAGTGGCAAGGCCTATCATTTGCCTCCAAAGTACTCCGGAGAGTTTCCCTCCAACGAAATCAAAAACAATAAGATGCTTGATGAGTTGGTTAAAAAGCATGTTCTTGTGGTTAAAGAGGCTAAGCTCGAGAAGAAAAGCAGTAGAAGAAAAGAAAAATCTGAATAAAACTTAAGAAAATTTCGATTTTGAGTAGAACCTATCTCAAAATTAATAGTAATTGAACCAACGGAGACTTTAATATGGTTACCCCGACTTATCCAGGTGTTTATGTAGAAGAAGTTTCAAGCGGTGTACGTCCAATAACCGTGGCGAGCACCTCAACGGCTGCATTTGTGGGGCAGGCTGAAAGGGGGAGTATCACCGAGGCTGTGCGCATTTTCAGTTTTACTGAGTTCCAAAACCTTTACGGTGGGTTTATGTCGTCATCATTTTTGGCGCACTCGGTTTTTCAGTTTTTTAATAATGGCGGTTCAATTGCCTATATAGTCAGGGTGGCAGGAGAAAATACTGCAACTGCAAATGCTGTTTTATCCGATCGTGCGACTGCACCGCAGGCAACCATGACGATTTCAGCGGTCAGTCCTGGTGTCTGGGGTAATGCAATTGAAATTGAAATTACAGATGGTACTGTTGATCCGGGAAATGAATTTAATATTTATGTGTATGAGGAAGGCAGCACCACACCGGTCGAGTCTTTTGAAAATCTGAGTATGGTGGACACCGCCTCTAACTATGTTGAGTTAAGAACCAGTACGTCAAGCTATATAAGTGTTGCGGTAGAGGCAGCCAATACAACACTTGCGTCAGCTGAGGCGCAAGGTACAAGCACAGGTGGTGGTGCGCCAACAGTGCCGCTAGTCGCGCCGGCAACCCGTTTACGTATTAATGTAAATGGCGATGGTTACCAGGAAATAAACCTGGAGGATGGTGTTGGCGGTGATCCCGGGCAGGTTGCGGATTTGACTACTGCCGCGAATGTTGCCGGTGCAATTCAGTTTCTTGTCAGGGCGCTAACCCCATTGCGGGCATCAACAGATGCAACTGCATTTACTGCTTTTGCCGCGACTGTTGCAGGCACTGGTGAATTAGTGCTGACATCCGGTGCCGCCGGTGCAAGTTCTTCGGTAACAGTTGCGCGTGCTACTCCTGAAGCCAATAATGCGGCCGGGTTTTTGCAGCTGGGAGTGCTGGATAGTGGTAGTGAAACAATCGGTGCATCGGTAACACGGCCTGTTGCGAGTACGGTTGCTGTACCACGTTATTTGCTGGGTGATCATAGTCCGACTGCGGCGACCGGTCCGGTGATTTCGGTGCAGCTGGGCTCGGACGGAGACCCGGTAATAACGGATACACCGTATATTAATGCGCTCAGCCGACTGGATGATAAAGAGGATGTGAGCCTTATTGTCATTCCGGGTGTTTCGTCTCCGACATTGTTTGGTGATGCAACCAACTATTGCAGGAACTTACGCCCGCTAGCCGATTGCTTTTTTATTGGAGATCTGCCTCAGGACGTCACCTCGGTCACAGAGGCACAGGGCTTCGTTGGTTCGATATCGCCGAAAGATTCACACGGAGCTTTGTATATGCCTTGGGTCTATATGAATGATCCGACAGGCAGTTCAACAGAACCTGTTGCGGTACCGCCGTCGGGTTATATTGCGGGGCTGTATGCAAAAACAGACAGCCAGCGAGGAGTGTGGAAAGCGCCGGCCGGTACCGCAGCCGCTATTGCCGGATCAACAGGGCTGACTGTAAGCCTGACCGATGTGCAACAGGGATTGTTAAACCCGACGCCTTACCATGTTAATGTGATACGTGAGTTTGCTGCAGCCGGCCGTGTTGTCTGGGGTGCGCGTACGATAACCAGTGATCCAGAATGGAATTACATATCCATAAGGCGGACTGCGAATCTGATAAAGTTAAGTATTTATCGTGGTATTCAATGGGCGGTATTCGAACCAAATGATGAGCCGCTTTGGGCGCAATTACGGCTGAATATTACTTCTTTTATGATGACCTTGTATCGTCGCGGCGCATTTCAGGGCTCAACCCCTTCGGATGCATTTTTTGTGAAAGTCGACAGCGAAACCACCACTCAGGATGATATTAACGCAGGTATTGTGAATGTTCAGGTCGGTTTTGCACCGCTTAAACCAGCCGAATTTGTAATTGTGCAGATCAGCCAGAAAGCCGGGCAGGCAGGTTGATAAATCCAGTAAACGACGATTATAAACTTAAGGAGTTATTAAAATGCCTACGTTCTCCGTAAATACTCATCGCTCCGATCCATATCGGAACTTTAAATTTAAAATAAAGTGGGACAATGAATATGTGGCCGGGCTTAGTAAATGTGGTGCACTGAAAAAAACAGTTGATGTTGTTGACTGGCGTGAAGCAGGAGACCCTTCTCACGGGCATAAACTTCCCGGTATGACGAAGTATGAGCCGATTACTCTGGAAGCGGGTGTGACCCATGATACTGCCTTTGAATTATGGGCCAACAAGGTTAACAATTTCGAGGCCGATGCGGCGATGTCATTAAAAGAGTTTCGGAAAGACATCACAATTGAAGTCTCGAATCTACAGGGTGTGACTGTACTCGCATATAATGTTTACCGTTGCTGGGTCTCGGAGTATCAGGCACTGCCGGAACTGGACGCAAGCGGTAATGCGGTGATGATTCAGACCATCACGTTGCAGAATGAGGGCTGGCAGCGTGATGCTTCCGTCACCGAGCCCACAGAGTCCTGATGACAGGGCTGGCAAAAATACATGCAACAGCAAAGCTGGATATTGCCGGGAGGTTATATCGATGCGGCGGGTGCCATTCACCGAGAGGTTGAGCTTACTGCGCTAACCGGGCGTGAAGAAGAACTCCTGGCGCGGATGGATACCCCCAGTGCGGAATTGGTTACCGAAATAATCGCGCGCTGTGTACGTCGTGTTGGTGCTATAGAGCCGGTAACGGCCGAAATCGCCCGGGGGCTATTGGTTGGTGATCGCCAGTATATATTGTTACTTTTAAGGCAATTGACTTTTGGTGATAAGGTACAGGCGACTATATCCTGTCCCTGGCGTGATTGCGGTGAACGTATTGATATTGATTTCAATATATCCGAAGTTCCGGTAACCCGCTGCGAGCAGCCGCAGGCTTTTTATCGTATGCAGGTTGAGCCGGATATGCTTGCCGGCTCCGATATACCCGGTTTGCAGGCGGGTACACCCCTTGAAATTGAATTTCGTTTGCCCAATGGGGCTGATCAGGAAGTGGTTGGTCCATATGTTGCGCATAATCAAAGTGAGGCACTGACACTATTATTGACCCGATGTATTAAAAGCATCGGGCAAAATGAACAGGCGGTAGCTGAGATAATCAACGCGTTATGCGGAAAAGCCCGGCACCAAATTGAATGTGAGATGGAAGCACATGCGCCGTCTGTTGAGCTGACGATGGAAACCGATTGTCCGGAGTGTGGGCGCAGTTTTATTGCCCCTTTTGAATTACAGGACTTCTTTTTCGGTGAATTGAAAGTGAGTACCGATCTGTTATACCGGGAGGTTCATTATCTGGCGTTTCATTATCACTGGAGTGAAGAAGAGATTATGCGTATGCCGCGTGAACGCAGACGTCAGTATCTGGACGTTTTAACAGATGAAATTGAGAGGCTGAATGATGCGGCCGGTTAAACATTATCGTAGCGGTGGAAGTTATCTTGCAAGCATAATGCAAAGCGCGGTTATGCCGTTTGCATATCGTCAGGGAGTAAACCGTCTACTGGGAATATCGCCTGATTCTGCTTTGCGTATGAGGGCCGGTCATGGTTATCTTCCGATAAACATGCATTATTTACAGGGTACTGGTGCGTATGAAAATTTTTCCTCTGCTGCAATGCGATCAACGCAGCTCTCACCTATGCAGCGATTTGATACCAAACCGGAACAGGTAGTTTCTCAACTGCGACCAGTGACAAAACAGATTGATAAAACCAATGATAAAGAGATTGAAAGTGCGGGGGCGCCAGCGCCATCTAACAGGAGTTTTTATGATAGGCATGAATATAAGCGCCGGAAAAATCCGGCTCAGAGCGTTATAGACAGGTATAAGTGTGATATAACAATTGAATCTGATAAGGAAGTTTTTGACAGTAAGAATAATGCGCCGACGATACAAAAGACAGCTAGTCCTACTGATGTTGAAGCTGATGATATAACGATACCAAAATCGTCTTCGTATCAGCAGTCAAAAAATAATCCATCAATAAATGACAGCTATGCATTTATAAAGCAATTGGGTAAACAGCTAGAGGCTGAAAATTTCGGTGATAACCCAAGTGACGAATTCCCGGTGGATTCCGGTTTGGTCGAAAAAGCAGGCGCAGATAATAAGCTGCCGGAGAGCCCGGTTGCTCCGGAGATTACCCGTCTGGACATTCCCGATGCCAGTCCATTGCAACAAAACCATGTGCATGCACCAAAGCTTAAAGGAATCAGCGTAAAGCCTGAGGCCCTAACCAAAGAGGCTGATGTACTTGAAGATTTCGAAAGTTCAGAAAGTTCAAGTGGCAGAGTGCAACCGGAAGCGATTTCTAATAATACTGTCCAGTTTGCAGATTTTGAGACGCAGTCGGCTGTTGATAGTCCACCTGTGAAGCCACAAGCAGAATTTCAGGCTTCAACGCGGCATGCAGAAAGGCAGATGCAGCGATTGCAAAATATTCAGCGCGCTCAGAAATCGACGGTTTCACCAATCAGCAAAGAACCGGAGCAACAAAACAAATCAAGCCGTGCTGTTAAAAAAATCGTGAAAACAGTAAACAGAGTACAACGCCGCGGGGCTGCCTCGGCATTTTGGGAACGCAGCTATTTGGGGCGCACCCGGTTACGTATTTACAGATAGGCGCTGAATAAATGAGTGCATCGACCGCAATAGGACTGGTTGGCGAATCATTGAAAGCCATGTTGGAAGATGAAATGCAGGTAACCCCAACTGTGAATGTAACATTATTGGCACCGGATGAAAGCGGTCCAAGCAGAAGGATCAATATGTTTCTGTATAAGATTGAAGAAAACCCTTATTTAAAAAATGAGGAGTGGCAAGTTTCTTCCACTGACCCCAATAGAATAACGCCGCCGCCTTTAAGTTTGAATCTGTATTATTTATTAACACCTTATGCGCAAAACGATGTGGAAAACGGTAATACCAATGCGCATGAAATTTTAGGCGAAGCAATGCGGGTATTGCATGAGAACCCGGTAATACCCGGCGAACATCTTGCTGATGGTTTATCGGATGCACGTGAACAGATTAAAGTGGTACAGAACCATATTGATCTTGATGAACTGAGTAAAATTTGGAGCACTTTCAGTGAGCCGTTTAGGTTGTCGGTGCCTTATGAGGTTTCAGTGGTACAGCTTGATCAGTCTCCGGATCAAGAGCGTGATATGCCGACACGTGCAATTTCAATTGGTGTACCGAATGTCGGCGCACCATTTCATGCTCCACAGGTGCTGGATATTTCCCCCGGCAGCGGCCCGGCTGGTTCCACGATTACGTTCAGTGGTGAGAATCTGGATGGCTGGAATGCTTCGGTAACAATGAGTGGCAGGCGTATTTTAGATGGTGCTGCAATTTCCGGGCAAAACTTTACTGCGGATGTTCCGGTAGACATGCAGGCAGGATTCCATCAGATCCGGGTCGATATTTCACGGTTGAGTAGAGCTACGTTTTTCTTTGAGGTGACTCCATGAGTACCGCAAATGTAAGCAAAGCACAACACGATATTATGGAAGACTCTTCGCCTTATTATGAAGACGGTTTGGCGCATATACAGGAAGAGCTCCAGCGGCTCGATTTATTAATTCAGCGCAGGGTTTTACAGTTTCGCGGTATGCAAAAAGACGTGGAGCAGTATACACCGGCAATGCCCACTTATGTATCAGACCAGGAGGTCGACTGGCTATTAAGCCGGGGATACGATTATAGTTATGAAGCTGATCTTATCGAAAAAATTAATAAAACTATCGGTGAGCTCGAAAATTCGATTCGGCATAAAGTTGAAAATACATATCAAAATGAGGTAAGCCTTCCGCTGGTTCAATTGACGCATATGTTCGGGCTGTCGTGGCTGGAAGTGCAGAGTCTGATTATCTGTATTGCGCCGGAGCTGCGTCGCAGCTATGACCGGATATATGCATATTTACAGGATGATATTACACGAAAACGCCCCAGTATTGATCTGGTTTTGGATTTGCTCTCCGATGATGAACAGGAGCGCTGGCGCATGCGGAGGAATTTATCCACTGGTGCCGGTTTGTTCAGGCATAATCTTTTGCATATTGATACTGACCTACAAAGCCCTTCAGGTTCCAGCGGGCTTGCCAGATTTTTACAACTGGATATGCGCATACTGCAATACCTGCTGGGAAATAACGCGATAGATCACTCTCTGGAGAATATTGTTTCTATTGTGCAGCCAGATACGGGCGGACTTGAACAATATCCGGATTTACATCACAAAAAAGTAGCTGACCGTTTGGTTGAGCATTACTTTTTGCATAAGGATGGCGGTGAACGCCAGCTGTTGTTTCAGTTGTATGGGCCCGAAGGGGTTGGCAAAAAAACACTTGCATTACATATATGCCAGCGTATCGGTTGCCCATTATTGGTTGTTGACATCCCTGCATTGATGGCGCATCCGCTAGGTTATGAAAAACTGATTAAAATGGTGTGCCGCGAAAGTCTGCTGCAACAGGCCTCTTTGTATTTTGAAAATATCGAGTGCCTTTTTTCATCAGAAATAGTCTCAAATGTACAGCTGGATATTTTATATAAATGCTTATATGAATACGGCTGGCTGAGTTTTACTGCGGCCAGCAGCAGGCCTTCGCAAGGCTTATTGCCGATTAACAGAGGAGTGTCTTTGGACTCCTATGAGTTGGATTTGGCCATTCCGGATGAAACCACAAGTGAAAATATCTGGCGCAAGCAACTTGAAAGCGCTCCTGTGGTTGATGAAAAAGATACATCGCGTGTGCTGGCAACAATGTTTCGATTGACGCCGGGCCAAATCAAGCATGCGGTATTTAGTGCTGAATTGGATCGCCTGAGTTCTCTTAAAGCCAAAGTTGATCTGGAGATGCTGAGCGCAGGTTGTCGCAAAGAGTCCAGTCAGGGGCTGAGTCATCTTGCGACTAAAGTGGCGCCCCGTTATGTCTGGGCTGATCTGGTTTTACCGGAAGAAACCAAGTCTATATTACATAGTGTCTGTACTCAGGTGCGTCATCAGCATCAGGTTTTCAGTCAATGGGGGTTCGCAAAAAAACTTGCGTACGGGCGCGGATTAAGCGTTATGTTCAGCGGCAGTCCCGGCACCGGCAAAACCATGGCTGCCCAGGTTATGGCCAATGATTTACAGCTGGATCTGTATAAAATCGATCTGTCTGGAGTGGTGAGCAAATATATCGGTGAAACTGAAAAAAATCTGAATCGCATATTCAATGAAGCTGAAAAAAGTAATGCAATATTGTTTTTTGATGAGGCGGATGCGTTGTTTGGTAAGCGTACTGAAGTCACGGATGCACATGACCGTTATGCCAATATTGAGGTTAGCTTTCTATTGCAAAAAATTGAAGAACATAACGGCATTGTAATATTGGCAACTAACTTTCGAAATAATATGGATGATGCATTTGTTCGCCGTATTCGGTTTATTGCAGAGTTTCCGTTTCCCGATCAGGCAAGCCGTTTAAAAATCTGGCAAAAAGGTTTGCCTGCTGAAGCACCATTACAAGAAAACGTGGACTTTGACTGGCTGGCCGGGAAAATAAAAGTATCCGGCGGCAGCATAAAAAATATTGTATTGAATGCGGCGTTTTACGCAGCCGAAGATGAGGCACCTATTGATATGAAGCATATGTTGAAAAGCAGTCGCCTGGAATTTCAAAAACTGGGAAAACTATGGGATCGAAAAACCATGCATTATGCCGGATTAGAGGCGGGTGAGTTATGACAGATGGTTTTCCGAATAAACCGAAGATTTTAAAGGGAGCTTTTGTTGAGTACGGACTCAGTCTGCCGCCTTTATTTGTGGTGTTTCAGTTTAACCCTGAGCAACTATCGCGCAGCCGCAGTGTGAGTTTTTTTGCGCCGGGTGGCGGTACGGATGCTGTTGCCACTGAAGAAGGGGAAGAGGGTGAAACTTCCAGTACGATAACCACTGGCAGTGCTAATCGTAATAAGTCTTTGCGTGAGTTACATCAGCGTGAATTTGAAGATGAGGATGACCTGCTTGCAATTCGGGAAGCACAAAGAGTATCGATTCAGGAGGAGTCTATCAGTTTTGATATTCGCCTGGATGCATCAGATGATATGAATAATGGCAATATTATCACTGGTGAGTTCGGTATATTGCCACGATTATCAACGCTGGAACTGATGATGCACGCGAAGTCCGATAGCATACTGGGAAGTCTTGTCGATATGCTCGGCAGTGATGGTGGTTTTAAATTTGCAAAGAGCGAAGCGCCACCGGTGGTTCTGTTTATTTGGGGTTATACACGGGTATTGCCGGTCAATATAAACAGCATGAGCATCACTGAAACTGAATTTAATACGCACTTAAGTCCGACCCGCGCGACTGTCAACGTCAATATGACGGTTATTGAAGGGAAAAATATACCGTATACCTATTCAAAAGTATTGAAAGAGGTCATGTCTGTATTGAATTTGGCCAATATAACTGATCTGGCAAATGTTGTTGTGCCGGGTTAAAGCACTGAGTGGAAAAATGCAATGTTTAGCAAACGTTCACGCTATTACAAATTGAACAATGTCGTAACCACCGATAAAGAGGGGTTCGTCTGGGAGAGCAAGGCGTTGCGGACTCTGCCTGAAGTCGGTAGCCGGTTCCAGCATACGCTTGAATCCGGTGACCGTCTTGACCATCTTGCTTATAAGTACTACAGGCAGTCGTTACATTGGTGGCGAATTTGTGATGCAAACCCGGAGTATCTTTCGCCCAGAGAATTGCTTGGCCAGGACTTACAGCGCCTGGTTGAATTCACGATACGTTGGAGCGGCTATAACGCACCCTGGCACAGCCTGTATCATGAATTGGTTTCATTGATTGGTGTTAATGAAGTGATTAAGGGCACGCAATCGTTTATAGAATCTGAAACCGTTTTTGATGAAGCTGGATTTTTGTTTGATATAGCGTCGGCCCGGCAAACCGAATTGGATGATGCCGTTAGGACGCAAATCTTAAGTCCGGCTTTGGATGTTGCATTGCAGGCTGAAGGCCTGATATTGATTGGTGAGTTGCGTTTTATCAAGCCCGCCGAAACACTATGGCAGATTTGTGCGCCCGGTCAGGAAGCGGCATATCGGTTCCGATATGATGCAACAGCTGATGTAATCAATGTATTTGAAGCGGTGGTTGAGCATACCTGGATATTTTCGGTGCAATTTAACAGCGGTAATGTTTCTGAAGATCAGTTGATTGACCAGATAGAGTCACTGGGTTTTCAGGTTACTGACAGTGGCCGCCGGGAACGTATCGGTAAGCCTATCTTGATACCGCCAAGGTTCACAGGTTAAGACCATGGAACATGATTATTTACAAATTAAGATCGAGGGCGAGGAAATAGATTCCTTGTACACTGACTTAATTAAGCTTGAAGTTGAATTGGATGATGAGCTTGCATCCATGTTTCGGATGCGTCTATGCATGCTGCAAACCAACGAAGGATGGGCAAACCTGGATGATGATCGCCTGCGCGTCTGGAAAGCAATCGAAATTATTGCAGGCTTTGAAGATAATAATGAAACACTGCTGTCCGGCTATATTACACATATTAAACCACAGTTCCATGCAAACCCGGAACAGGCGTCAATAGAGGTTTGGGGGATGGATGCCAGTGTAATGATGGATCGTATCGAACATCTGAAAGACTGGCCGAACAAAAAAGACAGCGATATTGCCACTGAAATCTTCCAAAGCTACGGTTTAACACCCGATGTTGAGGATACTGCCCATGTGCATGATGAAGCGGTATCGACAATCATCCAACGTGAGACTGATATGCAGTTTTTAAAACGTTTGGCTTTGCGTAACGGTTATGAATGTTATGTGCAGGCAGATACGGCTTATTTTAAAAAACCGGCCATTGATGAAGAATCACAACCTATACTGGCTGTGCATTTCGGCAATGAAACCAATATGCATAATTTTTCAATAAACGTCGACGGTATGGCGCCTGCCAGTGTCGGTATGTTTCAGATTGACCGCTTAAACAAAGAGGTACTGGATATTAATGTTGAAACCGGTGAGCAAACAGCACTGGGTGATATGGATGCGGCCGGTATGCTTGCTCAGGGTATGGATGCCGGTCAGGTGTTTGTCGGCATGAATGGCGCGTCGGCAAGTGCTGAGATGGAGTCATTGTGTAAAGGGCTTTTTCATAAATCGGAATGGTTTGTGACGGCGCAGGGTGAGATCAGTGCAAATCACTATCAGCATGTTCTGCTGCCACGTAAGCCGGTTACAATCAAAGGTGTCGGTGAGACATACAGTGGCGTTTATTATGTAAACCATGTGACTCATGTTTTCACTGCCGAAGGTTATTCGCAACTGGTTAAAGTGAAGCGCAATGGTCTGATTCCGACCGGTAATGAGGATTTTGGTTCGGGTGCATCATTAGGTGTTGGTTTATAAGAGTTGATTATATGAGCCTGGAAAAAACAGTCGCAAGCTTAATGCAAAAAATGGAACGCCATTTTTATGGCAAGTACAGAGGTTTTGTGGTTGATAATGAAGACCCGGAGCAACTCGGCCGTTTGAAACTGCGGGTGCCCAGTGTGCTGGGTAATGAAATTGTGACCGGCTGGGCGTTACCTTGTGTGCCGTATGGCGGTGATATGAATCAGGGCATGTTATTTATACCTGAGGTAGATGCCGGTGTATGGGTGGAATTTGAAGAGGGTGACCTTGAGTTTCCGATCTGGACCGGAACGTTTTGGAGTAAGCCTGGGGGTGAATCTGAGTTGCCGAAACCCAACGACCCGGATGGTGCAGAGCAATCGGATGTACAAAGTCCGCATACAAGCAAAGTCATTAAAACCCTGAAAGGGCATACAATTCAGTTTGAAGATAAAGATGGTGAAGAGTCGGTTATTATAAACGAGGCAACCAATCAACATGTGATTACCCTGAATGCCGACGGCATAAAGATTACCGACGGTGCGAATACACAAGAGGTGACAATGAATGCAGACGGCATCACGATATTGGATAAATCCAATAACCAGGTACAGATGCATAATCAGGGGATTACTTGTGAGGATGCGAATGGTAATTCATTGGCACTGGACGCGAACGGCGGTTTTCCTGCTGGTCCCGGTATAAAAATTAACGGTGAAAAGCGGGTGTGCCTGGAGGATTTGATTACCTGGCTGTTAAGTCATCAACATGTCGGCAATATGGGTGCTCCGACACCATTGCATCCGTCCAGCATACCGGATCTTGTAACCGCGATGGCTGGAGGTAACAGTATTTTATCAACCAAGGTAAAGGCAGGTTAGCGATGGCTTTGATTATCGGTGATATTAATGCATCTCAGGGTATGTCGAAAGCAATTTACGACCAGATCAGAAATGTAATGGAGCCGGTTGATGGTGTCGAAGATCCTGATATGGAGGATCTTCGGGAAAGTTGGCGTAAGCTCGCGTATGCGATTGCGACCGGTGTGGTTGAACATTTGCTCTCAAACCTTGAAGTCCGTGATGTGCAGGCGCAAGGCAGTGTCACGTTGAATATTAATGGTGATACCGCAACAACCGATGGTCACCGGCATGGCGTCAATATCAACAGCACAGCGAATAACGTGACTTTTACCCAGAGTAATGACGGTTCGGGACTGGTGGCCTGATATGTTTAACGAACAAGCATCATCTTTCGGTTTTCCATTGGCGGTTGATGCTGCCGGCAGAATAAGCGCGAGCGGCGGTGATGAAGCGATCCGCGGCAAAATAATACAGGTGCTGTTCACCGCACCGGGTGAACGGGTGCATCAACCGGAGTTCGGTTGCGGTTTGTTTAATCTGGTATTTGAACCGAACGATGCGGTGTTGGCGCCGGCGATGCAATTTACGATCGGTCAGGCATTAAGCCGCTGGCTGGCCGATGAGATTGTTGTCGATGCGGTACATGTGACTTCTGAAGGTGAATATGCAGTTGTCGAGATCGTATATACGAAACGTGAAAACCTCAGGCAACAGGCTGTGCGTATTCAGTTCAAGTGAATGTTGATTGATATGAAACCACTTAAAAAGTAAAAAGATGGAAATCAAACAAACAACTGATGGGCGGGTAATCGATTATATGTCGCGGGATTATGAGAGCATACTCGCCGCGATGCATAAGCTGATCCCGGAAAAAATACCGGAGTGGACTGATTATTCCAAGCAAACCGATCAGGGTAATGTGTTATTGCAATTGTTTGCGCATATGGGTGATATTATTGCGTACTATCAGGATCGCCTGGTCAACGAAAGTTTTTTGGGTACCGCCCACGAGCGGCGCAGCATAATCGAGCATCTTCGTTTGATCGGCTATCGCCTGGCGACTGCAACACCTGCCTCTGCGGAACTGACGATCGATTTTCCGGCCGATTGTGTCGATATCATCCGGATCGCCAAAGGCGATGCGTTTGCAACCAGAAGCACCCGGGATTCATCAAGCGTGCGCTTCGAATATACCGGCAGCGATCTGGATATAGATTGCAACTCGCTGGCCATAGATCCGGAAACCGACAGAAAATATTACACCATACAGATTGAGGAAGGCCGGTTAATTAAAGAAGATATTATCGGCACTTCAGCCGGCACTGCAGGTCAACGCTTTCCATTGAGTTTTAATCGATTAATTTTAAGATCTATTGGCAGCAGCAGTGAGGTTAATACTGACATTAGAGTCTGGACTGAGCTGGGTGGTGTGATTGATGCAGGTTGGCGATTGCAGGACAGCCTGGCGTTTAGCCGGGAAGATGCTCAGGATTATACAATTGAGGTTGATGCAAATGATCAGGCGACCATCGTGTTTGGCGGCAATGGCTTTGGTGCAATTCCACCGTCCGGTGCTGTTATAAAAGCCGAATACAGAGTCGGTGGTGGAGAGCTGGGTAATGTTTCGGCAGCTACAATTGCAACTGTCGTGGATGCGCCGGCTTTGAGTCTGGCGGCTGCCGGAGTTAACAACCCTGATGCGGCGACCGGTGGTGCTGATCGTGAATCAATTGCACATGCGGTTGAACATGCGCCGGGTGTTTTTCGTTCCCTGAAGCGTGCGGTCACCGCGGATGATTACAAAGCGTTGGCACTGAACTTTAACGGTGTCGGCAAAGTGCGTGCAGAGGCTGAGCATTGGAATCAGGTGACTCTTTATATAGCGCCTGAGGGTGGTGGCCGGGTCAGTGATATATTAACTGCAAATTTGTTGGCTTATTTCGAAGACAAACGACCGTTATCCACCATTATCGAAATTGCGGATGTGGATTATGTGAAAATTTATCTTGCGGCAACGGTTGGTATCGAAAGTTATTATTCCAAAAGTGAAATGCAGGTGAAAATAGAGGAGGCGGTTGCGAATTTACTTGCATTTGATAATGTTGATTTTGGGCAGATCATTTATCTCAGTAAATTCTATGAAGCAATAGAGGCGATTGAAGGTGTACGTTTTGTTACTGTGTCTGAGTTTTTCCGTGAGGGCGTTGCCGGGCCGGATGATGATCCCGGTAAAATTCAATTAAGTCCCAGCGAAATACCACGGATACCGGGTAGCGCAGTTGAAGATCCGGAAACTGATCAGACTTATGCTGCCGGTGTGCGTCTGGTTGCGATCGAAGGGGGTTATTAAACAGTGCCTTTGCTTAATATACAGGCGGATGCACATCCGGAGGGAAACCGGATCGATCTTCGTTGGGAATATCCTGAAACGGCAGGTTTGGACGGTGTGCGAGTTGTGCGCAATACCGACAGGTATCCGGTGCATCCGGATGACGGTATTGTGATCGAGGATGATGCCGGACTTACCGAAGTAAACGATAATGGTTTGGCTGCAGAGCGTGCCTATTACTACGGTTTATTCCCTTATCAGGGTACGCCGCCGGTATATGAGTTTGATAATAAAAACCGTGTTTTTGCCGTTGCAACCGGGTTACATGATTTTGCAGGTTATATGCAAAGACTGTTACCCGCAGTTTATCACCGTTACGATATAGATACGGAGTTTTTAAAGCGTTTTCTGGAAATTACCGGCGGTCAACTGGATCAGTTTTACAGTTTGGCCCGTTTTAATCAAAGTCTGCAAAACGTAAAAGATACGCCGGGAATATTATTGCCATTATTAGCTGAATGGATAGGTTGGCGTACCGATTTTAAACGCGGGCTTGATGAGCAGCGCGAGGAAATTCGTAATGCCCCGGCTGTTTACAAAACCATCGGTTTAATCCCGACGCTTGAGGCTACCGTCAAGCGTATCAGTGGCTGGGAAACCCGCAGCAAAGAGTTTGTGCATAATATCCTGGCTGCCAATAAACCGGAACGCCTGAATCTGTGGTATATGCAGCGTGACGGTGGCGGCATCTGGTCGGAACAAGAGCAATTGCTGTCGGTCGATTTTGCGTATGACGGTCGTCCGTCGTTTGTTATTGATAACAACCAGGTACAGCGCTTGTTTTATCATACTCTGCGTAAAGGGCGTTGGGAGTTATGGTATAAAACATCACCCGCATATACGCTGACAACAGATTTATCGTCCGAGTTGCAGGCAGGGGTGATATCGGCGGTACTGCTTGAAGCGATTAATGCATTGGGGCTGACTTTATCCCAAACATCTCTGTTGGCAAACCTGAGTGCAAACATCTGGGAAATTACCGATGCTGCGGAGCGTTATGTAATCGAGATTCATACTGACGGCCTGCGTGTGCATCATGTCAGCGCACCAGCCGGGGAGATGTCTGAGAGCCGCCCGTTAATCGTGAATAGCTTCATCAACAAACATCCGGCTGCAGCACAACAGGATGACCGTTTGTGGTTGTTCTGGTCTATTTATGATCAAGCTGCGGGGAGCTGGGGTATTCGTTATCGCTTTCACAGCGATGCGGTTTGGTCGGCTACCGGGCCTGCAGATGACTGGATGATTGATTTATCCGACAATCCATTTGCGGATGGTGGGGCATATGACCCTGAAATACAGCGCCGCCACCCGGTTACAGCATTGGATGACAGTAACCGGCTTTGGCTGTTTTGGCAGGAGCAGATTGCCGGACAATGGCAACTCCGTTATAACCGCCGGGAGGCTGGAAGTTGGGGGACAGCGGTGACATTACCACTGGATGCCGGTAATGATCCGCGTATTCGTGATGAGTTCAGTATATTAATGACCGCGAGTGAAATTTATATTTTCTGGAGCAGACTGGCCGACACATCAACACCGGACCAACAGCGCTGGCAGATTGCGGTTCGGGTTAAGCAGAATCTTGATTTGGACAGTACTGCCTGGTCGGTAATCCATCAGCTGCCGAAAGCCGCGGATGATAATCACCATGATCGTGAACCCTATGCAGTATTTAATGCCGGTGATCTGGAGGTGTTTTGGAGTTCTAACCGCGAAGACAGTGGTTGGTCGGTTTGGCATAGCATATTGACTGATCTGAATACCGACTCCTGGACGAGTGCTGAGCGGATTACCGGTGGAGTGTATTCGCAGCATGCGCCGCTGCCGATATTATCCGGGGCCGGTATTCGTTTGCTTTACCGTGCCAGCCGGCATATCGTTTATAACAGTGATGTGTATCGTGCGACCGAAACTTATGACGAACGTTATGCGGGCGCATTAACACCGGACACACGCCATCAACAACGCATCGTATTATCGGAAAGTTTCGAAGACCCGCAACGTTATACTTATGATACCGGTCGCAACGGTGTGCGCGATGACAGCAACCGTATTGCGCGGGATACGGTCGGTGCGTATCTGGATAATGATACGCTTAACGATGATGAAATTGAGCAGGGTATCCAGCGTTTGCGACCGGTGATGAGCGAGTTCCTGCCGGCGACCGACAGGGCGGTGTTTATACCACGCCGTAACCTGCATACCGAATATGTTTACGGCTATGACACCGCAAGCACACCCTATATAAACTCAAGTTACACCGATGATTTTGTCAGTGTATTAAATGCCGATGCACTGGAACCCGGCACTGATTTTTCCGATAGCTTATCGTAAAGGTATAGAAAATAACGTGAGTGAATACGATCAAAAATTTCCCGACGGTAAATATCATGATTGCCTGATTAAGAATGGCAATCTGAAAATTGATTATGGCTGGCGCTCCAATATTATTGTGACGCGATGTCGCGAGTTACTGGCCGCGTTTATGAAAGGCGAGGCGGCGGCCGGCATTCAGTATATTGCACTGGGTCGTGGTGATGCCGCCTGGGATACCGATGGTGTTCCGGCAACGGTGGCTGATACCGAACAACTGGTGGATACGGCACCGTTTTCAATTGCGATAACTGATGCGGCGATGGAAATCGATTTTTTGGATTCAGTAGGCGAAATCAATCCGGCGGTGAGTCACCGTATTCAGGCGACTGTCACGCTTGATCCGGGGGTGGTACCGATAGCGGTTGGAGAGAGCTCATTTCCACTGCGTGAGTTTGCGTTGTTCGGCCGGCTTGATGCAACCGATTATATGATCGATTATGTCCGCCACCCGGTTATGCATATTGGCCCGGCGGACAGCCTGACACGCAGAGTCCGTCTGGTATTTTAGTTGGCTGTAAATGATGTATAAATCAATTAAACACAGAGAAGGTTGAACCATGGGTGATTATTCCAGAAACACGTTTAGTTTGACCAATGTCATGCATGAAGTGTTAACCGAGAACCCGGTTGCTGATTCCAGGCACTATGTCGGTGTCCGCTTGCAGCAGGCAGTGCCGATGCTTGATGCGGATTGGAATGAATTGGAGGATATTCGTCGTATCGAAAGCCAGATTAATTTAATGCATTTTTTCGGCGACGGCATTCCCTCCGGTAATATCGGTTTTCAAATTGGTGCGGTCACCGAAGATAATGATTTTACGATCAATTTGGGGATGGCACTGGTGTCGGGCGTATTGGTGTTTAATCCGCATAGTGCATTGACCTATCTGGGGCAGGCAACCGTATTCGGTGCAGATGTCGATTTATTGGCGCCGCCACCGGCTGCAAGTCGCGATGATCTGGTGTATCTGGATGTTTGGGAAGAAGAGTCCGGTGCCTCCGGTATTGACCGTAACGATGAGCGGCTGGTCAATCCAATGATCGGAGTTGAAACCTGCCGGCGTATTGAACGCCGCTGGCTGGTACGGGTTGAGCCGGGTGCGACCGACCTCAGTTCGATTACCCGTGAACCCGGTCACTATTACATGGCACTGGCAAGATTACGTCGCGAAGCGGGGCAGTTGCGGATTCCGGCACAAAATATTTATGATTTAAGGCGCACTGATGTTAATGTGGCACAGTATTTAAAGATACCTTTATATGTTGAGCGTGGTGTCGATATTGTCGACAGCGAGCGCTTGGCGGATGTGTTGGATGCGTTGCGTGATATTCTGACCACACGTTTGGAAGCGGAGCAGCTGTTTATTAATACCACTGATGCATTGGCGACGACTTTGGTTCACTTTTCTTTACAACATGTGATGCAAATCTGCAGCACCGGTGCATTGCAGGCGCGAACAAACAACCTGACTAACGAGGATGCATTGCAGGTTATGCAGACTCTGGTTCTTGCGCAGCGTGCTTACCTGGACAGTCTGACCGCGCATGGTGTTGGCGGTGCCGCGATGGATGCATTTGTAATCGAATACGGTAACCGTCTGACACCGGTGGAAGACGCACTGGCTGAACCTGATTTGTTGGGGGCGTATTTGGCGCAACAGGCATTGAACTCCTGGTTGTCCGCGGATGTGGGAACCCTGCCTGAAGGTGGTGTGACCCTGACGTTTGTTGATATCAATCCGCAGGAGCCGTTAGTTGCCGGAACGACCTACACTGTGTTTGTAGAGATTACCAGTGGCGTCACATCCGACCAGTCAGATGAAGTGTTTGATGTAACCGCAGCACTGACATCCGATTTGTGGCAGGTCAGTCCACCAAGTGCGGAGATAACACTGGATAACGTCGGCGGGGCCTCGACATCCGGTGTTGTGCAGTTTGAAGTCACACCGCATGCGGCGAATTTAACCAGTGATCTTTCCGTGGTTGCAAGCGTACGCCGTAATCCGACCATTGTGACATCACAGTTGCCGCTGGAACTGCAGCTGGGCGTGGAGCCGCTGGCAGGTGCAGTGATGCAATATGCCGGTCCGCCCTTGAATACATCCGGTCGACTGGAACTGGCGGAAAGTGAATTGAACAATGGCTTTGGCAGCTTTATCACATTCGCGTTTAATAACAATACTGCAGCTTCGCATACTTATGAAGCGGAATGGTTTATTACCTTATCGGTGGGCGATGAGACCGGTTGGGTACCGTTGAGTGCATCACCTTCGTCAAATACAGTGATTGTGCCGGCCGATTCGAGTGGTGGTCTTTCGGCCAATGTGCGTGCACCGACCGGTGGATTGGTTGCCGGTAATATCGGTACATTGCAAGTCACCTTGATCGGCGATAACGGTCCGCTGGACCCTGCCGATCAGCAAACCATTCAGATAGAATTTGAAGTGGTATAAAAATGCGGAGCAATCCGGAATCAAGGAAGTCCTGATTATTCAAGGATGAATAAACCGGGGTTTCCTAAATATCAACCTGCATCACCAAGGGGAGAAAAAATGAAAATCCGACAAATATTCGATCAATGCGTCACTATGGCAATCAGCCTGTTGCTGTTGTCTCTGCCTATTGCCGCAAACGCGGACAGTGGTGGTCGTTTTGCAATACCTGAGCTGGACGGTTCCATTACGATTGAGGATGAAGACGGTGCCGCGCCGTCGAATCTATGTACGACATTTATGGACTGGCCAAGCGGTGCCGGTGAGGTGTTATCGGTCACGATCAGCAATATCAGCGGCACGGTCGACGGTACCGGTCAAATGGTGATTGTGCATCCTGATGATCCGTTGGCTGATCAGGAAATGTATGTGTTCTTTAGCATAAATGACAACTCACCGAATGTTTCAGTGAATATCGACAGATTGGCACTGATGTTTGATTTGTCACACGATCATGTGGTGGCTGATACCAGTTCATATACAAACAGTGATGATCGCGGTATTCGTTTCAATCGCAATGGAACCGTTGAGCGGGTGTTCGGTGATGTTACAAACCCGACTGTGGATTCCGACCCGACGCCGTTTCCAGATGCCCGCGCCTGTGTTTCAGAGCGCGATGATGATAATGACGGTAATGCGGATAGCACCGGTTGGGTGATGGAAGCACAGTTGATACCGGCTGACCTGGGTTTAAACAACTTCAATTCACTGATGGGTATTTCCGCGCTGGTGATTAATCAGGATACAATACCGGGGCTGGGCGCATGGCCCGGTACTGTTACTGCTGACCCGCTGAGCTGGGCTAATCTGATTACCCGTGCACCGATTGATTTCGTATTGCTGATAGACCAGTCCGGCAGCATGAGTACCGATGACAAATGGGACTCGGCAAAACAGGCCGGCAATAACTTCAGGTCTGTCTTAAGTCAGTTACATGACACTGATCTGAGCAGTGAATACAGTGCATTGGGTGTGGCCGGCGGCGGCGACCGTCTGGGTCTGGCAACATTCTCCAGCAGCCTTAGCGGCAATGCTGATGTGAACAGCGCATTGACCTCAGTCGATGCAACCGCATCGGATTACACCGGTGTATTGCCGGATTCTCCGGGGGGCGGGACACCGATGGCGGATGGTGTAAACCAGACGATCACCATGTTTGGCGGGGCAAGCAACCTTGGCGACTCCGCACTGGCTGACCCCAATCTGGTCCGCCAAAAAATTGTGATGATGTTAAGCGACGGTAGACATAACACGCCGAGTTCGACAATGGACTTCGATAATGCCGGGGGTGCGTTCGACTTCGATTACTTACCGGTAACGCCGAACTGTGATACGGCCGGTGCGGTTGACAGTCTGGTGCGGGTTAACACCGTTGCGGTCGGCACGAACGGCAGCACCGATCCGGCGAAGTTATCCGGCATATCAGACTGTTTTTCCGGAAGCCAGTTAACCAATATTTATACCAGTATCGGTGCAACCGGGCCGGCATTGACCGCGGAATTATCACGGTTTTATTTTGAGACAATTTATCCTTACTATCATTTAAATATGATTACCGATACCGGCTCAAATTTCAGTTTACAGGCCGGTGAGCGTAAATTGCTGTTATTCGCGTTTTGGGCAGATACCGCGTCTGTGACCAGTTTGTCAATTACGCAACCGGATACTTCGGTGGCGAACGGCACCTGTCCGGCCGGTTTGGGGTATTGTTATTTGTTAATCGATAACCCCGAGCCAGGCGAGTACAGTAATTACAGTGCGCCGGGTGCGGTTGCGAACGGTCAGTATGCATTGCTGGATCTGCATGTTGAAGCACGCTTTTCAATGGATAATCAGCCGCATGGCACCAGCAGCACCATTACATTGAAAGCACGGTTACGCGAGGGTGGTAAAGCCATTACCGGTGCTGATGTGCGGGTAAACGTCAGAAGGCCGGAAGAGGGTTTTGGCACGTTTGCTTCTACGCACAGTATCAACGGTTGTGCAGACCTGCGCCCGACCTTACCGGGTGTCGATATTATCGGTGGTTCGGCTGACAATATACGTCTGTCAGCCGCGGCGACTGCCGGGCAGCGGATTGTGTTTGCCTCGCCGAATCTGAATCTGCAGCCTGTAGTGCAAAATGGTGATACCAATCCGCCGGCATTCGCGCTAATGGATAGATTATTGGAAGCTTGTGGTAAGCGTGACTTGGATACCGCGCAGGATAGTGGTCTACAGTTGCTTGATGACGGTACCAACGGTGATGAAACCGCTGATGACGGTATTTACACACTGGTTTATGAGAATACCGAAATTGAAGGCAGCTATATCTTTCGGTTTAGCGCGCAGGGTTCATCATCGGTGGGTGTGCCGTTTACACGTTTGAAAGAGATCGGCGAATATGTACGGGTCGATGTTGACCCCGGTAATTCGCCGATAAGCTCACGGGATATTCAGCAAAACGGAACATTGATTATTCGTGAGTATTCGGTCATACCGCGGGATGAACACGGTGGTTATCTTGGGCCCGGCCGTATCGAAGATGTGCAGTTCACGATCAACGGTGCGCAACCGGTCGGTGGTGTCAGAGATTACAATAACGGTATCTATGCACAAATTGTCGGCTTCGACAGCACTCAGGGCGAACCTGAGGTAACACCGGTCGTGCAGGGGCAACCGGTCAAGCCGGATGCCGGTTCAACATCCGCAGGTTGCCCATTGCCGCTTTGGGTTCTATGGCTGATTGGGGTGCTGGTACTGGTGATACTGTTCTTACTCTGGTTGCTGTTTCTGTGTAAATTTAAAAAACGGCACTACCTGTAAGGGCTCACTGTGTTAACCAATGAGTTTTATATACAGCTGGCTGTTTTGCTGGCAAGCGAACCCCGTACACGGGGTTCGCTTTATATCGCGATTGGTAGCGGTCTGCCTGCCTGGGACAGCAACCGGCCGCCATATCAGCGTGATACCGCTGTGTTGGAAAATGAAATTGCACGCCGGCCGGTGAATGAAACGGATATCGTTTTTCTGGATGAGGAAGATCAGGAAAGCGCCGAACCTACTGCACGATTGCGTGTGCAGACAATATTTCCAGCCGGTGAGGGTTCCGGCACATTACGGGAATGTGGTTTGTATACCGAAGCCGATTCGACACCGGGTTCCGGCAGACTGATATCCTATTTTATTCATCCACGCATTGAAAAAACACCGGAAGCGGAATTGGAGCGGCAATTGGTTTTGAATTTTATGCCGGGCGCAGGTGCTGCGGTGGCAACACGGCCGACACGTTATCTGGGTAATGCGCGTACAGAAGAATTACATGACCTGGAAAACGAAACAGCCGCCTGCCGCATAGCTGAAATTCGTGTTGACCGGCAACATTACTTTAATAGTATTGAAGAAGCGCAGGCACTGGGTTATGACTTTTGTGCGTTTTGTTTCGGGCGCGAATTGTCTGAAAGGTAGCGCTGCATGGCCGGTTCCAGCTCAAAACAGTCTCAATTAAAAAGCGCAGGAGGCAAACAAAAAAGAGGCTCGAATTCTAAAAAAAACACAAGCCCTGCGAATCGCGAATCATTAACGCTTAACTTAAACCGGGTGTTGGGGAACAGGCGTACCCACAGTGCACAAAATAATTTGCATGGTAAAGCCCAAAATCAGGTCGCTGCGCATGAAATTCGCGGCATGGTCGGCGAAGGGCGACCGTTAGCCGGAGCTGAACGGGTATATTTTGAACCGCGTTTCGCGAATAAGCTTGACCATGTACGCCTGCATACCAATTCAAAAGCGTCTTCATTGGCGCAACGTTTAAATGCAGATGCCTTTGCTTACGGTAACGATATATGGTTTGGTAAAAATCAATACCAACCGGGTACTACACCGGGTCGGCATTTGCTGGCTCATGAAATTGCACACACGCTGCAACAGCGGCAAAGCAATTTTTCCATACAGAAAAAACTGAAACTGGGGCGCAACAGCGATATTGCGGAGCATGCTGCAGACAAGGCGGCCGATGCAGTTGTTGCCGGCAAGCCGGTGCCAACGTTGCACGGCACTGACAGTGCGGTCATTCGTCGCCGGCAGGCAAGAAGCGTATCTTCGGATGGTGATAATGTGCGTATTGTTGAAATGGATGACGGTTCCCGTTACCGGGTGACCCGCATTCGTGAAGTTGTCTCAAGCAGCAACCGTGAGTATTTGCCGCCGGAAGTATCGGCGGATATTGATAGGACGAATTTATTTATAACCATTGAATGGTGTCGGGGCACCCGTGGGCGTGTGCGTATCGGCGCAAACGTACCCGAGCAGGCGTTGGGTGCTGCACAGGAAATCGTCGATATTATCCGCCGCGGCGGGACCGCTGCTGAAGTCGGTGAAGCGCTGGCGGATACCAATATTACACCGTTTGTTGATTTTGTAATCGCACGTTCCGGTGAGTGGGAAATTTTTGGCGGTGCGAATGTGACGGTTGGTCGCGGCGGTGTGACCGGTGGCGGAGGGCGTATTGGGGTCAGGCGCGGGCCGTTTGAGCTGGATATCCGCGGCGAAGGTGATGAAAACGGCGGTCGCATCACCGGAAACGCAACGCTTCGTTTTGGCCGTGGTAGTGAAGAGTTTGAATGTGATACTCAAGAACGGGTACGCAAACGCATTCGCACACGCTACCGTTGTGAGCGCTTTCGCGCTGAACAGCGTATTCCGCGTGAGCGCCAGGTCCCGCATGTTGATGTGCAGTCCCATTTTATTTATTTTCATTATGCACAGGACCGGATCGAACAGACCCGCAGTCAGCAGGAACTGGCTGATCTGACTCTGAATCTCAGTAATGGTTATCGGGTGATCGATATAGAAGGTTTTACTTCACCGGAAGGGCCGCAGGGGCCGGGTGAAAGGTTTCAACGCACGGGCCGTGGCTTTGAAGGTAACACCAAGCTTGCACAGGACCGGGCGAATGCCGCGCAGCAATGGATACAGCAGAATTGTCCGCCGGGTATACAGGGCGGTTGTTTTGAACCGGGTCTGACGGTTACACCGGCCGGTCGGGGTGAGCGGTTTACACTGCAGCAAAATGTTGGTGGACAAATCGTTGAAGTTGAAGGGCGTCCGCTGGCGCAACATGCGGTCGGCGAATTTCAAACCAATACCGAGGAAGCCCGGCACCGCACACCGGCATTGCAGGCCGCATTACAGCGTGCGCGAACACCGCGTGCGCAAGCGGCATTGGTGTATCCCTTATTACGCAGAGCTGTGGTCACCGTACGTAAACACAGCACGATTACCGTACCTTACGAAGAAGTTCGCCCGGCGGGATACCGTTCGATCAGTCGTTGCCCGCGCGATGTGTTGCGTGCGGCCCGGAATAGTTTTAACTCAGGTATTTGATTCAGGCCCGGGATGGCAGCCGTTCAATCGAAAGCGGTACAAAGCCGTAAGCCGGCGAAAGCCGTGGCAAAACCCAAATCGTTACACCAGACAAATACAGTCACGGACTTGTCCCGTCACCTTGGTAACCAGGTACAAATCGGTATCGGTGCTGCGAATGACCGGCACGAACAGGAGGCCGGCCGGCTTAGCCGGAAAATAAATGCAGGCGGCAAAGTATCTGTCACAGAACGGGTCGGGCAAACCAGAGAAGCATCCACAAAAATATCTGCTGCTGCGCCGCTTCAGAAAAAATCCGGGCATGGACGTTTGCTACCAAAAAAACTCAAAAAGAAATACAGCCTTGGTCTTGATGAAGACCTGTCTGCAGTTCGCATTCATACCGACCGTGATGCGGCGGAATTCAGTTCAGCACTACATGCGCGCGCGGTTACCTACGGTGATGATATTTATTTTGCTGCCGGCCAATACAATCCTAATACGTTTTTAGGACAGCAGTTGCTTGCACATGAAGTTGTGCATACCGTGCAACAACGTGACCACAGCCTGTTGCAGCGCGAGCCCGATCCATCCAAAGATGATGTATTGGAAATACTCGCAGACATAGAACAGAGCACAGATACCGAATTGCTGGAACAGGATCAAACAGCACGCGAAGCAGTGATACAACGTTTGCAGGGTGCGGGTATCAGCACTGAGTTGGCACAATGTACTGTCAGCGATTATCAGCAACAATATAATCGCGAAATTGCCGAACTTATTGAATCTGCACAGCAGGTGACTGAAATACCTGCCGGTATACGGGTATTAATCGATGAATTCAGGTTGGCGGTTGCACAGGCCAGAGAGCGTACCCAAAGTCGTATCGAGTCCGGTAGCGGAGATCTGGCGGCATTACAGATGCAATTGGAGTGGTTGAATTTAACCGAACAGCGCATAACACATGATGTGCATCAGAAATTACAGGCAGTGCTGTTAACCGAACCGATACAGCGTTCGGATTTATTTGATTTTATTGCACGACTTCCGATAGATAATCTCGATAAACCGCAGGCTGAAGGGGTTCTCGTATTACAAAAGCAACTCACCGGTGATATCAGAGCGGAAGCACAGTTCTTTCATCAGCCTGTGATTAACTTAAGCCTTTGGCTGGGTATTTTCGGGTCTTTCGGAGAAACGGCTGCGGCACTGGCCGAAAAAACCGGACAGCCGGTTAGTCAGGGTCAGCGTGCCGAACTCGAAAGTATGACTGCCGAGCAGCGTCGTTTGTTTTTAGAATACATAGAGCAACAGCAAAACAGGGGTAAGGATGCAGCTGAGCTGCTGCAAAGCTTTAGAAGTCTGACCCCGCTTGAATTAAAAATTCTGCAAACCAACGCCTTATTAAACAAACGCAAAACCGGTGCTGCAGAGGGTGATATACAGTTTACCCTGGCAGATGTACGTGCATTAACCGCTGCACCGGCAGCAATGAGTGATATCGACCAAAAGCTCCATCAGGCAGCGCAGGTGTTGAGCCAGTTAGGCGGTGATACCCAACAAAATCCGAATGCGCCATCGTTTGGTTTGGATACCTTACGGCGATTGCTAAATGTGCTACGTATCGAGATCGTAATGCTGCAAGGCATGATGAAAGGCGCATCATCCCGTTATCCGCAGATGCAAAGCCCTGAAGCTGAAATGAATGCGGCTATTGATGCAAAACTAGAAGAAATAAAAAGCAGTATTTCCGAAGATCTGGCGATGAGTGTGTTAATCGGCGCTATTCCGGTTGCCGGCGGGCCGTTATCGATAGCGCATAAAATAGAAAAAATTACCGGTCTGGTTGAGAACCTGCAGCAGCTATTGTCTGTTTCGGAAACGATAGAGCAGCTTGGTGAAGTTGCAAAGCAGGCCGAAAGCCGCATTGCCGAAATTGAAGCATTACTACAGAGACTTGATGATGTTGACCAGGATGAAATAGATGGACTGATTTTTCAGCTGATCGATGATTATGGCTTGCTTGACTATATGGTATTACCGGATTTTGAAGGCCTGGATCCAGTCGAAATTCAACAGGAAATATTAAAAATTGTTCGTGATATTCCCGCCGGTTTGAATGCGATGGGGGACTTGTCTGATTTGTACAAAGAGACGCCGAGATTTGCCAGTGATGAGCAACTGGCAATGCTGAGCTTGACCGCAATCGGCGTTGGTCTGCTATTGTCACCTTTTGTATTGTATATGCTTATAAAAGGGGCACAGGCCCTGCAAAATTCAGACAGGTCATTAATGGACCGTTTAACACCCGGCCGCCGCAAAAGAAGGCGGCGAAGAGACCGTAGCCTGGAAGATAAAAACAGGAAAACCAAAGATCAGGTGGATAAGGCCAGGCCGGTGCAGTATGAGTATGTGTCAACCAAGCTGCAGAAATTTATAGAAAAGCACTATGCCGAACCGTTAAAAGAGGCGCTTGAGGATAAAAATAACTCTTTGGGTCAGCATGTGTGGACTGAAGATTTTTTTAAACATTTTGTTCGGCAAAAAGTCGATGAACTGGAAAAGGATGTAAGAACGCAACGAAAAACCGTAAAAGCCTATATAAAGGGTAAAAGAAAAGAAGGGCTTAAAGACGCGCCGATGAAGCCCCTAAGCCAGCCGAAGTTTTTTTTGCGTACGAAACCCTGGACCGTAAAACTGCAGGTTTCAAGAATGAACAGCACGTCGGTTACGGTGGGTCCGAATGCGACTAAGTTCAAAGAACTGGATTATGATAGTTTTGCCGGGACCGGCATCGCTTATGCCGATACTGAAATGACTGGTGATAATGCGCATAAACCGGAAAAACGTCAGTCCATCGATAATTGGCTGACCGGTACACGTGACAGCGCCTATGAATTCACTTATGAGACTGATCCGGCTTTGGGTAACGGCTTGGTCGGACGTGAAGATGATGATCGTAAACATATACGTAGAAAAGGAGGAGCGCATACCAATCCCGGTTTATTGCAAATCGATAACGGTCGCATTAAGCAGGGGATCGATGTCAATGTGTTTAAAAAATTTGAAGGTAAAAAATTAAGTGAGCCGACCGCGAAGCGTAGTAATTTGGATGATATCACCCGCCTGTTACCGCCCGGTTATCTTGCACAATGGCAGCCGATGGGTGCGGTACAGATAGCGGTCAAGCGTAAACCTCATCCTGGTCTGGTGCAGCAGCTGAGCTGGGATGACGGTATTCTCGCGGTGGGTAATGAAAGCCGTCAACCGCGGCGGGTAAATAACAAGCAACCCAGTGCGGCGATGATTAATCAGGATACATTAACGACAACTCAGATTGACACCATGCTTGACAATATGTCTGAAAAAGACGGCAGTGGCGCGCTAACCGGCAGGGTAGACGGTGGTTTTCACGATCAGCGTTTGGATACCATGGCCAAATGGCGAGCGAAAGTCAGTAGTACACCTGAGCTGCAACAGCGTCCGGCATCAATGGCAGTGAATCTGGGTTACACGGTCAATGTGGATCGCAAAAACCTCGACAGCTTTAAGTTACCGGAACTGAAAAGGGGCAGAGCGAGTGATGACAAAGGTCATTTGATTGCAGCGCGTTTCAGTGGTGCGGATAATGCCAATGCGCTGGATGATTACCGTAACCTGGTGCCGATGAACAGTAAAGTCAATCAGACCGGCGCCTGGCAGGATTTGGAGCGGGAGATGGCGCAGGTTTATATCGGCAGGGGTGCAACACCGACCGATTATGTACATTTAAAAATGACGTTGAATTACAATAACTTTATCCGTCGACCTGACAGTATACAAGTGACCTGGGAGCACAGGAGCAGCAGTGGCAGAAAGAAAAAAACGCACGGGCCGACAGTGATTACGACCGGTGTTTAAGTAATAAACCGGACAACAGGGCAGGGTAAAAAAATGATGACACCACAATTCGAAAATCAGAATATTAAAGTGCCGGTGCAACGCAGGCCTGTAAAATCTTCACAAAGACCGGGCGCTGCAGCCGGTCTTTCACGTCATCTCGGTAATCGGATACAAGCCAAGCTGAATATCAGTCAGCCGAACGATCGGTTTGAACGTCAGGCCGATCAGGCGGCTGCGGCGGTAACACAGGGCAAACAGGCTCCCTGTCATTGCGGTGGTGTATGCCCCAAATGCCAGGGTGAAAAAAGCCTGCAGCGCAAACCTGAAACAACTGCCCGGTCGGGTCATACTGCGAGAACTGCAACCGATAGTTTTGTCAGCCGCCTTGGTAACGGGCGGCCGATGGACCGCACGACACAAGGGTTTTTCGGTACACGTTTCGGTTATGACTTCAGCAATGTTCGTATCCATCAGGGTGCTGCCGCGGCACAATCAGCCCGTACACTGAATGCGCGCGCATACACTTATGGTCAGGATATCGTATTTGGCAAAAACCAATACCAGCCCGGCACGATGGCGGGTCGTTATCTGCTCGCGCATGAGCTTGCGCATGTGATTCAGCAGAACGGCGATACACAGCATGCGGGCGGACGTGCCGGACCGATGATTCAGCGTACCACTGATGCATCGTTCGAGTCAGCGACCGGTCTTGATCAGGGCATCAGCAATGGGACTGTTGTTATCGATAGCAATATCATGGGCAATACTTACACCGCAGAAGACTGTATGGGCACGGAAGACTGCAATATTAATTTTAAATTTGAAAAAGCCTGCAAAGGCGTATACCCGTATCGGGCGGCAAATCGGGATGTAAAGGGCATCTATGTCAAAATCGTCGCACGTTATGATTCAAGCAAATGCGGCAACTGTTCCACATTGCGGTTGATTCAAACCGTACGCAATATTACCGAAAATGCAGACGGTGATATCATCACCGCTGACCCTGGTAGTGCGGTACGGCGTGAGCGCTCGGGTTGGGGTGATCAGAATGCGCCGTCACGTGGCTGGCGGGTTGATCGCCTGACTTCGGCAACCAACCCTTTCTATACTTCCGGTTCAAACGGAACCGCCGGCAATTCAAGTTCACCGGCTATACTTTGGGATGCACCGGGTAATTGGGCAAATGCGACCAAATCCGGTAAAGAATTCCAAACCTGTGCGGTCTGTGATGAAGGTGGTGTGCGCAAAGTATTGGCCTGTGTGAACTGGGGATACTATATTAATGACTCCGGAACAGTAAACTTCCGGCCGGCGATACCGGTTCCGTCCTGCGGTGCGACCCGCCAGCTGCGCGATGCGGCGGCGCGTTGGGATGCGATCTCGGGTAATCAGGATACAGATATTACCTTCTAGATGATGTTTGAATACAGCCTTCTATTAAAAAAACTGCAGGAAGTATTGCAGCAAAAAATACCGCTGGAAAAAGTGGAAGCATATATTGGGGAAGCAGCAACCATTAATACATTGCGATCAGGTGATCGTGATTGTCTGCTGGCTGCCGATATTGGCCCGGATACTGATTACCAGGCTGACCTGTCGGATTTGTCCATTGCAAAAAATGTGGTGTATTGGTCTTATGGTGAAAATGATATAGACGATGGTGTGCGGGTTATCGGTTTAATTGAGCATAAAGATGATATGTTGGAGTTATTTTATGGGCTTGTGTATGCGCCGGAGTGACTTATCTTGTTAATAAGTTTTGATAATAAAGAAGTATTGGTTCTTGCTCAAGAAAATATGAACTGACAAGAAAGTATCATGTCATCTGACAGTGAGAATGAAAAAACAATAATATATTAGTCATTCCTGCGGAGGCAGGAATCTAGGTCTGGCGTTCAACCTTGATTCAGTCATTCCTGCGGAGGCAAGCACTCAGGTCTGGCGTTCAACCACGATTGAGTCATTCCTGCGAAGGCAGGAATCCAGGTTCACCTGCTCTCAAAATGACGAATTAACTTGAATCTATGGATCAGTCCATAATGAGTTTTTTCTTCTATTAACCGTATTTTCCAAGCAAAAGTATAATCCGTTGCTGAGAACGTCGAATCAAAATACTGGATTCCTGCCTTCGCAGGAATGACGTAATCCTTACTAGATCTAAGCCGCTAAAAATAAATTTAAGCATTACCATGCAATTGGTATTACCCAGCTTTGACTATGAGAATTTTCATTCTGGTCTGATATATGAATTATAAAATATTACACCTTAATCTTGATTAGGAGACAACAGCCTCGCGGTTTCCTCCGGTGATAACTCTCCTTTTCTGTATTGAAAAATAATATTCCATTCTTTGGCAGCTTGTTCGAATGCTTGTGTGGGTATTAATGGTCTTATTTGATTGTAATACGCTTCAAATTCATCTGTGGAGGGCAGGCGGGTATTTGTGGTCCAGTCGATCACTGTCTGGGTGGTCTCGGTGTCTTGAAAGGGTTGGAGCCTATACTCCCTGTCTTCGAATGGATTAATTCGGTGGATAGCTATGTCCCTTATTTTGTCGGCCCCGGTTAAGTGCATGACGGTTAACCCGGCGGCGTATTCGTCACGCAGATCCTCGGCAGTGATAACTTTATAATTCCGTTGAAATAGAATATTAATTAATGAAGTTGCGTTTTCATGCCGGCCTTGTGCTGCTGCGTTTATTGCCTGCTGGAATATGTTTTTATCATTGTTATTATGCAATAAACCAGCTGCATTAGCGGCATTTTCCAGCATGAATGCTATTGCCGGTGAACTTTGCATTCCCGCAAGAAATTTTTGAAAATAAGGGGCTGTTTGATAAATTATGGTAGCAACAGTTTCTTTCTCTTTAAGTTCCCGTATCGCTCCCTTATTGTATTTATTTGTGTTATTAATATCAGGTATTGCCGTTGCCAGGTACCTTGGCAATGAATGATTAAAGTCGGCGCTGTCATTCGGGTGCCCGATTATAGGATGTGCTTCATGAAATATATTGCTTAAAAAGATCTCCAGCGTCGGTCTTTCTGTACTAATCCAGGCACTGATATTCTGTGCCATGACATCAATATGAGTCCCTTCCTTATTATCTGCTATTCTCCTTTGTAAACGAATCGCATCCCGCCAGGTTGGTATTCCACCTAATGCTTTTATTCCCATACGATAACGTTTGACCGGATCGGCATTACGATATACATCAGTCCGGGTGATTGCATCAAATGCCTCCGGATTTAATGCATCAATACCCGGTGTGTTAGTTGTTGCCTGTGGTTTGTAGTCAATCGCAATATTGATCGGTATTTCGCCATTGGGAGATATGATCGTGCGTTTAATAATTTTTTGTGTGCCAGGGAAATTGCTGTCTGTAATCTGCTGTCCATAAAGCGGATGAATTCTGATGCCGAGTTTTTGCATTGTGTTTTCGGCGCGCTGCCTGGATAGAACTGAAAGCGGATCGTTTGAATTTAAAGAAACACTGACCAATAAAGGAGTACCGTGCTTGCGCCAGAAACGACGGCCTTCCGGTATTGCAGTCAGTTGTACCAAAGTTTGTAAAGTACGCAGTTCGTATGCCTGATCAGGGGTTAATGTTCTCTGTTTGACTTGCTCATCCAGATAATTTTGCCAATCATCAGTTAACGAAAATGGGCTTTTTAATCCAAGCTGATGAGGAATTTCCGCATTTGCTCCCCAATAGGCCGGCCAGGTGTAATAGCCGGTCATGTTTTTGCTGTTTTCACGGCCCTGTTGGCGAGCTAATTTTTTTCCCAAATGTCCCCTGCCTGTATTCGTTATGATATTGCTGATATCCAGTGTTTTTGCGCCCTGAAGCATATGTGCAACGATATGGCTGGCGTAGCTTAAAGGGGCATTTTGTGTGGTTGTCATGCTTCCGGCTACAATGTGCCATTTGGAGAGAGTGTCTTTAAAAAGATAGTACTCAGTATTTTTATCAATAAATGGTGAAGTGACGGTGACTATATAGCCTTTTTTAGAGTAGCTTTTTGTTATTTCTAAAATATCAAAATCTTCATCTGGTCGTTCTTCAGGTCTGTTTTCTATTATGATTTTGGAGTTATCAGGCACTCCGAACAGGCTGACTAAAGATGCTTTTGTCAATGGTGCGCCGTTAATTACGATTTCATCGAGTGGTATGCCACTGACTGAGATATTCTCGCCATTAAAATACATTGCAGTGGTCAGGTCACGGGTGTCGACCTGATTTGATCCGATGGTTTTAGCATAACCGAGTATTGCACGGCCGATCATGCGTTTTGCTGTCTGCGCATTTTTATTATTTTTAAAAAACCAGATTTTGGGTTGATCGACCTTTTCATTTGCAGTCTGCAATGCACTTTGCATATGAATATCCCAGGCGAGTTCATAAGGGTGCATGCTCCAGTGTTGTGTCGCTAAGTTAACAGCTTCCTGGACTTTGATACCGGTGCCGTGTAGCAACTCTCTTAAAATAGCCTGCATGTCTGTCAGTGGGGTTTCCGGTAATGTTTGATTGCCTGCCAGAGCATTGGGTAAGATCTCAGGTGTTTGGTTTTGACGGATTTGATGAATGGCTGCTACAGCGTGCTGGCCGCGGGCAATGGATGAAACAATCTGCTCAGGAGTGACTTCATTAGTAGCATCGACATGATGGAATAATGCCTGTTGTATTTTAGGGTAGGTTCGAATAAGTCCTTCCATACCGGCATACGCATCAAGAATAAACAGATCCACCCAGTCGTCCGGCTGGGTATCGGTTTCCGTGCTTTCAGTATTGCTGCTTTGTGGTGAGTCAGCATTGGTGCTGGCTTTAATCGGGTCACTGCTGTTATTAATGTTATCTGTGCTTTCTGGTTTAGGTGGTTGAATTGTATCTTTGGGTTGCAGGCCGATCACGCCAGTGTTGTTCTGTTGATCCGGGTCGGTGGGTTTGACACTGATAAATGGTGATTTATCGCTACCGAAAGGTAGGGTTTTCGGAATAGTTGATTCTTCATCGTCGAGTGTGAGTTGTTCAACCGGTTTAACCAGCTGCGTGTCGACCGTGCTACCGGTTTGGTCTGCGCTGCGTTGGCTTGGATCAAATGTACTGGCCTTGGCGGTTTCATAACGTTTAACCAAGCCTTCTGTAGTTAAGCCGGTTCTCTGGTTACCAGTTAGGCCATTAGCGGTTA
>JANQRI010000035.1 GCA_028284675.1 Gammaproteobacteria bacterium | reverse complement strand
CGTCAACGCCGCCGTCAACGTCGTCTTTCCATGGTCCACGTGACCTATCGTGCCTACATTCACGTGCGGCTTCGTTCGCTCAAATTTCTCTTTTGACATTGTTTCGTTACCTTTTTTATAGAATTACCGAGACCCGCGAGTCTTTAGGATGCTTTTCTAATTACCTCATCGGTTACGCTGCTGGGCGCTTCCGCATATTTGGAAAATTCCATCGAATAAGTGGCGCGCCCCTGGGTTGCAGAGCGCAAGTCGGTCGCATAACCGAACATTTCAGCCAACGGCACCTCGGCTTTAACAATTTTGCCGGCCGGAGCATCTTCCATACCCTGTACAATACCGCGACGACGATTTAAATCACCCATTACATCGCCCATATATTCTTCAGGGCTTACCACCTCTACTTTCATCATCGGCTCCAGCAATACCGGATTTGCATCCAGTGCTCCTGCTTTAAAAGCCATCGAGCCCGCGATTTTAAACGCCATTTCGCTGGAGTCAACATCATGAAAGGAGCCGTCATACAGACTGACCCGGCAATCGACCATCGGATACCCTGCCAATACACCATTTTGCATCTGTTCCTGGACACCTTTATCAACCGCCGGTATATATTCTTTCGGAATCACACCACCGACGATTTTGTTTACAAATTCGTAACCCTGGCCCTGCTCTTTCGGCTCAATCAATAACCACACATGGCCGAACTGTCCACGCCCGCCGGTCTGACGAATAAATTTACCTTCCTGCTCAACAGCCTTTTTAATGGTTTCCCGATAAGCAACTTGCGGCTTGCCAACATTGGCTTCAACGCTGAATTCACGCAACATCCGGTCAACGATAATTTCCAAATGCAATTCACCCATACCTGAGATAATGGTCTGACCGGACTCTTCATCGGTATTCACCCGAAATGAAGGGTCTTCCTGGGCAAGCTTGCTCAATGCGATGCCCATCTTTTCCTGATCGCTTTTTGTTTTCGGCTCAACTGCAACCGAAATAACCGGCTCCGGAAACTCCATGCGCTCCAGTGTAATCACATCTTTCAGCGCACACAGAGTATCGCCGGTCGTGACTTCCTTTAAACCAACGGCTGCAGCGATATCCCCAGCCCTGACCTCTTTGATTTCTTCACGGCTGTTTGCATGCATCTGCAAAATGCGGCCAATACGCTCACGCTTGCTTTTTACCGGATTAAAGACGGTATCACCGGAATTCAGCACCCCGGAATAAACGCGAAAAAAGGTCAGCGTACCAACAAAAGGGTCAGCTGCAATTTTAAACGCTAATGCAGCAAACGGCTCATCATCAGAGGAATGCCGCTCCCCTTCCTTTTCATTTTCCAACACGCCTTTTATCGCTGGAACCTCATCCGGCGAAGGCATGTAATAAATAACCGCATCCAATAAAGCCTGAACACCTTTGTTTTTAAACGCTGAACCACACATTGTCGGCACAATTTCACCGGCTATGGTCCTGATCCTCAGACCCTGGCGTATTTCCTCCTCGGATAAATCGCCTTCATTGAGATATTTATCCATCAATGCCTCGGAAGCCTCGGCTGCGGCCTCCAGCATTTGCTCACGGTATGTGCTGGATAGCTCGGCCAGGTCCGCTGGAATAGCCTCGGCATCATATTTCATACCCTGGGTGGCATCATCCCAATAAATAGCCTCCATACGGATGAGGTCAACAACACCTTTAAAACCCTCTTCTGCCCCTACCGGTAGCTGTATGGGAACCGGGTTCGCCCCCAGCCTTTCTTTGATCTGACCCACCACCCGCAAGAAATCCGCGCCGGCCCGATCCATTTTGTTTACAAAAGCCATCCGCGGCACATGATATTTATTTGCCTGACGCCAAACCGTTTCAGACTGCGGCTCAACCCCACCTACCGCACAAAAAACCGCAACGGCACCATCAAGCACACGTAAGGAGCGTTCAACTTCTATCGTAAAATCGACGTGACCGGGGGTATCAATAATATTTATACGGTGTTGGTCAAACTGCTGATCCATGCCTTTCCAAAAGCATGTTGTCGCCGCAGAAGTTATCGTGATGCCACGTTCCTGCTCCTGCGCCATCCAGTCCATGACAGCCGCACCATCATGAACCTCACCAATTTTATGAGATACGCCGGTGTAAAAAAGAACCCGCTCTGTGGTTGTGGTCTTACCGGCATCAATATGAGCCATAATGCCGATATTGCGGTACCAGTTAAGAGGTGTTTTCCGTGCCACAACAAGCCTGCCTTCTTAATGCTACCAGCGGTAATGCGCAAACGCTTTGTTGGCCTCCGCCATGCGATGTGTATCTTCACGTTTTTTAACCGCCGCACCACGATTACCAGCGGCATCGTTCAATTCAGCTGCCAGTTTTTGCACCATGGATTTTTCGGCACGGCTCCGGGCAGCGTCTATAATCCAGCGCATTGCCAATGTTTTACGGCGTATTGGCCGCACTTCTACCGGAACCTGGTATGTCGCGCCACCCACCCGGCGGGATTTTACCTCCACCATCGGGCTCACGTTATCCAACGCTTGATCGAGAACATCTAAGCCATCGTTGTTATGCTTTTTACCCAAAATATCCAGGGCATCATAAACAACACTTTCAGCAACAGATTTTTTGCCGCTAAGCATCAGCATATTGACAAATTTAGCCAGTTTTTCATTGCCGAACTTGGGATCAGGCAATACCTGGCGTATCGGAACTTCTCTTTTTCTTGGCATAGTAAATCCGAGTCGTTTGGTTAAAACACGCTAGCCTTTAGGCCGCTTGGTTCCATATTTCGAGCGCCCCTGTTTACGATCGGCAACACCCTGAGTATCCAGGCTGCCGCGTACGGTATGGTAGCGAACCCCGGGCAAATCTTTTACCCGACCACCACGAATCAATACCACCGAGTGTTCCTGCAAATTATGCCCTTCACCGCCAATATAGGAAGACACCTCAAAACCGTTGGTCAACCGAACACGTGCAACTTTACGCAACGCTGAGTTTGGTTTTTTGGGCGTAGTTGTATATACCCGGGTACATACACCGCGCTTTTGGGGGCAGGCTTCCAATGCCGGAACGTTGGTTTTGACCTGCTTTGATTTTCTGGGCTTTCGCACCAGCTGGTTGACAGTTGTCATACTCCGCCTTTACTGCAGACCGTACTCTCTGTAGCCGGCCATTTGGGTTGTGTAGAAAATAAACGACAGGTCGGTAACCCGGCCTGCCGCTTTTGAGTCTTTCTTCATCAAGAGGGCCTGAAAACGCCTATTATCAGCCACTTCTTAGGGTGCGCAATTCTAGTGATGGGCGGTGCCGCTGTCAAGCCACCCCGCCCCGGTATCAGGCATTTACCTGCTCCTGCTGATCTTCAGGAGGCGAGTCGGAAGCAGCTTCCGGCTCAATTTTTTCCCCATCGGACTGTTCGGACTGTGTGGCTGCAGCCATTTCCTCGGCAATTTCCTGCTCAATGCTGAGACCTTTACGCTTACGGCGGCGCTCCTCATGATAAGCCAATCCCGTTCCGGCAGGTATCAACCGTCCAACAATCACATTCTCTTTCAAACCTCGCAGGTCATCGCGTATACCGCGTACAGAAGCTTCGGTCAGCACCCGGGTGGTTTCCTGGAACGACGCCGCCGATATAAACGACTCGGTTACCAATGATGCTTTAGTGATTCCAAGCAGAATATTGCGATAAGTAATCGGCAATTTACCACTTTCAGCCAAGCGGTCATTTTCATCCAGCACACGTGCCCGATCAACCTGCTCGCCCGGCAGATATTTGCTTTCACCGGAATGCATGATTTCAATCTTGCGCAACATCTGCCTTGATATCACTTCAATATGCTTATCGTTGATTTTCACGCCCTGCAAGCGATACACATCCTGAATCTCTTTGACCAGATACTCGGATAAACTGGTAATGCCTTTTAAGCGCAAAATATCATGCGGATTAAGTTCACCATCCGAAATCATCTCACCTTGCGCGACCTGTTCACCTTCAAACACATTGACATGCCGCCACTTGGGAATCAGCTCTTCATGCACATCGCCGTTCTCGCCGGTGATAACCAGACGAATCTTGCCTTTGGTTTCTTTACCAAAAGATACCATCCCTGATCTTTCCGCGAGAATCGCAGGCTCTTTAGGCTCTCTGGCTTCAAACAGATCAGCAACCCGGGGCAAACCACCGGTGATATCACGGGTTTTGGAAGACTCCTGCGGAATCCGCGCGACAACATCCCCTACCCCGACTTCAGCTCCGTCTTCAAGATTCACAATCGCACCCGCCGGCAAGTTATAGTGTGCCGGTGTATCCGTGCCGGCAATACACAAGTCCTTGCCATCAGCGTCCAGCAGTTTGACCATTGGCCGTAAATCCTTACCACTGGATCCTCGTTGTTTTGGATCAGTCACAACAATCGCAGACAGACCGGTAACTTCATCAACCTGGTGGCTTATGGAAACACCTTCAACGAAATCAATAAACTTAACTTTACCCGCCACTTCGGTCACAACCGGGTGGGTATGAGGATCCCAGGTCGCAACACGCTGGCCGGCATCCACTGCTTCACCATCGGACACGGAAATCACCGCACCGTATGGCACCTTATAACGCTCACGTTCACGACCGTTTTCGTCCAGTACACCAATCTCACCGGAGCGGGATACCGCAACCAGATTGCCGCTGGCGTGGGTCACAATCTTCAGGTTGTGCAAACGAATCCGGCCATTGGATTTAACTTCTACGCTGTTCGCCGCCGCTGAACGTGAAGCTGCACCACCAATGTGGAATGTTCTCATCGTCAGCTGGGTACCCGGCTCGCCGATCGACTGTGCCGCAATAACGCCGACCGCATCCCCGATATTAACCAAATGCCCTCTGGCCAGATCCCGGCCATAACAGTTTCGGCAAACGCCATATCGTGTTGCACACGTGATTGCCGAACGGACTTTAACCTCATCGACACTATGCTCTTCCAGCTTATCCGCCTGAACTTCATCCAGCAAAGTACCCGCAGGAACAATCACCAAATCAGAATTAGGCTTCACGACATCAATCGCTGTCACTCGCCCCAATACGCGCTCCCGCAAAGGCTCTACAACATCGCCACCTTCAATCAACGGTGTCATCACGATTCCCTCGGTAGTGCCGCAATCGTGTTCAGTAATCACCAGATCCTGTGCAACATCAACAAGCCTGCGCGTGAGATATCCGGAGTTGGCCGTTTTCAGAGCAGTATCAGCCAGACCCTTTCGTGCACCGTGTGTTGAAATAAAGTACTGCAATACATTCAAACCTTCACGGAAGTTTGCAGTAATCGGGGTTTCAATAATCGAGCCATCCGGTTTTGCCATCAAACCGCGCATTCCGGCCAATTGTCGAATCTGTGCCGCTGAACCCCGGGCACCGGAGTCAGCCATCATATAAATTGAGTTAAAGGAATTCTGGGTAACTTTTTTCCCTTCAGCATCGGTGACTTCATCAGTTCCCAGTTTTGCCATCATGGCCTTCGCAACCTGATCATTTGCGCGCGACCAGATATCAACCACTTTGTTATAACGCTCACCGTTGGTTACCAAACCAGATGCATACTGATTCTCAATTTCTTTCACTTCCGACTCTGCCGCACCAATAATCGTGCTCTTGCTGTCGGGAATGACCATGTCATTGACACCGAAAGAAACACCCGCTTTGGTGGCATATCGGAAACCGGTATACATCAACTGATCAGCGAATATTACCGTAGCTTTCAGGCCAACCTGTCTGTAACAGGCATTAATAACGCCGGAAATGGCTTTTTTGGTCATGTCACGATTGACCATATCGAACGGCAATCCCGGAGGCAGCAACTCAGACAACAATGCCCGCCCGGCAGTTGTCTTCACGCGGGTGACGATAGGCTGTTCATTACCATCGTCATCAATCTGCACTTCGCGTATACGTACATTAATTTCCGCTTCCAGCTCCAAAGTACCGCTTTCCACTGCCCGGTGGACTTCCTGAACATCCGCCAGACTCCTACCTTCACCTTTGGCATTGACCCGCTTGCGGCTCATATAATATATGCCCAATACAATATCCTGCGAAGGCACAATAATCGGGTCGCCGTTCGCGGGTGAAAGTATATTATTGGATGACATCATTAATGCGCGCGCTTCCAACTGGGCTTCAATCGATAGCGGTACATGAACAGCCATTTGGTCACCATCAAAGTCGGCATTAAATGCAGCACACACCAATGGGTGCAGCTGAATGGCCTTGCCTTCAATCAGAACAGGTTCAAAACCCTGGATACCAAGACGGTGCAAAGTAGGCGCACGGTTTAACAATACCGGGTGTTCGCGAATCACCTCTTCCAGAATATCCCAAACTTCCGGGCCTTCACGTTCGACCATCTTTTTCGCCGCTTTAATCGTGGTGGCCAAACCGCGCAAATGGAGTTTGCTGAAAATAAACGGCTTAAACAGCTCCAGCGCCATTTTTTTCGGCAACCCACATTGATGAAGTTTTAAAGTCGGACCAACAACAATGACCGAGCGGCCTGAGTAGTCAACCCGCTTACCGAGCAGGTTCTGACGAAACCGCCCCTGCTTACCTTTAATCATATCAGCCAGAGATTTCAATGGCCGTTTGTTGCTGCCGGTAATAGCTCGACCGCGCCGGCCATTATCAAGCAATGCATCCACAGACTCCTGCAACATGCGCTTTTCATTACGCACAATAATTTCAGGCGCATTAAGCTCCAACAAACGCTTTAAGCGATTATTGCGATTAATTACACGCCGGTATAAATCGTTAAGATCCGAAGTCGCGAAACGACCACCATCCAAAGGCACCAACGGGCGTAAATCAGGCGGCAATACCGGCAATACCGACATTACCATCCACTCAGCCTTGTTTCCGGACTCAAGAAAAGACTCAACCAGTTTGAGGCGCTTCGACAACCGCTTTAGCTTGGCTTCAGATTTGGTCGATGCGATGCTTTCACGCAGCTCCAGTGCAACGGTCTCCAAATTAATACTTTTCAGCATCTCGCTGACCGCTTCTGCTCCCATGCGGGCATCAAACTCATCACCGTATTGCTCAATTGCTTCCAGATACGCATCATCGCTAAGCAGCTGTCCGCGCTGTAGATCAGTCATCCCGGGATCGATAACAACGAAAGCCTCAAAGTAGAGCACTCTCTCGATTTCACGTAAGGTCATATCCAGCAACAGGCCGATACGTGAAGGCAGTGACTTTAAGTACCAAATATGTGCCACCGGGCTGGCAAGCTCGATATGGCCCATACGCTCACGGCGAACTTTTGAGAGTGTGACTTCAACACCGCATTTTTCACAGACAACACCACGGTGCTTAAGACGTTTGTATTTACCACAAAGGCATTCATAGTCTTTTATTGGCCCAAATATCTTCGCACAAAACAACCCATCCCGTTCCGGTTTGAATGTCCGGTAGTTTATGGTCTCCGGTTTTTTAACTTCACCGTAAGACCATGACCGAATCATATCGGGTGACGCCAGGCCGATACGGATCGCATCAAATTCTTCAACCTGTCCCTGCTGCTTTAGAAGATTCAGTAAGTCTTTCATCGCTTATTTACCTGCTGTGCAATAATTCTTTAAATTCAAAAACAAAGTCGGTATTTCTGACATCGGCTTTGTGTTGCAATTCACTCAAGTCAGTCATGCTCCAACTCTATATTGATTCCCAATGAGCGAATTTCCTTTAACAGAACGTTAAATGACTCCGGCATTCCCGCTTCCATACGATGATCACCATCGACAATGTTTTTATACATTTTGTTGCGGCCATTTACGTCATCGGATTTGACCGTAAGCATTTCCTGTAGCGTATATGCTGCGCCATAGGCCTCTAGCGCCCACACCTCCATTTCTCCAAAACGCTGCCCACCAAACTGGGCTTTACCACCCAACGGCTGTTGTGTCACCAGACTATAAGGGCCTGTAGAACGGGCATGCATTTTATCATCCACAAGGTGGTTAAGTTTGAGCATGTAAGTGTAACCGACCGTTACCGGGCGACCGAACTCTTCACCTGTCCGGCCATCGAACAAGTTCGCCTGCCCGCTATCGGGAAGATCAGCCAGGCGCAGCATGGTCTTGATCTCTTCCTCAGCGGCACCATCAAAAACCTGGGTCGCCATCGGTACACCGTCACAAAGATTTTTGGCAAGCGTCAGAATTTCACTGTCGCTGAATGACTTCAGGTCTTCCTGCTTTTTGCTGTCTTTGTTATAAACCTGATCCAGAAACTTACGAAGACCCGTTACCGCCTCTTGCGCCTTCAGCATTTTTTCAATCTTCTTGCCAAGGCCTTTAGCCGCCCAACCCAAATGCGTCTCTAAAACCTGACCGACGTTCATTCGCGATGGTACACCTAATGGATTCAATACGATATCCACCGGCGTACCGTCTTCCATGTATGGCATATCCTCAACAGGCACTATGGTGGAAATTACCCCTTTGTTACCGTGCCGGCCTGCCATTTTGTCACCTGGCTGTATACGCCTTTTAACTGCAACGTAGACTTTAACCATTTTCAAAACACCAGGAGCAAGATCATCACCGGCAGTGATTTTGTCACGCTGCTGAGCATACTTTTGATTAAATTCTTCCCGAGTGGCATTCAGGTGCTCGGCTATCTCTTCAAGCTCCTTACTCGCCGCATCGGAACGCAAACGAATCTCGAACCATTTGTCTTTGGGCAAATCCTGCAGGTAGGCTTCTGTCAGCTTGCTGTCTTTTTTCAGGTTATTCGGTCCACCGTCAACCACTTTACCCACCAACATTTTTTCAGCACGTGCATAAATGTCAGCCTCGATAATGCGGAACTGGTCACCCAAATCCTTTTTGATCAACTCAAGTTCGGTTTCCTCTATTTTTAATGCACGGGCATCTTTATCGACGCCATCACGTGTAAACACACGCACATCAATAACCGTTCCATCCATACCCGGCGGCATACGCAAAGAAGTATCTTTAACATCCGAAGCCTTTTCACCAAATATGGCCCTTAACAGTTTTTCCTCCGGCGTAAGCTGTGTCTCACCTTTAGGAGTCACCTTACCCACTAAAATATCGTTGGGCCTGACTTCAGCACCCACATACACGATTCCGGACTCATCAAGTTTGGAGAGCAGTGCTTCGCTAACATTGGGTATATCGGCCGTCACTTCTTCCGGACCCAACTTGGTATCCCTGGCGACACACGTTAGCTCTTCAATATGAATAGTGGTATAGCGGTCTTCCTGCACAACCCGCTCTGAGATCAGAATAGAATCCTCAAAGTTGTAGCCGTTCCAGGGCATAAAGGCAACCAGCATGTTTTGCCCCAGCGCAAGCTCTCCCATATCAGTGGAAGGGCCGTCCGCCAATACATCACCACGCACTATTTGATCATCCGGATTCACCAGAGGCTTTTGGTTAATACAGGTATTTTGATTGGAGCGCGTATACTTAGTCAGGTTATATATATCAACACCCACATCAGTACGATCCGTTTCGTCATCGTTCACCCGGACCACCACGCGTGCTGCGTCAACTGACTCAACCGTACCACCGCGTCTGGCAACCACGGTTGCACCGGAATCGGCGGCAACTGTACGCTCAATACCCGTACCGACCAGCGGTTTTTGTGAACGCAATGTCGGCACTGCCTGGCGTTGCATGTTTGAACCCATCAATGCCCGGTTAGCGTCATCATGCTCAAGAAACGGAATTAAAGATGCCGCAACCGATACAATTTGCTTGGGAGATACATCCAAAAACTGCACTTTATCGGGCCTGGACATTGTAAATTCGCTTTGATGGCGGCACGAAACCAGCTCATCCACGAAGCGATTTTTTTCATCCAGATTCGCATTCGCCTGGGCAATAACATAGTTACCCTCTTCAATCGCTGACAGGTACTCGATTTCATTGCTCACAACACCGTCAACAACTTTACGGTAGGGTGTTTCCAGAAACCCATATTCGTTGGTTCTTGCATATACCGCGAGTGAATTAATCAAACCAATGTTCGGGCCCTCAGGGGTTTCAATCGGGCAAACACGGCCGTAATGTGTCGGGTGCACATCACGCACTTCAAAACCGGCTCGTTCGCGCGTCAAGCCACCAGGCCCAAGGGCTGAAACCCGCCTTTTATGGGTCACTTCTGACAGTGGATTGTTTTGATCCATAAATTGTGAAAGCTGGCTTGAACCGAAAAACTCTTTAATAGCTGCGGCGACTGGCTTTGCATTAATAAGGTCTTGCGGCATCGGGCCTTCACTTTCGACCAATGACAAACGCTCCTTAACCGCACGATCAACTCTCACTAAACCGACGCGAAAAACGTTTTCTGCCATTTCACCGACACTGCGCACTCTGCGGTTGCCCAGGTGATCAATATCATCCACCGTACCTTTACCATTACGGATGTTAATAATCTCATGGATCACATCAAGAATATCTTCTTTTGAGAGCACATTTGACCCGGTAATATCTTTGCGGCCCAAACGACGGTTAAACTTCATTCGGCCGACCGGAGACAAATCGTAACGGTCTTCAGAAAAGAACAAATTATGAAACAGGTTTTGCGCAGCTTCCTTGGTTGGTGGTTCACCAGGGCGCATCATCCGGTAAATCTCAACTTGCGCCTCAAGCTCATTTGTCGTGGAATCAATATCCAGTGTATCGCTGATGTAAGGCCCTTGATCAAGATCATTGGTATAGATCAGCTTGAACTCTTTTATCTCAATCTTGCGCAGCAATTCGAGCACTTCTTCAGTGATCTCTTTATTGGCTTCCAATAAAATTTCACCGGTTTCCTCATTGACCACACTATGCGCCAAACGCTTACCAATCAGATATTCATCCGGCACCAGAAGCTTTTTAAGGCCGGCTTTTTCAAGCTGCTTGATATGACGCATTGTAATACGGCGATTTTTCTCAACAACGATTTTGTCCTTGACGCTGATATCAAATGCAGCAATTTCGCCACGTAAGCGCTCAGGTAATAAATCGATTTCAAACTGCTCTTTTTTCAAACTGACGCTGTACGTCTCAAAAAACATCGCCAGAATTTCTTCTGTTTCATAAGCCAGCGCACGCAGCAAAATTGTTGCCGGCAGTTTTCTCCGGCGGTCAATACGCATAAACAGGCAGTCTTTCGCGTCAAACTCAAAATCCAACCACGAACCGCGGTATGGAATAACACGGGCTGAAAAAAGCAATTTACCTGAAGAGTGTGTTTTGCCTTTGTCATGATCAAAAAACACGCCGGGTGAACGGTGCAGCTGGGAAACAATAACACGCTCAGTACCATTTATGATAAATGTACCGGTCGCTGTCATCAGCGGCAGTTCGCCCATATAGACTTCCTGCTCTTTGATTTCTTTAATCGTATTGGATTTGCCGACTGATTCTTTTTCATAAACCACAAGTCGAACCAGCACACGCAGTGGCGCAGCATATGTCAGCCCACGAATCTTACATTCCCGTACATCAAATGTCGGTTCACCCAGGCGATAATCCACATACTCAAGGTGCACATGACCGGAATAACTAACGACGGGAAAAACCGTTTTGAATGCACCGTGCAAACCAATATCTTTACGCTGCTCTAACGGCCGATCAACTTGTAAAAACTCTCTGTATGAATCGAGCTGGGTGGACAGCAGATACGGAACTTCCAAAATTGTCGGACGTTTGCCAAAATCTTTACGGATACGCTTTTTCTCTGTAAACGAATAAGCCATATATATTTCTCTCCAAATACAAGCCTGACTAAAGGCTGTTAAAACCACCCATATCGAGCACAATAACTAAAATAGTTTGTCTATTTACCAACCGGTTATTCACCGCCAAACAGTTTGAGTGCACACGCACAGAGGCGAGCCGCGGTTCACCCATTGGTGAATCGCGGCCAGCCATAAAGTTGTCGAGCGTATTTCGATAAACCGATTCGCAAAAGTATAAGCCTTAACCTCGTTTTACTTAACTTCAGCCTTGGCACCAGCTTCTTCAAGCTGCTTTTTCACTTCCTCGGCTTCGTCTTTGCCGACTCCTTCTTTGACTGTTGAAGGAGCTCCTTCCACCAACTCTTTTGCTTCCTTAAGTCCGAGCCCGGTAAGAGCACGCACTACTTTAATAACCGAAACTTTATTGTCCCCGAAACTGCTCATCACGACATCAAATTCGGTTTTCTCTTCCTGCGCAGCAGCTTCACCGCCACCGGCACCACCGGCAGGAACCGCAGCCACAGCCGCCGCCGCGGACACGCCAAATTTCTCTTCCATAGCAGAAATCAGGTCCACTATTTCCATTACACTCATATTCGAAATAGTTTCCAAAATATCTTCTTTAGATACAGCCATCTTCAAATTCTCCTAGCGTTTTTATCTAATGCAAAATCAAGCAGGTTTGCTGTCTTTTACAGCAGCCAGTGTACGTACAAGTTTACCGGGCACCTCATTCAAGGTACGTGCAAACTTGTCCAACGGTGCTTTCATTACCGCCATTAACTGGCTAATCGCCTCATCACGAGTCGGCAGATCTGCTACACGTTTCAGCTCGGATGCCTCAAAAAGGCGCCCGCCTAAAGCAACTAGCTTAACTACCAGCTGGTCATTTTCTTTACTGAAATCACGGATCACTCTGGCAGCCGAGCCGGGGTCATTCTGCGAAAACGCATACAACAACGGACCAGACATACCTTCTGTCATGCACTCGAACTCAGTACCTTGAACAGCGCGCTTTGCCAACGAGTTTTTAATAACCCGAAGATAAACCTCACTGTCGCGTGCTTTTTTCCGTAAATCGGTCATATCAGCAACGCTCAGGCCTTGATATTCGGCCGCAACGGCAGAATGAGCGGTACCGACCATTTCAGCAACTTCAGCAACTACCGCTTTCTTTTGCTCTAAGTTTAGAGCCATATTTCTCTCCAAAAACATCGGTGAGCCCTTTTAATACCGGACCTCCACCTGAAGTTTATGATGAACCCCGAAACCCACCATTACAGCGATTTCGAAGCACTACACGGTGGCCTATCTAAAAAAACAATCGACGGGCAACCATCTGCGTGAGCGCATAAACTGCATTAAATAAAGGCACAGCCTTTATACTCACGGTCTCTGACGAAATACTTTTTACAAAGTACCGCGCCCATTTTGAGTATCACTACCCAAAAATCCGTACAAAAATCAAATCGATGCGCGATCGACCTGAAGGCCTGGCCCCATCGTAGAGGACAGGCTGACTTTTTTCATATAAATACCTTTGGCTGAAGCCGGTTTGGCTTTTTCCAAATCACCAATCAGCGCCTGAAGGTTTTCACGTAATGCGCTGACTTCAAAGTCCAATTTCCCTATCGTGCAATGAATAATGCCGGCCTTATCTGTGCGATAACGCACCTGACCCGCTTTGGCATTTTTAACCGCGGTCGCCACATCCGGGCTAACCGTTCCAACTTTGGGGTTCGGCATCAGTCCGCGCGGCCCCAGAATCTGACCCAAGCGACCGACCACAGCCATCGCATCGGGAGCGGCAATCACCACATCAAAGCTCAAATCCCCGCCTTTTATTTGCTCAGCCAGATCATCCATTCCGACCACATCGGCCCCGGCCTGCTTAGCCGCCTCGGCTTTGTCTTCCTGAGCAAAAACCGCAACACGTACTGTTTTACCCGTACCATTCGGAAGCACAGTTGAACCGCGCACCACCTGATCTGATTTTCTTGGATCAACGCCAAGATTCACTGATACATCGACTGACTCTTTAAATTTCACACTTGAACAGTCTTTTAAGGTCTGTAAAGCTTCTTCCAATGCAAAAACTTTGCCAGGCTCAACTTTTTCACTGATCGCTTTAAACCGCTTACTGAGCTTTGCCATTTACTCAACCCCCTCAACTTCCAGCCCCATACTACGCGCACTACCTGCAATCGTACGCACTGCCGCATCAATGTCAGCAGCGGTTAAGTCAGGCTCTTTTGTTTTGGCTATTTCCTCGAGCTGGTCGCGTGTCACTTTGCCCACTTTGTTTGTATTGGGCCGATCACTTCCTTTGGCCAAACCCGCCGCCTTTTTCAGTAATACTGACGCCGGAGGTGTTTTGGTAATAAAAGTAAAGCTTCTGTCATTATATACAGTGATTACAACTGGAATTGGCAGCCCTTGTTCAAGGTTCTGCGTTTGCGCGTTAAACGCTTTACAAAACTCCATAATATTTACGCCATGCTGACCCAACGCAGGTCCGACAGGCGGGCTTGGATTTGCACTGCCGGCAGGCACCTGCAGCTTGATATATGCCTCAATTTTCTTTGCCATTTTTACCTCTGTGGGTGCAAACGAACGGCATAAACCGTTCTCCCCTGTTAATGTCATGCCGGATAAAACCGGCGCAGTGTTTACATCTCACTAAAAAAACCGGATAAAACTCAAAATCCTCTAAAACAATACAGCACCGGCACAATCAGGCTTTTTCGACCTGACCAAAACCCAGCTCAACCGGTGTTGAGCGCCCAAAAATGAGCACCGAAACTTTAAGCCGGCTTTTTTCGAAATCGACCTCTTCAACAACACCATTAAAATCATTAAAAGGCCCTTCAATAACACGCACAACTTCACCGGGCTCAAACAGCACTTTAGGCTTGGGTTTCTCTGCACCCTCCTGCATCCGCTGCATTATCGCCATCGCCTCATCTTCACTGATCGGTGCAGGCTTATCACTTGAACCACCAATGAAACCCAAAACTTTGGGCGCTTCCTTTACAAGGTGCCAGCTCTCATCATTCATTTCCATTTTCACAAGCACATAACCCGGGAAAAACTTGCGCTCGCTTTTGCGTTTTTGTCCTTCACGCATTTCAACTACCTCTTCGGTAGGCACGAGAATTTCACCAAAGTGCTTACCCATGTCCAGACGTTTTACGCGCTCTTCCAAAGAACGCTTAACATGGTTTTCATATCCTGAATATGCCTGAACGACATACCATTGTTTTGACATCTTGATTTCCGGGCCTCTATTAATAACTTATCACAATGACAACAGGCCTCTAACCATCCACCCAAACAACAGGTCCAGACCCCATAATCCAAAACCGGCAATGATAACCACTACAGACACAAGCAGGGTAGTCTGCAATGTCTCAGCACGAGTCGGCCATACCACTTTGCGTAACTCCGTACGAGCATCCTGTAAGTAAACCCAGATCGATTTACCGGCTGCGGTCTGATAGAAGATGACTGCCGAAAGCACAACAGCCCCAAGCAATATAAGCACTCTGTAAAGCAGAATAAGCTCATCGGCATAGTAATAAAAAGCGCCCATACCAGCCAATATCAGCAGCGCTCCCAAACCGAGCTTCATACTGTCAAATCGTGATTTTGTTGTTTCTGCTGCTGTCATCAATCTATCTGTTTTCTGTGTGTGTTGTCAGCTTATTGTTTGGCAGGGCAGGAGGGACTCGAACCCCCAACCTGCGGTTTTGGAGACCGCTGCTCTACCAATTGAGCTACTGCCCTAACACTTGTTTTTAGCTGGGCTTTCCAACACTTAACTGTCTATTGTCTGCATTTGGCCGTCTTATCTGCCGGCCCATTGGTTAACAACCTATTCAATAATTTTGGTAACGACGCCGGCACCCACCGTGCGACCACCTTCGCGTATCGCAAAACGTAATCCGTCTTCCATCGCGATCGGTCCAATCAGG
>JANQRI010000031.1 GCA_028284675.1 Gammaproteobacteria bacterium | reverse complement strand
TTTATGGGGTCGAATTAATTCATCATTTTGGCGGAAAGTGAACCTGGATTCCTGCCTGCGCAGGAATGACTTAGTTGTGATTGAATCAAACACTTTTTGTCGCTACTACGAATAAACACTTCAATATGGAAGCGACTTGGAAAAGCACAATTAACCGAAAGAATCAGTCACGAATAGATTTATGGGCTTGAATTAATTCATCATTTTGATGACAGGTGAACCTGGATTCCTGCCTGCGCAGGAATGACATAATTGCAATTGAATCAAACGCTTTTTGTAAGCCACTTCAAAGAAACACTTTAATAGTGTGACAGCCGTTATTGTTTGATAAACCGCTCACCCAGTCCATTAAAACGTGTTGCTGATGTAACACCATCATTACCGGGGGTGCTGCGTGCTGCATCACCCAGATATAGATCAAAAGTATTTACCACCTGAAAAATCGTATAGGTCACGGTATCGCCGTCGATCAGATCCAGTGCTTTTGCATTGCTGCCGTCGACGGCAATTAAATCAGCACCGACCGTATAGGTAATATCAAAACGATAAAGGCCGATATTAAATGAGCTGTTACAGTCACTGGCACTGAAATAATCGGTCACACCTGATGCAGTGCCGTTTTGGTTAAATGTAATGGTCGTGCGTTCCGACTCACCATTCGCACCCCCGCCCCCACCGCCGCCTCCACCACCGGAGGCCGCAGTTACGGTGACCGCCGTGCTGGTTATAGTGCTGGTTGGGGTATTCTTACAAATACCACGCCATTCTCCGAGCAGCTGCGGTGCGGTTGTATTCGGCTCTGTTAACTGCCCTGAGTCGCCTTCACCGCCTTCATCACTGCAACCGGTTTTAAGTAATAGCGCAGTTGCAACTGAAAGCACTGCCGATATACGTTTGGTTTTGTTCATGATTATGGATTCTAGACCGCATATCCGTTTACTTTCGTGACGGCGATCACGGCTTATCAATCACCATGCTTTAAGGTTAGGCAAAGCCTGTTCATACCACACTTTGAAAGGCTCTAAAGCCTAGGCCGGTAACGCCCTTAACTGCAAGGTGCAACATATCAAATGTGCAGAAAGAGGATGGATTTAGTATAGAAAAAAACCGGTATTTTTATGCCTAAAAACGCAGATCATCACATAACTGTAAACCATGCCGACAGTTCGTATCAAAGTTGCCGACATAGTCACAAATCGCCGATTTTGGAGCCCTCAACAGCCCTGTTTTTGTGAACGTATTCGCAGTCAGTTGATCCACAATCAGGCACTCTACGGATACTCGTAATTCGCATATTTTTTTATTTAGAAAGCATGCGGTTACCCAAAATAAACTGTCCTGATTGAAAGGTATGGGCGTTATGAAAATTCTCAGACTATCTATTGTTGCTTCTGTTGTAGCTCTGGCCTCCTGCGACGCGGGCCTGCCCAGTGAAAATGCCACTAATGATTTTATCCCAAGTGGCTTTGCAGCTCCGCTCAGCGCTGAAGAGTACGACTCACTTTCTTCCACACAAAAATATCAGGTTGCCAGTAAAGCTGCGGCAGCGGTATATAAAGGCATCCCGGTTGAAGACTTTTTTGATCTTTCCGCCGGCCTTGCCAATCCGACGCTCAGCAGTACCGCATCAACCTACCTTCAGACATTCCGCAGCTCTATCAATAACGAGCTGGATAATGCAACTGTTGCACAAATTCAGGAAACGCTGTTGGGGCTTGATGAAAACGGCAATCCGGATCCGGATTTACAAAAATATAATTTCAGTAATGATGGCAAGCCGAAAGAAGAGCCCTATGCACTGATCGCCGAATATCCGGCCAGCCGGACTTCTTTTATTGCCGCCATTTCTTTGTTTCTGTCGAACACCATTATGTTCACCTGCGCCGAAGAAATGGAAAGCACCAACCCGAATGACTGTCAGAAAACCTATAGTTTTCTGGTCGAGCAAATCACAAACCGGGTCGGCATACGGCAGATTATAAGGTCTTATATGCCCAGCATCATGAACTGGCGTATCGGCCGTTCCGGTCAGAACGTCGGCGTTGAAGGCCTGGAAGAGTTTCTTGGCCTGTTCGATCGCGCCGAAGATGCCGACCGGGTCGGGATCGCGTGTCAGGATGTAATCCTGCTGCCGGAAGACCAGAACTATGAGCTGAGCAGCACCAGTTTCCCGAATACCGAACCTCAGGTGATTTTGCAGGAAGATACCAATGGTGACGGCATCGGCGATTCAGGCGGCTTTTTTATCACGCGTTGCGATGATTTCTACAATGTCGTATCCGGCCACCCGCTGTTACTGCCTCGTGTCTGTGAAGTTGTGGTCAATTACATGATGGCCGCCCGCTCCACCGATGACCGCCTGGCAATGTGTGAATCTCTGGTTAACAGCGGCATGAACACGTTCGAAGATCTGTTCAAAGGCATTATCTTCTCCCGTGAATACCTGATGAATACCGAGAGAGTCAAAGGTTTTGACGAGTTCCTGTTACCGACGCTGCAGGCTCTGCAATGGGACTCACGCACTAACTCCGGCAGTATTGATGAGCGCGTCTGGCGAAACATGGCCTCTGATGTCAATAACCCGCTTTATATGGGTGATATGGCCTGGCATACCATGACATTGAAAATCGGACGTGTGCCGGAAGTACCGACCGATGCACTCAGCTTTGCCAATTTCCATAAAGCCGCGCGCGAAAACGTACTGATGAATACCGGTGCATACCGGGGCCGTCGCAGAGATGTTAACGGTCAGGACGTTTATCTGCCCGGGCTGTTCTTCATGTCTGATGAAGTACTCGATCCAACACTGGACGGCGATGACACCGAAGACGATGCGGTTAAACCGGATATTGCAGCAATGTCACCCGCAGACTTTATTCATTACCTGTTCCTGACGGTACTCCAACGACAGGCAACTGCCGAAGAGCTAAACGGTTTGCTGGTTGATCCAGGCAGCCCGATCCTGGTTAATAACCACCTGGATCAGGACGCTGATGGTAACGATATCATCCGGAATTTCAGGCAGGACGATGTTGCATCGATCGTATTCGACTACATATCGCGTCTGGCCGAAACCTATTACGTGAAAGCGGTAAATTAACAAAAGGGGTTAGTAGCAATGAAACGCAGAGCATTCCTAAAAACAATGAGCGCGTCAGGTACGGCGATATTCGTGCCGTCATCGCTGACGCTCCAGTCATTAGTCAACACCGCTCACGCAGCCCCGGTAAATTACGACGCGGCAAACGTGGACCTGAACCAATTGACCGCGCAATTTCCGACATTGGAACGGTTACCACAGGTGATCAATATCTTTCTGTATGGCGGCCCATCGGAGTTGTCCGGCAACCTCAGTGTGATCGGTGATATCGCTGCAGCTTCGCAAAGCTCTTATGAAAACGCGATACCCGGCATTACCCGGTTGCAGAACGACAACAACGGCTTAATTACACCGCGTGCGTTCTGGTCAGGTGCCGGCGGCGATGTAATGGAGTTTCTGGTCGAAAACAACTATATGTCTGTATACCGCACGATGTTCAAGCGCATCATTGATACCCGCTCGCATCGTCAAAGTATCTTCCAGAACCAGAAAGGCAGCACCGACACGGATGTAACACCGGGTATAGGTACCCGCATGGCGGTAGTGATGGACCGTTTCCGCGCTGCATTTGACGGCCATCCGTTACTGGATCACCCGGACCCGGGCATCGGCAATAACCGTTTACTGAGTGAACTGATTCTACCGTTTGTCTCTTTTGAAGGTGACACCACTTTCTTCCAGACAGACCCGGATGCAGTGGTACCGGTCGGCCTGCGGTTTAATACCCTGGATAATGATTTCGATAATCCTTATCTGCGGGATAACGATGGCAACGGCACTGAGCTGGAAGCGCTGGCAAATCTGGTACAATCGCCGGCCGCGCAGGCTCGCTTTCAAAGAGTCACCGATGCATTCACATCACGGGCCAACCTGGAAAACAGGATACAGGCACTGAGTGATGCATCGAACCAGACTTTACCGACCGTTACCGAGGTTGCGGATCAGGCAGATGATGTTGACGGTGCAAACGTATTGCAATATCCGAACACTGGTTTCGCCGACCGGCTGCGTGCCGCGGTCACACTCGCGGTTGAAAACCCTGACAGCCTGTTTATCACGGTTTCCGGCAGTAACGGCCTTGGTGGATGGGACGATCACAATAACGGTGCAGACCGCTATCCGGACCGCATGCAAAATCTGTTCGAGGCATTACGTGCCGCAGTGAAACACATCAAATATTCAGGTACTCAGACCGCAGGTGTCACCCAAACACCGGGTATGCTGGCACGCCGCACTGACAATATTATGATCAATGTCATCGGTGATTTCGGCCGCCGCTGTAACCTGAACGGCTCTATCGGCTGGGATCACGGTAACTGCCAGAACCTGTTCACTCTAGGCGGTGAAGCTATGCGCCCTGCGGGTGCGTTAGGCAAAGTGGTCGGCACCACACAGCGCGTGGGAACAGTCGGCACCAATAATCAGGTGCAGGACCCCACCAGCACCAGCTATGATTTCGAGCCAATGGCGCTTGCTTCAACCATTTACAGTGGGGTCGGTATCACTAATCCTGAAGTGTTGACCGCGGACCCGGATATGGATCCCGGTGGTCAGGGGCCGATCGATCAAACCGTACCAAATGATCAGCCACTGCTATTCTGATTAGCCGGTACAGCATTAGTCATAAAAAAGGGGGCTTATAGCCCCCTTTTTTATCTTTCATTTATCAGGCATCAGCCTGCCAGGATTCAGATTCATCACCGACATATTCACAAAAGTCTCTGAAAAACTCCAGCACCGCCGCTTCATACTCGGATGAATCTTCAATATCATCCAGATTCGTTTGGATCAGTTCGCAATACTCTTCCGACAGCAAAACCCGGTCATCCATATTAGACAACCCCATCCACCAGTTGGGAAACATTCGGTGTTCAATTTCCCGGTTGGCAATAATCTGGATATTACGATGGCGTTTATCTTTGCCGATTCTGACGATCAGCTCACGAACCTCTTCATCCGGACCCTCGATGGACTGCATAAAATGCCCGGAGCCGTAGAACAGCATTCCGGTAATATTATTCATGCTATTTCTTTGTTGCGCGGATTTCAGAATTTGAGGCAGCATATCCATTTCAAATTCCGGACTAATATCACTAATGTAAATAATATTTTTCATCATGGGGGACTATAATTACCAGCATCTCCCACATGATATTGACCAGTTTCAGATATGTAAATATAACAAAAGTCATAAGCCCGCCTCCCCAGGCATCCCTATTCAATAGAGAAAACCTCATATTTTCCATAACTTAGCCGGAAGATTTAATTTTGATCCGGCATCGGCATTTTCATTAACTCCGAGACTTCAAGCGAGCCGCCGATCTCCAGAAATGGGCAGTTTTTTGCAATCGAAATTGCTGCATCTATCGAATCGGCTTCTATTACCGTAAAGCCTGACATCTGTGTTGTGCTTTCGGTACTTACCGTGCCATCCGGGCGAACGGTATTGGTGCCCTTCAACGGATTCGCAGGGCTGACCGCCGCATCACCCAATGCAGACAGCCACTCCATATACTTCGCAAAATGCTGCTTCCCCTCCTCCGGGCTTGCCGGCTGATTGCCGCCTAAATAAGTAATAATATACTGAGGCATTTTTTTTACTCCTGATTAAATTAAATTTTTAAACTTTAAAAACCAGACTATTAACGATACTTAAAATCGTTTCAGTAAACAGCAACCGCTTTGATTTTCACAAATAAACTCTCATGACAAATACCCGTTTACTAAAGATTTTCCAGCACCAGTATTATCCTTGATAATGAAAACAAAGCCGAGCAAAAAATCTGCCCGGGGTTTTTTTTGAACCCTATGACTACCTGCGTCGCTGGGCTACACGCTGACAAACAATAGCAAACTATAATCAAAAACTTACGAACTTCCTTGAGCCTGTATCAGCACCCCAAAACCTATCAAATCAACATGATCTTTAGACCGCTAAGTTGACTAAGTTAAATCAAGCACATTGCAGCTATTAGTACTGATTTAGATCAACTCATATGCTATCTGCCAATTGTTATACTGACTGGATCAACCCTGGAGTTATTTATGTCAGTGGATAAGCCGAGCAGCTATAAGCGGATAGATACAGATATTGTATTTCATGTTCATGGCGTTACCAAGGTCTACCAGATGGGTGAGGTTCAAGTACATGCGCTGCGCGGGATAGATTTGGATCTGTATCGTGGTGAATTCACAATATTATTAGGCGCTTCAGGCAGCGGCAAATCAACATTGCTCAATATTCTGGGCGGTCTGGACATTCCAACCGAAGGGCACGTACTGTATGGCAGGCAAGACCTGACTCATGCTACTGAGCATGAGTTAACTGCCTATCGCCGCTATCATGTGGGCTTTGTATTTCAGTTTTATAATTTAATTCCGAGTTTAACCGCGCGGGAAAATGTCGCTGTTGTTACCGAGATCGCCAAGCAACCGATGCAACCCGAAACAGCTCTGCAACTGGTGGGCCTGGGTGAGCGTCTGGACCATTTTCCGGCACAACTTTCCGGCGGAGAACAGCAACGGGTCGCGATCGCCCGTGCAATTGCCAAGCGACCGGATGTACTGTTATGCGATGAGCCCACCGGCGCGCTTGATTCAAAAACCGGAATCGTCGTGCTGGAAGCGCTACAACGAATTAACCGGGAACTGGGAACCACCACGGCTGTAATCACCCATAATGCCGATATCGCGCAAATGGCAGATCGGGTTATCCGTTTAGCCGACGGGCTGATCACCGAAATACAGATCAACGAAGCGCCGCTCACCCCAGGCGAACTCAGCTGGTAATGCAGGCCATTGACATAAAAATGTGGCGTGAACTCTGGGCTATGCGCATGCAGGCACTGGCGATTGCGATGGTGATTGTTGGCGGCGTCAGCATTTTCATTATGTCCTTAAGCACTGTTGACTCTTTATACAAAACTCGCGAAACCTACTACCGCAATCACCACTTTGCCCAGGTATTTGCGTCACTCAAACGCGCACCTTTATCACTGGTAGAGCGCATTGCTGCGATTCCCGGTGTTGATAAGATTGAAACACGGGTGGTTGCTTATATTAACCTGGATGTAGCCGGGTTTGACGACCCTGTAAGCGGGCATTTGATATCGCTGCCTGATGCAAGTCCCGGGCTGCTGAACCAGGTTTATTTACGCAGCGGCCGGCTGCTCGAATCCGGGCGGGATAATGAAGTGCTGCTGAACACGGATTTTGCCCGTGCTCATGGGCTGCTGCCCGGCGACAAGTTGCGGGCCACAATTAACGGCCGGCGCAAAACATTGACTGTAATCGGGGATGCTTTATCACCGGAATATATTTATCAGATTGGGCCCGGCGCGATGTTTCCCGACCACCAGCGTTATGGCGTCCTGTGGATGGCGCGCAAGCCGCTGGCCACCGCTTATGATATGGAAGGCGCATTTAACAATGTCACACTGACTTTGACTAAAAGCGGCAATGCCCAGGATGTTATCGACCGCCTGGATGAACTGCTCAAACCTTTCGGCGGCATCGGTGCGTACGCACGCAAAGATCAGCTTTCCAACCGTTTTCTATCGGAAGAACTCAGACAACAGCGAACCAATGCAACAGTATTCCCGGTTATTTTTTTCGGAGTTGCAGCATTCTTACTCAATGTGGTCATCAGTCGCCTGATCAGCTTGCAACGTGAGCAAATCGCCGCTCTTAAAGCATTCGGTTACAGTAACTTTGCAGTCGGGCTGCATTATCTCAAACTTGTGTTAATGCTCGTCGGCATTGGCACCTTCGCCGGCATTGGCACCGGTATCTGGATGGGCCAGGGTATGAGCAATCTGTATATGGAGTTTTATAGCCTGCCGTTTATGATTTATGTACTTAAACCACAGGTTATCATCACCGCAGTTCTAATCGGCATTACAGTGGCAATAGCCGGCACCTTGCATGCAGTTTATGCTGCGGTCCGCCTGCCACCGGCTCAGGCAATGCGTCCGGAACCACCCGCAATCTATCACACCACGGTAATAGAGCGTCTGGGCTTACAACGGTTTTTTTCACAGCCGACACGTATGATTTTTAGGCATATTGAACGCCGCCCCTGGAAATCACTATTGACAATAACCGGCATTAGCATGGCTTGTGGCACGATGATGGTGGGTAATTTTCAAAAAAGCGCGATCGACCATATGATAGAAATGCAATATGGCCTGAGCCAGCGCGGCGATATTATCGCAATCTATACCGAACCGGCTTCAGCCCGTTCATTATATTCGCTGCGTAATCTGCCGGGCGTGGAGTATGCAGAAGGTTTTCGCACAGTACCGGCAAAATTACAATTCGAGCACCGGTTTTACCGCACTTCGGTACACGGTATTCAGTCCGGCAGTAAACTGTTGCGCCTGCTCGATACTGAATTGAACACAATCGACATTCCGGCAGGGGGTGTGATTCTCACTGATTACCTGGCTGAGCTGCTGCAAATAAAACCCGGAGATATGTTGACCATTGAGGTACTGGAGGGGAACCGGTCTACAGTGCGGGTACCGATGGCTGGTACGGCTAAAGAGTATCTCGATGTGAATGCGTATATGCAACATGACACATTAAACCGTTTATTGAAAGAAGGTAATACAATCTCCGGCGCCCGGCTTAAAATCGATGAACGCTATCAGCGTGATGTCTATGCCAGACTTAAAGATATGCCACAAATTGCCGGCATTGTGGAACACAAATCGGCCATTCAGGCTTTTTACGATACGATCGCGGAAACCTTGTTGTTCTTTACATTTGTTGCCACCCTGCTCGGCGGCAGCATCGCTTTTGGAGTCATTTATAACAGTATGCGTATCGCTTTGTCTGAGCGCAATCGTGAGCTGGCCAGTCTGAGAGTGCTGGGCTTCGAACGTGCTGAAGTCGCTTATATTCTTTTGGGGGAACTGGGCCTGCTAACATTAATCGCCATTCCGCCGGGATTATTAATCGGCTATGGCTTATGTGCCTATATAGCCTATGCATTTGACACCGACTTATATCGTGTCCCGCTTGTATTAGGCATGAATATTTATGCCTTCGCCGCATTGGTGGTAATCGTGTCATCCATTATATCTGCAGGAATGATTTGGCGTAACCTGGCCCATCTCGATATGGTCGCCGTACTCAAAACCAAGGAGTAAACCGATGATATTACTTTTACGCAAACATCCTATGCTCGCGCTGATTATAGTATTGATTACAGGTTTGCTGATTTGGGGTTTCTGGCCGCAACCTGTGCTGGTTGAGATTGTTACGGCTAAATACGGACCAATGACGATCAGTGTTGAAGAAGAAGGCCGCACGCGGCTCATTGACCGCTATATTATTTCCGCACCGGTCGACGGTATCGCCTGTCGACAGGAACTGAATGTCGGCGATCCGGTAAAACAAAACCAGGAGTTACTGGGAATCACACCTCTGGCATCGCAAGTACTGGACTCCCGCAGTCGCGCCCAGGCCAAGGCACAAGTAGCGGCTGCCGAATCGGCCTTACAAGCCGCCGAAGAGCAGGCCCGTGCGGCACGTTCCACAGCGGAGCTGGCGGGCAAAGAACTCAAGCGCCTGCGGCCTTTGATGGATAAAGGGATGATATCACGTGATGTTTTTGATAAAGCATTAGTTGAAGTGCAAACCACTTCCGCTACAAAACGCTCGGCCGACTTCAATGTTGATGTCGCCAAATACGATTTGGAAGCCGCCCGCACTACCCTGCAACATTCAGCCGTAATCACCGGCGACTCACCGGCAGAACGGGTGACTGTGCGTGCTCCAATCGACGGTACTATTCTCAAAGTAACGCGTGAATGCGAAGGACCGGTACGCACCGGTGATCCTCTGTTGGAAGTAGGTGATCCGTCGGCGTTAGAAATTGAAGTCGATGTATTGTCTGCAGACGCGGTAAAAATCAAACCGGGCATGCGGGTTTTATTTAATCGCTGGGGCGGCACGCAGCCTTTGCAAGGCCTGGTGCGCGTTATTGAACCGGTCGGCTTTACCAAAATATCCGCTTTGGGTGTGGAGGAACAGCGCGTGCTGGTCATTTCGGACTTCACCTCGCCTGTTGATGAATGGCAACGGCTGGGCGATGGCTACCGCGTCGAAGCACGCTTTATTCTTTGGCATCAAGACAATGTTCTACAGGTACCCGCGAGCAGCCTGTTTCGTTACCAGGACGGCTGGGCCATATTCGTCGCAGAAAGTCACCGCGCCAAACGCCGTGTCGTGCAGATCGGTCGGCGTAATGGTTTAACTGCCCAGATTCTTGCCGGCATAGCAGAGGGTGAAACCGTTATCGACCACCCTAGCGATGAAGTTGATGACGGCAAAAAAATCAAAATTCGCGCATTAAATGATTAAAGCCTAAGAAATGATAATAAGGTTCATCGCAGGCAGTCGAACCTTTTTTATTGCATATTCATCAAACACAGTGCCCGATTGCTTTTTAGGAGTTTGCGATCCGTTGCTCTTTAAAAATGTTGAATACGATTTGCGACAAAACACCCATCCCAGTCATTATCAAAAACAGAAAAACCAGGTTGCCCACAAAAGGTATTAAATTAAGCAAAAGAAACAATAAGATTGCTGTTGAAAAATAAACGATATGTTGGCGTTTTGAAAAAACCGGATCTTTTTTGATTAACCTTATTAATCGATCACCGGCATAAAATATGCCAATAAAAATACTGAAAAGTAAAAATAAACCGTACAAAAAAAACAGCGCTATCGCTAATGGTAAACCAATCAATGTGAATATAAGCACACCCATAACGGCCGGTGGTACCGCCAATATCAGAAAACCCAGACCCAGATATTTTAAAGGTTGTTGTTTGGCCAGTTCCGAACCGGCATGAAATACTCCCGGGAGCGCAACATATAGCACCAATCCGGTTAAAATAGCCGTAGCGAGCACACCTAAAAAAACCAGCAACCCTGCAAATATAAATTCACCTGTAGAGACACCGAGACCGGGACGCTCGGCAGGAATATGTTTAATAGTGCCATTAATCTTGGCTGCATTATCTATTTCAGCCTTATTGGGGCTGCGGTAAATCAAATCGCCGTTGATTACGGTTGATGATGAAATATTAACCCACTCCCCCGTTAACTCCACATCTCCGTCCACCCTTGCGTTTAAAATAATCCGGCCACCGGCAGCTTTTAGCTCCTGTTTGAAATGGCCGGCAATATCCAGATAACCGCCTGACAACCACCCGCGTCCTTCAATAATGCTCTCCGGCGTTACCGTCACACTGCCGCCTGCGAGGATCGCATCGTCACCCACATGCCCTGATAAAGTCACATCACCGCCAGCCAGCCGGACATCATCTGATACTTCAGCCATCATCAACACCCGGCCGGCGGCGGCTATAACATCACCCTTCACTTTTTGCCTGATAAATACACGGCCTCCTGCCGCGACCACGTCACCCGTTACTTCGGCCCGAATATGTATATTGCCACCAGCCATATAAAGATCATCATGCACAATGCCCTGCTTGCTAATTGACTCCCCTGTTTGCTGCGCATACGCGGCAAGCATAAAAAAAATCAAACAGCTGAATGAAAACAGTATGACGGCGGCATATTTTATGTTTTTCATTTTTGGATACCGGAAAAATTCAGATGCGCTGACGAGTAGACTTTTCCCGGTACTGCTCATTTGATATGGTCCTTGATAACTCCCCCAACTGAGTGATAAGCACATCAATAACATCATCCAAAGTAATAATGCCAATCAATGATTGACGATGATCAACAATCGGCAGTCGCCTGATACCATTGGATTTCATCACCTGCATGCAATGCCAGATATCATCATTATAGTTTTTAAAAATAATATCATCGCTCATCAAATCAGAAACCAGCAGTTTTAGAGGGTCAACCTTCAAAGCCAACACTTCCAACACCAGGTCTCTATCTGTAATAATACCTACCGGTTTGCTGATTGTATCTTTTTCATCAACAATAACAATACTGCCGACATGCTGCTTACGCATTAATTGCGCTATCTCAACGACAGGCATATCTGCTGCTGCCGTTACCACATCACGTTTACAAACTTCGCCAGCCTGCATTTTAACCTCTCTTACAAAAATCCAGACTGCAATTAAAACCAGTTTTAGCCAAACTTATCTTGATTTACATCAACAATTGTCGCATTAAAAACACCATTATTGCCGGCGGCAACCTAAAACCTTATCACTGCCCTATATTGATATACATCAATTAAAGATATTGAAAATCAGCTATGGTGAAACACGGTTCAGGAAGCAGCTGATGCAACTGGCTCATATTGATACTTATTTTTCGAATGTAATACAGAGAATCAAGGTGGCAGTTTTTTCAGGCCTGTATACTGATTTATTTATCTAGGAAAATTTACAAGTGGGTTTTGCATATTTCAATAACAGAAGTGACTTTAGATTATGGACATAACCCGCCATGGTTTATTTATTGGAATTGAACGTATCGGCTCTGATTTTTTCCTGTCATTAAAGGCAGTTGGAAAATTAACCCATGAAGACTATGAAACTATTACCCCAATGATTAACTCCGCGCTGGAAGGCGTCAAAAACCCTAAAATAAGACTATTATTTGATGGAACTGAAATGGAGTCGTGGGAACTGCGTGCCGCCTGGGATGATTTCAAACTCGGCTTAAAACACGGCAGAAAATTCGAAAAAATCGCCATTTATGGTAACAAGAACTGGCAGGGAATAGGCACTAAAGTTGGATCCTGGTTTGTCCCGGGAGAAACCAGATACTTTGAGCATTACACTGACGCAATACGCTGGCTGCAAGAGTGACTTAAAATGGGCTATATAAAATGGTTTAAAGATATCAGCATTGATGATGTGCCTTTGGTGGGCGGGAAAAATGCTTCGCTGGGTGAAATGTATCATCACTTAAGCTTTCAAAATATTAAAATACCCAATGGTTTTGCAATTACGGCTGAAGCCTATCGGGATATGCTGGATTCTGCAGGTGCCTGGGATAAGATCCATAATTTACTGGACAAGCTCAACCCGAATGATGTCGAGCTATTAAGCCTGCAAGGCAAAGTCATCCGTCACTTGATTTATAATATCGGGATTTCCGATAAATTACGCACTGAAATCTTAGCGGCTTATCATGAACTGCAAAAACAATACGGCGAGGATTTATCTGTGGCCGTACGCAGTTCGGCCACTGCTGAAGATTTACCGAATGCCAGCTTTGCCGGCCAGCATGATACCTATTTGAACATACAGGGTGATACCGCTCTACTTGATGCCTGCCGTCATTGCTTTGCGTCTTTATTTACCGATCGGGCTATCACCTACCGTATCAATAATAACTTTGATCACTTCAAAGTGGCTTTATCCATTAGCATCATGAAAATGGTCCGCTCAGATCTGGCCGCCAGCGGCGTAATGTTCAGCCTGGATACCGAGTCCGGTTTTCGCGATGTTGTCTATATTACCGGCGCTTACGGTTTGGGTGAAAACATCGTACAAGGTTTAATTGATCCGGACGAATTTTATGTACATAAACCGACTTTTCAACAAGGCTACCGGTCGGTATTACAACACATCCTGGGTGCAAAACGTTTGAAAATGATTTATTCGGAAAAACCGGGTGAAAGCATCCGGAATATCTCCACCCCGGATATCGATCGGACGCAGTACTGCATCTCCGATCAGGAAGTGCTCAAGTTGGCGGATTATGCGATTAAAACCGAAGCACATTACAGTGATAAAGCCGGAAAACCCGTCCCCATGGATATGGAATGGGCCAAAGACGGCATCGACGGTGAACTGTATCTAATCCAGGCGCGTCCGGAAACAGTTGCGTCACTCCGGCCAACCAATATTCATAAAACCTACCAAATGCAGCAGAAAGGCGATGTAATTTTAACCGGCCGGGCAATCGGTAACCAGGTTGCAATTGGTAAAGTGCGCAAGATTTTTTCACCGGATGAACTGTATGATTTCCGGCCGGGTGAAGTACTGGTTGCTGAAAATACCCGTCCCGATTGGGGGCCGGTAATGAAAGCAGCCGGTGCTATTATAACTGACCGGGGCGGACGCACTTGCCATGCCGCGATTGTTGCGCGCGAGCTGGGCATCCCCGCAATAGTCGGTGCACATGAAGCCACGGATACTTTGCAGAACGGCATGCTGGTAACCGTCAGCTGCGCAGAAGGCAACACCGGCAAAATTTATACCGGCAAACTTGACTTTAACGAACAAGTCATACATCTCGATAATTTACCAAAACCTAAAACTGAGCTGATGCTGAATGTCGGCACTCCTGAACGGGCTTTTGCATTAAGCGGCCTGCCCTGCGACGGCGTGGGTCTGGCACGGATGGAATTTATTATCAGTGAAACAATAAAAGCGCATCCGCTGGCACTGCTTAAACCGGACAAAATCAAAGACCGGAGTCAACGACAGCAGCTCAAAACATTAATCGCCGATTACAACAGCGGTGCGGATTATTTTATTGAAAAACTTTCTGAAGGTATCGGTATGATTGCCGCCGCATTTTATCCAAGACCGGTAATTGCCAGGTTATCGGACTTTAAAACCAATGAATATGCCAACCTGATCGGTGGCCGGGATTTTGAGCCCCTCGAAGAAAACCCCATGCTGGGATTTCGGGGCGCCGCACGTTATGCGCACCCTTTATACGCCGACGGTTTCGCCCTGGAGTGTCTGGCAATAAAACATGTACGGCAAACGATGGGCATGAATAATCTGAAAGTCATGGTTCCGTTTTGCCGACGGGTGCAGGAAGCGGAGGCTGTTCTGAGTACTATGCAAAAACATGGCTTAGTCAGGGGCGAACACGGGCTGGAAGTCTATATGATGTGCGAGATTCCGAATAATATCCTGCTTATCGATGAATTCGCGAAACTGTTTGACGGTTTTTCAATTGGCTCCAATGACTTAACTCAGCTGGTACTGGGCGTGGATCGCGACTCGGAAACCGTCGCTTTTGATTTCGACGAGCGTGACCCGGGAGTATTGAAAATGATTCGCATGGCGATTGAAGGGGCCAGACGCAATCACTGCTATAGCGGCATTTGCGGCCAGGCACCTTCCGACTACCCTGAAATCGCCGAATATCTGGTCAAACTGGGTATTGACTCGATCAGCCTGAACCCAGACACACTGGTCGACACCTTACACCGGATTTATCAATTAGAAAATAAACTCACGTTGGTGGATCCAGCACAGCCTGCGACGGCAGAATAGGCGTTTCCGGTGAAACTGACATCCAGTCTTCACCATCATCCGCATCAACACAGGACTTTAATTTATCAGCTTGAAGGATCTGAATCCGGCGGCGCTGTACGTCGATCAACCCCAGCCGCTGAAACTTGCTTAACGTGCGGCTGATGGTTTCAACAACCAGACCCAGATAATTAGCGATATCGTTACGTGACATACTGAGGTTGAAAGCATGCTCCGAAACCCCACGGTGCTTAAAACGCACCGACAAGTCCAGTAAAAAACCAGCCAGGCGTTGCTCGGCATTGAGTTTGCCAAGGCTCAACAATAGCCGCTGCTCTTCAATCAGCGCATGACTCATCACCTTTAATACGCAACTGCGTAACACCGACGACTCAGCAAGCAATTTATCCAACTCCGCCAGACCAACCCGGCAAACACTGCTGGTTTCCAGAAACTCCAGGCTGTAAGCATGCCTCCCAGTATCGAAACCGTCTATACCGATAAGGTCACCGGGAAAATGGAATCCGGTAATTTGTTGTTCACCGCTCTCGGATAACACATACGACTTTGCCGACCCTGAGCATATAATATATAAGGCTGTGAACCGGTCACCCGCGATAAACAGGTACTCGGCCCGGTTCAATAAACGGTGCTGATGTATAATCGAGCCAAGTTTGGCTCGCCCCTCTCCTGGAGAGTGATCCAACAGATTATCCGCCAAACAAAGACCGGGAACAGTACAGCCTTCACAGGAATGCCGTGCTTGCTTTAGCGAAACAACAGATCTGCTGTTCATATCCGGCCTTCCCCAGAATTAGTGACTTACATATCAATAGCCATCCAACAGAGCGATACCGCCAAAGCTCTCTTCTTTGGATAAATTATGGAAGCACAATCTTTATTGAGACATTAATATAGCTCGGTAGAGTAATTATAGCGCAGATCACACAAGCCTTTATATCCGATTTACTAACTAATAAATATCGGAAATTACTTAGAGCCTATTTCAAAATACTCTGCGAACCGCCTTACCGGCATCCCAACTTCACACCGGCTTCACCGGTTTTTTAGTATTATGCGAGTGAATACCGGGCTGGTTATTTTAAATACCACTGTTGCCGTTAGTATCAACGCCAATATCAATTCACGGATAGCCTCAAAGCGCTGGGTGGCCACCAAAGCCATACCAATCGCCACATTTGCTTGCAGCAATAAAAACAGGCCGGACCAGTTCTTCAAAACATAGGGGTATTTGAAAAAAATACTGCCGGGCCAACCGTCTATAACATCTAAATAAAATGCAGTAATATATACAACGCACCAGCCCACTCGGTCGAATACAAAACATTAAGCTCTTGTGACCATCACATCGCAAGGTGGTTGACTTAATAATGCCCGGCTAAGACTACCCGCTCAGTAATAAATCCATAGTGCCCCACTCACGTTTTCCCAGCACAATTAAATCAATCTTATGTTGTTTGGCGATTTTTAAAATTCCCTTTAATGACCGATCATCCACAACCATCTTACGTCATACAAGCTTTCGCCCCGGAATAAGCCAAACCTTACAATACACTTATCCGGGGCTCCATATATCACTAAGACTGAACAGCAATACGGTGAGGTTTGGCCGCTTCGCGTTTTGCAATAGTGATTTCCAATACACCATTTTTACCTCTTGCCTTAACATGCCCGCTATCAGCCGTATCCGGCAGGCTAAAACGCCGGTAAAACATTCCATGCGACCGTTCTATGCGCCTGTAATTGCCACGATCTTCCTTGCTTTCCGTAGAGCGCTCTCCTTTTATAGTGAGCATATTGTTTTCCATACTGACCTCAATATCTTTCGCGGGAACACCGGGGATATCCGCATTAATCACAAACTGATGGTCTTCTTCCCGAATATCCACTGCCGGGGCCCATTGACTGGTGACAATGCTGCTGTCCTCTTCATCATCAAAAGAAGACATCAATCCCCCCATCGATCCAAACAGCCTATCCATATCTTTTCTAAAACGATTAAAATAATTTACCGGTTCATATCTTACTAAACTCATCATACACCTCCTTTGAACAGTGAAACTGCTGCCGCATATTCAAAGATTATTTAAATTTATTCCGCAAAAATAGTGTTGACCTGTATCAAATTTTACCGGCAAATTGTGCAGCAGAGCCCCGAAAACCCACACTCAGCAAGTAATCGGACAGCCAAAATATTCAGTAAAACATTGCGATGGAAAATATCCAAACAACTATATCGTACCGGACGCTCTTATCATACGGTAATAAAATTTAATACATTAATTTACGGATAGGTTTATAAACTGCACCCTGCAACAAAACCTCAAATTGTGACTCAGCAACACCGATTAAATCTCTATGGTTACCCGACTCAAAATAAAGGTTTGGCAGCATGCGTAAACTGGTATCCACAACAGTTTTCAGACCATAGGCCGAACCTATTGCCGGCACCGCACCCAGCTCACAATCTAAGAAAATATCACTTAATTCCTGCTCTTTAACCAATTGCAACCGGCGGTCAACCGCCTCTTCAAGCGCTTTTAGATTAAGCTCACAGTCAGCGGGTATAACCGCCAGAATATAGCCGGCAGTGTCTTTTAGCAGCACACCCTTGGCTATTTTATGGCTGTCAACCTGTGCGCTTTTTGCAGTTTCCAGACTAGTCTGTGAATGCGGGTGAGGTATAACCTGATAATCAACATAATTCTGTTGCAAGTGCTTAATAACGGTATTAGGAATTTGCATAGATAAGCACCTCATAAATCGTCACTCTGGCGTATATTCTCCAATACCCCCGCAATTTCAAAATTGACACAAATCAATAAAACCCGCTCTATCGGTGCACACCTGGAGCATCCAATACAATCATCAATTCAGCGGTGCTTGACTCAAGTCAAAATGATTGACCAGGAAAAAATTACACTGCTGGTAATTTTTTAGAGTTTAAGCGATAGAGATAAATGGCATACACAAACCAGCCCTCCATATTAAATTGCAGCATTACGGATATACCGCAGCTACGCAATCGCAATCGGGTGTTTCGTAATCACCAACATGCTGCCGAAGCCCTGGCCACGCTATTAGAAAGCCATCAACACACGGATACATTAATTCTGGGTATTGCAAACAGCGGCATCCCGCTTGCTGTGACATTAGCGGAAACACTGGGGTTGGGTTCGGATATTGCTGTAACTAAAAAACTGACTTTTCCATGGGACAAACATACAGCTTATGGCGCGGTTGCATTTGACGGCTCAGTCTATCTCAATGAAGAAGTGATATCACACTCCCGGCTGGATCAAACAGCAGTCACTAAAAGTATACTTGAGAATCATGAAAAAGTTCGGCTGGAGCAACCGCAAAACCGATATGGCTTTTCTGAGCTGGCCGATCGCAACATTATATTGGTTGATGACGGTATCGCCACCGGCGCAACTATGCAAGCTACCATTCAGGCGCTACGCAAGCAGAATGTTAAAAAAATCATAATAGCAGCGGCAACCGGCTGTCAAAACAGCTTAAACAGGCTGGCAGCACTGACAGATAAACTTTATTGCGCCAATATTCGTGATGATTTTCCGTTTACCATCGGTGATGCATATCAAATTGAAACTGATATTAGCATTATAGATGCCTTTAATTCATTGACCAAACAATGGCCCGAAAATAAATTACCAGACAATACCAGTCGGCCTGACCCATTACCTAAGCAAGGAATATACCATGAACATTCATGACAAATTACAGCAAACAATCAATGATATCGTCGATCACAAACGCGGCATACTGGCAGCAGATGAAAGCGCACCGACAATCAAAAAACGTTTCGCTGCTATACAGCTGGACTCAACTGAAGAAAATCGCCGTATATACCGGTCTTTATTGCTGGAAACTAAATGTTTGGGAGACTATATCAGCGGCATCATATTATTTTCAGAAACACTCAATCAGAAAAACAACGCGGATATATTACTGCCACAACTCGCCTGGTCTCAAAATATTGTCCCAGGCATTAAAGTCGATCTAGGCAAAGGCCCCCTGCCGGGCGCTCCAGGCGATCTAATCACCCGGGGGCTGGACAATCTGCCGGAGCGACTGAAAGAACATGCGGCACAGGGTGCCCGCTTTGCAAAATGGCGGGAAGTGTATCCCATCACACCAACCAATCCCACTGCGTTAGGCTTACAGGCAAATGCCGAAGTGCTGGCCCGGTATGCGGCAATATGTCAGGAACAAAGTATCGTACCCATTGTGGAACCTGAAGTATTAATGGACGGCAATCATGATATAGCCCGTTGCGCTGAAGTCACAGAAGCCGTTTTACACTCGGTTTTTCATGCTTTATATCAACATAAAGTCGTCTTGGAACATATGCTTCTTAAACCGAACATGATACTGCCGGGCAAAGATAATCGGCGTGCGGACCCCGAAGAAATCGCTTCTGCCACTCTTAAAGTCATGCGCCGCAGCGTGCCGGTCGCGGTACCCAGCATTAATTTTTTATCCGGCGGACAAGAACCCGAAGAGGCGACAGAAAACCTTAACGCAATCAATCAGTTTCGTAATAATTCACCCTGGCAACTCAGTATATCTTATGGCCGCGCACTGCAGCAGCCTGTATTGCAGGCCTGGCAAGGAAAAACTGAAAATAAAGAAACCGCGCAAGCCGCACTGCTTAAACGTGCAAAATTAAACAGCTTGGCGCGGCAGGGAAAATATCACATATCCATGGAAGTGGGTGGCCTGTTGACTGCTCAGTCCGCCTGATAAGCCCTCAGTCAATAAAGAAAATGTACACGCATTGATTAACAGCCCTGCAAACCCAGATCATGTAATTTTTGCAGCCATTTTTTACGTTCCGTATCATCGTCCGCTTCCACCGTGCCGATGAGTGTTTGTTTAACCGGTTTAATACCGGCAAAAGCCAGAATGTTTCGTTCCAAACTCTTTAAGCTATGCGCTCCAAAATACCAGCGATAAATAAACGCGGGCATACCCATAGTGATCACTATTCTGGCCGACTTACCAGTCAGCAATTTTTCAGGCATTTTGTTGGCTTGAGTTTCGCCGAATGCAAAACCGGGGCGAAAAATCTGTTCGAAGAATGCCTTTAACAGTGCCGGCATCGTACCCAACCATAACGGATAAAGAACGACCAAATGCTCTGCCCATGCAATAGCCGACTGACTGTCCTGAATGGCCTGCAATAAAGCACCAGATTCAAAATCTTCTTTAGTACGCAATAACGGGAAATCCAGTTTTGCAACTTCAATGTGCCGGATCTCGTGGCCACCTTCCTCCGCACCTGACATATACGCATTCGCCAATACATGGCCATAACGCTTCGTATCCGGGTCAGGGTGTCCTAAAATCAACAAAATACGCTTTGTCATCCCGGATCCCGTCACAATGATTTACGGATACGTTGATAGCCTTCTTTGATTTCTTTGCCCAATAGGTTGGTTGCTGCAGCCACATCTTTGGAAACTTCTTTGGCTTCATGACCCACCTGTTCTGCTTTATGCTTTAAATTTTGCCATTTTTCCTCAACTTTTTCCCATTCATCGCGAATTTCCGCTTTTCCAAGATGCACTTTTAATAATATTTCATCGCGCTCCTGTTTTATTTCATCAATCAGCTTGCTCATATCATCATGGAGTTTCTGAACTTTTTCATTAGTCATCTCAATACTCTCCTCAGAAATCACTGCTAATTTAATGAATATAGATTGTCAGCACTGAAATATATTGATGCTGATCAAAAATAAATATATTTATGCGGACACCTACCAGCTTTTGACTGAACATCGCTATACAATTTTATGGGATTGCTTAACTGCCAGCTTCAAACAGTCCTCACGCCAATAACAATTGGTCTGATCACAAACACCATCATAGGCGGTCGCAAAACAATCAAAGTTACCCTCTTCCCGCTGAATAAGTCTGACCAAATTGATCTTATTCAGCCTGCCGGGTTTAATGCCGCGATTTCTTGCAAACACCTGAATCTCTTTTACATTCATAAGCATTTTCCTGATAAAAAAATAATGATCGGCCCAGCCATCGTAAATAACCTGCCAATCTGATCATTGACTTATATCAACTTCAGACTATTACTTTATAAAAACCTGTAATATTTGTCCTTGAATTGAACGTGTAAAAGCAACTCTGAGAAACAATAAATGTTCATGATTTTTTCGAAATAAGCCAGACGACGCTGCTTATCGAACATTTTCTATTTATTGACAGAAAAAGCACATTGCCTGATACATGGCTTGATATACCACTACTTTAGCGTGAAATCAGGCATCTGCCGTTTGCTCACGCCACCATGGACACCTGGTTCCGCCCTTTTTCTTTGGCTTGATATAATGCCTTGTCTGCGCAGTCAATCAATTCATTTTGGTCAGTGTCTTCTTGTGCCGGAATCGTGGCCGCGCAACCAATGCTAACCGTCAGCTTAAAGCTAAGATTATTAAAACTGATAAGGCGCTTTTCCACATTGCGCCTTATGCGCTCGGCAATTAACCCAGCGCCATTGATATCCGTATTCGGCAAAATAATCACAAACTCCTCACCACCATAACGCGCTACGATATCACCGGGACGGTTTATGGTGACCCGGATCACTTCACACAGTACAATCAATGCATGGTCACCAGCCAAATGCCCATATTCATCATTGATGCGCTTAAAATAATCGATATCAATCATTAGCAACGCCAGCGACTTCCCTTCGCGCCGGCTGCGGGACCATTCCCGCGCATAGTGCTCATCAAAATAGGCCCGGTTTCTGACACCGGTTAAACCATCATTAAAACTGTTCTCTTTCAGCAATTCATTCGCTGCCGACAGGCGCTGCATTGCAACATCCAGCTCATGCGTACGCTCCTCGACTCGCAGCTCCAGAGTTTGTTTCGCTTCCACCTCAATTCTCTCATTTTCTTCCTTCAATATATTCATACGGTCTGCCAATGCAAACGATAATAATATCGATTCACACAGCATTCCAATATGTGCGGCATGAGTCGTTAAAAACGAAGGCGGTAATATCCCATTAAATCTCAAACTGAAAATGACCATTCCCGAAATAAACGGTACCCATGCAAGTAAAAAATATTTAGCCTCGCGTACCCCTCTGCAAAAAGCAATAATACCTGAAGAAAACACCAGCAATATTGAGAAAAAATACAGTATGCTGTTCAGTTGTACCGCAGCACTCTTATAGCCTATCCAATATAAGACCCATGGACTTAAAGCAATTACCATCAGGCCGAACATTAGTTTATATAATAGTGGAAAAACTTCTTTACCTCGCAGGAACGCTCTGGAAAACTGCAATGTGAAAATTGCTGAAAGATTACTCGTGGCTAATGCAAAAGCAAAATTCACATAACCATTACTGGGCCATATATATTCGTAGCCAAACCCATCTGAACTAAACATATAAGCAGCATTTAGCCCGACAAAACCACAGTAGAAAAAATAATTCCAGTCTCTGAGCGATATAAAAAGCATCAAATTATAAAGAAATATCGCGGCTAATCCGCCGTAGAAAACCCCGTAAGCCAACTGTATTAAAGAATTATGTTTGGGATAGGCCTCAGGTAACCAAATTTTTATTGGCAAATTCAACACAGCAAATGTTTCTACTCTGACAAACATATCCAAGTAGTCCCCGGGCTCTAAAGACAAAATCAGCAAGGGATTTCTTATTTGCACCCGGCGCTCATGAAGCGGATAAAAATCACCAAAACGATGCCATTCGATTTTTCCGTTGGAACGAATCAAATAGATCTCTATTTTATCCAGCACAGGTTCTTGAAATTCAAGCCACCAAGTATTCTCAGCCGGGTGTAGATTTTCGACGGTAAAATGAAACCAATAGGCCGAGCCGGTCACACCAAACGTTGGTGCTTTATCCCCCGCATCTATAAATTCACCGGCAACAAATTTGTCGCGTACTTGCGGCAGGCCCAAGTCTCTATTGGAGTCTTCTAAATACTGTATATGCCCAGTGACCGAATATTCACTATGCCGCTCGTGGAGCTTGACAGCCTCTTTTCCATTGGCGGCCAATATGGTTTGCATGCCTGAAATGAGTGCCAACCCCAAAAGAAAGGCCATACTTCTGCGCAGCGTAATTATTTTATGATGTGGCCGGGCCCTGTTGAATCTAACTTGCTGCAACACTACCCCCTATTTTAAAGACGCAAACTTTTGCTTTCAGTTAGGTAGCGGCAAAAATGAATCCATATTGAGCTTCAAAAAACCCGAAAAATCAGTTACATATGCGATGCACAGCGTACTGAATTGCTCTTTACTTTTCTGTTACATCGTCCAGCCAACGGCTAAAAAGCTCGCTAATAAGTTCGCTGGAAAACTGTCGTTTAACCGTAACACCATAAAAATTTTCATATGCATTAGGCAATGTCATAAAATGCACTAATTTATTGCTGTTAAGTTCATCTCTGACCACCACATCCGGAATGACGGCAAGGGCGCCGCTATCGCGAGCCAAGAGCCTGAGCATAGCCATATCATCCGCTTCGGCCACAATGTCCGGTGTAAACTGGCGTTGCACGCAAAAGCTGTCGAATGCAGACCGAATCGGACTTTCACTAACCGGCAATACCCAGCGCTGTTTTTTATACTGACTTGAAAAAGTTTTGCTACTGATGCTACCGGGAGGCCCCACGACCGCAATTGGTTGGCGCGCCAGTAATTGACATTGCCAAAGCTGCCCGTCATCACCGTGGACGGCGATATTAGTGAGCACTAAATCCAGCTGGTGATTGGCCAAAGCATTGAGCAGGTGCCCCTGACCTCCGGCATGCACACTAAAATGCGATCGGGATTTGCCAATGAGCGGTGTAATAAAGTCCTCGATAAAGTTGCGCGACATAGTGGAAAGCGCGCCGATACGAATAATCCGGCTCTCCGGTTCGATACCGGAAAGCAACAAAGACTCCAGTTCATCACCTTTCTTAAAAATTTCATCCGCATAGGAAAAAGTCCGCTGCCCGGTTTCAGTCAGCAACAATTTACGCCCCTCGCGCCGGAACAGCCTGACACTCATATTGCACTCTAACTGTTTGATTTGTGAGGATAATGCCGATTGGGAAACATGTAGAGTTTTTGCCGTACGCGTCAGATTTCCATCTTTGGCCACTTGCCAGAAATAGTAAAGGTGGTGATAGTTCAGTTTGCTCATCGTTCACTAAAAAAGAATGTTTTATTAAAAAACATCTATTTTACTTATTTTTGATGTTAATTGAAAATGCCCGCAATCAAAAACAAGGGGATTTTATGCAGACTCAACACCTAATGATAATGCTGCCGGCGCTGATCATCTTACTGCCGGCGCTTGCTTTAGCCTATAGCAGCCTGGAAAAACGCTGGCAAATCGCAGAGGTGTCATGCATTTTGGCATTATGCATCGCTCTGGGGACACTGCCGTTAACGCTGCTTTTACCCAATGAGCCTTATTCCCTTTTAAATTCGGCACCATTAAATGCCGTGCTACAGTTGCTGATCAGTTTTATTGCACTTGTAGTGATACGTTATGCAAAACGCAATTTAGTCGGTGACCAGGATGATGCCCGGTTTTTACGCTGGTTACTGCTGACGGTCGCCGCGGTACTAATCACCGTTGCCAGTAACCATTTACTATTGTTCTGGCTGGCCTGGGTAGGCATCAGCCTGAGTTTACACCAGCTGCTCATGTTTTATCCCGATCGACCCCGGGCTGCACTGGCCGCGCACAAAAAGTTTATTCTGGCCCGGGTCGCGGAAGTCCTGTTAGCTGTAGCTTTCCTGCTGCTCTATAGCCGGCATGAAACCGCGATCATTACCGAGATACTGGCGAAATATCCGGTTTCCGAACTGGATTTTACTCAGCATACCGCCGCACTGTTGCTGGCAGCTGTTGCCATTATCAAATGCGCCCAACTACCGCTGCACGGCTGGTTGATTCAGGTGGTTGAATCACCGACACCGGTATCTGCTTTGCTGCATGCCGGCGTGATTAATATGGGCGGCTTCCTGTTATTGTTGTTTGCGCCTTTATTTAGCCAGGCTATAGCAGCGCAGTGGTTAGTATTGATTATCGCCGGCTTATCCACGCTCACTGCGGCATTGATCATGATGACCCGCATCAGTATTAAAGTGCGCCTGGCCTGGTCGACGACTGCGCAAATGGGCTTAATGCTGATTGAGTGCGCACTGGGATTATATGAACTTGCGTTGTTACACCTGCTGGCTCACTCCTGCTACAAAGCTCATGCCTTTCTGACCGCAGGCAACGAAGTTAACCGGCATTTGCAAACCCGGCTGACACAAGCGCCTATGCCCGGCTTGCAAACATGGTTGTCTGCCCTGCTTGTAACCGCTGTAATGGTTATTGCCGCAATAGTATGGCTTGCTGAGCCATTACCGGCGAGCCCGTGGATACTAATCAGTATGGCACTTGTAATGACTCTCTCCGCTGGCTTCAGCCGGGCAACATATATTTCCCGGAGTGGCGCTATATTAACAGGCGCGGCAATCCTGACCGTTTATGTGATTTTAAAATCAGGCACGCAGTTATTTTTGCCGAACCTGACAATAAATTACAGCTGGCCGGCGGATGTATGGGTCAGCATGCTGCTGTTAACCTTATTTGCACTTTACCTTGTTTTGCAATACCGGCCGGATAAAACGTTCTCTCACCGTTTATTTATTGTATTAAATGCCGGGTTTTATCTGGACGAATGGGCGAGTCGCAACACGCTTCGGCTCTGGCCCGCCCTTTTACCACGCAGCAGCAAAAAAATTATATCTGAACCCCAGGAGGTTATTTCATCATGAGTGCCGTATTAAAAGATCCGCAATCCGTCTCTTCTTTGCATGAAGCCGTCAGGCTGGTCTGTGAACGCATTGCACCAAGCTGGCCTTTGGATCAATCGATCGCAGTAAACCCCTGGTGGAATATGCGCTCGCAACCAATATCTGAGGTCGCAGCACAGTTGGAGGCGCTTGGCAAAGTGCACTGTTTAATGCCCAAAGCCTATTATAAAAGCCTGTGGCAAAAACAGATTCAGCCGAAGCATTTGCAAGCGGCCTGCACCGCATTTAATAGTAAGGTACAAGAACACGAGTTAGTGAACTACCTTGATGAACAGGGCATGCCGGCCCACCATTGGCACAATCTTGACGATCTGCTGGATATACAGCCAAACCGTAAACAAAAAATGGCCTGGCGTGACGAGATTGTTCAGCAAATCAGTCAGTACTGCGGACTGTATTTTCAATACCCGCAACGCATGCATCAATACAGTCACGATATAGGGCTTTATCGTAACTGGTTGGAGATTGTGCAGCATGATAAAGGCATAGAAGTACTGATGGCGGAAAGAGGTTTAAGCCGGCAATTTCAAAAGCTGCCTCAAACGCCTGAAGGTGTGTTTGCAGAAATGTATAAACTCACCGGGCAGGCGCCGCAATTTAGCGAATATGCTTATGCACTTTTATTGGAAGTACACGGTTGGGCATCCTGCCTGGCCTATCAGGCCTGGCAGGATGCCTTTACTGAAACAAGCAATAACCTGGTTGAACAGCTTTTGGCAATTCGCATGGCATGGGAACTGGCGCTATGGCGCCATTTTGCCGCGAATCATGCCAATGTATTTTCCGATATTAAGCAACAAATGTTGGAGCAATTTAATCAGTATCCAAATATTTACACCAAGCATAAACAGGCACAGGCTTATTTGTGGATATGGCAACGTGCACTGGAATTTTCCTTTCAAGAACCGTTGCATAAGCGGCTTTTGGAACAAGCCGCGCCCACACAACCGCTTGAAACACTGCAACTGCAGGCGGCTTTTTGTATTGATGTACGTTCTGAACCAATGCGCCGCGCCCTTGAGGCTCAGGCCCCGGGCATTCAGACCCTGGGTTTTGCCGGCTTTTTCGGCCTGCCCCTGGAATATGCACCAACAGACAACGGCGTTGCCCGGCCGCAACTGCCCGGTTTATTAAAACCTGCAATCAAGGCCACACAGGCCGAGAGGTCCTCAAAAGCCAAAGCACAACAACATACCATTGCGCGTGAATCCAGCTCACGAGCCACGGGTGATGCAGCGCCGGCAGCATTCGGTTTAATTGAAGCACTGGGCCTGGCCAAATCATTTAAATTGCTTAAAGACAGCTGGTTTCCGGCAAGCCCGCAACACAGTATCAATCAGATCGATAGCAGCGGCTCCTGGCAATTAAGCCGTGAACAACAAACACTCGGTGCTGAGGAGCAAGCTGAATTGGCTTCCGGAATTTTACAGGCCATGGGCTTAACCTGTAATTTTGCACCGCATGTATTGCTGCTCGGTCACGGCAGTTGCTCTGCGAACAACCCCCAGGCTTCAGCGCTTGACTGCGGAGCCTGTGGAGGTCAAACCGGTGAGGTGAATGTAAAAGTGTTGGCACAATTGCTAAATGATTCTGCCGTCCGTCATTTGCTTAAGGAAAAAAATATCAACATCCCTGACAGCACACTCTTTATCGCAGGTTTACACAACACAACCACGGATGAAATTAAGTGTTATGAGCCTGAAGAAACTCATGCAGCAAAAAGTGCAGACTGGAAAACCTGGTTGCAAAATGCCACAAAAGCCGCACAGCAGCAGCGAGCCGCAAGCCTCGGCTTGTGCAATAACAGCAAACTTGGAGAGCAATATCATCAACGCAGTCACGATTGGGCAGAACTTCGTCCTGAATGGGGTTTGGCAAACAACGCTGCATTTATTGTCGCACCACGCATACGCACTCAGCATATTGATTTACAGGGCCGCTCTTTCCTGCATGACTATGAATGGCAACATGACCACGACTTCACAGTGCTTGAACTGATCATGACGGCACCAATGGTAGTTACCAATTGGATTAACCTGCAATACTATGCATCAGTCACGGACAACGAAAAATACGGGTCCGGAAACAAAATGCTGCATAACGTTGTGGGTGGCAACCTGGGGGTATTCGAAGGCAATGGGGGTGATTTGCGTATAGGTCTGGCCAAGCAGTCATTACACGACGGCGATCACTGGCGCCACCAGCCATTACGGCTGAATGTTTATATCGCCGCGCCGCGTGATGCCATGTCCTCCATTATTGACAAGCATACGGACGTCGCCCATTTAATCAACAATGACTGGTTGTACCTGTTCCAACTGGATGAAGATGAAAAGAATATCTGGCAGTATACTAAAGGCTACTGGCAACAGCTCGAAAGCGCAAACACCATATAATACGTAGCCTGGAGCTAATGCATTAAAGAAAAAGCAGCGTTTCAATAACAATTGAAACGCTGCTTTAACTATTTCAGAGTTTATTTACGCTTAAGCCAAATCAAACCTGTCAAGATTCATCAGCTTAACCCATACTGCAACAAAGTCGTTAATAAACTTGTCATTGGCATCATCTGCTGCATATACTTCAACTATTGCCCGAAGTATCGAGTTTGAACCAAAAACCAAATCAGCTTCAGTCGCAGTAAATTTAACTTCACCTGTTTTTCTATCACGGCCTTCATACGTATGTTGCGAAATTGCTTTCCACTGGGTATTCATATCCAATAAGTTAACAAAAAAATCATTGGTTAAGACTCCCGGCTTATCGGTAAAAACACCATGAGCGGATTGGTCAAAATTCGCATTGAGTGCACGCATTCCTCCCAATAACACTGTCATCTCCGGGGCTGTCAGTGTTAACAATTGGGCGCGATCAAGTAATAAATCAGCTGTTGATCTGCTTAGGCCCTTTGCCCGATAGTTTCTGAAACCATCGGCTTTTGGTTCGAGCACTGCAATAGATTCAACATCAGTTTGCTCTTGCGATGCATCTGTCCTGCCCGGTGTAAACGGCACAGTTATATCGCTACCCGCTTGCCTGGCAGCATGTTCAATAGCGGCACTGCCCGCAAGCACAATCAAATCAGCCAAAGACACTTTTTTATTGCCTGCTTGCGCATTGTTAAAGTCACGTTGAATGACTTCAAGCACACTTAATACTTCCGCAAGCTGCACCGGGTTGTTTACTTGCCAGTCTTTCTGTGGCGCCAAACGAATACGTGCACCATTTGCACCGCCACGCATATCAGAACCCCGGAATGTCGCCGCTGATGCAAAGGCGGTTGCAACCAGTTTAGAAACAGACAGACCCGACTCAAGAACTTTGGCCTTTAAACCGGCAACATCCTGCTCATTAACTAATTCATGATCGACGTCTGGAACAGGGTCTTGCCACAACTCAGGCTCGGCAGGAACCAATGAACCCAATCCACGTGCATAAGGCCCCATATCCCGGTGCGTCAGTTTGTACCATGCCTTCGCAAACGCCTGCGCAAATGCTTCCGGACCCTTATGAAAGCGCCGTGATATTTTTTCGTAAACAGGGTCAGCGCGTAGTGCAAGGTCAGCTGTCGTCATCATTGGTGCATGAGTTTTTGAAGCATCATGTGCATCAGGCACCGTACTAGCCGCAGCCGGATCAGTCGGCACCCATTGGTGTGCGCCGGCACCACTCTTGGTTAATTCCCATTCATAACCGAAAAGAATATCAAAGTAATCGTTATCCCACTTAATAGGGTTGGTTGTCCATGCACCTTCAATACCACTGGTAATAGTATTAACACCGTTACCACTGCCCAATGTGTTAGTCCAACCCAGGCCTTGCTCTTCAATACCTGCCCCTTCAGGCGCAGGACCTACATATTTTTCAGGATCACCGATACCGTGAGCTTTACCAAACGTATGGCCACCGGCAACCAGGGCGACTGTTTCTTCGTCATTCATCGCCATACGAGCAAACGTTTCACGAATATCGCGCGCAGAGGCCAAAGGATCCGGGTTACCATTCGGTCCTTCCGGGTTAACGTAGATAAGTCCCATCTGAACAGCGGCCAAATCACCTTCAAGTTCACAGTCTCCACTATAGCGCTCATCACCCAACCATTCCGTTTCGGGCCCCCAGTAAATATCATCTTCAGGCTCCCAAATATCTTCACGGCCACCTGCAAAACCCATGGTTTTAAAACCCATTGATTCTAAAGCGCAGTTGCCTGCCAAAATCATTAAATCAGCCCATGAGATTTTTTTGCCGTACTTTTGCTTTATTGGCCATAATAACCGGCGCGCTTTATCAAGGTTGCCGTTATCAGGCCAACTGTTCAGCGGCGCGAAACGCTGACTACCTGAGCCCGCACCGCCGCGACCGTCACCAACACGATAAGTCCCCGCGCTATGCCAGGCCATACGAATAAAAAGTGGGCCATAATGCCCATAATCGGCAGGCCACCAATCTTGTGAATCCGTCATTAATGCATAAAGATCTTGTCTTAATGCTTCAAGGTCAAGACTTTTAAATGCTTCTGCATAGTTAAAATCCTGGCCCATTAGATTACCTTCAGCCGTATTTTGATGTAATACTTTGACGTTTAACTGATTAGGCCACCAATGTTGGTTTGCGTTACTTCCGACTGTAGAGCCGTGCCCCATAACAGGACATTTATTGATATCACCGTTTTTATCATTCATGACTATTCCCTCGGGCTACATTTATAATGGTTCACTCTCATCAAATTACTTAACATTTCTTGCATTGTAGTAACTCGCCATTAATAATAAAAATCGATTGTTTTTATCATTTTAATAGAAATTTCCTATGATGGTATTTTCACTCATAACAGCAAAGAAAACCTCCAATGCTGTTTGGGGCTGACCCATTTAAGTTATTGTTTGAGAAAGGGATTAATTCAAACCATCCCTGGTGATCAGATTGTGGCCGGCACGAAATTACCAGCCTAATCAGCTAGCTGGTTGCTCTGCTCAACGAAATAAATATAAAACCCGTATAAAGCGGGGTTTTTACATAATTGACGGAGAGCAAGGTTCGAACCCTGATGAGATTATGTCTGGGTATGTCTCATATTATCCCTAAAATATAAAAATACCTTATTCCAATATAAAACTACAAATTTCCTGACTCATGCAACTTCTCGCTTACCTTATATAAATATTCTGAACATGCTTATCAACGCGACAATTGGTACGGTGACGATCAGCACCCGTTTTTCACTAATTATGGCGGCGTGACCTGCCCGTCGGCAAACTGGCAGATGGCTACCGCTTTTATCCGGTCGCAGATATAGCGGCTTAATCAATATTCAAATGATTTCGATACACGCTCGGATTCAAGCGTGCTACAGTCTGAGAATGACGCAACCGCTCCGGCGGCCTGATTTTTTCTGACGAGCGTCTCCTGTCCAACAACACGACTGTTAATCTGTTTAAAAAGGTTTGTCGCGGTGGAAAATATTCAAATCTTAATGGCCGGCCTCACAGCTATTATCCTGTTTGTCTTCGGTCTGGAGAATTTTTCCAAAGAAATCGAAGCCATCACCGGTGAACGGTTCCGAAAATCGTTGAGCCGTGCTACCAAAATTCCGGTCATCGGCGTTTTGATCGGCGCGGTAGTGACCGCAGTCATTCAGTCCAGTTCAGCGACATCGGTGATCACTATCAGCCTGGTTAATGCCGGTGTGCTGTCATTTAAAAACAGCGTTGGCATTATTTTCGGTTCCAATATCGGCACCACCGTAACGGCCCAATTGGTTGCGTTTAAACTGACCGCTTTCGCGCCTGTCATTATTATTCTGGGTTTTGCATTATCGCTGATCAGAACCCGCTTCTCGGTTTTTGGCAAAGCGATATTTTATTTCGGATTTGTGTTCTTTAGCCTGAATCTTATCTCATCTTCCTTGCAGCCTCTGCAGAGCAATACAACATTGATCGAGTTATTAACGCAACCTCAGAACCCGATCTACGCGATTTTGGCAGGTTGTTTGTTTACCGCAGCAGTGCAATCCAGTTCAGTCACAACCGGTCTGGCGATTATTTTCACACAGCAGGGATTGCTGGGACTGGAAAACGCCGTACTACTGATCATGGGCGCCAATATCGGCACTACGGCAACCGCCATGATCGCGATGTTTAATATGGATATCGCTGCAAAAAAAACTGCAATGAGCCATTTTTTATTCAATTTGGGCGGTGTCTTGATATTTTTGCCTTTTTTACTCGCATTCGGGAATAAACTCAGCACGCTAAACATGGAACCCGCAATCGCGCTGGCGAATATACATCTGGTATTCAATGTGGCAACCAGCCTCGTTTTTATATTACTTATCGGGCCGTTTACCCGTGTCGTTGATCTGTTTTTGGGTGAAGGCAAAATGGATTTTGAACGGTTGGCTATTCCCGTTTTAAATGAAGAAATGAATTTTGATTCGATCAAAAAATCTTTGGAAAACGAATCAAACCGGCTGCTGAACTTTTTACAGGAGAACTATAACCTAGTGACATTGAGCATAGAGACCAATTACCGAGGCGTATCTGATGCAGCCGGCAAACGCATTGACTATGTGGACTTCATAAAAAAAGAATACATGGCGTATTTTTCCAAAGTGGTTACCCAGGTTCATGATGAAACCAACTCCCGCAAATTGATCCGGCTGATTAATCAACTCGACTATCTTTTTCAAATTCACGATTCGATTAAAGACCTGTTTAACACCAAAAAAGTCATGTCAGATCACTTTATTGAATTAAAGAGCGATATTCTGCTGTTGATCAGAGAACTATCCAGCCAGACTTTGGTTTTGTTCGGCACTCTTAACGAAAGCCTGGCCGCTGATAAACCGTTCGATATCCCGAAAGCCTCCAAGGAAATGCAAATCCATTTGGACGATGCACATAAAGATCTACTGTCTCTGCTGGTCGACCCCGGCCGGCGTGACGCCGGTGCGCTGACCAACTTTATTACTTACTCACAACGTTTAAAAGACAAGTTAATCAATTACGCAAACATCCGGACCGCCATCGAATAGGCTCTATTAAATTGGCAAAAAACCACACTAACATTTTTATAGGCGCGTACCTGTTCTGGCAATCAACTGATAGTTGAACACTCAGACCAATAACATCGTCGCCAATGTTTTCCTGCTCAGTGCATCCAATACAGCAAATCCAATTCGACCTTTTGATTAATATAGCGGATTATCCGGCGACTCTTTATTGACCCAAGTCATGATCGCTATGCTTAACATCGATCAGTATAGGGGTTTAATGATTTGGAAAAATTTCTCATGCAACCGAACACAGCTCATTTAAAACAATGTCCAACAATCTAAAGTTGTTGTCCACACTGGACGCTTTACACCCGCGCTCACTGAAATATTTAAGCCACTCCCTGTCTCGCCTCGTGGAAGGCCGCCTGTGGCTGCAAGTGTTACTGGCAATGTTCGCCGGTTTACTCACCGGCCTGCTGCTGAGTCCGTCCGTCGGCTGGGTCGAACCCGCTACCGGCGCGGTGATCGGCAACTGGCTGGCATTTCCCGGGCAGTTGTTTTTAGCCGCAATTCAAATGATCGTGATCCCTCTGGTATTCGCCTCCATTATCCGCGGGTTGGCCGCCAGCGAGAATATTGAACAACTGCGACGCATGGGACTGGTAGTGGTTATATATTTTATCGTGACCACCGCGATCGCGGCAGCTCTCGGCTTATGGATTGCCGGCATCATCGAACCCGGTAAATTTCTTAGTCCGGAGTTGCTACGCGCTCAAGCCAGCACTGTGCCACAGTCACTGGACGCAGTACAAACGCCCAACCTCTCCAATATCCCGGACAAACTATTGAGTTTGCTACCGGGCAACCCGTTGGACTCGATGGTCCAGGGTGAAATGCTGCAGGTGGTGATTTTTTCCGCAATCGTCGGCGTTGCGCTGGTGTCAATGGCGGTGGAGCAAGCCAAACCGTTACTAGATCTGCTCGGCTCCCTGCAACAGGTGTGCATGACCGTGGTCCGCTGGGCAATGCTGCTGGCGCCGGTCGCAGTGTTCGGACTGATGGCGCGGCTGACCAGCCAGGTCGGTCTGGAGGTACTGCTCGGCATGGCGGTTTACGTCGGCACAGTGTTGCTCGGACTGTTATGTCTGTTTTTGTTGTATATCATTAGCGTGGCCGTTTTTACCCGTGAACATCCGGTCGCATTTATAAAAGCCATACGCGAAGTGGTTCTGCTGGCATTTTCAACCTCCAGTTCAGCTGCGGTAATGCCGTTGTCGATTAAAACCGCCGAGGACCATCTGCATATACGTCCGTCAATTTCGCAGTTTGTCATCCCATTAGGGGCGACGATCAATATGAATGGCACTGCCTTGTACCAGGCCGTTGCCGCTCTTTTTCTCGCCCAGGTATTCGGCATCGATATCAGTCTCGGTGGCATGGCGCTGGTAGTGCTGATGGCGGTCGGTGCGTCCATCGGCTCCCCGGCTACGCCCGGTGTCGGCATCGTGATTCTGGCAATGGTACTAACAACCATTGGTGTACCCATGCATGGTGTGGCATTAATCATCAGCGTCGACCGCATCCTCGATATGAGCCGCACAGCGATCAACGTCACCGGTGACCTGGTCGCCGCCAGATTGATGGATCATTGGCTAAAAAGCGAGCCGGCTGCCGAAAAAAACACCTAAAATTCGTTCCCGATGATTTTGGCAGAGAACTGCTCCATGCGTTTTCTGCACTTCCGTCCTCCATGGCGGTCGTCGAACCACTTTCTTATATCGAGGGTTCAAACCCTACTGATTCGATATCTAAACCAAAGGCCCACATAAGGAGGCTTTATTTATTTGGCGGAGAAGAAGGGATTCGAACCTCACAGATGAAGATTTTGACTGGAACGGAAGCACATTCACACACATCAATAAAATTAGTCACTTATCAACATCAAACCTCGAAAATTAGATGTGGTTGTATCTTAATAGTGTCTCCCATTATCCCCCAATTGCCCCCAAAAGAAGGGCTTTTGACTTGGTCTATTACCCAACGCATAGTTATAAATACTTTATTCCAATACCAATCAAAAACTTAGTAGCACAGTAATTGAGCGCGCCGCCTGACGTAAGTTATTGTACTTAAATCAAGTACGAAAATTACAAGATTTAAGAATTCCACCTGGAAATAGGCTTGAAGCATTGAAAGGCAACCATAAAGGCCAGTACAGTATTCGTATCAACGACCGATAGCGCATCTGTTTCGTTTGGAGGGAGGGTGATGCCTTTGATGTTGAAATTGTAGATTATCACTAAGTTTGAGGTGTAATAATGGCTAAAAAATTTGATCCTATTCACATCCTGGCGAAATCTTACGCGAAGAGTTTATGAACTCTATAGGCATTAGCATGAATCAACTTGCATGCGATTTGGATATACCACCCGGCAGAATCAGCGGCCCCGTTAACGGAAAACGAAACATTTCTGCCGACCAGCAAAACGCGCCGAAAATGCCAGCTGCCGGCGAACAGTATTGGGGTTATCGAGCAATTTTATATAAAAGCCGCGGTGCTCTAAAATGGGCTTTCGCAAATCCTATTACCTAAGTTTAGCCTAACTTCTGCTCAATATTTTGCCTTAGAATTTGCTGATAAAATGCCCTTCTTGGCAGCAGATAAGCATTGGGAACCAGCAATATGAGTGAAATAGACTCAAAAAATTTTAACCCTCATGTCGTGGTATATGGCGACTGGAAAGACGAACCTGTTCTTGATATCAATCGCGATGGGATAGCAGATGTCACTCATGATGCAGTTACCGAAGCAATCATAGAGAGCAGCGGCCATGAAGTCGACGAAAAAATACAAATGCCGGAATATAATGTAAATCTTCATATACTCAATCATCAAGAGCAATATGCTCAAAAATCATCTGACCGGGATTTTTCAAAAACTTTTTTTAATGTTTCATTAGCAGTAAACTTCAAGAGTGATATTGCTTTTAATCAATACGTGCAAAATGGCCTCAATAAAGGTGCACATTACAATATTGCTGCCGGCAATAAAGCAGATTCAACAAGTCAATTCGATAAACCACTGCCACAACATCCTCGATTTAGCGTTGTTACAGCATCTGATGGCATCATTGGTGACAAAAAATCCGAAACGCCACGTTCCGCTCACCTGCCACACACTACTTATACTAACCGCATTGAAAACGGAAGGCTGCAAATTGATAAAGTCCCCGGGGGCTATGATATTACCAAAGACGGCATACCCGATTTCACCGAATCTGATGTTTCACCCAACCCGTTTCCTGATCTAAGCGGCAAAACACATAGTACAACCGACGCTTCTGCTGATGCTGAGAAAATTTTAAATCGCAGCAGCTCAAAAGATATTGCCTTAGGGAAAACGCTAACAGGACAAGCCATGGTAAATAGTGCGCATATTAACAAACAAGCTTTCGCCAATGACCTATATGCAAATTATGGCCTTGAGATAGCAAAGGAAGATTTGAGCAAAATCGCACTGGACATGGCGGCTTTTAAACAGGGCTATTTCATTGCATACAAAGTTGATAACAATGGGATATTACAAAAATTAAAAACCCAGGAAATATCATGGACATCCTGGGCAACGGCAGAGGCGACCAAGCAAGACATTTTAAAAGCCGAAGCTGCGTGGCGGGATGCCAATAAGCGATAAGATTTCCATAACCTTAGATAGTATCGTGGAAAATTTTGTATCGGCTAGCACAAAATCAATCTTAGTGGTTTTTTGCCAAACAAAACATATGCCAATACTTAAGATAAAAAAACCAGGCTCAAACCAATCTCTAAGCCTGTCTCAGTGCTTTAAACCAATACGCATTGATGAGCTCATCACCGAAGTGAGCTACTAAACCGTTCATCAAACCCATTCTGTGGTGATAAATTCAAATCATTTATAAAAGCAATTCAACATAATAACTAAGTGGCACTCACCGGGCATTTATCTACAGCTTATCGGGATAGCAGGTCACAGCATGACCGCATCGCGGCTAGGGTTTCACCACTAGCGCCACCATTATTTCTCGAAAGATTGCTTCAATCTCTGGCAAATACTGATTTGAATGCGAGCATTCTTTACTACGAAGAAAAAGTTCGTGCATATCATGCCGCGCTACGCACTTTGTTACTACCCTAAATTTTTTCGCAATGAGCCCCTCGATAAATCTTTACTTGAAAATTTACCGAAATTCAAACCCCAATCAATAGAAAAGACTTCTGTACGCTATTTCCTGGATTGACATCGGCCATGTACATGTTAACCTCCCTACTCTAATATAATAAATAGCTTGCATTCCGGTTTCAGGTTAACTTTTCGCATTATGCGCAAACGGCCTGAATTAAATGGGAAGTCCAGTGAGTTGCCAGAGTGTATCAACAAGGCATACAAAGCTGACGCTGCCCCCGCAACGGTAGGTCTTCGCAGCCCACAGTCTATGACTAGTCTGCAAGGACAAGCCCGGAACCAGCCAGAAAGCAATTATCAACATTCGCGGAGGGCGATATGGGGAGCATGTCTGATCTGGCTGGTACCTCCAGTCAGGGCGTACTTCATGTCCGGAATTGTTTGATCTCCCGCAGCTTGCTGCTACGGAGATGACACAATGTTGCTTTTTCGATCCATGGCACCAACCATGTACTTTGCAGTGTTCGTGCCCATGAGCGTTGCTGCCGCTTCAGTTCCTGACCCTGCACGCAACACGCTCGACGAAATCGTCGTCACGGGTGTACGTGATACCGGCATCCTATATACACCCAAGAATGTGACTATAATCACCGAAGAAGACATTACATTAGCCCCGTCCAGCAATATCATTGATCTTTTGTCGCAAGAAACGAGTATTACATTCCGAAGCTTTACTGGAAACGACAAATTTGGCGGCGTCGATATACGAGGCATGGGTGACACCTATACCAGTAATGTGCTGGTTTTGGTGGATGGGATCAAACTAAACGCTGCCGATCTGAGTGGTGCTGACTTCAGTTCGATATCCATCAATGAAATCTCGCGGATTGAAATCATCCGGAGCGGCGGCGCCGTGCGTTATGGCAGCGGTGCTGTCGGTGGTGTTATCAACATCATCACCAAGACACCTGGTGATGATATCTCTACCATAGTGAGGACATGGAATGCCTCGGAAAATACACATAGCAATTCCGTTGAGTTATCAGGGAGCGCTGGTAATTTTTCCGGGAGGCTGAAAGCATCAGAATTTGAAACCCTTGGTTATCGGGATAATGGTGACCTCGATAAACAAGACATCAATCTTTCTCTTGACTACAAGCTGTCACCCTCACTGAACACCGGGCTAATCCTCAAGTATCACCACGATGAATATGGCCTTCCCGGGCCAATAAGCGAAAATGCTTTCGAGAGCGGTGAAGAATCGCAACTGAGAGCAACAAACAGCCCTTTTGATAGTGGTGAAACAAATGACACACGGATTCAGTGGAATGTAGCGCAACAACTGGGCGTCGGACAGTCAATACACTTTCACACTCACTTTCGGAATCGGAGCAACCCGTATTTGATAGGGCTTGGTGAAATAGAGCCTGTATTTCGTCCACCCGGCGATGAGATCAAGGAAAACACTAATGGCGTTTCCTTCGAGTATGAAAAACTCGCAGCATTCGGATTTGAAACATTAAACCTGAACTTAGGTATCGAGTACTCTGCATCAGATTATGAACGCCAGGATAATGTCGCGCGCACAGTGGATGCCAGTACAAATTATGCCGGTAAGCTGAAACAGCACGGTGCCTTTGCTGCTTTGGAACATCTGATAACCCCGAATCTCAAGCTGGACGTAGGTTATCGCTATGACAAAACAAACATCGACCAGCGACAATCCCGCCCTCTATCTGAATATGAGACGACGTTTGTTGAAGAAACAATTATCATTACACAGATTGAGAATGTGGACATCGGCGGAGGCGTTATCGTGCCCATAGAAATCGATGTTCCTGTTGTCGTGCAGCTACCCGTGCAGGAAAAAGTGGGTGAAACGACAGAAACAGTCGTGATCGCTGATGACTTCTGGCGTAACGATGCTGTGGAAATAGGTGCTACCTACAACTTCTCGGATAATCATACGGCTTTCATCAGCTTCATGCGCGGCTACCGCAACCCTAATATTGATGAATTATTGCTTACTCCAGAGCCGGCCGGCGCAGGATCTTCGTTGATACCACAGAGCAGCACCCATTGGGACATAGGCTATAAGTGGAAAGGTGACTCTACAAGTTTTGCCGTGTCAGTATTCGTGATTAACATAGACGACGAAATTCTATTCGGACAGGACCCGCGGACCCGTCTCAACGTGAACTTCAATGCATTAGAACAAACGCGCAGAGCGGGCATTGAGATTGAGAGCCGCTGGTCTGTAACCGAGGATTATGCATTGAAATATAATGCATCGTTCATGCGTGCCAGGTTTCAGGAAAGCGATCTTCATATACCGCTGGTGCCGGAGGTCAGCGGAAGTATTGGCATGGAATGGCGCCCGTTACAGAACACTTATCTTTCCCTGAATGCGGATTATGTCGGTGAACGCTATGACGGCAACGCTTTTGGCCCTTCTCAGAATGACAGCCAGATGATCGATTCATATACCACCGTTGATTTCAAGCTGATACAGGACTGGCGCGGAGCACGCATAAGCGCTGGCATCAATAATCTGTTCGACGAAGTATATGCAAGCTCGGTGTACAGCGGAAGCTACTATCCCGGCGCCGGAAAAAATATATATACAAGCCTGAGTTACGAATTTGATTAACCTAAGCCACAAGAGGTAGAAAATGAATATAACTAAATTATGTCTGATATCAATCGCAATGATATCGGGAATCAATTATGCCCATGCCCAGGCAGGTCCTTTTGCACCCGCAGCCGGGCAGCCCGGTTCTACAGCTGTGTCAGCCGACAGTAGTGATATCGTTGGCTGGGCGACCGGCTATCAAAACTACTTACCAGGGGCCGGTGTCGACAGCACGTGGCAAACCCCGGAACTAACACTGGGTGAAGCGGGTAATTCGGACGGCAACAACTTAGGTTTTACATTCGACATTGCTTCTCTGGGACGTGGCGGCGAAATCACATTGACTTTTTCGACGCCTATAGCGAACGGTGATGGCTATGATTTTACAATTTTCGAAAACTCGTTCAGCGACACATTTCTCGAACTGGCCTGGGTAGAGGTATCATCCAACGGCAGTAATTTTTTCCGCTATCCCGGCTTCTCATTTACAGATGCTCCAGTCAGTGCCTTTGGCTCTATAGACCCTACCAATATTGATGGTTTCGCCGGTAAGTATCGCGGAGGCTTCGGTACACCCTTTGACCTTGACCTCTGGAGCAGCGTCTCTGCTGATCTTCTCGACCTCAATGCCGTCAGTTACGTGAGGATCATCGATATCATAGGAGATGGCAGTGAGTTCGACAATTACCCGAGCTCTTTAGGTGGCCCCCATCCGATATACGACCCTTTTCCAACTACTGGTAGTGCCGGCTTCGATCTTGACGCAGTTGCCGTATTAAACGCAGGTGTCAACCCGGTGCCTGTACCTGCTGCAATCTGGTTGCTGTTGTCGGGAATTGCTGGCATGTCGCTAGTGAGCCGTTTTCAACGAAGCGATAAAGCATAAATCACCTTGTTAACTGGAGGCAAAAAATGAATATCAAATCAACGCTCTTTGCAATAGTTCTATCCTGCTGCTGCCCACTAATGGCAACAGCAGCCGTGATTGATTTCGAAGACCTGTCGCTGGCACCGGAAAGTTTTTTTGATCCGGATATCACAACCACGTGGATGAGTGGTGACGCAACATTCGATCACGAAGTTTCTTTCGGACCCTGCTGCTGGTCAGGGTTCACTTACTCCAATACTTCAGATACCACCACACCCGGTTTTATAAATCAGTATAGTGCGATTACAGGCGCCGGTTTCGGTGGTGGCGGGAATTATGGTGTCGCTTTCGGTGGTGGTGCACGATTCACCTTCGGCGATGCTACGACTGTAGGAGGTGCACAGTTCACCAATACCACGTACGCCTATCTCGCGATGGCAGAAGGCGATGATGGTAACAGCCCACCATTCGTTCAAGGGCCATTCGAAGATGGCGACTTTTTTGAGATCACTGTCTTCGGACTGGACGCGGCCAGTGAGCGCACAAACAGCTTTAGTTTCCTGCTGGCTGACGGTGCGGACGTCATCGATGACTGGACCTGGGTTGACCTGGCCTCACTCGGAGTGGTGTATGGACTGGAATTCGAGTTTGACTCATCGGATACCGGCCCGTTCGGTGTCAATACCCCGACGTATTTTGCGATTGACGATATCTCTGTATCCCCAGTACCCATACCAGCGGCTGCATGGTTACTCGGTAGCGGCCTGCTCTGCCTGCTAGGCGTAAAGCGCAAAGCTGCCTAGCCTGACAAAACTGACGATTGGAATTTCCACTTCAGAAGCATATTAGCAACTTTCTCTACAGGCATTTCAACGAATAGTTGCTTTTGTAAGGAAGTTACAAACAAATAGCTCCAATCGTCAGTATCAACATAATGAAAATATTACTTATTAATCATAAATCTTATTTTATTTTTAACTTCTTTATTCTGTTATTCGCATTTGCAATAACTTCAACAGCGGTTTCCAGCGAACTGGACGACATCCTAAAAGATGTCAAAGAAGATTATGACGTCCGGCATATTAGTAATAAAGAATTCAGAGAACTATCAGCAAATGATGTTGTGATATTTGATGTGCGCAAACTTAAAGAATATCAAGTCAGTCATATTAAAAACGCCATACATCTGAGTCCCAGAACCAGTATCGAATCATTTTTCAAACAACATGCGGAAAAACTAAAAGGTAAAACAGTCGTATTCTATTGTTCAGTGGGAGAACGTTCATCAAAAATGCTATCAAAACTTAATAACAAGCTAACTGACGCAGGCGTGCAACAGGCCTATAACCTGGAAGGCGGCGCATTCAAATGGCATAACGATAAAATCGATTTTGTAAAAGGTGACAAACCAACTCGGCATATTCATCCTTATAACGCTTATTGGGGACAACTTATAGACGACAAATCCTCAATAAAATATCAGTAAAAAGTTAGCGACCTATCTTCTTGGCATTCTGTATATTGATACTTCGAGTATCAAACCATACATTCCTGTATTTTACCTGAGTCCAATTTATATACCCTATCTGCAACAGAAAAATAACTGTCATCATGACTAATAACTATGATAGTTTTACCTTTAGCTTTTAGTTTAGGAAGAATGACTTTATAAAAACATGATTTAAAATAGGGATCCTGGTCAGCCGCCCACTCGTCGAACAGGTAGATTGGCCGGTCACTTAAAAAAGCACTTACAAGCGCCAAGCGACGCCGTTGTCCCTGCGACAACTTAGTCGTGGACCACCTGCCCTGTTCTACACTTACTTTACCCTCCAGCTCAAGCAGTTTTAAGAGCGATTGAATATCTTTATTGTTAACCTGAGAGCCATTTCGATCGAGCACGTCATCAAAGAGGTAATAATCACCGAATACGGCAGAATAATGATTTCTAAGCCTATCTTTACCAACAGTACAGAGAGACTCACCATTCAACAAAACCGTGCCACTTTTCGGTTGGTAGAGCCCGGCAAGCAGTTTCATAAATGTTGACTTACCACTGCCATTGCCGCCAATTACAAAAACTATTTCACCAGCCCTGATATGCATATTAATAGGACCAAAATGAAATTTATGTTTGTCCTTTTCTCCTGGATATTCATATTCGACATCTATCATGTTCACACTTTTCCAGGCATTTAAACCAATTTCATCTACATCCAAGTATTGCCAGGTGGCGGGCGAAATGCCACTTAATTTTAGTGAATTTACCTTATTCAAAGAAACTATGCCTTGGTATAATCTAGGCACTAACTCCAACAAAACCCCTACCGGACTCTGCAAAAAAAACAGCACAATAATATAGCTCACCAATACTTCCGCAGGAAGCAGCAAGTAATTATTACCAATAACCAATACCATCAAAATAGCTAAAAACAGCAAAGTGCTCGCCCAATTAATCGCAAATGACCAAAATATTTGTGCTTTTACCGCTAGTGAACGAACGGAATTCAGCGTTGACTTAATCCTGTTTTCGATAAAATTCCGACGTAATACTGTATTTAGTTTTATTTCTTTTGCACCATATATTAATGCATCATAGTTTCTGTAAAGCTGGTCTTGTTGGGCTCTAGTTAGGATCATATACTTTTCAGCATATTTTGCGATTAGTCGGAATATCAAAACACCTGTGAATATAAACGCGACCAAACACAAAAATAGCCAAAAAGACATTATTGCCATGTAAAACATTGCTCCCATGACTATAATCGCATTGGTAATCACAACAGGAAAAACAGATACCGATTGAGAAATCGCGTCGACATCTTGTGTTACAGAAGAATATATTTTATGCCCTCCTATTGACTCAAGACTCTCAAGATCGGTCGCCAATACCCTATTTATTAATAGCAGCCTGATTTTATATATTATTTCCTGCCCTATCTTACCTAAAGACATATATGCGCTAATACCGACAATAACCGCGGCCAGTAAAGTAACCATAAAAAACAATACGCTGCTATGCGAAACACTCTCTAAACTGGAGCCAGTCATCTTATTGATCAGCCCCACTAATAAAATCACCAGGCTCGCATTGATAATAACTAAAACCGTTACGCCCAAATACACGAGCTTTTTATCTTTCAATAAAAATTCTTTCAAATCAACATCAAACATGACACTTGCTTCATCCACCAACCGAAAAATTGCGTTTCGATAAAAAACATACCGAAATACATATATACATTAACCTAACAGGATGCATTATTTAGCGTATTGTTAATACGCTCTATCACTTGATTTCTTGAAGAATTGATAAAAAAATGGCCTCCCGGGTAAAAATATGAACTAAATTCGCTACCTGTATGAACGCTCCAGGATTTTAGCTTTGCCGCCGAAACAGTCAGATCAGACTCTCCACCCAATGCGGTTATTGGAAAATCCAGTTGTTGCCCCATATCAGCTAAAGGCGCAGTATCTGCAAGCTTATAGTCTGCCCGTAATCGAGGCAGTAAAAGCCTTAGCAATTCTTTATCTCGAATTATTTCATCAGGTGTGCCATCATGCTTTCGGATTTCCTCGATAAACTTGTTATCGGGTAAATCATGAATAGGATTTTCTGCGGCCAAATGAGGTGCTCTTGCACCTGAAACGATAAGGTGGGAGGGTTTTTGCTTTCCATTCATGTTTAGTAAATTTGCAACTTCGAAAGCGACTCTTGCACCAAGGCTATGACCGAATAGGACGCAAGGTTTTTCAGAATACCGGGGAAATAACGAGCGAAGCTCTTTGATTAAATCATTTAAATTATCGATAAGTGCGTCAGAAAACCGCTCATCACGGCCGGGCAATTGCACTATTACTAATTCGGATTTTTCCGACAAGCATTTTGCCCAATCCCGATATGCTGAAGCGCTTCCCCCGGCATGTACAAAACAGAATATGCGTGCCAAAGCACTGGGGCTCGGTTTAGGCACAACAAACCAGGAATTTGAATAAATGGACATTCTGTACACCAATCAACAATATAATGATATTTTACGGTTTATGTTATGATTTCATGGCTTTGCGAAGACTCAAGGGTCTAAGATCTTGCCAAACTTCACTGATATATTTTAAGCAGTATTCCTTTGTTCCCGACACTCCTACTTCGCTCCAACCCAAAGGAATATCTTTATAATCAAGCCAAATTGAATACTGTTCTTCCTGGTTTACCAATACGATATATTTTTGTTGATTATCGTCAATTACTTCACTCATATAAATCTCCTATTTTTCATATTGATCTTTCATATAGCTAAGCAGTTGCTTAGCCAGTTTTTCATTTTTTATCGAAAATGTTGCCGCAATAATTGCCGTATCCCATCCCCATGGAAATCTAAACATGAACTCACACTCATCGGAAGGTATGGACAAGCATGCCTTGCGCTTAGCTTGATTTGACAGAACTCTAGCAGATCCTGAAAACGCCGGAATAAATTGAATAAATGTGTTTGTATAGTCCTTCAGTTCAATCACATATGTCTGCAACGATGCTTTTTTTAAGCGTTGATGAAATCGAATTTTATTAGACCACTTGCGGATGCGATCTACTATAGTATCGAGTTTTACCGTACTATGAGGCGCTATTAACCTTTCCTCGTCGAAAAGCTTTTCTAATTTTTCAAGATTTTCTTGATTGCGTATTTGCCAGTCACTCCTATCCCACAGAATCTCATCCCCGTATGTAACTAGCTGCGTAATATCTTTGCCTACCCGCTCAACCACTTCATGGGGACGGACAATATAGTCATTGAGATAGCGGTTATAGTGTTTGCAAAAATATACGAAGCTGGCAAAAGGAATAATACAGGATGGCTCAAACGCTTCAGTATACTGTAATACGCGGTTTAGATGCCACATATGACCACGCTCATACAAACCATCGGGATCGTCCTCATTAGCGTAGTAGCCTGCCAATGAGAACTGGGTCATCAAAATGTCGATTTTTGGAAATCGCTCTAAGATCAGTACAATAGTTTCATCTTCGGTGTAATGATCATTTTGGTTGACCAATATCTTCCCATCTATATCAAATACAATTGTATGATCTTCACCGATTCTGTCAGAGAAGTAGCCGAATGATATGCTCTCGCTGATTTTTGTCAATTGCGCATTTAAATCACACACATGGTATTCATACCCTTGTTTTTCAATAACAGGTCTCACATTATCTTTATTTCTATATGGAAAATGAACCACGATATTTTGATTACATAGCTCCCGTATCTTACTTAAGGTAGGGAAGTGCAAGTGATCAGGATGTTCGTGAGAGTAAATTATATGGTTTAACTTCTTCAGATTGATCTCTTCAAATGGGGTCGCACGCAAAAGAGACCAGGAATTATTAAAGACTTTCCCATCGAACCAGGGGTCAACAAGAATATAATTTTCGCCCTCCTCAATGGAAAAACAAGCATGATTGTGAAATTTAACTACTGACATTTTTTCTCCATACAAAGCCTGCACTAATAGCTATCTAATCGCGCTTAATGCATCGCCCTCCACACTGCTTGCACTAACAGTGCTCATGTCCTGAAACAGCTTTTGCCTGGGAATATCATAAAATGATTCTTGCGAAATGATATTGAGGAATTTCTTATCACTGTTTCCATAACCGAAATTAAATCGGTCACTGTAACTCACTACAAATTTATCCTTATGAAAATTTTTTAACCCTGATAAGATTTCAGAATATTCATATCCAACATTAAGAATCGATTTTACTTTAGATCTATTGTTTTGCCTTGAACCAACGTTGATAGTTGGAACACCAAAATAAGGGGCTTCCCGGATGCCCACACTTGAGTTTCCAACGATAAAATCACTTTCTTTTAATACTCTAAGAAAATATTCAAAGCGGATTGATGGAAAAACTCTGAACCTATCATTGTCTTGCAGCCCTTTAATTTCTGACAGGATAAATTCAGTACCGAAATCATTATTAGGGTAGATGACAATATAGTTTTTACCACTATCTCTAACAGCATTAAAAAATGACTTTGCATACGCGGAAAAAGAATCTAACTCAGTAGTAACAGGGTGAAATATGCAAAGACCAAATCTGTCAAAATCGATATTGTATTCAGACTTTACAACATTTATACAGGGAAGCTTATATGGGTCCATTAAATCCAAATCGGGAGAACCTATCACATAAACCGCTTTCTCAATTTCCCCGAGCTGCATTAACCTTTTTTTGGCTTCAAAGTTAGAAACCATATGTATATGCGCCATTTTACTCGTCGCATGGCGAAAGGAGTCATCTATAGTTCCGGAAAGCTCTCCGCCTTCAATATGAACAACAAGAACGTTATTAATGCTACCAACAATTGCACCTGCTAAGGCTTCTCCCCGATCACCATGAATAACAATTAGGTCAGGTTTGACTTTATTAACATAGTTTGAAAACCCATGAATAGTGGACGCAAGCGCACCTTCCATACCATTTTCTGTATTGTGGTTTTCGTATAGAAAAACGTGCTCAAATCCAGAGGCCTGGACCTCATCTGCCGTCCTTCCAAATTTTGAATCGAGATGCATCCCAGTTACAAAAACATGGGCTTCAAATAATTGTGAATCGCTCGTAATGGAAATCAGAGATTTCAATTTACCGAAATCTGCGCGTGTTCCCGTCAAAAATATTATTTTCTTTTCATTCATTAAAACAATCTCGATCTATCAGAACACACTGTCTGCCTAACGGCCTGTAAATGCTCATTTTTAAAATCACCTCTATATTTAATTGCCAGATAAAGCCGTTAAAAAATTACCTTTTTGTAAAAATATTTTTTACTGCGACAATTAATAACTCAGGTTAAATACATTGAACTTGCTCTCTTGGAGACACTCCCAAACCATGCTTTAGCGAGTATGTGATACTATTACTGACTTCCAAATTAAAAACACCATTTGGGTACCACCCAACCAAAAAAGGCGAGTTGTTTTCGCTTTCCACCAGTAAACCGCCATATAACCCTGTTGAGCTGCTTCCTGCCAACACCGGATCATCCCAACAAAACGTGAAAGGCCCCGCAAGATCGGTTGAACGGAAGCGGTAAATTGTCGAGTCGGTGAGATATATTTCCTTCTCTTTAGCAATTGCCTTTAATTGATCGCTCACATGCCTTAACCAGCATGAGCAATAGAGAATATATTGCCCATTTTCATAACGAAGAAACGGCCGTTCAATTTCTGTTAACGGCGCCATTTGCCATTTTTCTTTATACTCATCTGTTTTAATAGCAGGCGGCAGTACTCTGAATTTGCCGTCAACTTTATCGCAATAAGCTACAGCAATAGTTGGAGGAACACCCCAGCGAAACCCTCCTGCACAAGCATAGATATAAAATCGTTCACTAAACGGATCCTGGAAGACATAGGGATCGCGCCAGGCAAAGAGCATTTTTTTCGTATTCGGGTGAAAGCAGTTTGTAGTATATAATTTGGAGTCAGGCTCCATAGAAAAACTTTCAACTGGATAGTACTTAAACCCATCATCCGATACTGATAAAAAGATACGCTGATCCAGATGATTTTCTGAAATTATGTCAATGTTCTTCGAATAGAATAAGTAAATTTTTCCGTTTACAGAAATTGCCGACCCGGCACATATATTCTGCGGGACGGGTGGTTCATCGACTACTCTTCCAATATTTTCCCAGGTTTTACAATCCAATGACCTGAAACCTTGCATATGATTAGATTTTACGAAGAAATCCTCAGCAGTAACCTTATTTTCGGTAGCCAATGAAAACACGTACCAATAGTCCTTATGGTAAATCATTGCAGGATCCCAGGCTGCAAATTGATCCGTATATACTTTTAACTGGTCTTGGCTCACAAACTCACCCCTGTATAATTAATTAGCTAAGTTGATGCTCTTAACTATTTTTTCAATTTCATCTTTAATTTCGAGAATAAATTCTTTTTGGTAAAGTACTTTTTGAGCGACAATTTGGAATCCAATTTTTTGTTTTTCTATACCGTAAAGAAAACTAAGGCTGCTATAGGAACCGTTTTCTTTGTCGTAGGCACTTTTTACTTCCGGTATCTTTTCGTACTGTTGCTCGTCAATGGTATCGTTGATTTTGCCCATATAGTTCAAGATTACTTCCGGATGTTCAATCGAACGAAGGCGGTTCAGGTCATCCGTTTGGTCACAGTAAAACCGGTCATTAAAATAAGCTGCTGCGAAATATTTTCCATGCTCTTTAAGCATTCTAAAATCGCTTAACTTTTCGGGAATCGACAACGAAAGGGTTTCATTGGATTTTAAGCGGATATACCCTATTACCGGATAAGATATAAAACCAAAAACCCCGCCCAGCGCTAGATCTTGCCAATCATTTCTTCCGTTTAAGTAAAGCCAAAATGGTAACTCTATGTCACCGATTTTATTGGCAATCGCCTGCATGGCAATTAAGGGAAAGACTTCCTCAAATTGAGCTCCATAAGTACTCTCTAACTTTTTTAAAAGTTGTTGGCTTTCATATTTTGTGAAATAGAAATTATAAAACTCCCGGTTTTTGATTTTGTATAGAGATGCATCATCTTGTGGCACATTTTTCAACAATTTATCTCGCGAAGCCCGAACCATACTCTGCCAGTCATCAACCTTTAACCAATAGCTGAGCTTATCGCGTAGATTGTACTGCCAGAGGGACTCTTCTATCCGGTCGATGTAGGCCGACATGGATGGAATTGTATAAGGGATAATTTCAAGGCCCAGTTTTTTACGTTTATACCAAAAAAGGAGGTTAGTAAATAATTGTCGCATAGACACCATATCACCCACGAGGTGATGCACTAGTATCAACACACGGTCCGGCTTACTTCCTCCTGAATAGTACATCACTTTAAAAACTTCACCGCGGCAAATATCAAGTGACTGAATGAACGGAATATAGTGAGCTTCTACGTTTTGTTCATATTCACTCGATGGCACCTCTGTAAAATCGACGATTTCGAGCACATCTTTTACAGGGCGTTTTTTATTAAAACACTGATTCCAAGCATAACCTGATCTTGAAAACTGAGTGGACAAGCTGTCGTAAGTCTCCAGGGCTGTGCGTATTGCAGCTGATAATGCATCCACATCAACAGTGTCTTCAGCACATAAATAACCCGACATAAAATCATAAGATGGATTGTCGTGAACGGAGAGATGCAATTTCTGTGTATTAAACACAGGGAAATTCCGGATAGTTGTTTTCGGGTTTTTGCAGTGATCAATAATATTTTTTAATGCTGAAATTATATTTTCAAATATTTGCTCAGCAATACCGGCTTCAACTTTTGCTATATCAGCCTCAAGATAAAGATGCATTTGGTTTTGGATGATATCGCCGCCCATTATCAAACTGTACGGGTATTGGGCTTGCTCAAATGCTTTTTCTTGCACGTATTCTTCTGCAATGGGAACAATGGAACTGGCTTGATAGGTAACATTGTAGTTAGTTACCCATTTGTACCGCACAGCCGAAGTTAGCCTGGAAAACAGCTGCTGATCGCGTTCCGCCAGTAAAGCATAGCCAATACCGCCTGATGGTACTGAACGAATCGCTTTCTTAACCTGGCGGATGTATGCCTGTGGAAATTCATTAGTAGGTGCTTCACACACGCTGTTTTTCAATATTAGAGGATAGCTACCCGAAAAATTTCCCAGTGTCGATTTAAGGTCAGTTGATTCTCCAATTTGTGCTCTTCCAGACCCCAGAACATCAAGCTGAATATACTCAGCCCCGGCGAAAGACTTGATTCCCGCCCACAGAGCCGCCAGTAATAATTCATTTGCCTCGGTGTTATACAGCTTGTTGCAATCACCAAACAGCGCCTCCGTTTCAGATTTAGAGAGTTTTGACACAAAACGTTTAAAATCGGTGCCGTTAATGTTTTCCTCTTGAATGCTATCTGCGCTTTGCACCGCCTCTGTCTCTGTACCACAGCTGTGTAAAATATTAAGCCAATAGTTGCGCTCGGACTGAAGCACTAGATCCTTATACTGATGTGTCAGTAATCGTGCCCACTGCTGATACGAAGTACCTTCACCTATTAATTGAGCCGGTTGATCAGTTGTCAATTGACGATATGCCAAATCAATATCCCGTGCCAATATTTGCCAGGAGTGATCATCGATCACCAGCGGGTGTACGATAATTAGAAGGCGGCTATTCTTACTTGCGCCGTTAAATAGAACCGCTTTAAGCAGATGGCCCGAGTTAACAGACAAACAACGGCTATATTCTCTGCATTTCGCACGAATAAAGTCTGCACATTCTGTCTCTGCAAGTTCCTGCAAATCTTCATAAGCGATAGCGGACTGAATCAGCTCTTCCCGGAAAGGCAAAAAACGTCCCTGCCAGCTTGTACCTATTTTCAAAAAAGACAAACGTAGCGCATCATGTTGCTTATAAAGCGTTGCTATTATTAAATGTAATTGCTGTAGCGTAAAACTGTCCTGAATCTGGAAAAGCATTGCCGGACACTTCTGGTTACGAGTCTCCGCTCGGTCTGCAAAAAACCGGCGGTGTACAGGCAGTAGTGGCATAACCCCAGTACTGGGGGCTTGTTGAGATTGTGCCGACTCTTGCTGTACACACACGGCTATTGCGCGAATATTTTTATTCTCGAAAAGTTGTTTGGCATTAAGAGGAATTCCGGCCTGATTCGCGCGCGATACTACTTGCATGCTCAATATTGAGTCTCCTCCCAGAGTAAAAAAATTGTCCGTCACCCCAACCCGTTCGAGCCCCAATACCACCTGCCAAATATCACATAAATCCGATTCGATATCCGTCTGAGGAGCCTCATAAGTGTTATGCTCCGGCGCTATTGCATCTGGCTTAGGCAAACCATTGCGGTTCAATTTGCCATTGGGTAATTTGGGTAGCTGATCGAGTTCTATAAATAAGCTTGGCACCATGTACTCAGGCAGATATGTCAACATAAAGGTACGTAACTTTGAAGTGTCAACTTCATGCTCTGCCTGGAAATAAGCAACGAGTTGCGAAGGCCGGTCAATTTCAGTCCATGTGTGCACAACATTCACGCCGACACCCGGGTAGTCTGTCAGTATTTTTTCTACTTGCCTCACGTCGATTCGGTAGCCGCGAACTTTGACTTGAAAGTCCCGCCGGCTTAAATATTCAATTCGACCATCCTCCAAGTATCGCACTACATCACCGGTGTTATACAAACGACTACCTGGTTTTGTGCTAAAGGGGTTGGCCAAGTAACGTTCCGCCGTCAAGCCAGGCTGGCCCTGATAGCCCCGCGACAAGCCCTTACTCTCTACATAAAGTTCACCTGGCACCCCTATGGGGACAGGTTGCATATCATGGTCAAGTACATAGATTTTGGTATTTTGAATCGGTCGCCCGATAGGAATAAATTGCGCATCCTGCGCTTCGTCAGTCAAATTGCTGTAAGTTATATCGTTTAACTCAGTGCAACCGTAATTATTAAGCAAGGTTACGTCAGGGCACAGTGTTTTGAACATTTCCACAATGTCTTGTGACAAGGGTTCTCCAGCAGTAATGCAGTAACGTAAATGGGAGAGTTGTTGCCCAGTATTGCTTATTTCACTGAGCAATGTGCGTAAATGTGAAGGCACTATATTTAAACGTGTCACATGGTATTGTTGCAGCACGCCCAAAAAGTTCTCTACATTTTTAACTTGTTCGTCGCTTATAAATACCAAACTCCCACCCTGCAATAGAGTTGCGAATAGTTCCTTTACTGAAACTGCAAACGATGATGTTGTCTTTTGCGCAGCAACTTCACCGGTTTTTATCGGCCATCGTGACCAGATTCCACTCAGGCAGTTTAACAGCTGTCTATGAGGTACTTGTACGCCTTTGGGTTGCCCGGTGGACCCGGAGGTATAAAGAATGTAAGCCAAATTATCTGCGCAAATTGAACCAGATAACGGTTGCATGGATTCTTTTGTTAGCGAGCCTTCCAGCTTTTCCCAATAATGTGTTTTGATTTCAGATTCAGGCAAGCATGTTGCGCAAGTATTGTTGCTAATAATACACAAGGGCTGCGCATTCTCGATGATACGAACTAAATAACTTGTCGGGTAGTTGGGATCTAGCGGCACATAAGCACCGCCTGCTTTAAAGATTGCCAACAAAGACACTATTAAATCAATGGAGCGGTTCAGGCAAACTCCGACGAGTTTTTCCGGGCCCACCCCGCTCTTTTTGAGATAGTGAGCCAGTTGGTTTGAGCGTGCATCCAACTCACCAAAAGTGATATATTGGTCGCCTGAATAGCAAGCCACCGCTTCGGGTGTTCGTGCCGCTTGCCGCATAAACAACCCAGGCAAGCAAATATCTGTTACTAAATTTTGCTCTGTCCTGTTCCAGTCAAATAAGAGGCGTTGCTGCTCGGTATCAGTTAACATGCTCAGGCTAGCGAGCTTTCGCTCCGGCGGCGCCTGTAAAATTTGCATCAACAACTTTTCATGATGTTGCAGCAGTAACTCAATACTGGAGGCTTTAAATAGATCAGCTGCAAATTCCACAAGCACTTCCAGACCATCGCCACCGCCGTAAAACATTACATCCATATCGCATTTCGCTGCCTGCGGAATTCGATGAAGATCCATACCTGCCTGAGCAATGTAATCGTCAAAGGAAGGTGCGCTCACTTCAACACCGTCGGCCAATGTTTGATTGAGCTCTGTACGCGGAAAATTCTGATGACGCACAATCAACGGCACCAGAGGACTCATACGCCCGTCGCGCGCAATATTCATTGCGTTGAGAATTTTCTCAAAAGGCAGCTTTTGATGATCATAGCCTGCCAGTGATACATCGCGAACGTGCGCAATGAATTCACCGATCGTCGTTGACGGTGAAACACGCAGGCGAAACGGCAAAATATTAATAAAAAAACCGATAAGACATTCTAACTCTGGAGTATGACGGCCTGCTGTTGTCACACCCAGACAAAGGTCATGGCGCCCAGTGTAACGGCTAATCGTCAATGCAAAACCTGCCAGAAGCGCCATAAACAAGCTTATCTGATGTTTGCGGCTGAAATTTTCCAGGCTGCGGGACAGTGATAAGGAATAACGATGACTAACATAGCCGATGTGCTCACTGCGCTCGGGGGCACTGGCATAATCGCGGGGAAACTCCAAGTCATCGCGATAATCGGCGAGGTGCTGGGTCCAGTAGTTTAAATCTTCGGAAAAGTCTTGTTGGCGTTGCCAATGGGCATAATCTCCATACTGAACGGCTAAATTTGGCAAGGTATTTTTCTTGCCTAAGGTATAAGCATCGTAAAGAGAAAAGATTTCATAAAATAGAATTTGCTCAATGGACCAACCGTCAGAAATAATATGATGAATATTCAGCAGTAAAATATGATCTTGCTGATTGAGCCGCAGCAATCTTGCCCTAAATAGCGGTCCATTTTGCAAATCGAATTTATAGGTGACTAATTCTTCAAGCTGTTGAAGTAATTGCGCTTCGGAAATCTCTAACAGAGACAAATCAAAAGGCGAAAGCGCGGCGATTATTTGTTGCGGTGTGTGGTCTCTAATGGTGAACGTAGTGCGCAATACTTCGTGGCGTGCCGTCAGCATTTGTAAAGCGGAACGTAAAGCCTCAAAATTCAATTCTCCTTGTAAGCGTAAGCAGCCCCATTGGTTGTAATTGTTTTCTTCGCCTTGAGTATATTGGTCGATAAACCACAGCCGTTCCTGATAAAGCGACAAAGGCATAGTATCACCGGTGCGTGCTACCGCACACAGTGGCGAAGACAGCGTTTCTGCCCTGCCTTTTTGCGCCTGAACCGCTTGCGCCATCGCTGCTAAGCGACTGGCGGCAAAAAATTTATTGAGGGGCAGCTTCACCGCAAACACCGCTTCTATTCGCGCAGTCACCTGCACGGCGAGGAGGGAATGTCCTCCCAACTCAAAGAAGTTATCATAACGACTGATCCTGCCCGGCTCGAGATCTAATACCTCCGCCCAA
>JANQRI010000012.1 GCA_028284675.1 Gammaproteobacteria bacterium | reverse complement strand
GCAGCAGAATGTGTCGGATTCTCGATTGCCACGGGTCATATACCGGGATTTATAGTACAGCGACTATCGCAAATTCCTACCGGGCTGCCTATTTAACTTAGGGTATAGATTGGTTGTAGGGCTTTTCTTATAACGAAAGTTAGTATTTCGCTGCTTTTTTAGCTCTTGAATGACTATAAAAATCCTTGGTTGTTGGTTAAATTGTTGATATTTATAAGTATTTTTGTTTGTTCCCGAATTTGGGTTTTTGTGCTCTTTGGCTTGCATCTAAATAAAAATAATAAGAACATATGTTTCAAACGAACGTTTGATTATTTTTCTGTCTGAAACGCTATTCTGGTTGTAAGCGATGAATACAAAAGATCGAATTCTGGATGCTGCTGAGAAATTATTTGCCGATAAAGGCTTATCGGAAACATCGATGCGGGCGATTACACAGGCGGCTGATGTGAATCTGGCCGCAGTGAATTATCACTTTGGCTCGAAGGAGGCCCTGGTTCAGGCGGTATTTATGCGTCGTGCGAATATGCTGAACACTGAGCGCTTACGCCTGCTGGAGCTTGCACAGACTGCCGCGGATGGTGCACCGGATCTGGAGTCGGTGCTGGAAGCGTATATTCGCCCGGCACTGGATATGAGCCGTGATAAAAAAGCAGCTCGTTATATTAAGCTGCTCGGTAGGGCGTACACTGATCCGAACAGTCATCCCGGTGAATTTTTGCCGCAGCAATATGATGCGGTATTGGAAAAATTTAAGCCTGAGTTTGCACGGTTGTTACCGCAGCTCGATAAACTGGAATTATATTGGCGTCTGCACTTTTTGGTCGGTTCACTGGTCTACTGCATGGCCGGTACCGATTCGATGCAGATGAGTTCTCTGTGCCATCTGTGTGACCCGAACGATACCGAAGGTATGATCGGGCGCCTGGTCGGTTTTGTTGCCGCAGGTATGCGTGGGCCGTCAAACACGGCCGTGGCATTAGATATTCAATCCAGTGCACAGATTGTCGCTGGTTAAACTAAGGAGAAGTTGTGATGATGCAAACTTTGATATTGGTTGTTGCCGCTCTGGCGTTACTGGGTGCAGTGGCTTTTTTAAAATTAAAGCTGGTGCAATTCAATGCATTGTTTTTGGGGGCTTTATTTGGTCTGACGGTATTGGGTTTATTGCCCAAGGCAATTGGTATTCCGCTCGGGCTGGTATTTTTATTATTGGTAGTACCGTTAAGTCTGCCGCAATTGCGGCAGAAGCTGTTTACGGAGCGTTTGTATAACTGGTTTGCGCAGGTGTTGCCGCCGATTTCGGATACTGAAAGAGTTGCGATTGAAGCCGGCACGGTTTGGTGGGATCGTGACTTGTTTAGTGGCGATCCGGATTGGAAAAAATTGCTTGCTTTTCCAACACCCAAACTCAGCGAAGAAGAACAGGCGTTTATTGACGGTCCGACCGAAGAGCTTTGTCGAATGCTGGATGACTGGCAGATTACGTCCGAGCTGCAGGATATGCCCGAACCGGTCTGGGATTTCATTAAGAAAAATAAATTTTTCGGGATGATCGTGCCGAAAGAGTACGGCGGTTTGGGTTTTTCCGCGTTAGCGAATTCGACAGTGGTGATGAAGATTGCGTCACGCAGCACAACTGCTGCGGTGACAGTGATGGTGCCGAATTCACTCGGGCCGGCCGAATTATTGATGCACTACGGTACTCAGGATCAACGCGATCATTATCTGCCGAAGCTTGCAGTAGGTGAGGAAATACCGTGTTTTGCACTGACCGCACCGACCGCCGGTTCAGATGCCGGAGCGATTCCGGATAAAGGTATCGTGTGCCGCGGTGAGTATCAGGGCAAAGAAGTGCTTGGACTGAAAGTGACCTGGAACAAGCGCTATATCACATTGGGTCCGGTTGCGACGGTATTGGGCCTTGCGTTTAAAGCGTATGATCCGGATGGTTTGCTCGGCGATCAGAAAGATTTGGGCATCACCTGTGCATTGATTCCAACCGATACTCCCGGGGTGAATATCGGGCGGCGGCATATGCCGTTGAATATTTCTTTTATGAATGGCCCTAACAGCGGCACCGATGTATTTATTCCGATGGACTGGGTAATCGGTAAAGAAGCCGGTCTGGGTGATGGCTGGCGGATGTTAATGGGTTGTCTGGCCGCCGGCCGGGCGATTTCCCTGCCGGCTATGGGCGCGGCAGCAAGTAAATATTGTGCGCGATATGTTGGTGCTTATGCGAGTATCCGCAAGCAGTTCAGGTTGCCTATCGGCAAATTCGAGGGCGTAGAAGAAGCACTTGCCCGGATCGGTGGTCTGTCATACTTAACCGAGGCCGGTCGGGTGATGACGGCCGGATCGATTGACCTGGGTGAAAAGCCGACCGTATTGTCAGCGATCCTGAAATATCATAATACTGAATCAATGCGCACAGTTGTGAATGACTCAACGGATGTGCTGGGTGGTAAGGCGATTTGCCTGGGGCCGAAAAATTTCCTGGCCCGTATATACCAGAGTATACCGATTAGCATTACTGTGGAAGGTGCAAATATCCTGACCCGCAGCATGATTATTTTTGGTCAGGGGGCATTCCGTTGCCACCCGTATGTATTGGATGAAATCAATGCGGTATCCGATCCGGATAAACAGCGCGGTTTGATTGCATTCGATAAGGCTTTGCTTGGGCACCTGGGGTATACGACGCGCAATTTTATTCGTGCATTCCTGTTTGGTTTGGGGGGCTCGCGTTTGCTGGCCACGCCGGTCGCCGGATCAACTGCCCGTTATTACCGGGACCTTTCCCGCTTTAGTGCGATATTTACCACGCTCGGCGATATCAGCATGTTGTTGTTGGGTGGTGAGTTAAAACGCAGGGAAAAATTATCTGCGCGCTTGGGGGACTGTTTAAGTTTCCTGTATTACGGCTCAGCGATCTTAAAACGCTTTGAGGATCAGGGCAGGCAGGTTGATGATTTGCCGTTGGTACACTGGTCAATGCAGTATTGCCTGCATCAGATGCAGCAGGCTGTATTGGGTTTATTGCAAAACTATCCGGTGCCGGCACTCGGCCGGGTGTTGAAGTGGTTGATGTTTCCGCTGGGCGCGCGATTTAAAGCGCCTTCGGACCGGCTGGGTCATCAGGTAAGTTCATTGTTGCTGCAGCCAAATCCGGCGCGGGACAGGCTGACTGCAGGGTTGTTTATCACCGATGAGGCTTCTGATGTGACCGGATGTTTGGAGCATGCATTGGGGCTGGTAATTGAAGCAGCGCCAATTGAGCGGAAGCTGTATAAGGCCACCGGGTTTATTTATCAGTCCGAGCAGGATAGTGAGAAGTTGCAGCAGGCGGTAAGAGACGGTCTGGTTACTGAAACTGAGGCGGATCTGTTGATACGCGCGGTTGAAGCCACGATGCAGGTGATCAATGTAGATGATTTCGCCGCTGATGCGTTCGTCAATAGCGGGCAGGGTGACCAACCTTCGGGTGATGACTCGATACGAGCCGCATAACAGGCTGTTTAACTCACTCCTCAGTGTTGAAATTTCAGCGAGCCGGATAGCATTTGCCGGCTCGCTTTGATTTTATCTGGTTTTCTGACAAGCGGCGCTTTGCTTCGACGTCCGATCCGACTAATGCTTTTGTGAAATATGCCGACCAGCTGCTATGATTGCGCTCCGGTTGGGTGTATACCGGTAGGCTGGACCCTTGGAATCCGTTCTCATAATAACGCGACATGAGATAGGTTCTACTCATGCAGAAGTGTTAACTAAATGAAAGCCACATTTTTGTTGATCAGCGATAATGCAGCATTGCGCACCAGGCTGCGCGAGTTGTTACGCATGACATTTACCGATGCTGAGGTCAATGAGCATGACCCGGTCAAGGAAGGTTGGCTCGGAGAGGATGTCGATTGGCGTTGCCATAATCTTGTGTTTTTAGACTATGGTATTGAGGGCGACAGCGGCATGGATTGGTTTAAGGTGCTCAGAGCCCGTCAGGGCTTTCCCGCAGCGGTTATTTTTTCCGGGCAGGCTGACCCTGAGATTGCGGTGAAAGCCATTAAAGCCGGTGCGGAGAATTATCTCGCATGTAACAGCATGAATGCTGAAAAACTGCGGGCAATGATCACTGAGATTTTACCTGAGCTGGAGTCGCGCGATGTCCCGTCTGCGGCCAATGAGCCGGCGACTAAACCCAAAGAAAAACCCCAAAAACCTCAATCCGGCTCCAGGGTGATTCGTCTCCCGGCGAAAAAAAGTGTTGTCGGGCGCTGGCCGTCGATTGAAGGTTACAAGATGATCAAGCAAATCGGCCGCGGTGGAATGTCGACGGTATATTTGGCTGAGAGAGGCACTGACAACCGGACAGTTGTGATAAAAATGTTATCGGCAGCGTTGGTCGACAATAAAAAAAGTGTGATCAGGTCCAATCAGGAATTCAAACTGATCAGCCGCATCGATAATCCGCATATTGTTCGCCTGTATGAACATGGCACGTTGGGTGAAGTCATGTATACGGTGATGGAGTATTTCCCCGGAGGGGATTTAAAACAGCGTCTGCGCGAAGGGGGAGTGGATCAGGGGAAAGCCCTGAGTTGCCTGTACCAGATAGCAAAGGGTTTAAATGCAATTCACGGTTGTGGAATAATTCACCGCGATTTAAAACCCGGCAATATTATGTTTCGTGAAGATGGGAGCCTCGCGATAATTGACTTTGGAATCTCCAAAGATATTAATTCAAGCCTGGATTTAACCAATCCTGATCAGGTCATGGGAACACCAAACTACATGGCGCCCGAGCAGGGCAAAGGGCTTTGCAAGCCTGATGCGCGCAGCGACCTTTATAGCCTGGGTGTGATGTTGTATGAGATGTTGACCGGAAAAAAACCCTATGCAGCATCGACCGGTGCGGCTATCATCTATAAGCATTTACACGACCCTGTACCCCAGTTGCCAAACCGGTATTATGAATTGCAGGCGGTTATCGATAAAACGATGGCAAAATTTCCACAGCAGCGTTTTAATTCAGCATATGATTTATTGCAGTTTCTGGATAACGATTTACGCATGGACTTGTTACTGGGGCCCGTTCACACCTTCTAAATTGTTGGTAACAAACCTGCCGGCACATACCGCTCAGCGTGCGGGGAGAGCGGTTCAGTTATTCCAAAAAAGCCACGAACAAGATCGAATAATGTTTTTTCATATACTCGGGCTGTTTTGCCGCGTAAGCGGTTTGAACAGGCTCCGGGTTTTCAAGTGGAGGCTGTTGCCTGCCGCAAAATATGCTGACAGTGGATTTCCACCTGTGTTTTGCCCACTGTAGCGGAGTCGCTACCTTATCGGATTCGGATCAAGTATATGCCCAGTCGCTTACTGTTAATTGAAAACAGCGATAAATTTCGCGGTACTTTGAAGCGTATTTTAGGCAATGAACTGCCGGAGTTGGCAGTGTATGAGCACGATCCCCAGCAGGATGGCCTGCCGACGCGTAATTTTAACTGGCGCACCTATGATCTCGTGATCCTGGATTATAAGTTCAGTAAAAAACATAATTTGCGGTGGTTGCGGGAGCTTAAGGAGCAGCCGGATTTTCCGGCACTTGTAATGTTGATCGGCTCAAAACCCACTGCAACCGCAGAGGCAAAACTGATGGGTGCGGATGAATGTGTGAACAAGCGCAATCTGACCCGCTCACTATTGGTTTCGACCGTGCAATTTGCGCTTAAACTGGCGGAAAGCAAGCGCAGGCAGCATGAAAAAACAATGCGTGATTCCACCGGCCCTGAAGTGCCGGGTTACACTGTTGTGAATAAGCTGGCAGATGGTGGGATGTCAAGTATTTATCTGGCCAAGCGCGACAAAAGTAAAGAGCAGGTGGTTATCAAGACGCTTTACTCCGAATCAATTGACGATGAGAGTTTTGTGGATCGCTTTTTGAAAGAGTATGAGCTGATATCCCGTTTGAATGACCCGAACATTGTCAAAATCTATGAGCAGAGTTATACCGAAAGCTTTATGTATATGATTATGGAATATTTTCCTTCCGGGGATTTGCACGGGCGTATTGCCAGTCGTAAAGGTTTGTCTTTGCCCAAAGCATTACGCTATTTGGTGCAAATTGCCACGGGCCTGAATTCTATTCACAGCTGCGGGATCGTGCATCGTGATTTGAAACCGTCAAATATTATGTTTCGTGCCGACGAGAGTCTGGCGATTATCGATTTTGGTATTTCCAAAGAGTTGGCGATGGCTGATGATATTACGATTGAAAATATTGTGATGGGTACGGTGGGTTATATGAGCCCCGAGTGCGGGCAAGGTAAAAAAATTGATGCCCGCAGTGATATTTACAGCCTGGGGATTATGTTTTACGAGATGCTGATGGGGAAAAAACCGTATACCGGCAAGGACCCTGCCGACGTTGTGCTGAAGCACGCCAAAGCACCCCATCCGGTTTTGCCTGAAAAATATAAAGCCGTACAGGGGTTATTTGAAATCATGACCGCCAAGGATCCACGCAATCGCTTTCAGTCCAGCAGGCGCCTGGTTGAGTTTGTTGAGTATCGTTACATGGATATACTTAGCGCTGAACCTTGAGCCCTTATATGACCGGTTTTTGCGGGATTGGGCCTATCTGCAAATGCCCCGGATTTACAAAGCCGGTTGCTAGACATCTCATGTGCGGTTAAAATCCGCGTCACGATTCACGGGAAGCCTGATCGAGTTCAAGGCTCCCAGGATGATTCAGATTTCAAGCGGGATGGACCAGTGCAAGGTTCTTCCCGTTTTTCACATCTATCACCGTTGTCAGGAGGGTAACTTGCGAAAACCAGCTGTTCTCGTGTTGGAGGATGGCAGCGTCTTCCCGGGCAAGTCAATCGGTGCGGACGGTGAGACCACCGGCGAAGTGGTTTTTAATACCGCGATGACCGGCTATCAGGAAATTCTTACCGACCCTTCGTATGCCTGTCAGATCATCACTTTAACCTGTTCACATATTGGCAATGTTGGGATGAACCCTGAGGATGAAGAGGCCGGGCAGGTGTTTGCTGCCGGTTTGGTCATCCGTGATTTGCCGGTTCAGCTCAGTAACTGGCGTAGCCAGGAAAGTTTGCCGGACTATCTTTCCCGCAAGCGAATTGTTGCGATTGCCGATTTGGATACCCGTCGGCTGACACGAATACTTCGGGAAAAGGGTGCCCAAAATGGCTGCATCATCGCCGGTGACGGAATTGATCAGGATAAGGCGCTTGCATCAGCACGTGGTTTTCCCGGGTTGCTGGGTATGGATTTGGCAAAGGAAGTCACCACTGATAAGGCTTATGTCTGGACCGAAGGGGTGTGGCAACTGGGTAAAGGCCATACAGATTGCGAGTCTGACAGCCGGTTCCATGTGGTTGCCTATGATTTTGGTGTAAAGCGCAATATTCTACGGATGCTTGCGCAACGCGGCTGCCGAATCACTGTGGTACCGGCTGCCACGCCTGCGGAAGAAGTGCTGGGCATGCAGCCCGATGGGGTTTTTTTATCGAATGGCCCGGGTGATCCGGAGCCCTGTGAGTATGCGATTACTGCAATCCGTCAGATATTAAAGGCGGATCTTCCTGTGTTTGGCATCTGTTTGGGGCATCAGTTGCTGTCATTGGCGGCTGGCGCAAACACTATCAAAATGAAGTTTGGGCATCACGGTGCGAATCATCCGGTACAGGATCTGGCCACCAAGCAGGTTATGATTACCAGTCAGAACCATGGTTTTGCGGTCGACGAGCAATCATTGCCGCCTAATCTGCAGGCTACCCATTACTCCTTATTTGACGGTTCGCTTCAGGGCGTGCGATTTACGGACAAGCCGGCTTTCGGTTTTCAGGGTCACCCAGAGGCCAGCCCGGGCCCGCATGATATAGCACCGTTGTTTGATCGCTTTATTGCGTTGATGGAAGATAAATAGAATGCCCAAACGCTCGGATATCAATACAGTTTTGATAATTGGCGCAGGCCCTATTGTGATAGGGCAGGCTTGTGAGTTTGATTACTCCGGTGCTCAGGCCTGCAAGGCGCTGCGTGAAGAAGGCTATCGCGTGGTACTGGTAAACTCCAATCCGGCCACCATAATGACCGATCCCGGCACAGCGGATGCGGTGTATATCGAGCCTATTCGTTGGCAAAACATCGCTGAGGTCATTAAAAAAGAACGGCCGGATGTATTATTGCCGACAATGGGTGGACAGACCGCGTTAAATTGTGCGCTGGATCTGAACCGGCATGGTGTTTTGGCGGAATATAATGTCGAAATGATCGGTGCAAGCCGTGAGGCAATCGATACTGCCGAGGACCGTGATCTGTTTCGCAAAGCAATGGCTGAGATCGGCCTGGCCACGCCCAGGGCGTTTATTGCGCACAATATGCAGGACGCGTCACAGGCCATTAAGGAGATCGGGTTTCCTATTATTATTCGGCCTTCGTTTACCCTGGGTGGAACCGGTGGCGGCATCGCATATAACCGCCAGGAGTTTGAGGATATTGTGGCCCGTGGCCTTGAGCTGTCTCCTACAACGGAGGTTTTGATTGAGGAATCTGTACTGGGCTGGAAAGAATACGAAATGGAGGTGGTTCGCGATCACCGGGATAATTGTATTATTGTCTGTTCGATCGAAAACCTTGATCCGATGGGTATCCATACCGGTGACTCAATAACGGTTGCGCCCGCGCAGACATTAACGGATAAAGAATACCAAATCATGCGTGATGCATCGCTTGCGGTGTTGCGCAAGATCGGTGTGGACACCGGCGGCTCCAATGTGCAGTTCGCGACTAACCCGGAAACCGGTGACATGGTCGTGATTGAAATGAACCCGAGGGTATCACGTTCCTCGGCGCTGGCTTCAAAGGCCACCGGTTTTCCGATTGCCAAAGTGGCCGCCAAGCTCGCAGTGGGTTACACACTGGATGAATTACGTAATGAGATTACCGGCGGGGTTACCCCGGCTTCTTTTGAGCCGGCGATAGATTATGTGGTTACCAAAGTACCACGTTTTGCATTTGAAAAATTTCCGGCTGCCGATGATCGTTTGACAACACAAATGAAGTCGGTCGGTGAAGTTATGGCGATTGGCAGAACCTTTCAGGAATCTTTGCAAAAAGCTTTGCGGGGCCTGGAGATTGGTGTCAATGGTCTGGACCCGATACTGGATAAACAATTAAGCGCTGAAGACAGTGATGATATTTTGCAAAGGCAGCTCAGTCAGGCGCGTGCTGAACGGCTTTGGTATGTGGCAGATGCATTCAGGGCCGGTTATAGCATTGAGCAGGTTAAAAAATTAACCGGGATCGATATATGGTTCTTGGCTCAGTTGAAAGAGTTAATTGATATCGAGACATCTGTGCGTGCCAAAAAGATAACCGACCTGGACGCGGCGGAATTGCTGGAACTTAAACGCAAGGGGTTTTCGGATGTATCCATCGGCGAACTGCTGGGTGTTGATGAGCAGCAGGTACGTGAATTGCGGCACCGGCATGGGGTTCGCCCTGTGTATAAGCGGGTTGACAGTTGTGCAGCGGAATTCGCGTCGTTTACCGCGTATATGTATTCCACTTATGAACAGGAATGCGAAGCTGAGCCTTCCGACAAACAAAAAATAGTGGTGCTCGGTGGCGGACCGAACCGTATTGGTCAGGGGATAGAGTTTGATTATTGCTGTGTACACGCAGCGCTTGCAATGCGTGAAGACGGTTATGAGACAGTCATGATCAATTGCAATCCTGAAACAGTGTCCACCGATTACGATACTTCTGATCGTTTGTATTTTGAACCGCTTACACTTGAAGATGTACTGGAAGTTTTAACGCTTGAAAAACCAAGCGGTGTGATTGTTCAGTATGGCGGTCAAACACCGTTGAAGCTTGCGCGTGATCTGGAAGCTGCCGGTGTTCCTATTATCGGCACATCCCCGGATTCCATAGATTTGGCCGAGGATCGTGAGCGCTTCCAGCAGCTGATTCATGGCCTGGGTTTGAAGCAGCCGGCAAATCGTACCGCGCGCAGCACCGAGCAGGCGCTGGAGCAGGCGGAGGAAATTGGTTATCCACTGGTTGTGCGGCCTTCTTATGTGTTGGGTGGCAGAGCGATGGAGATCGTATCTGACAGTGCCGATTTAAAGAAATATATGAACGAGGCAGTGAGTGTTTCCAATGATGCCCCGGTATTGCTGGACCGTTATCTAAATGATGCCACAGAGGTGGATGTGGATGCGGTATGTGATGGAGAGCAGGTGTTGATCGGCGGTATTATGGAGCATATTGAGGAAGCGGGGATTCACTCGGGGGACTCTGCATGCTCAATTCCACCTCACACGCTGGATGCGGCAATTCAGACACGCCTGCGTGAACAGGTGCGTCGTATGGCGCTGGAACTGAATGTTGTCGGGTTGATGAACACTCAGTTTGCGATCAAGGGTGAAGAGATTTATGTGTTGGAGGTTAACCCCCGCGCGTCCCGTACCGTTCCTTTTGTGTCCAAAGCAATCGGCATGCCGCTGGCTAAAATAGCCGCGCGTTGCATGGCGGGTGTTTCACTGGCGAAGCAAAAAGGGGTGAAAGAGGTTACGCCGCAATATTATGCTGTTAAAGAATCGGTGTTTCCATTTACCCGGTTTCCGGGTGTCGATGCAATTTTAGGTCCTGAGATGAAATCAACCGGTGAAGTCATGGGAGTCGGTCGCAGCTTCGGTGAGGCATTTTATAAAAGTATTCTCGGTGCAGGTGTGGATTTACCGGGTACAGGTGTGGCTTTTATCAGTGTTCGTGATTCTGATAAAGCATCCTGTATTGAGGTCGCAAAAGATTTGCAGCAAAAGGGATTTAAAATACTCGCAACCGACGGCACAGCCAGAGTGCTGGACGAGGCAGGTGTAAACTGTGAACGGGTGAATAAAGTTTTACAGGGGCGTCCCCATATCGTGGATATGATCAAAAATGATCAGGTTGACCTTATAATTAATACCACTGAAGGCAAGCAGGCGATTCGTGATTCATTTACGATCCGCAGAGAGGCGATGAACCATAAGGTTACCTTGACAACCACGATGTCCGGGGCCAGGGCAACTTGCATGGCGTTGGATTATCTGGAAAATAATGCTGTAAATAAACTGCAGGACTTACATATTGAGGTCAGTGCGTTATGAGTAAAGTGCCTTTGACCGTGCAGGGTGCGGAGAAGATGCGGGCTGAGCTGGAACAGCTGAAGAGCCGTGAGCGTCCCCGGGTTATTGAGGCTATTGCCGAAGCGCGGGCTCATGGGGATTTAAAGGAAAATGCCGAATATCATGCGGCGCGTGAGCAGCAGGGGTTTATCGAGGGGCGCATAAAAGAGCTTGAGGCTAAATTATCCAATGCCCAGATTATTGATGTGACAAAAGTTAATGCTAACGGCAAATGCGTTTTTGGTGCTACTGTCGATCTGGCGGATGTTGAGACCGGTGATGAGGTGACCTATAAAATTGTTGGTGATGATGAGGCCGATATTAAACAGGGCCTGATATCGGTGAGTTCACCAATAGCCAGAGCGTTGATCGGCAAAGAGATGGATGATGTCGCTGAAGTTCAGGCACCGGGCGGGTTGAAAGAGTATGAGATTCTGGATGTCCGTTATGAATAAAAACAATACAAATCAAAAAAAATTTTAGTTTTCCAGATTATTGCAACAGTTTCAGGAGCAAGTTAGCACATGGTGATGTGTCTAACCTTCACGGAAGTGGTTTCTTTTATTTAATTTAACGTACGGTTTGGAGATTTCCTATGTTTGAAGCTTTATCTGATGGAGCATGGCTCAACGATTATGTTGTCCCGTGGGGTTTAAAGGTTTTACTCGCGGTTATTATTTTTCTGGTTGGTAAGTGGATTGCCAGACGGCTTGCAAATGTAATTAGCCGGGTAATGGAAAAGTCAAAGCTGGATGTTATTCTGATCAAGTTTTTCAGTGATATAGCTTATTGGGTGTTGTTGGTCGCGGTCGCGTTGGCAGCATTGGATCAGCTGGGTGTTAATGTCACTTCATTGTTGGCGATTGTCGGTGCGGCCGGTTTGGCTGTAGGTCTTGCGATGAAAGACTCGTTGGCTAATTTTGCGGCCGGTGTGATGCTGATTATCTTTCGGCCGTTTTCCATTGGGGATTTTGTCGACGCCGGTGGTGTCAGCGGCACGGTCGAGTCACTCGGTTTGTTTTGCACGGTGATGAAAACACCTGACAATAAAAAAATTATTGTACCGAATTCGGGTATTTTTGGCGGTAATATTGTCAATGTCAGTGCGAACCCAACCCGTAGAGTTGATCTGGTCATAGGTATTGGTTATGGCGATGATATTAAAAAAGCCAAAGACATTATTGAAAAAATATTTGCCCAGGACGAGCGTATCTTAAAAGACCCGGCACCTGTGGTTGCGGTCGGAGAGCTGGCTGACAGCAGTGTTAATTTCAATGTGCGCCCTTGGGTAAACAAAGATGATTACTGGGCGGTTTATTCCGATTTGTTGGAAAAAATCAAACTTGAGTTTGATGCGCAAGGTGTCAGCATACCGTTCCCGCAGCAGGATGTGCATATGCACCAGGTTGCGTGAAAGGTTTTTTGAAAGTTAGTTGGGTGGCGCGGAGCCTGGAACGGCTCCGCTGCAGCCTGGATAGTGTCTTCGCAGTGGCATAGTCATGCAGCTCAAACCCGAGCAATTAAATCAGCATCTGAAAAATGGTTTTAAGCCGGTATATATGGTAACCGGAGATGAACCTCTGCAAAAAATGGAAGCACTGGATGCGCTGAGATCCACAGCTCGTAGTCAGGGCTATCTCAGTCGTGAGCTGCTGGAAGTTAATAAGGATTTTCAATGGGACCGGTTGATGAGCGCGGCCGACAGTATGTCTTTGTTTGCTGATAAGCGGGTGTTGGAGCTGCGTATGTCTGATAGTGGCCCGGGTGCTGAGGGTAGCAAGTCATTGCAGCATTATGCAGAGAGGCCGGCTGAGGACACGGTGTTATTGATTGATGCTGGCAAAGTCGATAAAAGGTCGCAGACAGCGAAATGGTATCAGTCCCTGGACAAAGTCGGCGTTATTATCAAAGTCTGGCCGGTTAAAGCGCAAGCGTTGCCCGGCTGGTTGCAACAGCGGGCTCGAAGTAAAGGTATTGAAATCGAACGTGATGCGGTGGCAATGCTCTCTGCGCGCGTAGAAGGCAATTTGTTGGCGGCTGCTCAGGAAATTGAAAAACTTGCGCTGCTTTATGGGTCTGCCGAAAATGCCGGAGACCGCGTTCGCTTAAGCCTGCGCGAAGTTGCCGATGCGGTTGCTAATAGCGCCCGCTATAGTATTTATGATCTGGTTGACGCTGCACTTGCGGGGCACACAGGCCGGGCGACGAGGGTCTTATCGGGTTTACGGGAAGAAGGCACTGCCGCGCCTTTGGTGTTATGGGCGCTGGCCGGTGAAATACGCTCCCTGGCTCAATACAAGCGCAGGCTGGAGTCGGGTGAGAATCAGTCCAAAGTGCTGGCGCAGGTTTGGGCGAGCAGAAAAGGGCTGATAATGAGCGCCTTGCAAAGGCTTTCGGCCCGGACTTGCAGTATACTGTTGGAAGGATGCGCACATACTGATCAGGTAATCAAAGGCCTTCAGTCCGGGCGCGAATGGGATGAGTTGCTGGCTATTTCCAGCGGTTTGGCGGATCCCGGTTTATTGCGTAAACGGTTTAACATATCAGGCTGATTATTGGCTTTTTAATGAAAAATACGGCTAAAAAAGTGAATTTTGACCCGGCTGAATATATGCAACAGGTCGGTATATCCGCGCGGGCTGCAGGCCGGAGCATTAGCCGTGCCCAGACCCGCCAGAAAAATACGGCACTGCTGGGGGCCGCGGAGGCCTTATTGGAGGCTGAGGCGGCATTGCTTGAGGCCAATGCCATTGATTTGAAGCTGGGCAAAGATAAAGGTCTGGATCCGGCTTTATTGGACCGGTTGGCGTTAAATCCTGAGAGAGTCGCGGCTATGGCGCAGGGGTTGCGCGAGGTGGCTGCGTTGCCGGACCCGGTTGGAGAAATGCTTGATCTAAAATACCGCCCGTCGGGAATCCGGGTTGGGCGAATGCGGGTGCCGCTTGGTGTAATTGGTATTATTTATGAGTCCCGCCCGAATGTAACCGCTGATGCAGCTGCGCTTTGTCTGAAGTCCGGGAATGCGGCGATATTGCGTGGCGGTTCAGAAGCATTGAATTCGAATCTGGCGATTATTGCATGCATGCATAAAGGTTTGCAGTCTGCCGGTTTGCCCGAGGAAGCGGTTCAGATGCTGCAGGCGACCGACCGCAGTCTTGTCGGGTTGTTGCTTAAAATGAAGGACAGTGTGGATGTAATTATTCCACGCGGCGGTAAATCCCTGATCCAGCGTGTCAGTGCCGAATCGGCGATTCCGGTGATCAAGCATCTTGACGGCGTTTGTCATGTTTATATTGATGAGGAAGCTGATTTGGCGATGGCCAAATCAATTGCATTAAATGCCAAGACTCACCGTTATGGCGTGTGCAATGCGATGGAAACATTACTGCTTGCCGAAGCGGTTGCGGCTGAAATTTTACCCGGGCTTGGCAGGGAATTTATAAAGGCCGGGGTGGAGTTGCGTGGCTGTGAGCACAGCCGGCGGCTGGTACCTGAGATGAAACAGGCAACGGAAGAGGACTGGTATGCAGAATATCTGGCGCCGGTTCTTGCTGTTAAGGTCGTTAAAGACATTGATATGGCGATAGAGCATATTGAAACGTATGGTTCACATCACTCCGATGCAATTGTCACCGACAGTTATGTTAATGCGAATCGTTTTTTGGCGGAAGTCGACTCCAGTTCCGTGTTGGTCAACGCATCTACACGCTTTGCCGATGGTTTCGAGTATGGTTTGGGTGCGGAGATCGGAATCAGCACCGATAAACTGCATGCCCGTGGTCCGGTGGGCCTTGAGGGACTGACGACTTTAAAATATGTCGTCTTCGGTGAAGGGCAGATTCGGCAGTAAATGGTTTTACCTCGTCTCATCGGATTATTCGGAGGTACTTTCGATCCGGTTCATTATGGTCATTTGCGTCTGGCTCGCGAAGTTTATGCGCAAGCCGGCCTGGATGAGTTGCGCTTTATTCCCTGCCATATGCCGACACATCGGGCGCCGGCTACAGCGTCTTCAGATCAACGCTTAATAATGCTAAACCTGGCGCTGCAGGAGTTTCCGGAGTTTGTGATTGATGAACGGGAAATTAACCGTGCCGGGCACTCCTATACATTCGATACGCTGAGTGAACTGCGCCATGAGCTGCCGGATGCGCGGTTATGCTGGCTAATGGGTATGGATGCTTTTCTTGATTTTACTCGCTGGCACAAATGGCGGCATATACTGGAGCTGGCACATTTGCTGGTGGCGGTCAGGCCCGGATATACAGCGCCAGCTGATGGCGATATGCGGACTTTGCTGGACAGGCATGCACTGGATTCCGTGGATACATTGCGATGCCGGGTTGCCGGGGGTATCGTGCTGTTGGAAACACCGGCTAATGATATTGCATCAACTCATATTCGTGCGAAGTTGGCTAAGGGTCAAAGTATTCATAACCTGGTTCCACCGGCTATAGAGCAATGGTTGTATGAACACCCGGTTTATCACTATCACCAAAATAATACATTATGCAATTAACAGAGTTAACATTGCTGGTTCAAAATGCGCTGGATGATGTGAAAGCGGTTGAAACAACGACGCTAGATGTCACGGATTTGACCAGTGTTATGGATAAAATGATCATTGCGACCGGTACTTCAAGCAGGCATGTAAAAGCGCTGGCTAATAATTTGATTGAAAAAGTTGCCGAAAAAAATATAAAACCAATAGGTATTGAGGGTGAGCGGGATGCCGAGTGGGTGTTGGTTGATCTTGGCGATATTGTAGTGCATATCATGTTACCGGAGGTTAGGGCTTTTTATAATCTTGAAAGGCTTTGGGATAAAGATTTGCAATTGCAGCGTGATGTGGCTGAAAACGATTAGAGCCTATCTCAAAACGGATCTTTTACCTTATGTATCTCACTTCAATTGCGCTTTTCGAAAAGTTCGGGCCTCGCCTAAGGTCAAAATATTTGATTTTGAGATGGGTTCCATAACCTTTCCCGTGAAAATATGTTGGTTGATGAGGATGGATTGTAGAGCCTTGCGTTAATGAAGATACATTTGATTTCCATAGGCACGAAAATGCCGGCCTGGGTAAACGAAGGCTTTAGTGAATATGCCAAACGCTTTCCTCCGGAATGTGCTCTAAACCTGATTCAGGTGCCGGCTTTGAAAAGAAGCAAAACTTCCGATTTGCGTCGTATAGTTGATGAAGAAAGTCATATCCTTTTATCCAAAGCGCCAGCGAATACCCAGTTGCTGGGCTTGGATGTAAGCGGTGAACGCTGGGATACGGCAAAACTGGCGATAGAATTGGAATCCTGGATGAGTTCCGGCATGGATACAGCAATATTGATTGGAGGACCTGAAGGTCTGTCTGCCGCATGCAAACAACGCATGCGAAAACTCTGGAGTCTTTCGGCTTTGACTTTTCCGCATATGCTTGTCAGGGTGATTGCAGCTGAGGCCTTGTACCGGGCCTGGTCATTATTGGCCAATCACCCTTATCACCGCGAGTGAGGTCTCTTGAGCATGACCCTGTATTTGGCTTCCAGATCTCCGCGTAGACGAAAACTCCTTGACCAGATCCAGGTCAAATATAAATGCGTAGACATCAATATAGATGAGCGGCACCTGAACCAGGAAACGCCGGAGGACTTTGTTCGACGCCTGGCTCTGGCAAAAGCCGCTGCCGGTTTTCAGCAATTGAGTGAATCTAGTGCTATGGTGTTGGCGGCAGATACCGCGGTTGTTGTTGATGGGGTCATATTAGGCAAGCCTGAAAACCGGCAGGATGGTTTGGCAATGCTTGCGCGTTTATCCGGTCGCATGCATCATGTGTACACTGCGGTGGCGATATTGCGGTCCGGTGAAGGAATGAGCAGCTTGTCGGTCAGTGAGGTTACGTTTCGGGATATTCACGAGCAGGAGCGTGAGTCTTATTGGCTCAGTGGCGAACCGGCTGATAAAGCCGGCGGATATGCGATACAGGGGTTGGGGGCAGCGTTTATAAAGCATCTTGCCGGCAGCTATTCCGGAGTAATGGGATTGCCGTTGTATGAGACATGTGAGCTGCTGGAGATACACGGTATGCCGGTATTTATCGGTGACAGTACAGGTTGATAGCAGATGAGCCAGGAAATATTGATCAATGTAACCCCGCAGGAAACGCGGGTTGCCATGCTTGAAAACGGTGTCCTGCAGGAGCTGTTTGTTGAGCGTATTAAAGGTCTTGGTCTGGTCGGTAATATCTATAAAGGTAAAGTGGTGCGGGTAATGCCGGGCATGGATGCTGCGTTTGTAGATATTGGTATGGATAAAGCTGCATTTTTGCATGTGTCCGATATTGTGAATGTGGATGCTGGTATAGCAGTGGATCAGCTGGAGCAATCCGTCAAGCATGCACCGATTAAAACAATCCTGGAAGACGGTCAGGAGTTACTGGTACAGGTTATTAAAGATCCATTGGGTACCAAAGGTGCAAGGCTTACAACCCAGTTGACGATTCCTTCGCGTTTTCTGGTATTAATGCCTAATGTGAAAAGTGTCGGTGTCTCGACAAAGATAGACGATGAAGAGGAAAGGCAGCGTTTGCGTGATTTGGTTACCGAAGTGATGGTCGCCAGTGGCTCTGAGGCGGGTTATATCGTGCGCACTATTGCAGATGGCGCCAAAAGTGAAAACCTGCAACGTGATGCTGAGTTTCTGCAAAAAATCTGGCGGGTTATCGAGGAGCGTGCAGCTGCGGCAAAGCCTACCGATCTGATCCATAGTGATTTGCCCCTTGCGGTACGGGTATTTCGTGATTATGTGGATGAGTCGATTGACCGTATTTTGGTCGATTCGCATGAAAGTTTTCAGCGTATGTCACAGTTTGCACAGCTTTATATGCCGGAAACCGCGAAACGGATAGAGCATTATACCGGTGACCGGCCGATTTTTGATTTGCATAGTGTTGAGGATGAAATTCTCAAGGCTTTACAGAGGAAAGTGTTTTTAAAGTCGGGTGGGTATTTGATTATCGATCAAACCGAGGCGATGACGACAGTCGATGTAAACACCGGAGGGTTTGTCGGTCACCGAAATCTTGAAGAGACAATCTATAAAACAAACCTTGAGGCGGCGCAGGCAATTGCCCGGCAACTGCGGTTGAGAAATCTCGGTGGGATTATCATTATTGATTTTATTGATATGCGGGATGAGGAACATAAGCGTCAGGTGATGCGCGCATTCACCAAAGCCCTGGATAAAGATCATGTTCGTACTCAGATATCCGAGGTGTCCGAATTGGGTCTGGTTGAAATGACCCGCAAGCGCACGCGTGAAAGTATCGGTCATATATTATCCGAGCCATGTCCGACCTGTGAGGGCCGTGGTTCGGTTCGCACTGCTGAGACTGTTTGCTATGAAATATTCCGGGAGATTCTGCGAATGGCCCGCCTGTATGATGCACGTGGTTTAACCGTGCTTGCCTCCCAACAGGTGATCGATACCTTGTTGGATGAAGAGTCTGCCGGGCTGGCTGAATTGGAGGTTTTTATTAATGCTTCGATTCGTTTGCAAGTTGAGAGCCTGTATACACAAGAGCAGTATGATGTTGTGATCGCCTGAAGTGGATGTTGATTCCGGTTTCTCCACTATGCACCCCCAAGTTCGACATCGATTAAGAAAAATCAGAAATAGTTGTGGCGCGTTGCTTGCCGCCGGGATTATTATGCTCGCGGTGGCATTCAGTGCGATACGTTTATTATTGCCGTTGGCTACTGACTATCATGCGGAAATTGAGCTGACAGCTTCTGAATCAATTAATAAAGACGTCAAAATACGCGAGATTGATACCGACTGGAAGTGGTTTCGCCCGCGCGTAAAGCTCATTGGCATCGAAATATATAATAGAGAAGATGAATCGCTGTTCGCAAATGCCCAACAACTGGTGCTTGGGGTAAACCTGCTGTCATCTTTGCTTCGTTGGGAGCTGGTTGTTGATGATATTTCCCTGATAGGCACGGATTTGTATTTTAGCAGGGATGCAGACGGGCGTTTTTTTGTTCAGGGTATGTTTTTGAATGTGGCGCGGCCGCAACAGGCAAATAAAAATATCGAACTGCCTGTTGTTATTTTGGACCGTACCATAAGGGTTATCGATAGTACGCTCGAATACCGGGATGAACCCCTGGGGCTGAGCTATCGTCTACAGGATATAAATGTTTCTGTCAGGCTCGCCGAGGAAAAGCAAAATATATATCTTAATATTGATTTGCCGCCTGAGCTTGGTGATCGCCTGGAGCTTGGTCTGGAGTTAAAAGGGCAGCCACTGGACTTGTTTAGTGCTACAGGTCAGGTCTTTTTAAGAGGGATGAATATTAATTTACCGGCACTGCTGACCAAGCTGGGGTATCAGAATTATCTTGATTCAGGAAAACTTGATATCGCGCTTTGGGCAGATCTTCGCTCGACACATAAACGTATGTTAACCGGATCGCTTGCATTTAGGGAGTTAATAGTAAATCTGCCTCCGGATCGAGGTATTGATCATAAATGGCAGGTCGATAGTTTGAGTGTTGATATTAACAGTTTATTGCAGGAGAGTGATTTAGTACTGAATGTTGAAAACATGTTATTGGTTGTAGACGGTATGCCGCAGAGAGCTACCGGTCTGAATATTCAAACCAGGCTTGCCGGAAGTGGTTTGCCTGAGCAGGGTCAGCTTGCGTTGGATTATTTTAGAATCGAGCATTTTTATCCGCTGCTGCACTTGTTTCCGGATGTTAAGCGCAAGCTTAGTCAAGCTGGTATTGAGGAGCCAAGGGGGGATTTGGATGATCTTTATATTAAGTGGCATAAACCTGAAACAGGAGAGGGTGATCAGAGCCTGTTTGTGCGCACGAAATTCAGTCGCCTGGGATTGCAGAGCAAGAATAAAATTCCTTCAGTGGCCGGCCTGCAGGGAGAGATAGCCGTTTGGAATGATCAGGCTGAGCTTAAGCTGGATACAGAAGCTGCGGTTTTCGATTACCCTCATTATTTTCGTGGCCCCTGGGAGTTAAGTCGGATCAAAGGAGATGTGCGAATAAAGCGTGCTGAAGGTGTTGTTACAATCGGAGCAAGAGCCTTAGAGTTTAATACGTCTGATATTAACACGCGACACTGGTTTGATTTGTATCTAAAGCCGGAGGGGTCGCCTTTTATAGATGCGTATGCAGTCTATGATAACGGCGATGCGGCTGCCGGTTATCGTTATTTTCCAGCCGCTATTATTAATGAAAAAACATTAAACTGGTTGGATCATGCGTTTGTCTCAGGGCATGTAGAGCAAGGTGATTTTGAATTGATCGGACCGCTTAAAAAATTTCCGTTTCGCGGTGGCGAAGGTATATTCAGGGTCGAATTCGATGTACGCGATATGGTCGTGAATTATTATCAGGACTGGCCGGCAGCCAAGAAAATGAATGTGCATGCCAGGTTTTCAGGTCCGGGGCTTTTTGCAAATGTGCATCATGCGCAGATTTATAATTCCGCGATAGCTGCGGAGCAGGTATCAATAGATGATTTTAAAAAAGCCGTATTGCGTATTTCTGCAGATGCTTATGGTGATGCGACGGACGCTGCCCGGTTTATTCAGAATACTGAATTACGTAAATTGTTTGATCCGGTGATTGATCAATTGGCTGTGGAGGGTTCTCAAGCGACCTCAATGCAGTTGAATATTCCGCTATACAAAGGCCCCGACAGAAGTTTTAAGTTAACCACTGGCTTGTATGACGGGGTTTTGGATTTTACCGACTGGGGTCTGAGGTTTACAGATATTACCACCCAGGCTGATTATGGAAATGAGGATATAAATGCATTGCCGTTTAGTGCGAACCTGAATGGCTATCCGGTGGTCATTGCCGCTGAAACGTTGCGCACACCGACCGCGAGTCTGGCAAATATTCATATAGACGGTGAGATGAATTTAAATGCTTTACTGGGTAAGCATGAACCGGTTTTTCTGGAAAATACTAATGGCAAGAGCCGCTTTAGCGCTGACCTTAATCTGGGGTTGCGTAATCCGGCGAATGCCAGCTTGCGCTCCAGCTTGAGAGTGCGCAGTAATTTGACCGGTATAGAGATCGATTTGCCGGAGCCTTTTCGTAAAGAGGCATCTGTGCCGGCAAAGTTTGCACTAATGGCGGAATTTGAAAAAAACAAAAACATTGTTGCAACGGTAAATTATGATGACTGGTTGCGCGGCATATCTGTTTTTGAAATTTCAGAAAATCGTTGGCAGGTGCAACGTGCAAATATTCGGGCACAGGAGGGAGTGCCGGAAATGCCGGGTGATACGGGTATTTTTGTCGATGGTAAACTTGATTATCTGGACATCGATCATTGGCGCGATGTGTTGCCGGGAAATGATTCGGGGTTTTTACAGTCTTTAGGTCGGGTCGATATGCGTGTTGCAGAGCTTCGTTATCTACAACGTACTGCCGAAGATGTGGGCATCTCGGTAACGCAGCAACTGCATAATTGGAAAATTGATCTTAATGCTGAAAAAATTGCCGGCGAGATTTTGATTCCCAAAGCGGGTTTCAATAAAAGAGGGCTGGCGTTAAATTTTAAGTATCTGGATGTTGATGCGCTTAATGAAAATCAGGGCGATGAGCCTGCATCGCCATTAGACCTGCCGCCGTTTCAGTTAACGGCGAAGCAAATGATTGTAAATGACTGGCGGCTGAATGATGTTGGTTTGTTGGTTGAGCCTGTAAGCAACGGTATCAGAATTCATAGTTTGAAAGTGGATGATCCTGCGCTGGGGCTGCAGGGCGAGGGGGAGTGGCTGCTTACAGATGACGGTCATCATTCAACCCGGATGAGTTTGGTGTTTAACAGTAATAATGTGGGGCAGGGAATTGCCAGTTTGGGTTATGCGCAAATTATAAAAGGCGGTAATGGTAAAGCTGAATTTAATGTTGGCTGGGCGGCGGCGCCGTCTGCGTTTAGCTTCGATTTGTTACAGGGTGATGCTTATATGTCGATAAAGGAAGGACAAATACTTGAAATTGAGCCGGGGGGCGGCAGATTATTTGGGCTATTGAGCCTGCAAACAATTCCACGCAGGTTGGCACTGGACTTTAAAGATCTTTTTGGGAAAGGTTTTGGATTTGATAAAATGAAAGGAAACTTCACTTTTACCGGCGGTAATGCGTTTACCGATGATTATTATATTGACGGGCCGGCGGGACGCATCGATATCAAAGGGCGTACCGGTTTACAGGCCAGGGATTATGATCAGGAAATTTTGTTTCGCCCTGATCTTTCGTCATCGTTGCCGTTAATTGGTACTTTGCTTGGAGGAGCGCCGGCCGGTCTCGCCGTGATCGTGGCGGATAGAATCGCGAGAGTTTTCGGCAGACAGGCCGATGATTTGGCACGTATTCAGTATACGCTGACCGGCAGCTGGGATGACCCGGTCATAAAACCGATCAATAACAATGCCACGAAAGGGACCAGCAAAGCTTCGACAAAAAGTGAGACAGCGGTCGATCAGGGCGCTACGTTATATGAACAGGATAATAGCCAGGTGCAATAAAGTGTATCGTAGATATTTATTGGGAGTAATACTGTTCTCTGTTATAAGCGGTTCCTGGGCTGAGCCCAGAGTTTTCAAGCTGAGTGCCGAGGAATGGGCGCGGCCGCGCAGCGGTCAGGCGATAATCGCTTTTCCTCAGTTGCGTGACTTGGTAGTCGTCTGGTCCGCGCAAAAAAATACTGATATTGAGGTTCGTTATCCCGGCGGTGATGAAGGCAGCTTATGGGGGAGAGAGTTGCAGGACTGGTTGGTTGCTTTGGGTATTCCGGCTGAATATATTCACGTGGTTCCGGGCAGTGCCAGAGCCGATCAAATCACATTGCATATTATGCCACGATAAAATGGAAGTGCTTATTGGATGGGCGTTTTAATGAGGTGTATTGAATATGGATAAAATCGCATGCTTGCAAATGGTGTCCGGCCCTGATGTGCAGGCTAATCTGCAACAAGCTGAAAGTTTAATCGAAGATGCGGTTGCAGCCGGCGCAAAGCTGATTATTTTGCCGGAGAATTTTGCATGCATGAGTATCAAGGATGCGGATAAGCTGAAAATCATGGAAGCACCCGGTGACGGGCCGATACAGGCATTTTTGGCAAAAATGGCGAATGAGCATGGTATTTGGCTGGTGGGCGGTTCAATTTCGTTGCGCACCGAAAACCCCCAGCGCTCACGTGCAGCCGTCTTGGTATTCAACAGTCAGGGTGATTTGGTTGCGCGATATGACAAAATGCATTTATTTGATGTCAATCTGCCTGAGTCTGATGAAAGCTACCATGAGTCCTCAACAATAGAGCCAGGCGATGAAGTTGTTGTTGTCGATACACCGTTTGGGCGTTTGGGCTTGTGTGTCTGTTATGACATTCGGTTTCCGGAGCTGTTCCGCCTGCAGCTAGATAAAGGCATGGAGATATTAGCAGTGCCGAGTGCGTTTACCGCGATAACAGGCAAAGCGCATTGGGAAGCGCTGTTAACCGCCAGAGCGATAGAAAATCAATGTTTTGTTGCCGCGGCGAATCAGGGTGGCACTCATGCTAACGGGCGTTCGACTTATGGGCACAGTATGATCATCGATCCATGGGGGGTTATACTGGATCGTCTGCCGTCGGCAAGCGGTATCGTGATCGCTGATATTGACCGGGCGAGACTGGAGTCTACCCGAAAGCATTTTCCGGCAATTAAGCACAGACGGTTGGGTGGTGCCGATGCACCTCGGTAAATGCAGTAATATATCTATTGCATAGGTTTTTATATCCGGTGAACATTTTCGTTTTTTTTAGTCTTAATGTTTATGGGTTGTTAACGCTTTCAAGGTTTTTACCGGAAGCTACCGATAACTGTTAAACTATTTGCCTTGCAATCAAATAAGTCCTCCTGACCTATTTGATTGTCGCCCCTTAAAAACAGGCGAAATTATGCGAAATTTCTTGTTTTTAAGGGGCTTACACGAGCCTACCGGCTCGCGGCGGTGCATCCCTGCACCGCGATTAACCCGACATATTTGAATGCCGGGTTAATCGCTCTGATATTTTTAAAAACGTTTGATTGACTGATTATGACTGATAACTCACTGGAAATTGCTGAACAGACAATTCTAACCCCCGCCGAACTGACGGACTCCAAGCTTGATACCGTGCTTTCCGAGCTAATGGGGCAGTCAATTGATTTTGGCGAGTTGTATTTTCAGGTTAGCCAGTATGAGTATTGGGTGCTGGAAGATGGCATTGTAAAAGAAGGCGGTTGCAACTTAGGCCAGGGTGTCGGTGTGCGGGCATTAAGCGGTGAGAAAACCGGTTTTGCGTATTCTGATGAAATAAAATTAAATGCATTATTGACTGCCTCGCGATCGGCAAAGGCTATTGCGCGCCATGGTCAGCAGGGGCGTGTGCAGGCCTGGCAGCGTCATAATACGCCGATGCTTTACAGCGCTGTGAATCCTTTAAAAAGCCTTAGCGATCGTGAAAAAATTCGCCTGCTCGAAGCGGCAGATGCTGAAGCGCGCCGGCAGGACAGCCGGGTAAAACAGGTGTTTGTGAATTTAGCCGGTGCACATAGAGTGGTATTGGTAATGGCCACTGACGGTACTTTCGCAACAGATGTAAGGCCTTTGGTTTGTATGAATATTACCGTGATCGTTGAAGAGAACGGCCGGCGGGAACAGGGAGGTCATGGTGGCGGTGGTCGCTACGCATACGAATATTTTAGCGATAATGGCCTGGTCGAGACTTATGCGCAGGAGGCTGTGCGTCAGGCATTAGTGAACCTGGAAGCGGTCGATGCGCCCGCCGGAACGATGCCGGTGGTTTTGGGCAGGGGTTGGCCGGGAGTGTTGCTGCATGAGGCGGTTGGTCACGGTTTGGAAGGTGACTTCAATCGAAAAGGCACCTCTGCATTTGCCGGCCGTATTGGTGAGAAAGTTGCAACTGAGCAGTGCACAGTCGTTGATGACGGTACGTTGCCGGATCGCAGAGGTTCGCTCAGTATTGATGATGAAGGTACACAAACTCAAAATACCGTGTTGATCGAAAACGGTATTTTAAAAGGCTATATGCAGGATAAGCTGAATGCCCGGTTGATGGGTGTCAACCCGACCGGTAACGGGCGTCGCGAATCGTATGCGCATTTGCCGATGCCCCGTATGACCAATACCTATATGCTGCCGGGTGAGTACAGCCCGGAAGATATTATCACCTCTGTGGAGAAAGGTTTATATGCGGTTAATTTTGGTGGTGGCCAGGTTGATACCACCAGTGGTAAATTTGTGTTCTCTGCATCTGAAGCTTATCTTATCGAAAATGGCAAAGTGACGCAGCCGGTTAAAGGTGCAACACTAATTGGCAATGGGCCTGAAGTTTTAACCAAGGTTTCCATGGTTGGGAATGATCTTGAACTGGATAGTGGCGTAGGTACTTGTGGTAAGGAAGGCCAGAGTATTCCGGTAGGGGTTGGTCAGCCTACGTTAAAAGTCGATGAGTTAACTGTCGGAGGCACCAGCGCGTAGTCCGATCCGGCATTGTTTCAACAGCATAGGCGCTTTCTCCATACATTTAATATGAATAAGTTAAGCAAAGTTAAAGAGTTTGATCGTGCGCGGCTTGAGCGTCTGACTGAGCTTGCGCTGGCCACGGCTAAATCCAACGGTGCGACTGCAGCTGAGGTTGGTGTTAATGACAGTAGTGGGCTGTCAGTGACGGTGCGCCTTGGTGAAATTGAGACACTTGAATACCACAGTGACCAGACACTTTCAGTGACTGTATATAAAGATTATCGTAAAGGGTCGGCCAGTACCTCTGATTTTAGTGATGAGTCGGTTCGTGATACGGTGCAGGCCGCTTGTTCAATCGCGGAGTTCACGGCCAGTGATGAGTGTGCCGGCCTCGCAGAGGCCGGGTTGATGGCAAAGGATATTCCCGAACTTGATCTTTATCATCCCTGGAGTATTTCTGCGGAGCAGGCCACCGATATTGCAGAGGCTTGTGAAAATGCAGCACGTGAGCATGATAAGCGTATCAACAATTCGGAGGGTTCGACTGTAACCACCTATGGTGGTTTGAGTGTTTATGCAAATACCCATGGTTTTTTGAGTGGTTATGCCGGAACCCGTCATTCGATTAACTGCCTGGTGATAGCCGGCCAGGGTGACAGCATGCAACGGGATTACTGGTACAGCAATGCACGCAATCCGGATGATCTGGAAAATGTTACCGAAATTGGTCGCAAGGCAGCGCAACGCACAGTGCGGCGTTTAAATGCCCGCAAAATTGAAACCTGCCAGGTACCGGTGTTGTTTTCTCCGGAGATGGCGCGTGGTTTGTTAGGACATTTTGTTGGTGCTATTCGCGGTAAAGCGCTTTATCGCAAAGCCAGTTTTTTGCTCGGTGCCAAGGGTAAAGCGGTATTCCCTGAGTTTATTACGCTGACGCAAAAACCACATCTTAAAAGAGCGCTGGGCAGTGCACCCTTTGACAGTGATTGTGTTGCCACCCGTGAGTGGGATATTGTCAAAGAGGGTGTATTGCAAAATTACATACTGGATTGTTATTCTGCACGCAAGCTTGAAATGCAAACCACCGGTAATGCCGGAGGAGTATACAATTTGCTGGTTAATGCCGGAGATCAGGATCAGCAAAGCTTATTAAAACAAATGGACAGAGGTTTGCTGGTGACTGAGATGATGGGGCATGGTGTTAATACCGTCACAGGTGATTATTCACGCGGAGCGGTTGGGTTTTGGGTTGAGGGCGGTGAAATCCAATATCCGGTCGAGGAAATAACAGTGGCTGGAAATTTAAAGAATATGTTTGCCGGGATAGTGGCTGTCGGAAATGATGTCGATACCCGCGGTAATATTCGCAGCGGCTCCATGCTGGTCGACAATATGACGGTTGCCGGTAACTAAAATTTTTCAAGCGGGAATTTTCTATAACCTGCATGTTTAAAAATCGTCCGATTCTTCTGATCCTTCTCTGCCTGGTTTTTTTACCAATTCATATCAGCAGTGCCGCTGAGATACCTCCCTACCCCGCGGATGTAGGCGCCCCGGGTCCATTGATGGGCGTCACGGCGAGTAACTGGCGCTTGCCTGCGGGCCATTACGTGTCGGCGAAAGTGCCGTTACAGATATTGCAGCCCTTTGGGGGTTTAGATACCCGGAACCGTTTTTACAAAGCGTACCCTGGGATT
>JANQRI010000033.1 GCA_028284675.1 Gammaproteobacteria bacterium | reverse complement strand
TCGCTCATTTGGAATAACCAAACTTCTCTCCTCGCGCCTCGCTTAAAGCGCCTACTGTTGGTGATTGGCGCTTTTTCAGGCCCAACAGATGAATGCAATGAGTGTGAACAGGCCCTAGTTTAACCGGCGTTGAATAACCCTTTAAGGCTGACATCACTGGTTTCTTCGGCGGAAAACTCCAGAAGCTGCTTCGCCTGAAACGCCATCATCCGTGCGACGATAATATCCGGGAACTGCTCAATTCGAATATTGTTAATATTCACACTTTCATTGTAGAACTCTCTACGATCAGCAATCTGGTTTTCCAATCCCGATATTCGTGTCTGTAAATGTTTAAATGTTTCATTTGCCTTAAGATCGGGATAATTTTCCGCAACGGCATAAAGCTGGCCTAAACCAAGACGCAAAGCCCCTTCTGCAGAACCCAGCGCACCCACATTTCCACTTTCACGTGCATCGGAAACCTTGGATCTGGCGTGCATAACCCGCTCCAGAGTATCCTGCTCAAATTTCATGTATTGCTTGCAGACTTCGACCAGTTTCGGAAGCTCATCATGCCGCTGCTTGAGCAGAACATCGATATTGGACCAGGCCTTATCTACATTGTGTTTGAGGGCAACCAACTGGTTATAAATCGTGACCGCATAAAGTAATACCGCAACGATTACGCCTAAAATAATATATCCGGTTAAACTCATGCTAGTCCTCCTCGCTTATGGCGACGCATCTCGGCTTTGCTAAAACCGATGTTGCCTAAATATCCAGGTTAGCGACCGATAATGCATTGCTTTCAATAAATTCTCGCCTGGGATCCACCTGATCACCCATCAATGTGGTAAAGACTTCATCTGCTGAAACTGCGTCCTCGATCTTCACTTGTAACAATCGCCGTGTGTCCGTATTCATCGTCGTTTCAGCCAGCTGCTCCGGGTTCATTTCGCCCAGGCCTTTGTAGCGCTGTGTGTTTAGCCCACGCTTGGCTTCTTCAAACAACCAGCCAATGGCTTGTTTAAAACTACTCACTGCCTGAGATTTTTCTCCGCGTTGCACATAAGCACCTTCGCCCAACAGCCCATCTAAGCGGGAACTTAATTTACTCAACAACTGATACTCCGGCGTTGCAAAAAACTCCGGTTCCAACAGCGTCTGATCAATAGCACCGTGTATCTTACGCTTAACATTCACCGCCCAACCAATATCACGTGCTTCCAGCTCCACGGCATAAGTTGTTGATGCTTCGGCGTGATCATTCAATTGATGCTGTAGTTTTTCCGCCCATGTTTGCAATTCATCTTCCGTTTGAAGCTCTTTTTCGGAAATTTTTTGTATATTGAGCATTTGTTGAATGACATAACGGTCATATTTCCGCCCAAGCCGATCAATAACACTTTGGGCACCCATAAAATGCCCGGCTAATTCTTCAAAAGCTTCTGTACTTAACTTGGAATCTTCCGCATTTAAAAACAGCGTTGCATCGCTTAGTGCCTGTTGTAACAAATATTGATTCAACTCTGCATCGTCCTTCACATAACGCTCATGTTTACCTTTTTTTACTTTGTACAGCGGCGGTTGAGCAATATAGATGTGCCCCCGCTGGATGAGCTCGGGCATTTGTCGATAAAAGAACGTTAGCAATAATGTCCTGATGTGCGAACCATCCACATCCGCATCGGTCATGATTATTATTCTGTGATAGCGGAGTTTATCCGGATCAAATTCCTCACGACCAATTCCACAGCCTAGCGCGGTTATAAGTGTGCCAACCTCCGCTGATGACAACATTTTATCGAACCGGGCTTTTTCCACATTTAGTATTTTTCCTTTCAGCGGCAAAACCGCTTGAATTCGTCGATCCCGCCCTTGTTTGGCTGAGCCGCCGGCGGAATCACCCTCGACCAGAAACAGTTCCGACTGGGCCGGGTCTTTTTCCTGGCAATCTGCCAGCTTCCCGGGTAACCCGGCAACATCCAGCACCCCTTTGCGCCGTGTCATTTCCCGGGCTTTGCGGGCAGCTTCCCGTGCCCGGGCCGCATCGATTATCTTTGCTGTAATTTCCTTGGCTTCACCGGGCTTTTCCAATAAGAATTCCTGCAGTTTCTCAGCCATAATCGACTCAACAACCGCTTTGACCTCAGATGAAACCAATTTGTCTTTCGTCTGAGAAGAAAACTTCGGATCCGGTACTTTGACAGATAATACCGAGGTTAACCCTTCACGGGCATCATCACCGGCGACTGCCACTTTCGCTTTTTTCGCTATGCCTTCTTTATCGATATATTGGTTTAATGTTCGGGTCAGCGCACCCCGAAATCCTGCGAGATGGGTTCCGCCATCTTTTTGGGGAATATTATTCGTGAAGCAGAATATATTTTCCTGATATGAATCATTCCACTGCATGGCGATTTCCACGCCTATCCCTTCGCGCTGTTGGTTGAAGTGTAAAACGGTCTTGTGTAGCGGTGTTTTATTCTGGTTTAAGTGCTCTACAAACGCACGGATTCCGCCTTTGTATTCGAATACATCTTCTTTATCGTTCTGCTCATCACTTAAGCGTATTTTTACGCCTGAGTTAAGAAATGACAGCTCCCGCAGTCGCTTCGACAAAATATCGTAATGAAATTCGATATTGCTGAAATATTCGGGGTTAGGCCGAAATGTTATTTCGGTACCTGTTTTTTGCGTATCGCCGATAACCTTAAGAGGCTCTTTCGGTACGCTGTCCTGGTAATTTTGCCGGTAAATTTTGCCATCACGGTATATTGTCAGCTTCAGGGTTTCAGACAATGCATTAACCACTGACACACCCACGCCATGCAAACCACCCGAAACTTTGTAGGAATTATCATCAAACTTCCCTCCAGCATGCAGCACCGTCATGATTACTTCAGCTGCTGAGCGCCCTTCCTCAGGATGGATATCCACCGGTATACCGCGGCCATTATCAATAACACTGACCGATTGATCGCTGTGAATCACAACAGCGATTTCATCGCAGTGCCCGGCAAGGGCTTCATCGATGGCATTATCAACCACCTCAAAAACCATATGATGCAAGCCCGTTCCATCATCTGTATCACCGATATACATGCCAGGCCGCTTTCGGACTGCTTCCAGGCCCTTTAGGACCTTAATACTCGATGAATCGTATTTATCGTTGTCGCTCATTCTCACCTCGCCGCACGGGCAAAATCAGTTATTGTACCATCTCTGACACATTCCCATGTTCCACGTGAAACATTTTAAATCCTTCCCAGCCTTGCAGTTCGATTCCTTTCACATTTACCGCTGTTATAAACACCTGAACCCGCATCGCCTGCAACACTTCCAATAACCGGGACTGATGTGTGTTATCGAGTTCTGCAGTCAGATCATCAAGCAAGACAATTGCCTTATTACCGGTTTCTTGCATCAGAAGCTGTGTTTGAGCCAGGAATAATGCACAGACCAGCATCTTCTGCTGCCCTCGCGATACAAACTGCTGTGCCGGTTTATCATTAACCCGGAATATCAATTCAGCCCGATGAGGACCGCTGCAGGTAAAACCACGTTGACGATCTTTATCAAGCTGCTCAACCAAAATCTCATCCAAAGGCCTACCAACATCCCAACCCGGCTGATAATCAATAGAACAATCTTCAACATCAACGATCGCTCTAGAAAATTTTGGTAACACTTCTGACAGCTGATCAACATAAGCTTTTCTTTGTTGGTGAACAATTTGTGCAGATGCAGAAAGCTCTTGATCCCAGACCTGCTCCAATTTTGGTCGTTCTCGGTATTTGAGTGATGCATTTCGTTGTTTCAGTGCTTTATCGTATCGCCGCCAAACCGGTAGAAATTTTGGTTCCACGTGAAACACTCCCCAGTCCAAAAACCGCCTACGCTGTTTAGGTCCCCCGCTAATTAGCAAATGGCTATCAGGATGTATGATTTGCTGCGGTAACCAGGACGCCAGTTCAGATACTCGTTTTAATGGCTGTGCACCAGCTTTCATTCGTAAACCGGGTTTATTTTTCTCAAATCCAAGCCCGATACTTTGCCCCTGCCGCGCAGTGATTTTTCCTGTGACCTGAAAAGTGTCAGCTTGATGCTTTAGAACATCCTGTAGGCTGGAGCTTCGGAAAGACCGTGCTGTACCCAGCAAATGAATAGCCTCCAAAATGCTGGTTTTTCCAGACCCATTCGGGCCTAAAATGATGTTTAACTGAGGTGAAAATTCAAATTCTGCTGATTCAATAACACGGATATTTTTGATCGTAAACCGGCTTATTCCCATGTTTTTGCACTACTGCCCTCCCGTTTCTTAAGAACCCCCGGGATCAAAGCCTCATTGGCATGATGACGTATCGGCAATCCTGCTGTTGTTCATCCCTGATAATGCAACTGCTGTTCGCATCTTTAAGCTCAACCCGAACCCTCTCTCCTTCAACAACATTTAATACATCCAAAATGTAATTTACATTGAATGCGACTTCGATCGGCTCACCGTCATATACGATTTCTACCTCTTCCTCTGCCTCCTCTTTGTCAGGGTTCTGAGTCTGAATTTTTAATGTATTGTCCCCAAGCTTGAGTCTGGCACCCCGGTACTTCTCGTTGGACAGTATAGAGGTTCGTGTTAGCGACTGACTCAGATACTGCCGGTCAGCAAGCATGACTTTGTCGCCATCTGCCGGCATCACGCGGGTATAATCGGGGAAACGGCCATCAATGAGCTTGGATGTAAACCTGAAACCCTCTATTTCAATACGAATGTGATTATTGCTGAAATATACTTTTGCAACTTCATCACTGTTACCTAAAACCCTCTGAAGCTCAACAACCCCTTTTCGCGGGATGATGATTTGTTTCGCTTCTGGCAATTTATCCTCGATCCCTAACTCAGCAAGTGCCAAACGATGTCCATCAGTCGCTACAGCTCTCAGCATATTTCCACTGCATTCAAGCAATAACCCGTTCAGGTAATAGCGCACGTCTTGTTGAGCCATTGAAAAACTGGTTTTTTCAATCAGCGCTTTTAACGCATTTCGCGGAATATCAAGATTAAACTCAAACTCGATATCTTCCAGCGCAGGAAAATCAGAAGCCGGTAGCGTTGCCAATACAAAGCGACTCCGTCCTGATTTTAGAGTTGCTCTGCCTTCAGAAAGGCTGAGCTCCATCTGTGCTCCTTCAGGAAGGTTTTTACAAATATCCAATAACTTCCTTGCTGGAACAGTGACCTCATTTTCAGCTGCGGTTTCTAAATTAACATCAGCAACCAGCTCTATTTCCAGATCTGTACTAATAATTTGCAAGCGCTTGTCTGTTTGCCGCAGCAGTACATTTGCGAGTATTGGCATTGTCTGCCTTTTTTCAACCGCACCAATAACCAATTGAAGAGGATGGAGTAACTGTTCACGAATAAAACTAAACATTTTTCCCGACCTATTACTTATTTAATATGACTAATTATTTATGTTTATATACTTAATTAAGGGACTCTTTTTTTGTGGATATCTTTTTTTATCTCTTTTCTTTCAATACCTTACCTTAATTTTAGCCTGTGACATCCTATTGGGAGTTACCCTCTACTGAATGTGCTTTTGTTGTGGATAAGTTCTCTCGCTAAAAAATATCCTTCTCTGCTCACATTTTATCAACAGTTTAAGAACTTAATATTCGCTGCAGGTTGTTAAAGTCTTCCCCAATTTGAGGGTCTTGCTCCCGAAGCTCGGAAATTTTACGACATGCATGCAGCGCCGTTGTATGGTCCCGCCCCCCAAATGCATCACCTATTTCAGGAAGGCTGTGATTAGTAAGCTCTTTTGCCAGGCTCATCGCCATTTGCCGTGGTCGAGTGATAGAACGGCTACGGCGTGTAGAGAGCAGATCCGCAACCCGAATTTTATAGTAGTCGGCTACGGTTTTTTGAATATTCTCAATCGTGATCAGTTTATCGTGCAATGCAATCAGGTCACGTAACGCTTCCCTGGCAAAGTCCAGGGTGATTGGTCGCCCGGTGAAATGTGAGTTGGCAATGACTCTCCGCATTGCACCCTCCAGTTCACGGACATTGGAGCGAATACGTTTGGCAATAAAGAATGCAACCTCATTGGGAAGGTTAATTCCAGCCTGCTCAGCTTTGCTCTGCAAGATAGCGACTCTTGTTTCCAGCTCCGGGGGATCAGTCGCTACGGTCAGCCCCCACCCAAAACGTGACTTTAAGCGCTCTTCAAGGCCATCAATTTCTTTGGGAAAACGATCGCAGGTGAGAATAACCTGCTGTTGTCCTTCCAAAAGTGCATTAAATGTATGGAAAAATTCTTCCTGAGAGCGTTCTTTTCCTGCAAAAAACTGAATATCGTCAATCAGCAGCGCATCAACCGAACGGTATAAGCGTTTGAATTCATTGATCGCATTGTGTTGCAGTGCTTTAACCATATCAGCGACAAATCTTTCGGAGTGCAGGTAAACGATACGGGCACTGGGGTTTTCCGCAAGCGTTGCGTTCCCTATCGCATGCATTAAATGTGTTTTCCCAAGGCCTACACCGCCATAAATAAATAATGGGTTATACGCTCCGCCGAGATTGTTCGCCACCTGCATGGATGCTGCCCGGGCCAGCTGGTTTGATTTGCCTTCAACAAAATTTTCAAATGTGAAATTCGGATTTAAGTTGTTGTTGACCGGAGGCAAGTCGGGTTCGGCGATCGGAAGATCAAGCATACTGGGCTTGGGTATTGCCAGGGAGTCTTTTACATTGCTGGGCGAAGCCGATTGGCTGCCGATTTCAATCACGACACAGCTGGTATCAACATTTTGCAATTGCCTTGCGACCTGGTCGATTCGCTCGAAGAAATTTTCTTTGACCCAGTCAAGAACAAAACGATTCGGCGCCAAAAGACGCAGAGTGCCGTCATCCTGTTTTGCCTGCAAGGGGCGAATCCAGGTGTTGAGCTGTTGCTCAGACAGCTCATTCTCAAGTTTCTCGAGGCAGCGAGACCACAGCGTCGCGGACAAGTTAGCACTCCCTAAAAAGGCCGTTAATTGACAGAAATCAGTCGGGGAACTTGATAGTCTAAACTGGTTCAGGCCAGTAATCCATAGCAAGGATTAAGAAAGTTTTACGGCCTTGCGTTTTACCAGGCTTGACAATTTAAGCTATACAAAGTAACTTCCGCGGTCCTTTCCGGGTGGCTTTATCCTCTACGGAAAGAGAACGAATGAAGGCACTTTAAAGATGAAAAGAACATTTCAACCAAGCAATTTACGGCGTAAGCGTACGCATGGGTTTCGGGCAAGAATGCAGACACGTGCCGGTCGTGCTGTGTTGAAGGCCAGAAGAAGCAAAGGAAGAGCCAAGCTCTGCCCTTAACTAGCGCAAAAGCCAACAGGAAAGCGGTTGCATCGTGACCGAGTGGTTCCCAAGGCAGTTTAGATTAACAAAGCCGAAAGATTTCAAACGCGTATTTGCATCGGCAAACCGGATAAAAACACCGCATTTTTCACTCTTGTATGGGGCAGGAAAACCGGGTTTATCCAGGCTCGGTCTTGCGATTCCGAAGAAGCAGGTGAAATCAGCGGTTAATCGCAACCGGATTAAGCGGCAGGTAAGAGAATATTTTAGACTTCATCGTAATGAAATCTGTAACGTTGATATTGTTGTTCTGGCTAGATCGAAGTTAGCGGACGCGAGCAATTCCGAAATCAATAAAAGCTTAAAAAAGCTTTGGTTAGAACTGAGTAAGCAATGCGCAAAGTAGTTACTTTATTAATCAGAGTTTATCAATACACGCTCAGTCCCGTTCTGGGGCCCAGTTGCCGCTTTACACCAACTTGTTCTGAGTATGCCATCTCTGCCGTGCAAACACATGGTGTTTTTCGGGGAACCTGGTTATTTGTGCTAAGGCTTGCCAAGTGCCACCCCGGCCACCCGGGAGGGTACGATCCGGTGCCCGATGAAGAGCAAAAACCCGTGCCCAGGTCTTCTCCAAATGGTTGATGCCCGCTTATTAGGTTACGCAGCGTTAGCTTTCGTATTGTTCCTGATCTACGACGCCTGGGTTCAGGATTATGGGCCCAAGCCAGAGCCTATAGATAGTTCAGCCCAATACGATACAGCACCTGCCCAGGCTTTGCCCGGTAGTGCGCCTCAACAAAGCCAGAAAAATCAGGATTTGCCACAGATAAGTGGTTTTCAAAATGAGGTCAGGCCATCGTCGCAAGGGAGCAAGACGATAACGGTTAAAACCGATGTTTTATTGTTGGAAATAGATACCCAGGGAGGCAATGTTGTTCGTGCGGACTTATTGAAATATCCCATCGATATTAACAGCCCCGAGGAAGTCGTCACCATATTATCGTCTCGGGAATTATTCTATGTGGCGCAATCAGGTTTACAGTCCAGTGATGGCAATGCACCGGACCACTATGCCCTTTATGATGCAGTTCAAACTCGTTACGAACTCGCTGAAGAAGCTGATGAATTACAGGTACCTTTGATATGGCGTAACTCCTCAGGGGTCACGGTGACGAAAGTTTTTACGTTGAAAAGAGACAGTTATGCGATAGACGTCGACTACAAAATCGAAAACGGCTCCGATAAACCTTGGCAGGTCAGTCAATACCGGCAATTGCAAAGAAATTATAAAGAAATTAAGAAGAGCAGGTTTATATACACATATACCGGCGGAGTGATTTACAGTGAAGAAAACAAGTATGAAAAAATCGATTTTGATGAGATGGTCGAAGATCCATTGGATCGACGTTTTGCCGGAGGCTGGGCAGCGATAATACAGCATTACTTTCTGTCTGCCTGGATCCCCAATCCTGATGAGCAAACCCGTTACTACAGCAGGGGTATCGAGACCCGGGGTGGGCAAAACTACATTATCGGGATGAGCTCACCGGTCAGGAATATCGCTCCAGGCGAGAAGGCTGAACTTGAAAGCCAGCTGTTCATTGGGCCGAAACTGCAGGAACAGTTAAAGGCGACAGCGAATGGGCTTGAGTTAACGGTTGATTATGGTTTGCTGACGATAATTTCCCAACCGCTGTTTTGGTTATTAAGCAAAATTAACACCTATGTAAACAACTGGGGTTGGTCGATCATTTTGGTAACCCTGTTAATCAAAGCAGCATTTTATAAACTGGCGGAAACAAGTTATCGGTCAATGGCCAGAATGCGCCAGGTGCAGCCTAAAATTATGAAACTCAGGGAACGCTATGCGAATGACCGCCAACGTCAGGGCCAGGCGATGATGGAGTTATACAAAAAAGAAAAAATTAATCCGCTAGGCGGTTGTCTGCCAATGTTGATTCAGATACCGGTATTCATCGCACTGTACTGGGTGTTACTCGAAAGTGTGGAAATGCGTCAGGCGCCGTTTATTCTATGGATTAAGGACCTGTCTATAAAAGACCCTTATTACGTGCTGCCGTTAATTATGGGTGTCACGATGTACATACAACAAAAACTAAGCCCGGCACCGGTCGATCCAATCCAGGCCAAAGTGTTTATGATATTACCTTTTGTATTTACATTCTTTTTCGCATTCTTCCCGGCCGGCTTGGTTCTTTATTGGGTTGTAAACAACACTCTCACTATCGCACAGCAGTGGGTTATCACTCGACGAGTAATGCAGCAAGAGTAGAAAAGAGTGCCCGGTGTTTGCACTGTTACAGCAATGTAATTAACAGGTTTGTGCAGGCCATACTATGACCAACCCGGGTAAAACAATTGCTGCAATTTCAACACCTGCCGGAAAAGGGGGAATCGGAATAGTGCGCGTTTCCGGCCCGGCTGTGCCCGAAATCACTCAAGCATTTTTTGGTTACCCACTCAAGTCACGACAAGCCCGTTTGCATGCATTTAAAGATGTGCAAGGTGAAACACTTGATAGAGGGATTGCATTATATTTTGAAGCACCGAATTCTTATACGGGTGAGGATGTTTTGGAGCTGCAGGCGCATGGAGGCCCGGTACTGCTTGATCTGTTATTGCAGCGCATCCTGGCATTGGGCGCAGTGCCGGCCGCACCCGGCGAGTTTACGGAGAGAGCGTTTCTAAACCACAAAATCGATTTGACTCAGGCTGAAGCAGTGGCAGACCTTATTGAAAGCAGCTCAGAACAGGCTGTAAGGGCAGCGGCACGTAGCCTGGAAGGGCGTTTTTCAAAAACCGTTAATGAGCTTTTGTCGCAGTTAACTTATTTACGCACATACATTGAGGCAGCCTTGGATTTTCCTGAGGAGGAAATCGATTTCCTGAACGATACGACATTGCGTGAAAAGCTTGATCAGCTGCGTGAAAAAATCAGTGAGACGCTACAAGCCACCCGGGTTGGCTTTTTGCTTAAGGAAGGAATGAAAGTGGTGATTCTCGGTTTACCCAATGCCGGAAAAAGCCGTTTGCTGAATAGGTTGGCTGGGCGCGATGCGGCGATTGTAACTGATATTGCCGGCACGACCCGGGACGTATTACGGGAGCATATTCATATTGACGGCTTACCGTTACACATCGTGGATACAGCGGGCCTGCGTGATAATGCCGGCATTGTTGAGCAGGAAGGCATCAAAAGAGCCTGGCGTGAGGTCGAAACAGCCGACCGTGTTTTTTTGCTGATAGACGACTGTATTGGAATGACTCCAGCCGACCGGAAAATTATGTCAGAACTGCCCGGAGGCGTCCGCGTCGATATTATTTATAACAAACTGGATATAAGCGGGCGTAGCCCGTATATCAAAGAGGCGGCGGACCATACGGAGCTTGGTTTATCCGCTCATACAGGTGCCGGGATTGATTTACTGACCCGCTACTTGAAAACGGCGATCGGCGCAGAGCAGACGATGGAGAATACAGTTATTGCCAGACGGCGGCATATCGAAGCATTGTTGGCTGTGCAAAAGCATGCAGATATAGCGAAGCAGCAACTTGAAGCAGGCGCGGGTGAACTGGCTGCTGAAGAGCTAAGTCAGGCCCAGTCTAAACTCAGTTCCATCACGGGTGAATTCAGTAGTGATGAGTTGCTGGGCCAAATATTTTCAAGCTTTTGTATAGGAAAGTGACCTGTCTGTTTATTTAAGAATCAGCCACAAAGCATGAATAACCGCAGGGACAAAAAAGAAAAAGCACAATATGATATTAAGGAGAAGGTGTTTGTTGGCACCCACTTTTAAGAATACCGCTACCGGAGGCAAAAGAATCGCTAAAATCACCAACAGGATTTTGTTCATGTGTTAAGTCCCCCGCTCTATTTTATTATTAATGCGTTTTATTGTTACATCGGTAATATGGGTGATTATGCCTGGATTGTGAGCATAGTCGCAAGCCAGTGAATTCGAGCTGCAAAGCGGAACAAACGGGTCTAAAGTTGTCTCCAAGCTAATAACATAATACTCAGGCCCAGCTATGAAAAACCTTGTCAAAATACCCCATAAGTGGCTGTACATTTGCTTTATCACTGCGATGACATCCAGCGGCGCTACGTTCGCCGATGCCGGTTACAAAAAACAAGATATTAATGAAAGCTACCGTAGTGGTAGAACGTTTATAAAGTACGAAATGTACGAAGATGCCCTGGAACGCTTACAACTGGCGGATAACGAAGAACCCAATAACGCAGATATAAATAATTTACTTGGGTTTGCTCACCGCAAGCTTGGAAATTTTGAAGTTGCACACCGGTACTATGCAAAAGCATTGCGAATCGACCCCAGGCATCGCGGTGCAAATGAGTATTTGGGTGAATTATATCTTCAGACCGGGGAACCGGAAAAAGCACAGCAACAGCTGGTTCGTTTGCACAAGCTCTGCAGAGCCCGTTGTAAAGAATACAAAAAGCTTCGAGACGCTATTGCCGCGTATAACAAGAATGAAGCACAGTCCAGAAGGGCCAAATTGACTGAGTAATCAGCATCAGTGTGTGGGTTTCTAACCCAAAATTGTATTAAAATTGGCCTATGGACAGGCAGTCGCAACAATTTGATGTCATTATTATCGGGGGAGGCCATGCCGGCACAGAAGCCGCGCTGGCCGCTGCAGGTACCGGTGCGAGTACATTATTGTTGACGCATAGTATTGATTCCCTGGGCCAAATGAGCTGCAACCCGGCAATCGGTGGTATTGGGAAAGGGCATTTAGTCAAAGAAATCGATGCGTTGGGCGGCATAATGGCGAGAGCGGCTGACCAAAGCGGAATCCAGTTTCGTATTCTCAATGCCAGTAAAGGCCCGGCTGTTCGCGCGACACGTGCGCAGGCTGACCGGGTCTTATATCGTCAGGCAATACGTACCGCCCTCGAAAATCAGCCCAATCTCCGCATTTTTCAGCAGCCGGTTGATGATCTCATTATAGAAAACGATAGAGCCCATGGTGTTATTACTCAAATGGGCCTTAAGTTTTATGCGCGCGCGGTTGTTTTGACAACCGGAACATTTTTGGGCGGAAAGATTCATATTGGCTTGAAAAATTATGCGGGAGGCCGTGCCGGTGACCCGCCTTCGCTGGCACTGGCGGATCGGTTACGGGAATTACCCTTTAAGGTCGATCGCTTGAAAACCGGAACGCCCCCAAGAATTGATGCCCGCAGCATTAATTTTGCAGGCTTGCAAGAGCAGCCGGGTGATTTACCAACCCCGGTATTTTCCTTTACGGGTTCCCGTGATCAGCACCCTCCTCAGGTGAGTTGCCATATCACACACACGAACGCGGATACACATGCCATTATCCATGAGGGTTTATCTGAGTCTCCGATGTTCTCGGGGGTGATCGAAGGGGTTGGGCCACGATACTGCCCTTCCATAGAAGATAAAGTTCATCGTTTTGCGGATAAAGATCAGCATCAGATATTTATTGAGCCTGAAGGCCTTAGCACCCGTGAAGTCTACCCGAACGGTATTTCAACCAGCCTGCCTTTCGAAACACAGTATCGGTTCGTGCGTTCAATTAAAGGTTTTGAGAAGGCTGATATTACCCGCCCGGGTTATGCAATCGAGTACGATTTTTTTGATCCGCGTGATTTAAAAGCAACCCTGGAAACTAAATATATCAGCGGTTTATTTTTTGCTGGTCAAATAAATGGCACAACCGGTTATGAAGAAGCCGCAGCGCAGGGGCTGCTGGCAGGAGTTAACGCCAGTTTGAAGGCCCGTGATAAAGAAGCCTGCACGTTTGGCCGGGAACAGGCGTATTTAGGTGTACTGGTCGATGATTTAATTACCCGTGGCACCAAAGAGCCGTACCGGATGTTTACAAGTCGGGCGGAGCACCGCCTGTTGTTGCGCGAGGATAATGCAGATTTACGTCTTACGGAAACCGGGCGACATCTCGGCCTGATTGATGATGCGCGCTGGCAGTTGTTTTGCGATAAGCGTGAAGCGATAGAACGGGAAAAGCAGCGCTTAAAGTCTATCTGGATACACCCGCAAACCAATGCGTCGAAACAACTTGCGACATTGACCGACAATGAGATATCGCGGGAATATAATGCGTTGGAGTTGCTTAAACGTCCTGAAATTCAATATCAGGATATCGTCAAACTTGAAGGTGTAGGCGTTGCGGATATAAATCCGGCGGTCACCGAGCAGGTTGAAATACAAATCAAATATGCCGGCTATGTTGCACGTCAGCAACAGGAAGTGATCAGGAATCAGGCATTGGAAAACGCCGTTATCCCGGAAGGCTTTTGTTATGAGCGGGTCTCGGGGCTGTCTGCAGAGATCGTGGAAAAGCTAAAGACACACCGGCCTGAAACCCTGGGGCAGGCTGGACGAATTTCCGGAGTCACACCGGCAGCTATCTCGGTTTTGCGTATCTATCTAAAGAGTGGAAAGTTTTTTAAGGAAAGTGCCTAGTTAATACACTTCACTATTTAGCTGGGAAATTTTATTATTGATGTAGCAGACTTGGTTTTCTCCAGTGACCAGGTAACCGGAATAAATTGCTCTGCTTCTTTCGCTGGCACAGGCCGGGCAAAATAATAACCTTGAGCATAATCACACTTCATTTCCATCAGGTATTGCAGGTGTATTGTATTCTCCACGCCTTCTGCAATAACTTTCAAGCCCAGGTTATGTGCTAATGAGATAATCGCGTTTACGATTTCGGCATTTTCCCCATTCGGGCCGATGTTGTTGATAAAAGAGCGGTCAATCTTTAGTGCATCAATAGGAAACTGATGGAGGTAGCTTAATGATGAATAACCGGTACCAAAATCATCGATTAGCAGTTTTAAACCCAGCGCCTTTAGTTCAGCAAGCTTATCCAGCATCATATTACTGTTTTTCATAATGATGCTTTCGGTCAGCTCAAGTTTAAGCAGCTCAGGGTCTATGTTTGCAGAACTTATGGATTCCTGGATATCCTCAATCAGTACATCATGTTCAAATTGTCGGCTGGATAAATTAATAGTCAGGCTTATATTGTCATCTGGATAACCTGGCCGCCATTTTTTTAATTGCTCACAAGCTTCGGTAATAACCAATTTACCGATAGGAATAATCATTCCCGTCTCTTCCGCGATTGGAATAAATTCATAAGGAGAAACTATTTCTCCGTCTGGTTTTACCCAGCGGATCAGGCCTTCAAAGCTGGATGTCTTGCCTGTTTTCAGCGATACGATCGGCTGATAATAAAGCTGAAACTCTTTATTTTTAAGTGCCCGGCGTAAATTCGTTTCCAGATGGAGAACTTTTTGAGCTTTCGCATGCATCTGTGGGTTAAACACTTCATGGCAGGCTTTTCCTTTGGCTTTTGCCCGGTACATAGCGATGTCAGCATCGCGCAGAATTTGGTCGGGGCTCTGATAACTTGCATCAGCAATCGCAATACCGATACTGACACTGGAATAAACCTCGTGACCCCTGAGTAAGTAAGGTTTTTTTAGCCATCGCTGGATACGCTCTGAGACAATCAGCACCTCTTCAAGTCCGGTCACATCCTCCAATAAAACGGTAAATTCATCACCACCGAGTCTGGCGATGGTATCGATCTGGCGCATCACAAGCTTTAGGCGTTTGCCGGTTTCGATCAGTAACTCATCTCCGAGCGCATGCCCCAGGCTGTCATTGATAACTTTGAAGCGATCTATATCGAGAAAAAGCACAGCGCATTGATAGCTGTTTTGGCGTTTGGTATTAACAAGGCGGTGGCCCAGCCGGTCGATGAACAACGCCCGATTTGCCAAACCGGTTAATTCGTCATGAAATGCCTGAAATCGAAGTTGCTCTTCAATTTTTTTGCGTTCGGTAATATCGAAAGCATTAGCCAGACAGGTTAGAGAACCCTCGAACTGCACCAGCCCGACAGCGAGAAACAGCCAGCGTATTTCACCGGACTGGGTTAAAATTTTTGCTTCTTGACGGATATGTTTTTCGGAGTCAGTGTGCTCATGCCTGAGAGAGTAAATTTGCTGGATAAATGCAGCATCAAATAATTTATCCAGATCCATTTCCCGCAGCTCATTGTATGCATAGCCGGTTATGCTCTCCATGGCTGGATTTACATATACAAATTTGTCGCGAAACGCGAAAATTGCACTATCGGTGGTTTCTGCGAGAATTCTGAAACGGTCCTCACTTTCCAGCAATGCACGTTGCGCGTTTTCACGTTCCTGGGTTTCATGAATTAACGCAATCATATCGGCCATCGATGCCGCGAACTGTTGTTCGTCGGGTGTCCATTCCCTTGCTGAGCCTGTATGTTCATGACAGATAACGCCGGCATATTGGCCATGGACACGAAAACACGCATCCAGCATCGACGTAATATTGTTTGGGATTAGATAATTATCCAGAAATTCGGTTGTTCTGGGGTCAGTACGCGCGTCGTGCGCAGCAATTGCACGGTCTTCTGCAAGAGATTTAAAGTAAAATGGAAAATCCTCGATTTTCAGTTCTAGTCCTTCACTGTGTTTCCCGGCGGCTTTATCGTAATGGTCTAGACAATGTATCGCTGTATGGGTCTTGTTATAAAGCCAGATGCTTGCAAATGAGGTATCAAGCGTATTTGCCGCGACTTCAGTAATTTTTTTAAAAGCTTCTTTTATATTACCGGAGTGCAGCGCATTACTGGTTGCGAGTTCAGATAAGGCTCTGCTTTGTTTTTCCAGGCGAATTTTGCTTTGCGCTATTTTCTCCTCGACATTTTTCCTTTCCGTTATATCACGCATGATTACCAGGACTTGGTCTTCGAGCAGAGGCAGTAAACGCACCTCATAATGCAGACGCCCGGTTTCATGCTTTATGCTTTGTTCGAGACTGATTCTGGATTTGGAGGTTCGTACCCGCTTTATTGCGGTAGTGAGCATTTCGGGTAATTCAACCGGCAGTATGTTGTCGAGTTTTTTTCCGAGGACTTTGGTTGCCGAGAGCTTTAGGCCGGTTTCTGAACCGCTTTTGTATTCAAGAATATGGCCCTGGTAATCTGTTCTAAAAAAAAGGTCCGGAATAGCTTCAAATATTGCTCTAAGATCTGAATTGGCCTGGCTAAGTTCTTTGGAACTAAGCTCAAGAGAGCGTTCCAGCATATTACGATCCTGGTCAGCCTCATGATATGCATCACTGATAGCACGCAGGAAAGCGGATAGCTCCTCGTTATCGGCTTCCTGCTGATCAAGGTGCCGTGATATCTGGCGCGCCAATAGCCGATGCAGTGATTCCATTCAGAAAGCCGGCTTAATGTTCAGACAGTGTGGTAATCGTCATGGTTTGGTTATGAAGCTCACATTTTGCACTGGGCGTAAAGGGTGAAATTTCACCATAGGAATAAAACCCCGTCAGAATCGTTGAATCACCAAGCACTTCCCTAACCGCTTCGACCTCTTCTTCGACGCGCTGCTTCAATACCATTTTACGGCCGACACAGCTGACCAGAATGGCCAGCTCAGGCGATGCAGACCCGATTGCCTGGTAGCTGGTTTGTGCGGCACCCATTGCGCCGTCCACCAGGCGACTGAAATTGGCTTTCATCAGTTTTGCATATGCGCCTTCCGGAACATCACCGGCAAAAGTCATGCTGTTTTCAGATTCATCCACCGACAAAATCGTGCGAACAACACTGGTGCTGTCTTCCGGCATTCGCACGGTGAGCGGGAAAAGCAGTCCGGTAGCCGGCAGGCCTTCAGCATGCTCGCCAAGATACTCTTTGTAGAGAGCCAACGCCGACTGGCCGTCGAGTTCATATAAAATATTACCGTTTGAGCGGGTGATCAGGCGCTCTGTTCCAAATGGGTCCCAGCCGCCCAATGAACCGTAACCAATTTTTAATTTTTCCCCATAAAAACCAATCAATGTTACCGAACCGGGTCTTGCCTGTTTATCCCAAACCACAACCGTTTCTTCAAAGTTGGCGCCATCGCCGGATAGCCCGCCGGTAACCGTAACACCATCGGGTAGGTCGGCTGTTAACCCCTGAACCAGTTCGCTGCCATTCACTTGAAGGCCATCTGAAATCACAAATACATGGACAAGCCCCTGCTTGGGAATCGAATTACACAAATGCTTACCGGCTTCATAACTATTGGCGAAATCATCGATATTGGCACAAGCCGTCTCAATACTTGTCTGCTCGAATTTAACCGCAGTGAAAGCCAAGGAGTCATCGTAGACATTGGTATTGCAGATTTCACCTGCTGTTGAGCAGCCGATTAAATGTGCCGACGGATAAGTAGAAACAATGTCACTAATGACGGATTGGTCCTGTAAGATTTTTTTGCCGCCGAACAAAAACACCAAATCGGCACTTTGTCCGAGTGTACCGGGTAGCTGTGGGCTCCAGTCTTTGTTTGCAGATAATTGCGCCTGTTCGATTTTCATGGGATTACTCCTCAAGAGCCTGTTTCTATTTTTGATGGGCAACCCCAAAAACTAAGGGTTATTAGGGGAAAATATCGGCCAGAGCCGTAGTGACTTAAGCTATTGATGCCTTTATATGGAGCGCGTTTGCCCTGTAAAATGAATAATCCGGGCCGGTGCTTGGTAATCACGGTTGGCGAAGAGGCAGTACTTATAAAAGTACGCATGTTAATGGGGTATACTCTGATCATAAGATTTTGTGGCCGGCCGGGCCGTATTTGGGTAATTCTGTCGAAATCCTTTCTGGTATTTTATGAATCTGGCTAAATCACTGGCATCAGGCGCAGCGGAACTGGGGTTGCCACTGACTCCGGTGCAGTCGGATTTATTACTGGCATACACCGCATTATTGGAAAAATGGAATGAGGCCTTCAATTTAACGGCGGTTTCCGGTACCAGGAATATTTTGGTCCGCCATATTTTGGATAGTCTCAGTGTGTCGCCTTACTTAATCGGAGAAAGGGTTCTGGATGTGGGTTCGGGTGCCGGATTACCCGGGATTCCGCTGGCTGTTATGCAGCCGGAAAGAAGGTTTGTTTTGCTGGACAGTAACGGTAAGAAAACCCGTTTTATACAGCAGACTATACTCGAACTAAAGTTAGACAATGTCGAGGTAATGAAAATTCGCATCGGGGAGTATCGTCCCGGTCCGGCCTTTGATACAGTAATCAGCCGGGCGTTTGCGGATTTGCGGGACTTCATTCATGTAAGCGCCCCGTTATGCAAACAGGGAGGGCGTTTGCTGGCCATGAAAGGCCGGTATCCGCAAGCAGAATTAAGGGATTTGAGTGATTCGGTAATGTTGGTGAGTGTAAAAGCGCTGCAGGTGCCCGGCCTGAAGGCGCAGCGACACCTGGTTTGGCTTGAAGCAACGAAAACGCAATATGACTAAAATTTTTGTAATCGCGAATCAAAAGGGGGGGGTTGGAAAAACCACCACCAGTATTAATCTGGCTGCATCGCTGGCGGCAACTCAGCGCGCGGTATTATTGGTCGATATCGACCCACAAGGTAACGCCACCATGGGGTGCGGACTGGATAAAAGCAACCTTGATTTGAGCACGTGTGAGGTTTTACTCAATGAGGCAAGCGCAGAGCAGGCGATCGTTTCACTTGAGACACCGGGCTTTAGTTTATTACCCGCGAACAGTGATTTGACCGCGGCGGAAGTAAAATTAATCAATGAGGCCGGCCGGGAAAAACGCCTGAAAAATGCATTAGCGCCGGTGAAAGGCCGGTTTGAATACATTATTATCGATTGCCCGCCTGCATTGAATATACTCACTTTGAATGCGCTGGTTGCCGGTACCGGTGTGCTCATACCGATGCAGTGTGAATATTATGCTCTTGAAGGGCTTTCGGCGTTGCTGCGTACAATTGAAAATGTCCGCAAAACAGTTAACCCGGCATTACGGCTGGAAGGTTTATTGCGCACTATGTTTGACCCCCGAAATAATCTGGCTTTGGATGTTTCAGAGCAATTAAAAGGCCATTTTCACGATCGATTGTACCGGACCATTATCCCCAGAAATGTGCGTCTGGCCGAAGCGCCCAGCCATGGTAAGCCGGTAATCGAATATGATAAAACCTCCCGCGGTGCATTGGCATATCTTGCACTGGCCGGAGAGATCCTGCGAAAAGATGCCCATCAGCAGCAGACGACCGTCGCATTGAATCAATAGAGAACAAAAGCTATGAAACGAAGAGGCTTGGGGCGAGGATTTGAAGCGTTAATGGGGGCCGGTGAAAATATCCCCGATAGTGATAATGCAGAAGATCACCTGGAGTTATTGCCTGTTGAGAGTATTCAACGCGGGCCTTATCAACCACGGACCCATTTTGAGCCTGATGCCCTGCAGCAATTGGCGGACTCTATCCGTGTGCAAGGTATTTTGCAGCCGGTTGTCGTACGCCGGGTGGGTGATGGCTATGAGTTAATTGCCGGTGAGCGGCGCTGGCGGGCAGCACAAATCGCTGAGCTGCAGGAAATACCGGCAATTGTCAAAGACATGCCCGATGAAAATGTTGCGGCGGTTGCACTCATAGAAAATATTCAGCGGGAGAACCTGAACCCGTTGGAGCAGGCCAACGCGATACACCGTTTAATCGAGGAGTTTGGGTTGACCCACCAACAGGCGGCGGAAGCAATTGGGCGCTCACGCACGGCGGTAACCAATTTGTTGCGCTTGCTGGAGCTGTCAGACAAGGTAAAACCACTGGTTCAGCAGGGACAGCTTGATATGGGGCACGCGCGTGCGATTCTGACGCTGGCGCCGGAGCGGCAGTTTGAAATTGCCCGCCAGGCCGCTGAAAAAGGACTCTCTGTCAGGGAAACAGAGGCCTTGGCACGCAAGGCACAGACCGCCGAACCTGCAGCCAAAAAACCACAAAAGAATAAGCAACCCGATATCGTTAACCTTGAACGCGAGCTGTCCGACCAAATCGGTGCGCAGGTCGAGATTCATCATCGGAATGCCGGCTCAGGGAAATTGATAATTAATTATAAAAGCACCGAAGAGTTTGATGGTATTTTGCAGCGGCTGAAATAGCGCGGCTATTGTGGGGCAGTATTTTCTGAAATCAGGCCTGACAAGGTTTCCATCACATCAGTAATTTTCACATTTGACTGGATAGGGATAAATACTGTGTTTTTGTCCAGAATATTTCGGGCAAGCGCGCGTTTTTCTACTTCATCAAATTCACTCTGATTGATCACCTTGTATTGAATATTGCCTTTAACTTCGATCCGGTTTTTGCCAAAAATTCCGACACGTTTTGAGTGATCGGTGATTTGCAGGTTTGCCAAGGCGATTTGAAATGTAATTTCCGGGCAAATGCGGTCGCGTCGCCCGAAAGGGCCGGAAATTCCGTGTTCCAGACATTGTTTTTCGGTGTAAACAAGCCGGCCGTCTGTCAGTTCGGGCTGTTTTGCATCGATTGCCGCCAGCAGCATCAATTTTGGGTCATCCGCAACACTTAATGTCGACGGTGGTGATGCTTCTTTACCGCATAGCCTGGTGATTTGTTCAGGGTTAAAGCCTTTTGAGAGGTAATAATCGACATCATCGCGGCTGCATTCCGCATACAACGTGCCGGCTCCGAGTACCAGGATAATCGTGCTGATAATTAACTGTCTTCGCATATTCAGCAATTAAACCAATATAGTTTTTGAATAACCGCATTTTCCAGGAAATGGAGATGGTAACCGGGAAAACAGCATTTGCATACTTTATTGGTGTCATTGAAGGCACTGTTTGGGCCGTAAACACAGACTTTGGAACACAGGAAAACCAGCCCCAGGGTTTGCGGCATAGAACCATACCGGTGCATTTCCGTCCGATAACATCTCTTGCACAGAATATCTGCCGGAGTGGTCGCGTTTTTATTGCTCTGTTGCGTGCAAATTCATATAATTCGCGCTGCGTAACTAAGCCGTAAATATCAGACCCGACGAACACACTCTGGTCAGCAGCCTTGATTGTGGTAAAAAAAACAGATAACCGAGTGAAAACAGTATTATCGGTTATTGCGGTACAGGCTGCGCTTACCTTATTAGCCGGTATTATTGCACTTGGGTTTTCGAGCTGGCATGCGGCATACTCTGCGGTGCTCGGTGGCGTGATTTGCGTAGCTGGCACTGCTTATTCCGGGGTGCGGGCGTTTTTCGGTAGGCGTGATTTTGATTCGGAACGGTTTTTGCGTCGGTTTTACATGGCCGAGACGCAAAAGCTAATACTAATGGCCTTGTTGCTGGTGCTTATTATTAAGTACGGGGCAATAATGGCACTGCCTTTGATGCTGACATTTACTATGGTATCAGTGATGGGGTGGTTGATATTATTGATTTGAATTTACTGAGTTTAAATTAAATCTGATGGCAAGCGAGCAAGGCCAAACAGCAAGCGAATATATTCAGCATCATTTAACCCATCTAACCTATGGCAGGTATCCGGATGGGCACTGGGGTTTTGCACATAGTGTTGAAGACATTCGGGCAATGGGTTTTTGGTCCGTGAATGTTGATACCTTATCCTGGTCCATTGGGCTGGGCATTCTGTTTCTGTTTTTATTCCGTATTGCGGCCAGATCGGTAACCAGCGGTGTTCCGGGGGCATGGCAGAATTGTGTTGAAACGATTGTCGGTTTCGTCGATACCAGCGTCAAAGAGAGCTTTCACGGGAAAAACGACCTGATTGCACCTCTGTCCCTAACCATATTTGTGTGGATATTTCTGATGAATTTGATGGACCTGGTTCCGGTGGACTTTGTGCCGCATGCATTTTATCTGGCCGGTGTTCATTATATGAAAATTGTCCCGACTACTGATCCGAATATCACTTTCGGGATGTCGCTGTCGGTGTTTTTTCTGATTATCTACTACAGCCTGAAAGTGAAAGGTATTAGCGGTTTTGCGGCTGAGCTGACATTACAGCCGTTTAACAGCAAGCTGATGATCCCTGCGAATTTCCTGTTGGAAGGTATTGGGCTGATTGTGAAGCCGATATCGCTATCATTGCGGCTTTTCGGCAACCTCTATGCTGGAGAGCTTATTTTTATATTGATTGCAGCGCTTATGCCTTTTTGGGCACAGTGGACTTTATCGGTACCCTGGGCGCTGTTGCATATTTTGATCATCACGATTCAGGCGTTTGTTTTTATGATGTTGACCATCGTGTACTTGAGCATGGCCCATGAAGATCACTAGAACCTATCTCAAAATTGCTGTGCTTGCTAATACGTTGTTAAAAATGCTCTCAAAATGCGGGGCGCCATCGGTGCAGACTCCGTGTAAACTGCGCTTTTTCGATCATTTTTGCCTCGTCTTAGCAGCGCTCGCTAATTTTGAAATGGGTTCTAAATATCTGTTTTTAGAAAAATAAATAAAACACGGTTTATTAATTACTGATAACTCGACGTTAGGAGACAAAGATGGAATTAGCTGAAGCTGTTAAATTTATTGCCGCGGCAATTATGCTGGGTTCTGCGGCATTTGGCACCGCGATAGGTTTTGCGCTGCTCGGCGGGCGGTTTCTGGATGGGGCGGCGCGCCAACCGGAAATGATCCCGACATTGCAGGTGAAAATGTTTATCGTGGCGGGGTTGCTGGATGCATTTTCCGCGATTGCCGTTGCAATGGGATTGTATTTAATCTTCGCCTAGCAAGGTATACGGGCAAAATTAAAGGCGTAACCAGCGGAGATTAACGGTGAACATAAATCTGACATTGATAGGGCAGGCGATCTCGTTTTTTATTTTCGTCACTATATGTATGAAATACATATGGCCGCCGATGATCAATGCGCTTCATGAGCGGCAAAAGAAAATAGCGGACGGTCTGGCTGCGGCAGAGCGAGGCATGCATGAAAAAGAGCTTGCCGAGCAACGCGCAAGTGAAATTTTAAAAGAAGCCAAACAGCAGGCAGCCGATATTCTGTCCCAGGCTCAAAGACGCGGCAATGAGCTGGTCGAAGAAGCGAAAGATACGGCCCATAGTGAAAGTGAGCGTATCAAACAACTGGCGCAGGCAGAGCTCGAACAGGAAATAAACCGGGCCAGAGAAACGTTACGTTCCCAGGTTGCGAGCATCGCGGTCAGCGGTGCCGAGCGTATCCTGAAACGTGAAGTGGATGCGAAAGCGCATCAGAAAATGCTCGATGAATTAGTATCCAGTGTTTAGACGGGTATGACAGACTTTACCACGATAGCCAGACCTTATTCCCGCGCGGTATTTGAATATGCGCGCGATACGGGTGCAATTGAGGCTTGGTCCGACCGGCTGGCACTGCTCGCTGCGGTTGTCAGTAATGATGAAATAAAGGTGTTGCTGGATAACCCCAGAATTTCGCGGCAGGAGCGTACGGCATTGTTGATTAAAGTGTGTCGTGAGCACCTTGATCAAGCCGGTGAAAACTTTATTCGGTTGCTGGCTGAAAACAGTCGCCTGACTGCGTTACCCGCGATAGCGCGAGAGTACGAACATTATTGTGCGGACCTGAAAGGCATGGTCGAAGCCACGTTGGTGTCGGCCCAGGAAATCGATCCGGCCGCTGTTGCCAGTATCGGTGCCGCATTAGAGAAGCGCCTGGGCAAGAAAGTCAGCCTGCAGAGCGAGATCGATACATCATTAATTGGCGGGGCGGTTATAAAAGCGGGTGATTTGGTGATTGACGGTTCCATGAAAAGCCGCCTGGAAAAACTTTCGCAAATACTGGCGCATTGATCAATGCCTGATGCACATATATAACGATCAACAAAAAACAAGCTTACGAGGAAAGCAAGCATGCAATTGAATCCATCCGAGATCAGTGAGCTGATCAAAAAACGCATTGAGAGCTTCGATGCGGAGGCGGAGGCGCGTACAGAAGGTACCATCGTCAGCCTCGGTGACGGCATCATTCGGGCGCATGGTCTGGCGGATGTTATGCAGGGTGAAATGCTTGAGCTGCCAAATGATACTTATGCGTTGGCGCTTAACCTGGAGCGCGACTCCGTTGGTGCGGTAGTGTTAGGAAGTTACACACACCTGGCTGAAGGTGATACGGTTAAATGTACCGGTCGTATTCTTGAAGTCCCGGTGGGTGAAGCTTTGCTGGGGCGTGTTGTGAACTCACTGGGTGAAGCGATAGATGGTAAAGGCCCTATAAAAGCGGATGAAACATCGCCCATCGAAAAAATTGCCCCGGGTGTTATTGAGCGCCAGTCGGTCTCGCAGCCGGTGCAGACAGGACTAAAATCAATTGATGCGATGGTGCCGATTGGCCGTGGCCAGCGTGAGCTGATTATCGGTGATCGACAAACCGGGAAAACCGCAGTTGCGATCGATACGATCATTAACCAGAAAGGGACCGGTATTAAATGTATTTATGTCGCCGTCGGCCAGAAGCAATCCTCTATTGCCGCAGTGGTGCGCAAGCTTGAAGAGCACGGCGCGATGGAGCATACGATTGTGGTGGCCGCATCGGCATCCGAGTCAGCGGTAATGCAATATATTTCGGTGTATTCAGGCTGCTCAATGGGTGAGTATTTCCGTGATCGTGGTGAAGACGCATTGATTATCTACGATGATCTGTCCAAACAGGCGGTTGCTTATCGCCAGGTGTCGCTGCTGCTGCGTCGTCCACCGGGGCGAGAAGCATTCCCTGGAGATGTATTTTACCTGCACTCACGCTTACTTGAGCGTGCGGCACGTGTCAATGAGAAAGAAGTCGAGCGACTGACCGGCGGGAAAGTGAAAGGCAAAACCGGGTCGTTGACGGCATTGCCGATTATTGAAACCCAGGCCGGAGATGTATCCGCATTCGTGCCGACCAATGTGATTTCAATTACTGATGGGCAGATCTTTCTTGAGACCAGCCTGTTCAATTCAGGTTTTCGCCCGGCGATTAATGCGGGTTTGTCGGTCTCAAGGGTTGGTGGTGCCGCGCAGACTAAAATTATCAAAAAACTCGGTGGCGGTGTGCGTCTGGCACTGGCGCAATATCGCGAACTGGCCGCATTTTCCCAGTTTGCATCGGACCTGGATGAAGCGACTCGCAAGCAGCTTGAGCGCGGGGAGCGGGTGATGGAGCTTATGAAACAGGCCCAATATACACCTTTGTCGGTTGCCGATATGGCGATATCACTGTATGCGGTTGATAAAGGCTATCTTGATGATGTCGAACTGGCAAATATCGGTGATTACGAGTCAGGTTTGTTTGGCCATTTTCAATCCACTGCAGCCGAGCTGCGCAGCAAGATCAATGAAAGCGGCGATTATAATGACGAAATCGAAGCCGGTCTGAAGGCGGTTGTCGAAGACTATAAAGCAAAAGCGGTTGTATAGGACAGGTAAACTAAGATATGGCCGCCGGAAAAGAGATTCGCACTAAAATTCAGAGTGTAAAAAACACTCAGAAAATCACTAAGGCGATGGAAATGGTCGCGGCAAGTAAAATGCGCCGTGCTCAGGACAGAATGAAAGCCTCCCGCCCGTTTGCGGACAGAATTAACAGCATAATCGGCCATGTTGCGCATGCCAATCTTGAATACCGGCATCCTTACCTGGAGCCGCGGCCTGAAATTCGGCGTGTAGGGTTTGTGGTCGTTTCAACCGACAAAGGCCTTTGTGGGGGCTTAAACATTAATCTGTTTAAGCATGCGATTACATCCATTACCGAGTGTCACAACCAGGGGGCAGAAGTTGATTTGGCGCTGATCGGACGCAAAGCAACCAGTTTTTTTAAACGCATCGGTGGCAACGTAGTGGCACAGATCGATGGGCTTGGAGACCAGCCGAGACTGGAAGAGTTAATCGGTACGATTAAGGCCATGCTGGATGCGTATGATGAAGGTCAGATCGACCGGTTATATATCGTGCAAAATCGGTTTGTGAATACCATGACCCAGCGACCGGAAGTACAGCAGCTGCTCCCTTTACAGCCTGCTGACGACAAACGGCTGGAATACAATTGGGATTACATTTATGAGCCTGATGCGGAAGAAGTGCTTGACGGGCTGTTGACACGTTATATTGAGTCTCAGCTCTATCAGGCCGTCGTTGAAAACGTGGCTTGCGAGATGGCCGCACGAATGATTGCGATGAAAAGTGCAACCGATAATGCCGGTGAACTGATAAAAGAACTGCAACTGATGTATAACAAAGAGCGTCAGGCATCCATTACGCAAGAGTTGTCGGAAATTGTAGCCGGCGCGGCGGCGGTTTAAAGCATATAGTTTATTGAAATAGAGGAACATAAAATGAGTAACGGAACAATCGTTCAGATCATCGGCGCGGTCGTCGATGTTGAGTTTCCGAGAGATGCGGTGCCGAAGATTTATGATGCGTTAAAACTGGAACAGGGTGAAAGCAACCTGACTCTGGAAGTGCAAACCCAGATGGGTGACGGAATCGTCAGAACGATCGCAATGGGGTCATCGGACGGATTAAAGCGCGGTATAAAAGTTAAAAATACCGGCGCTCCGATTTCTGTTCCGGTCGGTGAAGGCACATTGGGCCGCATAATGAACGTATTGGGTGAGCCGGTTGACCATGCCGGTCAGGTCAAAGCTGATGAGCACTGGGCGATCCACCGCGAAGCGCCCAGCTATGAAGACCAGTCCGGTTCAACAGAACTGCTGGAAACCGGTATTAAAGTGATCGATTTACTTTGCCCGTTTGCGAAAGGTGGAAAAGTCGGTTTATTTGGCGGAGCAGGTGTCGGCAAGACCGTTAATATGATGGAATTGATCAACAATATCGCCAAAGAGCACAGTGGTCTTTCGGTATTTGCCGGTGTCGGTGAACGAACCCGTGAAGGGAACGATTTTTACTATGAAATGAAAGAGTCCAATGTCTTGGATAAAGTGGCAATGGTTTATGGGCAGATGAATGAACCCCCCGGTAACCGCTTGCGTGTTGCACTGACCGGTTTGACCATGGCCGAAAAATTTCGGGACGATGGTAAGGACGTTCTATTGTTTGTTGATAACATTTATCGTTACACGCTGGCCGGAACAGAAGTGTCGGCACTGCTTGGCCGGATGCCTTCTGCGGTGGGTTATCAGCCGACTCTGGCCGAGGAAATGGGGGTATTGCAGGAGCGGATTACGTCCACGAAAACCGGGTCAATCACATCCATTCAGGCAGTATATGTGCCTGCGGATGATTTAACTGATCCATCACCCGCCACCACATTCGCGCATTTGGATGCAACGGTTGTTTTGTCACGACAGATTGCGGAGCTGGGTATCTATCCTGCGGTCGATCCGCTGGACTCCACCAGCCGTCAGCTGGACCCACTGATTGTGGGCCAAGAGCATTATGAAACCGCACGCTCGGTACAAAATGTATTGCAACGTTACAAAGAATTACGCGACATTATTGCGATTCTTGGGATGGATGAGCTTTCCGAAGAAGATAAATTGATTGTGGCGAGGGCGCGGAAGATTCAGCGGTTTCTATCACAGCCGTTTAGTGTTGCCGAAGTGTTTACCGGTACTCCCGGCAAGTATGTTTCATTGAAAGATACTATTGGCGGTTTTAATGCGATTGTGAATGGTGAGTATGACCATTTACCGGAGCAGGCTTTTTACATGGTTGGTGCGATCGAGGAAGCTGCCGAGAAAGCCAGAGAAGTGGCTTGAGGATAGTGTTATGGCGATGACAATGCATGTTGATATAGTCAGCGCGGAACAGGAAATTTTTTCCGGCACAGCCGAGTTTTTAGTGGCTCCGACATTACGTGGGGAAGTCGGTATATTGCCCAGGCACAGTCAGTTGATTGCGAATCTAAAGCCGGGAGAAGTCCGGGTCACTGTACCTGGAGAAGCCGAGCCGCGGTCGATTTATGTATCCGGAGGGGTTCTTGAAGTGCAGCCGCATGTCGTAACGGTTCTTTCCGACACGGCGGTCAGAGCAAAAGATATTGATGAAACCGCAGTGCTGGAAGCCAAGAAGCGTGCAGAAGATAGTTTAAGTGATAAAAAATCTGATATTGATATTGCCAGAGCCCGGGCAGAGTTGGCCGAGGCACTTGCGCAGCTTGATCTGATTCGCAAGATTCGCAAGTAAAATGATTTCCATTTTATCCTTCCTGTTCTCCAAGCCTTTTCTAAAACATGCAGGTTAGCCGGCCGTGAGCTTAAGTGTTGTTATTCTGGCAGCCGGCAAAGGTACCCGCATGAAGTCGGCCAAAGCCAAAGTACTGCATGAACTGGCCGGCAAACCGTTATTAGGGCATGTCATTGATGTTGCGAAAAAGTTGAGCCCGGAAAAATGTTGCGTGGTTTATGGTCATGGAGGTGAACAGTTGCAACAAGCTTTTGCCGATGATCAACAATTAACCTGGATTGAGCAAAAGCCGCAGCTGGGTACCGGTCATGCCGTCCAGCAAACCCTCGATAGTATCGAAGGCAGCGATGCCGTTTTAGTGCTGTACGGCGATGTGCCGCTGATCCGGCAACCCACGCTGGAGCGCTTATTACAACTAGCCGAAAAACCCGAAACTCTGGCACTGCTGACCGCAAAACTGGAAGATCCGGCCGGTTATGGCCGTATTATTCGTAATGACAGTGGTCAGGTAACGGCTATCGTTGAAGAAAAAGATGCAACTGCTGAGCAAAAAGCGGTTAATGAAATAAATACCGGCATTATGGTATTGCCTGGCAGAAAGTTACGGGAATGGTTAGAGAGAATTAATAATAGTAACGCTCAGGGTGAATATTATCTGACAGATATTATTGAGCTTGCAGTAAAAGATGGTTTTAAAGTATTGCCATTACACCCTGAAGTTTTTGAAGAAACCATGGGTGTAAACTCCAGGCAGCAGCTGGCTGAGCTGGAGCGTTTTCAACAGCGGCAGATAGCAGAGCAATTGATGGCACAGGGCGTAACAATTAAAGACCCGTCAAGATTTGATTTGCGTGGTGAGATTGAAGTCGGGCGCGATATTGTCATTGATGTCGGTGTAGTGTTAACCGGTAAAATCAAGATTGGTGATAATGTCACTATTGAGCCGTTTTGTGTCATTAAGGATTCTGAAATAGCGGAAAATGCATCTATTCATTCACATAGCGTGCTTGAGCATTGCCGGATTGGTAAAAACAGCAGCATCGGCCCGTTTGCCCGTTTGCGACCGGATACACAGCTTGCCGAAGATACAAAAATAGGAAACTTTGTTGAAGTGAAGAAAAGCAATATCGGTTCTGGCAGCAAAGTTAATCATCTCAGTTATATCGGTGATACCGAAATCGGCCAGAATGTTAATGTCGGTGCCGGCACAATCACCTGCAATTACGATGGTGCGAATAAGCACCGCACTATCATTGAGGATGGAGCTTTTATCGGTTCAGACACACAGCTTGTTGCGCCGGTGAAAGTGGGTCGTAACAGCACGATAGGAGCGGGCTCCACGGTAACTAAAGATACCCCGGAAGGTGGCTTAACATTGTCCAGAGCCAAACAATCTCATATTGATAACTGGCAAAGGCCGGTTAAAAAAAATAAGTCATAAGGTATCAACATATGTGTGGAATAGTCGGCGCAACCAGTGAACGTAATATTGGGCCTATTTTGATCGAAGGTTTGAAACGTCTTGAGTATCGGGGCTATGACTCGGCGGGCCTGGTTTTAATAGACGATAAGCAGCAGCTGAATCGTATTCGAACACTGGGTAAAGTTGCCGGGCTTGAAAAAGAATACCTGGACTCTGCTTCACGGGGCGGCATAGGCATTGCACATACACGCTGGGCAACACATGGCGAGCCTTCAGTGAGCAATGCTCACCCGCATGTTTCTTCGGACCGCGTTGCGGTTGTCCATAACGGTATTATCGAAAATTATCGCGAATTACGTGAAGAGCTGACCAATGATGGTTATGTTTTTACCTCTGAAACCGATACGGAGGTTATTGCGCATTTAATCGAGAAGCATCTGGGTGATTCAGATGATTTATATGCAGCGGTTCGCAAGGCAGTTGCACAACTGGAAGGCGCTTATGCGTTGGGTGTGGTAAGCATTAATAGCCCGAATCGGATTATTGCCTGCCGGAAAGGCAGTCCTTTGGTTTTGGGTTTGGGTTTTGAAGAGCATTTTATTGCATCAGATGTTCATGCATTACTTCCTGTGACACAACGTTTTATTTTCCTGGAAGAGGATGATATTGCGATAATAGAGCGGAAGCAGATCCGGATTTTTGATCAAAATGATGCTGAAGTTGAGCGAGAAGAAAAACTTTCAGAGTTAAGCGGTGATGCAGTTCAAAAAGGCCAGTATAAGCATTACATGCTCAAAGAAATCTATGAGCAACCGGCTGCTATCAGTAATACTCTCGAAGGAAGAATCGGTGACACCGGTGTATTGCCCGGTATTTTTGGTGCGGCCGAAGCGGAAATTTTCAGCCAGGTTGAAGCTGTTAAGATTGTGGCTTGTGGTACCAGTTATCATGCTGCCTGTATTGCGCGCTACTGGATTGAAAAAACGGCCGGTCTGTCCTGCTCAGTGGAGATTGCCAGTGAGTTTCGTTATCGCCGTGTTGTTGTATCTGAGAAAACATTATTCGTAACGATCTCTCAGTCCGGTGAGACGGCGGATACACTGGCGGCATTGGAGTATGCAAAGCAACGGGGTTTTTTCGCCAGTCTGGCGATCTGTAATGTCCCGGAAAGTTCGCTGGTGCGTGAATCTGATTTGGTATTAATGACGCGTGCCGGGCCTGAAATCGGAGTTGCCTCAACAAAAGCATTTACCACCCAGCTGGTTGCTCTGTACCTGTTGATGCTGACGCTGATGCGTTACCGTCATCCGGATGAAGCCCTTGAGCAGGAAGCGGTGAATAATTTAAAACATCTTCCGGCGGCTATTTCCGAAGCGCTTAAACTGGATGACGCGATCCGCGATATATCCGAAGAGTTTATCGATAAACAGCATACCTTATTTCTTGGTCGCGGAACCATTTATCCGGTTGCGCTGGAAGGCGCGTTAAAGCTCAAAGAAATATCATATATACATGCTGAGGGCTATCCGGCCGGTGAACTGAAACACGGTCCGCTGGCACTGGTGGATAATGATATGCCGGTGGTGGCAGTTGCGCCGAATAATGAATTGATGGACAAACTCAGATCAAATTTGCAGGAAGTGCGTGCACGGGGTGGGCAACTGTATGTATTCGCCGATGCTGCATTTCATATCGAATCCGAACAAGGTATCCGCGTGATAGAGGTTCCCTCATGTGCGGTTGATACCGCCCCCATTGTTTTCACCGTGCCTTTGCAGTTGCTCTCATACCATGTTGCAGTGTTGCGAGGTACCGATGTTGATCAGCCACGTAATCTGGCTAAGTCCGTAACCGTTGAATAGCGTAGATTAATACCTGAAAAAATGTGACAATCGTCGCAATTTTTTGCACCATGGGTGCGTACAAACAGTGTGGCGCGTTATGATCGGCGGTCACATGAAGCGGCATTGAACTTTTTAAAAATCAGACACGTTCAACACAGCTTCACCCGGGCCGATGGTCTGTTTCGGCCCTCTGAAAACCCGAAGTATTGATATGGAATATTTGTTCTGTCGGACTAGCTTGATAGACCTTGGGAGAAGCTCTATGCAAAGACAAAAAACAAAGCTCAAAATCACAACCTTTTGCGCTTTATTCTGGTTGTTTTGCGGTTCCGGTATTGCAGAGAATCTACGCGATACGATATTTGCGGAGGCCGATGCGGTTATGGCTGAAGCTAAACAGAAGAAAGCATATATACTGTCGCCGGTTGCATATCAAAAAGGTTCACGGCTTTACAAACAGGCTGACGAGAATCTTCGTAAAGGAAAGAATCTTGCCAGCATACAGCGCGATTTAGGTAAGGCCACGGAGTTTTTGGAAAAAGCACTGGAAGCCACAAAGCTTGCAAATGTTACATTTGCATCCCTGATTAAAGCCCGGGAAGACGCAAAAAAAGCGGAGAGTTTGAAGTACTCCGCTGAGTTATGGAAAGAAGCTGAAGCTAAGTTTATCGCCGCAGCAAGCAAGCTTGAAGGCGGCAATGTCAAGGCGGCCAAGCGTATTGGCGCGCAAGCGGAAAATATATATAGAAACGCTGAATTAAGCGCGATTAAGGGAAACTATCTTAACGAGACCAAAAATCTTCTGGCAAGAGCTGAGCGTATGAAGGTTTATAAGCTGGCACCCAAAACCTTGGAGAAAGCCAAGTTATTGCTTGCAAAAGCTGAGCAGGCGCTAACCGAAAATCGTTACGATATTGATTTGCCGCGGGACTTGGCCAGACAGGCAAAATATGAAGCTAACCATGCGATTTTCCTTGCCAAGCGCTTAAACCGTGTCAGAGAAAAGCAAATCTCGATGGAAGAGCTGGTATTGGAATCTGAGAAGCCGTTAATCAGAATAGCCGGTGCGGCGGATATTGTTGCTGAACTGGATAAAGGTTATGACAAACCGACTCAGGAAATTATCGAATATATCGAAAGGCTTCAATCTCAAACCCGGCAGCAGAGCCAGGATATTGCGGAGATGGAAAGTAAGCTGGGCTCGCTTGCCTCTGAGCAAAGTGCGTTAAAAAAACGTGAAAAACGACGCAAGCAGGCAGAGCGTATAGAACGCATGTTTACACGCAATGAAGCAAATGTACTGCGCAAAGGTAATGACATAATTTTGCGCTTGATAGGCTTAAACTTTGCGTCCGGAAAGTCTGAAATAGAAGCACGAAATTTCACATTGCTTACAAAAGTACAGAATGCGATCAGAGTTTTTTCCAGCGCCAAACTGGTTATAGAAGGGCATACGGATTCATTTGGTAGTGATACATCCAATTTAGTGTTATCTCAGAAGCGTGCTGAATCGGTAAGAAAATATTTAATTGCAAACATGAATATCAACCGTGATAGTGTCAGTGCGCTCGGTTACGGTGAAACCAGGCCGGTAGCAAATAACGAGACACCTGAGGGGCGTAGAAAAAACCGGCGTATTGATATCCTGATAAAACCGGGTTTATAAGTGTCTGGCCGGAATGGCCGATGAAAAGAGCTTGGATGTTGCGCAGCCCACCCAGGTAAAAGGGGCTGCGCAGATAGAGAATTGAGATTAAGCGCTTACTACATTTACAAAAGTACGCTTGTGAGGGCCTTTTATTCTAAATTCAACACGGCCATCGGCTTTAGCGAATAGCGTATGATCTTTACCACAGCCGACATTTTCACCGGGATGGTATTTTGTGCCGCGTTGGCGGACAATAATATTACCTGCTTTTACGGATTCGCTGCCAAAGCGCTTCACGCCCAGCCGTTTTGAAATTGAGTCGCGGCCGTTACGTGTACTGCCGCCGGCTTTCTTATGTGCCATGGTGTTATACCTCGTTTAAGTCAGTCAGCGTTATGTCAGGATTGTTCTTTTAACAGTTTTGCAGCCTGGGCCACCCAGGACTCTTTTTCAAACCGGCCTTTGATCTTGCATTCTTCTTCGATTTTCGCAATTTCATCGGCACTGAGTTCAGCAAACTGTCGGTAGTGGAACAGTCCTGCGTCATTCAGTTTTTCTTCGAGTTTAGGCCCTATGGTGCTTAATTGCTTGAGATCATCCGGCGTGCCATCAGCTTTACCGAGTAAAGCAGATTTTTGGTCCTTGGTTTCGCTTTTAGTTGCTGCTTTTTGGGTCTTAGTTGCAGGCGCGGCTTTACCGCCGATCGCTGTTATTTGCAGTTCTGTATAAGATTGGCGGTGCCCCATTTGTTTGCGGTGGTGTTTGCGGCGCTTGAACTTCACGATTTCAATTTTCTTGGCGCGTCCGTGGCGAATGACATCGGCGGTCACCGAAGTGCCTTCGACATAAGGGCTGCCCAGCTTTAGTTGGTCGCCATCGGTGATTGCCAGTACTTCGCTGAAAGAGACACTGTCACCTTCTGCCGCTGAGAGTTTTTCGACACGAATTGTATCGCCTTGCGACACCTTATATTGCTTGCCGCCTGTTTTTATAACCGCATACATAACTGACTACCGTGAAAATTGAGAAAAAAGGCCCGCGATTCTAGCCGCTCTGGGGCCTCAGGTCAATGTATCTGTATAATGCCTTTTCTCCCGGAAGCGGGGGGCGCGTATTCCCTGCGACCGGTGAATCAAGGTTTGACACAGCGGTTCACGCTCACTACGATGCAGTGCCTCAACCCCCGGGAATCTTATGGATATCGCTGAAATAATTGAGCCAGTCACCGAGGACATGGCGATCGTTGACGCTCTGGTCAAGGAACGTCTGCAGTCCGAGGTCGTGCTGATTAATCAATTGGCTCGATATATCATTAACAGTGGCGGCAAGCGTTTACGCCCACTGCTGGTATTGCTGTCTGCCCGTGCCTGCGGCTACACAGGCCGGGAGCACACCCAGTTGGCCGCAATAATCGAGTTTATACATACCGCGACACTATTACATGATGATGTTGTCGATGCATCTGAGCTCCGTCGTGGACAGGAAACCGCCAATGCGGTGTGGAGTAACGAGGCCAGCGTGCTGGTCGGGGATTTCCTGTATTCACGCGCTTTTGAAATGATGGTTGAGCTCGATAATATGCGGATTCTGGAGATTTTGGCGCATACCACCAATACCATTGCCGAAGGGGAGGTGTTACAGCTGTTGAATGTGCATAACCCGGATACCACCGAGGAAGAATATTTAAGAGTCATTCTAAATAAGACAGGTAAATTATTTGAAGCGGCAGCCCGGCTTGGTGCGGTGATTTCAGGGGTGCCGGAGTCTACCGAAAATGCACTGGCTGCGTATGGTATGCATCTGGGGACGGCTTTTCAGTTGGTTGACGATATGCTTGATTACAGTGCAAGCCCGGAGGAGACCGGTAAAAACATTGGCGATGATCTGGCCGAAGGAAAACCGACGCTGCCACTGATATATACAATCCAGAACGGGGATGCCAGTGCGGCGGCATGTGTTCGTAAAGCAATTGAAGAAGGGGGGCGTGACCGGATCAGTGCGGTGTTCGATGCGATACATGCGACAAATGCAATAGAATATACACGCATTGCGGCACACCGTGAGGCGGATAAAGCCATGACTGCGCTGTCGGCAGTCGCTCCCGGAGTGTGCCGGGGCAGCCTCGAAGCACTGGCAAAATTCTCCGTGAATCGCACCCACTAACCTTTTATAATGCGGCGCAAACGGCCGGAGTGTAGCTCAGCCTGGTAGAGCACTGTCTTCGGGAGGCAGGGGTCGTGAGTTCGAATCTCGCCACTCCGACCA
>JANQRI010000032.1 GCA_028284675.1 Gammaproteobacteria bacterium | reverse complement strand
TCGCTCATTTGGAATAACCAAACTTCTCTCCTCGCGCCTCGCTTAAAGCGCCTACTGTTGGTGATTGGCGCTTTTTCAGGCCCAACAGATGAATGCAATTAGTGTGAATAGGCCCTAATTATTCCGGCGCTTTTGATAACGGTTTACCGCATCCTGATGATCCGCCAGATTCGTGGAAAACTTATGGCTGCCGTCACCCATTGATACAAAATATAATGCCGGGTTGTCAGCCGGATGCAATGCGGCGTGGATAGCCGCACCGCTGGGCATCGCAATAGGCGTAGGCGGCAAACCATGACGGGTATATGTATTATAAGGCGTGTCCCGGCGCAAATCGCGGAATTTTATATCACCATCAAATGTTTCACCCAACCCATAAATGACTGTAGGGTCAGTCTGCAAACGCATACCCTTTCTCAGCCTATTGGTAAATACCGCCGATATTAATGGCCGCTCCGCGGCAACCGCAGATTCTTTTTCAATAATAGACGCCATGATAAGCGCTTGATAAGGCGTCTTAATCGGTAAGTCCGGCGATCTGTCGGCCCATGCTTTTTCCAAGAAATCTGCCATCGTTTGATAAGCACGTCTTAAAAACTGTATATCAGTCGTCCCTCGGGGGAACAAATAGGTATCCGGATAAAACCAGCCTTCCGGAATCTCCCCGGGATACCCAAGCACCTGCATAATCTGTTTGTCGTCCGCGGTTTCCGGCAATGTGTGCTCTATAGTGTCAGCTTCACGCAATGCATTTATCAACTGCCGAAAAGTCCAGCCCTCGATGATGGTAAAGCTGCGCATTATCACATCACCGCGCTGCATTTTCTGCAATAACCCAATAACATTCAAACCGGGCTCGAAAAGGTATTCACCTGCCTGCAGGCGGGCACCGATACCCTTTATTCTTGCATAGAGAATCAGATAGAAGGGCCTGGGTAGAACACCGTGTGAATTAAGCTCATTTGCAAGCTTCCTAAGCGATGTGCCCGGTAATAAGTCATATTGCTTCACCGCATGAAGCGGCATGGGCTTATATAAATTCCGGTGCATATCCATGCCCAGTGCAATAAGCGCAGACATGAATAGCAATACTGTAAGTATAATGATTTTTTTTAACACACCAATTCCAATTTTGTTAATAACCGCCCAAAGATATTCCACTGACTTCGGCCTGCATCATATGGCCGATTTCCATTTTCTGCAAACTCTGCTTATCAAGCGACTGCAATGGCCAGACACCAATCAAGCTATTGCAGACAAACAACTCATCTGCTGCAGCAAGCTCGTTCCGCTTAACTGACCTGCAAACAACCTTAAAACCCAATTTACGCGCATGTTCGATCACCATATGCCGCATCACACCGGCAATGCCGCATTGATTTAAGTCCGGTGTATGCAACTCTTCACCAAACACCAGAAATACATTGGTCCGTGTACCTTCCACTAAATTATCTTCCTGATCCAACATTAACCCTTCCCGCACATTACTTTCAGCAACCTCCATCGCGGCAAGGACATTGTCAATGCGATTCAGGTGCTTGACCCCGGCAAGCTCAGGAAAGCTGACCAAACGCTGCCGACAAATAATTGCTTCAATTCCCAGTTTATAACACTCTTCCGGGTAACGGGGCGGCGGTGAAAAGCTGATGATCCGGTTCGGCTCAGCATCAGGATCCGGCGTATAACCGCGCACACTATTTCCGCGCGTCACAATAACCTTCAAAACACCGGTGCCGTCGCTACACAGCTTCGCCGACTCGGCCGCTATCACACTTATATCCGGGCAACGGATCTTAAGTTTCCCGCAACCCTGCACAAGGCGCTGGAAATGCAGGTCAGCGCAGAGCAGTTTCCCATTTTTTGCTGCAATCGTCTCAAATACCCCATCACCAAAGGACAGCCCTCTGTCCTGCACGGAAATCCGGTCACCTGGCTTGCCATTAATCAGGGTATTCATGAATCCGCCTGCAACGCACGCAGCATGCCGGCAGCTTTGGCACGAGTCTCCTGCAACTCCCTGGCCGGATCAGAGTCCGCAACAATCCCTGCGCCCGCCCTAACCGTTATTTCAGAACCGGTTTTTACCAGTGTCCTGATCAGTATATTTAGATCCATCGAACCATCGAGATTCAGGTAACCGACACTGCCGGTATATGCACCGCGTGCTTCCTGCTCCAGCTCTATCAGAATTTCCATGCATCGAACCTTGGGACAGCCGGTAATCGTGCCGCCCGGAAACACTGCATGGATTATCCGGCCGGGAGTCATGTCCTTTAATAGCCTGCCATGAATGTTAGAAACAATATGATGCACATGGGCATAAGACTCCAACACCATAAGCTCATCCACTGTGATACTACCGGGTTCACAAACTCTTCCCAGATCATTACGCTCCAAATCGATCAGCATTATATGCTCAGCGCGTTCTTTAGGGTGCGCCAACAACTCATCCGAGAATCCACGGTCAACAATATCATCGGCATGCCGCGGCCGGGTGCCGGCAATAGGCCGGGTTTCAATAGTATTATTTTTGACCCTTAACAGACGCTCAGGCGATGAGCTGATGATTGCCATATCATCCTGGGTAACCAATGCCGCAAACGGCGCAGGGTTCACCGCAGATAAACGCTGATAAATATCGGCATAGGAAGCAGTCGGTGCACTCAATCTCCAGGCCCTCGACAGGTTGGCCTGGAAAATATCGCCATCCCTAATGTAATGTTTTATCTTCAAGACATCCCGTAAATAATCTTCTGCGGGATCCTCATGAATTTCCAAACACGCGTGCACAGGCTTTGCTGACTGCCTGGGAGCATTATCAATATCCTGCTGCACCTGGTGCAGTAAATGCCGGTGACTTTTTTCAGCGACAAAGAATATCCGGTTATCATGTTTGCGGCGTATGACCGCAGTATAAAAACGTGTTGCAAACGCGACCGGCAACACATTATCGCCCCAATCCGGTCTTGGCAGATGCGGTTCTATTTCATAAACAAGTTCATAACCTAAATACAAGAACCATCCGCCGGTAAACGGTAACTCCGACGCACTCTCTGTGTAATGGCCCCCTGCTTGCAACCACTGCTTGTCCAGCGCATCAAGAAAACCACCCCCGGGTAGATCACTTTGAGTTCGGAGGTTTTGTATATCAAGTGAGATAGACTCACCCGGGAAAGCAAACAAAATATCAAAATTTACCGAGTGCCTGGCAGGCAACGAAGTCTGAAGTAAGTGCGGATAACGTACGGGGTTATGATAATGCAGATCTAGCAGGTCAAATTCGGCGGGAAATGTTAAAACCTGATAAGACATATCACTTGTCAGGGCTTACAGACGTTAGCTACATTTTGTTTGGTGCACAGTTTACAGGCCCTAGCCAAGCCTGCGCAAAACCAGGCTCCCATTCGTCCCCCCAAACCCAAATGAGTTTGAAACTGCCACATTGATATCCATTTCACGTGCGGTATTAGGCACAAAATCCAAATCGCATGCCGGATCCTGATTGAACAGATTGATCGTCGGGGGTGCAACCTGATCGGCAATCGATAATGTTGTGAACACCGCTTCAACACCACCGGCGGCACCCAGTAAATGCCCTGTCATCGACTTGGTGGAACTGACCGCAAGCTTCTTACTATGCTCACCAAAAGCGCTTTTTATTGCAAGCGCTTCGGCAATATCGCCTGCCGGTGTCGATGTGCCATGCGCATTAATATAATTGACCTGGTCGGGATTAATTCCACCATCATGCAATGCATTCAACATACAACGGTTTGCACCAGAGCCATCTTCTCTGGGCAGGGTCATATGATATGCATCACCGCTCATACCATAACCGGCAACCTCGGCATAAATATTTGCGCCTCTCTGCTTTGCATGCTCATATTCTTCAAGCACCAGAATACCCGCACCATCACCCAGCACAAAACCGTCCCGGTCGACATCCCAGGGGCGGCTCGCAGTCTCAGGATCTTCATTACGGCTGGATAACGCTCTGGCTGACGCAAACCCTGAAACGCCCAGTTCACTGGTTGCCATTTCCGCACCACCGGCAATCATTACATCCGCATCGCCATGCTGAATAATACGTGCAGCATCACCAATATTATGCGTGCCTGTGGTACAGGCGGTAACAATCGAGATATTCGGCCCCTGAAAACCGTATCGAATAGATAGATTGCCCGCGATCATATTAATGATACTGGCAGGTACAAAAAAAGGGGAAACTTTGCGCGGACCGCCTGACAGGTAAGCTTTGTGAGTCATCTCAATGTAAGGCAAACCACCGATTCCGGAACCAATTGCAGCCCCGATACGTGGTGCATTTTTCTCGGTAATCTCCAGACCGGAGTTTTCGATTGCCTGCACCGCAGCCGCTATGCCGAACTGGATAAAAGTATCCATTTTCTTTTGGTCTTTCTTGCTGATGTATTTTTCAGCATCGAATTGTTTGACCGAACAGGCAAACTTAACCGGCATATCGGTGGTATCGAAACGCGTAATGAGTGCCGCACCTGACTTGCCGGCCAGGAGATTTTCCCAGGTTTCTTCAACTGTATTACCCAGCGGGCTGACACAACCCAAGCCGGTAATCACTACACGACGTTTTGACATAGGAGCGTTAATTTAATACTGGTCATAATAAATATAGCCGCAATCTCTACTGAGACGGCGGCTATATCGTAGAATTCAGTAGCTTATAGATGCGCGTTTATATAATCCATCGCTTCCTGTACTGTCGTAATTTTCTCAGCATCTTCATCGGGGATTTCAGTTTCAAACTCTTCCTCAAGTGCCATTACCAATTCAACTGTATCCAACGAATCGGCCCCAAGATCCTCTACAAAAGAAGCGGAATTACTGACTTCTTCTTCCTTGACTCCAAGCTGTTCGACGACGATTTTTTTCACACGTTCTTCGACGTTGCTCATGATAGGTTTAGCCTCCAAGTGTTTTACCTAAGCCGTTAAACTGCGGACGGTATTTTAGTGAAAAGTGAATACAGTTGCCACTTTAAAATGACATGTATTTTAAAATCAAAAATAATTCAATAATATCAATAATTTACATAAGAAATATCATGTATTCTATAATCTAAATCAATGCATATACATGCCACCATTGACATTTAATGTCTCCCCGGTGATGTATGCAGCATCATCTGAAGCCAAAAAACCGACTGCTTTAGCGATTTCATTTGCAGTACCCAGACGGTTTAATGCTATTTGCTGTTCCAAATCAGTGCGTTGATCTTCGCCCAACTCTCGCGTCATATCGGTTTCAATAAACCCCGGGGCTACAACATTCACGGTTATATTCCGTGAGCCTATCTCCCGGGCAAGGGACTTGCTAAACCCGATTACACCGGCTTTCGCAGAAGCATAATTCGTTTGCCCCGGGTTACCGGATAATCCTACAACTGAAGATATATTTATAATCCGTCCTTTACGGGCTTTTGTCATTCCTTTCAGGCAGGCTTTGCTTAGGCGAAAAATAGCCGTAAGATTGGTCGCAATAATGTCATCCCACTCCTGCTCTTTCATCCGCATCAGCAGGTTATCCCGAGTAATGCCGGCATTGTTAATCAAAACAGTAATCGCACCATGTTGCTCGTTAATGGTTTTGATTAGAGTGCTGATCGATTCAATCGAAGTCACATTTAATGTCATGCCCTGCCCTTGAATATCATGTTCAGCCAAATAATTACTGATTGAATCCGCACCGGCATCCGTGGTTGCAGTACCGATTACCGTCGCACCCCGGCCCCCCAGTTCCAATGCGATGGCTTTGCCGATACCCCGGCTGGCGCCGGTGACTAATGCAATATTATCTTTTAAATCCATCAAAATAATACCTCTTTCTCTAATCGTTCAACAGTGCAGCCGCTTTATCCATACCAGCGGGTGTATCCACCGGTACTGCCTGCAACTGTTTTTCGATGCGCTTGTTTAAACCACTCAGCACCTTACCGGGGCCCAGTTCAAAAACCGCCTCAATGCCCTGCTGTTTCATTGCGTTTACGGTATTAACCCACAGCACAGGGCTGAAAAGCTGCTGCGTCAATGCATCCATAATAGCTTGTGGCTCCATATGCGTATCTGCATCGACATTCTGCAATACCGGTACCGAAGGTGCATTAAACTGAATATCGGAAAAATATTGATATAGAGACTCTGCCGCATCTTTCATTAAACTACTGTGCGAAGGTACGCTCACTGGAAGCAACATCGCTTTGCGCGCGTTGTATTCAGGGGCTTTTTCAATAGCACGTTCAATCGCGGCGCTGTGCCCCGCAATCACAACCTGCCCGGGTGAATTGAAATTAACCGCCTCCAATACCTCATTGCCGGCCACGTCCGCACACAATGCACGCACCGCATCATCATCAAGCCCCAGCACAACCGCCATTGCACCTTCACCCGCCGGCACTGCTGCCTGCATCAACCGCCCACGCTCAGCAACCGCCTGCACAGCATCTTCAAACTCAAGCACACCGGCCGCCACCAGTGCGGTGTATTCACCGAGGCTATGTCCGGCCAATAATGCCGGTGCCCCTAAATTTCGGCTCTGCCAAACCCGCCAAACCGCAACCCCGGCAGTCAGCATCGCCGGCTGGGTAAACTCAGTTTGATTCAATTTGCCCTGCGGATTATCGGTAACCAAGGCCCACAAATCATACCCCAACACCGCAGAAGCCTGCTGGAATGTCTGCAATACCAAATCGTTTTGTACCGCCAGCTCAGCCAGCATACCGGCTGATTGCGAGCCTTGCCCCGGGAATACAATCGCAAACTTCATTTGTTTTTTACCTGTTCACCAAAGGTGCGCAATTATGACAGTATTTAAAAAAAGATAAACCGGCAGACCCGGTCGACTATGCGTTTTTACCGACTTTATTCTCAATAAACCCTGCCAGCGCCTCAATTGTGGAGTATTCGAACATATCGATAATGTCCAAAACACCCGGATAAAATTCATCGATCTTTTCATGGATTTGCGCCAAATCCAAAGAACTCATGCCAATCTCAAAAAAATTATCCTGTAAGCCGATTGCTTTATCCGGCAATAAACTATCGCAGATAAATTTAATTTTATGCGCATACTCGGATAAGCCCGACTGCTGCTTATCAACACCTTGATCAGCATTTTGCAGCAAATGAATCTGCCCGATAACCTCATTATATTCGCCATTTAAATACGCATCTGCAAAAAAACGCCGTTGAATTTTACCACTGGTTGTTTTCGGAATACGCGTTACCGGCAATACATGGGCAACATCCAGCCCGGTCTGTTCATTGATTGCCAGTTTTACTTCTTTAATATGTGGGATAAAGTCTTTTAAATCACCACGATGCAGGATACACACTAAAATATCATCGTGATCATTATCATTTACACGCACACCCAGGACCACGACCTTACCCAACTCCAGTGCGCCAACTCCAAGCACGATAGCTTCTAAATCATGCGGATAATAGTTTTGCCCATTTGCAAAAATAATATCTTTCAACCGTCCGGTGACAACCACCTGCCCTTTATAAAGCAATCCCAGGTCACCGGTACGCAACCAACCATCGGATGTAAACAATCGTTGATTAGCTTCATTATCATTATAATAACCGGCTGTTACATTTGGCCCTTTTAACTGAATTTCACCAATCGTGTCCTGCCCATAATCCTGTCCATCTTCACCGGCTATTCTTAATGCACAACGCTCAACCGGCGGCCCCTCTATTGCAAACCTGACGGCCTGCGGATGTGATTTATCAACATATTGCACCGGCTCCGCATCATTCAGACTGTTGCGATCAACCGTGATGTACTCAAACTCAGCGCCCGGTACCGGCAGACTAACCGCCAGTGCCGCTTCAGCCAGCCCATATACGGTATACATTGCAGAGCGGTGCAAACCATGCTTTTGCATAGTAGTCAGGAACTGCTCGCACAAACTCACGGAAATCGGTTCAGCGCCATTCAGAATCAGGCGCACACAGGAAAGATCCAGCTGGTGTTCATCGCGCGATTCATACAGCTTCAAATAATGTCGAAACCCAAAATTCGGCGAACTCAACACCGACGCACGTTTTTCACTGGTTTTCTGCATCCATAACAACGGCCGGCGGCTGAATACGTCGGTCGCCATAATATTTTGATTCATGCCGAATACGATCATATTCAGATGAAAACCGATCAGACCCAAATCATGTGTCAGCGGCATCCAACTCAAACTGATATCTTGCGCGGTATATTGTGCCCGGTTACCCAGATCAACCACCGTTGTTATCAGGTTTTTGTGAGTCAGGCATACTCCCTGGGGATCACGTGTGGAACCCGATGAGAACTGAATAAACGCCAGGTCGTTTTCCTCAGGCTCATGCTCATCACCATAAGCCTCGCCGGGTTGCATATCCTCCAACAGCAAGGTTTTTTCAACGAGCTTTGTATATTCGGACTGCAATCCGTTTTTATCTGCATATATAGATAATAAGCCAGCTGCTTTACGATCAATTAATAAATAAGCCTGATCAAGCCGTTTAAATATCCGAAATACTTTTGAGCGATGCTCATCACTGATACCAACCGCAACAGGCACCGGTACAATTCCGCCGAGCAAACATGCCCAGAATGCTTCGATAAAGCTTGGGTTATCCTTGAGAAAAAATATCAGTTGATCACCGGCCCGCAAGCCGCGCTGCTGAAAACACCCCAGCTGGCGCAGTGCACGCTCATAAAGCTGCTGATAACTGATCGTGATTTCATTATTGATGCCCTCAATAAAAGTGACGCTCAGGTCGTCACGCAGATGATCTTTTAGCGCCGCATTCAGTGTTTTATAGTTATTCATAAGCTTATCAGCGTATCACCGGCATCATCATAATCGGGTGCTTATTGCGCAAGTTTATTGCTGCCTCCAGTTCAATCCGGGGCTCATCCACAGTTTTCAGTGCAATCCTGCGCGCTATGGTACTCATATGAATCTGAATTTCCACCGTCGCGAATACATCACCGATACACCGGCGCGGACCGGCGGAAAAAGGGATATACGCGGTTCTATGCCGGTCTTTTGCATTCGCCTCTGCAAATCGCCCGGGATCAAAATCTTCAGGCTTTGGCCATAAGTCGGCGCGGCGATGCAGAAAATACGGAGAGATAAAAATATCTGAGCCGGCCGGAATGTTGTATTCACCAACCTTATCGTCTTCCAGTGCTTTTCTGGAAAACAGCCAGACCGGTGGATACAAACGCAACGCTTCATACATAACCTGTTTGCAATAACCCAGTCCGGAGAGCTGCTCAAAATTCAGCTGCCCGGAAAATTCATCGACCTCACGATGCAGACAGGCTTCTGAATCCGGGTGTTGGGAAAGCAAATACCACATCCAGGTCAATGTCGTCGCACTGGTCTCATGGCCGGCAACAATCAGGGTCATAATTTCATCGATTAATGCTTTATCCGGCATTGGCTGCCCATCAAGATCCTTTGCAAGCATCAGCGCGCCCAACATATCCTGCCTGGGTTCATTGAGACCGCGACGGCGCTCTATTACCGCCATCATTAATTTGATCAACGCACGAAACTTAACCGCCAGATTCAGGTCACGGCTGCTGTCTTCGGAAAAAATCGTAAATGGATTCTCACCATGTATTTCAATCAGCCAGTCCAGATCATCACCAAAGATGCCCCGCAATACGACTTCCAGTGCAAACCGGCTCATTGTTTCGTTCAGGTTGATCGCCTGCTTTTCTTCAGCACAGGCTTCCCATTGCGCGAGCAATTCAGCACTCGCGGCTTGCATCATACCCGTCAAGCGGTTCAGCATATCGCGATGAAATGCCGGCTGCACCATGCGCCGCTGCTGCTTCCAAAGCTCACCGTCGCTGACAATAATGCCGTTGCCGAGGAGCAGCTTAACCCGCTCAAAGCCAGGGCCTTTGATATAGTTTTTATGATTTTCAACCAATACCCGTTTTAGATAATCCGGGTGATTCAATAAAAAAGTGTCAGTACTGCGGCTTTCAGGTGAAATACGGCAAATATCAGTATAATTTTGCAGCAGCTGTTCCAGCTTCGGGAAAGAAGCCTGGTCAATGTGAATATCAATTTTTTCCCCGGGCCCGGGCGGAACCGGGCTGAAACTGTTATTATTCGCCATTAAAAATAGTTGCAGCCTGAGATTCGAAGGTATGCGGGCCGGGATTATACACTAGCCTGCCCCGGATATTTCATAAAGAAAGATAGAATTAATACTTGTCGGCATCGCAATCGAATAAGAAAAATGAGCAAAAACCCTTCTTTGCGCAAAAAGCTGAAATATTGGCTGGCCGAGCCATTGTTGAGAACCTATTTAAGAGGTCTCCAGCGCAGTTCAACACTGCAGATCAGCGGCGCCAAACACCTGGATGAACTGCTGGTACGCCCGTTTATACCCTGCTACTGGCACCAGCAAAATCTTATTTGTGCGCTTTATCTGCTGAAATTAAAAGAGCGTGGGATTAAAAGCGGTTTTCTGGTCAGCCCATCCCGCGACGGTGAAATCCCGGCAAAAGTGTTTTCCAGCTGGGGCGCCGAAGTGATCCGCGGGTCTTCCAGCCGGACCGGTGCACAGGCAATGCGTGAGCTTTATCTTGCAATCACCCAAAAAGGTATTTCGCCCGGGAACACGCCGGACGGCCCACGCGGCCCGATCTTCGAATTCAAATCAGGCCCGTTAATGCTCGCACAGATGACAGGCGCACCGGTTGTGCCGATGGCCGGCGCAGCCCGCAGTTATAAACAGCTGAAATCCTGGGACCGTTTTATTTTACCCGGCTGGTTTAACCGCCTCGCAATTCATGTCGGTGAGCCGGTTTACATTGATAAAAGCCTGTCGATGAACGAGCTGGAACCGATACGCATGCAATTGCAGCAACAACTGGTTGACTTAAGCGGACAGGCAGAATGCTCGGTAAAAAAAATTAATAATTAATTACCCGCTTAGAACCTACTTCTCCAGCGCATTGATAATAAATTGCTGAAAATCCTCTTTCGGCACATTAAACAATTGACGTGCGCTTTCAACAAGTGCGGCAGTCTCCGCATTTACCTCGTTGCCTGCTCTATAAAAAACCAGCAAAGCATTCATTTCCGCATGTGTTAAGCCGGTCTTGTGTTGAATGGCCAATAAATGCAACTTCGGTTTTAGCATGCCATTATCCAATAACTGTATCAACTTCTCTTCAGTATCTAACCCAAAGCGCTCCAAAATCTTATCCATTAAATCACTGTATTCAAGCTCATCAAGCTCTCTTTCCACCAGAACTGCGTCGCCGTGAGAAAAATAAAACGCCTTTAGTGCTATTAATGCTGTTGGATCCAATCCGACCTGCTGTTGCATTGCTATATATTTTAATGAAGGAACTTCCCAGGGCTTTGCTTTTAAGATTGCGCGAAACTCTGCCGGCTTAGGCGCTCTCAATTGGTCATCATCGCCGGGAATTCGAAACTTAGATAATATTTCCCCGTATATAATCGATTCAAAATTAGACCGATTAGTCTTACGCAGTGCCTCGGCACGTACAGGATCCGGTTCATTTACCGGATAAAACCCCTGTGCCGCATCAGTAATATTAAACTTATGCTGCAAATAAGTTGCAATTGCACGGCGCTGCCGGCGGCTTAGCTGCTCCACGCCAAACATAAGTTCCACTTCTATTACTTTTCTTTCAGCTTCCGAGTAAGTCGACACTCCCCTAAGGTTTTTAAAACGCGCATGCGCAAGCTGTTGCAGATCGTAAATATTATTAATCACCGGTTTGCCAGCCACCCTGGATCTATTAAACGCCTGGATCAGTTTGCTGGTTGTACCCACTTTGTGTTTTGTGTTTGTCAAACTGTTGGCCAGCGAGGAATTAAACTGGGTTAACAACAGTGCCCCCAGAAAATCACGCAAACTCGCGGTTAAATGAATGTCATACTCTTCCTGCAGTCTTAGCGATGCCTGCTGTAATTTCGAATACGGCAGCAAATTACCAATGCCGTTCTGCTCAGCATTTCTTAGACCAGCTTCCAAAAGGCGTCGGAATTCGGCTTTTTGCGGGACAAACTGCTCTCCACTTGGTGAAACTATTCTAAAATTCCGGTTACGAATATTTTTAATCGTAGGTGAATCCGAATAAAAATCACCCCATATCCAATCAGTCAGCTTATTCATCTGGTTTGAGTTGAGTGGCAGCTCGGCAAGTTGTTGAATCACCGGTTCAGCTTTTGCGGCCCATTGTGCCTGCCCTCCAAGCTCAGACTTATAATGAAACTGCAGCCACTTAAATCGCAATTGCCAGGCCAGTGTCTCCAAATCCACTGTCTCACCTAACTGCTCCAATACTTCAGAGAGGATTAATATATTGGATGGCCGACGCGTATAAGATGTATCTTGCAACACCCGGCGAATAAGGTCGGTCAATACCGGTTTATTTTCTTGCAACGCTGCCCATTCCGATTGCCAGTCTTTATCCGCTATTACCAAAGCACCGGAGGATGTACCAGCTGCGGCTGACATTGAACCGGAGTTTGCTCCTGTCAGCGTTATCGCCCCCGAACTCGCACCCGGGATTAAAGCATCGTTAACTCCATTACTTAATTGGTGAAATATCAGGCCTGCTTCAAACCCCAGCCCGGCCTGAGCGTCATTTATCGCCTGTTGCCAGGCTTCGGCTGTGAAAAAAGCGCCGGAGCGCCGTTTTTCCTGCAGGCGCTGCCATGCCTGCTGCGCTTCATTATAAGCCTGCTGCCAGGCGTCTAAGTTCAGCTTATCAGCCGCATCACCGGTCACTGCACCGGGTTTATCTAAATGATCAATTTCACTCTGTGCGCCTGGTGAAATCCCCGCCAACTGCCCGGGGCTATGGGCTTTTTGTTGTAACAACTATTTGGCTTCAGCCGGTGTTTTGACATCCAGGAAATAACTGTGGCTCTTGCCGTCCAGTGTATAATCAGCCATAAAGATACTGTTATAACCATCCAGCGATGCTTCCTGACGCAACTGAATTGCATAACTCTTACCATTGACATTCAGTGTGACATTATAATGACCTAAGGTACCTTCCTGCTTCGACGGTAATACCGGCTTATTAATCTGCTGACCCGCTATTTGTGTGCTGATCGTGAACTGCGGCGGCGATAATTTAGCTGACTGCACTGCAGCCGGCCTTACAAGCGGCGACGATTCAGTCACCGAATGACCTTGCAAACCACTGTTAACATGACCCGCAGGCACCGGGTGCGCCTGTTCGATCGACTGGCTCGGTAATAACGGCGTTGCCGGCGCCGGCGGACCCACCGGTATATTGGCTATCGGCAATGCATACATCCCGTTGGTTTTTGCATAAATCGCATCAATATAACCGGCCCATTCCTGACCGCTCATACCGGAGCCAAAATTCCATCGTGCACCAACTTCCGCTATCGCACTGAAGAAAAAACCTTTCTGTTTCTGCGTCCAGTCACGGCTAAGCTGCTGCACATTGATGCCCTGTTTATCCGCCAGGTAATCCAGCGCACTCTCAACATACTGCCCGGAACGCCCTAGTTGGCTGCTTTGACTGACAAACGCGACAAACTGCAGTGCCAGCCCTTTCACAAGCGCTCGGCCTAAACGTTGCAAATTCTGCCACCATTGCCCTTTGCCGGATCTGAGGACAAACTCACCGCCGGCGATTCGCCCACCGGTGCGGCTAACCTGCTGGTTATAAACCCGGTATATTTTTTCTACCGCACTGGTGATTTCGCCTGGATCATAAGCCAACAGCATTTGGCCAGGCGATAACACCGGATTATGAAGCCGCTGCTGTTCCAGACTGTCATTGAAAATAGAGTTCGCAGAAACATCCACAGAAGAGCCTGCCGAAGTATCAGGCAACTGTAAACCGCTTAAACTATTTGTCACAGTTGTATTTGCAACCATTTCTCTCATTCGGGTATTTCATATATGCCGGATAATACAGCCCTAAAAACCAGCAACAGTTTATTTTAAACCAGCGTTTTTAAGTTCAAGGCACCGGTACTGCCGGAATACCGGCCGGTGCCGCCGGTGCAGGACCCTGCATCGCCGGGGCCGGGATAATCACCGGGGTCGGGACATTTACCTCACCACTGTAGCCGGTCACTGTGCCGTTGTTGATCTGGATACCAAACAAGGTTTGCAGGGTTTGTTGTTCACCAAAACTTAAAGACGGTACGCCCTGCCAGTTTCCATTGCTGTGCGTTGTGAGTTGTGCATCGGCTTTTATCGGGATCAGGTTTTTTGACACCGCCTGCAATACCAACCCTTGACCCGGTTGCTTTAACACCACATGCAAGGCCAGTTGACCACTGCGATCTTGCGCATAGACATAGGGCGGTACATTTTTCGCGCCTGGATAATGCGCTGAGACCGCATTACTTGTAACCATATTTGATTGAGTTTGCGCCGACTCACTGCCGCCGCTGACTGATGTTAGATTGCCTGCACCGACGATGTTTTTCTGTTCCTGAATCATCTGCGCCGGCGGGGCTTTGCTGTCCAAAGTAATACGTTCCGCTATTACCGTAATCGGTTGTGCCGCCTGTGCACGAATCTCTGCCGTGCGTTGTTCAATCTGTTGAGTCAGCTGATCGGTTGTTGCCACCTGTTGGCGATATAATTCAGCTTGGGTATTTAATGTGCTGACTGTTGTGTCATCCGATTTGGCCCGCGCTGAAATCACCGCCAACTGATCCTGCATTGGCGCCGGGTATTTTAGAAAATCCGCCAAACTGATTTTCAGCTGACCTTGTTCGTCTTGCACCACGCTCGGATGCAAGGCTTTATATGCCGCATAGCCGGATTGAATGGCTTCATTGCTTAAACCCAGTGCGGCATATACCGCCGGGGGTAATGCACCGCGAACCCCTGATGACAATTGAGCATAGACCGGGTTTTGCGGCTTTTCGCTTTCGCGTTGCAACTGACCGGTTTCCACTTGCGGCGCATTGATCAAGCCGGCCTGCTTGACTGCAACTTGAATATCGGTGGTCTGATTGATTAGCCCAGGCCCTTTTTCTCTCTGTTCTACACCGATCTGAATTTGGGTATAACCGTTATTCGGTTTTTGCCGATCCTGATTATTCAATAATTGCGCAGCTTCCTCTCCGGATTGTTGCTGCGCAAGCATATCATCCTTCGGGGGTGCAGTTTCCTCTCCGGGTTGTTGCTGCGCAAGCATATCATCCTTCGGGGGTGCTGCCTTCGCAGTCGACATACTGTCCTTAATTGGACTTTGCTGGTCTGTTGAGCCAGCATCTGTTTGTGAGTCAATTCGTGCTTCGCTCAGCGCTTCATGCTCGACTATCACATTGGTTAAATCGGCCCCGGTTAAATTGGCACCTTTTAAATTCGCTCCGGTTAAATTGGCTTCAGTCAAATTGGCACCGCGCAGATCTGCATTTGTTAAGTCCGCTCCCCGCAAATCGGCTCTTGTTAAGTCAGCTTTCCTAAAATCAGCCCCCACCAAACCTGCCTGAACCAGATTAGCATTGGTTAAATCCGCTTTATAAAATTTAGCGTGATCCAGGCTTGCAGCCTCAAGGTTAGCCAAAAAAAGCTTTGCCTCCGGAAATTTTGCATACATCGCACGCAGGCCTTTCATGTAGGCATGCTCAAGATTGGCACCGGAAAAATCAGCCGAATTTAATAGCCAGGCATTGCTAAAATCACTACGCTTTAAATCTGCATTACTGAAATCAGCCGCGGTCATTTTAACATGAGAAAAATTGGCATCAGGTAAAATCTGATTTGAAAAATCAACTCCGTGTTCGAACTTAATTTTTTCATGATTTAAATTTCCCAGATGACTGATACCCAAATAAGTAGTCGCATTAATCACTGCACCTGATAACGTGTTCCGACTTAATTTTGCATTATAAAGATTGGTATTAAACAGCGTTGCACCCACAAGGTTAGCATCCGATAAATTTGCTTCGGCTAAATTAGCATCATTAAGGTTGGTATAAGTTAACTTAGTCTCCACCAGTTCTGCCTGATACAGATTAGCACCATGCATGTCTGCCCCAGTGAATGTCTGGTTTTTAAGCTGCCAGCCTGCAAAATCACCATCGTGCAAATCAAGATGATCGGTTTTAAAAGGCCCTGCAGTGATATCCATTTTGGCCAGATAATAAGAGCTACTGGCATTAACATTTGCATTGGATATATCAAATCCGGAAAAATGAAAAATACCGGCATCGTTTATCAAATACGGCACCGCTTGACCACTGGCCTTTCTCTCGATCAACATGTAACCGGAATCATCTCGAAGTGTGCCGTTCGCTACTGCTATAGCCCATGTGCTGGCACTACCTAACTGATCGCTATCGCGTAATGGGAGCTTTTGTGCCCCACTCATAAGCTGTTCTGAATACTGCTGAGGCTCAGCTTTCAACTCTGGAATGGTATCTGTTCTTATCAGGGACAGATAGTGGTTGCTGCTGCCGTCGACTTTTTCTTGAGATACATCATGCCCGTTAAAATCCAAAATGGCGCGGCCTTCTATCAGAAAAGGTACTTTTTCACCGTTAGCCTTTTCTTCAATCAGCACTTGGCCATAATGATCCCGGACTTCGCTCATTGGAGCCATGATGTCACGCGAACGGGCAATCTGAACCTGATCAAAATTTTGCAGGGTAAGTTTTTCCGCACTGAAAAAAAGTTTTTCCAAAGGCTTCTGTGGAGTGAAACGCATAAACTTTGCCAAACGCTGTAAAAACAAGTCAGCCTTATCACCCTCAAGCCCCGCAAGCATCGCCGTGATTGTATTATCTGTATCGTTAACAGCGGCACGCTCATCAGCCGGTATTTCAGAGGGATAAGCACGCTGTCCGGTGATTTCAAAATACGCAACATCCTGTAATACATTCTGCTCCACAGGCGGCAACATAGAGTCGGGGTCTATATTCAAAAGGTCTGAACTTAATGGAGTTTCAATAGCATACAATTTAAACCAAGGGTTATGGTAATCAAGACGAAACTGGTCATACCTACCATCCTTATAAACAACCTCCAGACGAAGTTCAGCGCCTTCAATGTTTTTTAATAATGCTAAAATCCTTTGATAAGCTTGTTCAGCCGTTTCTCCATCAGTCACCGTGGAGCGGTAAACAGCCTGATTATTATATTTCGGTTTCCCAGCCGTTTGATCGTTTAAATCGATATACCCTTGCTCAGTATCCGCAACAGCAGTGCCCTCTGCATTTTGCGCAACCAGTAAACGCCCTGTCGCAGTAGAAGATTGCTGTTGAAGCTCTGCCTGAAAAAGGTTCGCAGTCGATGCAGGATCAACAGCAGCCGTACTCTGACCCACATTCACAATTGAATTTATACCATTGATATCAATAACCATCACTGCCCCCAAAAACCCGCGAAGCAATAAATATAACAACTATGTACAAACTCAAACCGCACTCCTCACCCCATAGTCACCCTGAGCACTATCATAAGGAGCTGTACTGATGTGTATATAATGCTTTGGTAGTAAGTCAGCACGGTTTTCAGAAAAAAAACCGTGAGTCTATAACTAAAGTGATAGCTTCAGCCTATGGGTTCTTAAGCGGCTCGATATACCGTACATTCAGTTGTGGACTGCGTATGCCTCTGAATTCGTTGATTTCCAGATGATAAACAACGCGTACCTGTTTGGTTGACTCAGGCAAACCGGAACCGTCTTCATTGAATGCAATTGCATCCATAATCTGAGCGGATTCCGGTACTGCTAGTTGCAACTTTAAATGAGACTCACCGACAATGCGTTTACTGTTGATGTTGAACACTCCATCAAACAACGGCTCCGGAAAACCCTGCCCCCATGGCCCGGCCCGGCGTAGTGCTTCTGCAGTGATTGCATTCAACTCACTGGTGTTCAGTTCACCATCGGTCAGAATGACCGCTTCTCCGGGTTTGGTTTCCAACACAGCACCAACCTGTTGTGCGAATGCATCACGAAACTGATCAAAATTTTCCAACGGCAAACTTAAACCGGCTGCCATTGCATGACCACCAAATTTTTTAATCAAGCCAGGATGTCGAGTCGCCACCGCATCCAATGCATCACGAATATGCAAGCCGCTTATTGAGCGCGCCGACCCTTTGAGTTCAGTCTCAGATATTTTTGCAAATGCAATCACCGGGCGCTGTGTTTTTTCTTTAATACGCGATGCAACCAGGCCAACCACACCTTGATGCCAACGCGGGTCAAACAAGCATAAACCGGCAGGTAATTCTGTCTGTACCAGTTCAGCTGACAGCTGTTCAACGATCTGTACCGCCTGGGCCTGCATTTCCTGCTCAATCTCACGGCGTTGTCGGTTCAATTCATTTAATTCAGCCGCCAGTGCAGCAGCACGTGCAGCATCATCAGTCAATAAACACTCAATACCCAATGACATATCCTCAAGCCGCCCGGCAGCATTTAAGCGTGGCCCGGCTGCAAAGCCCAAATCACTTGCAACAGTATTGGCCGGCTTACGTTTACCTGACTCCAGCATCGCGATAATGCCCGGCACGCATTGTTTCGCACGTATACGTTTTATGCCCTGGTCCACCAGAATTCGATTGTTATGGTCCAGCGGTACGACATCGGCAACCGTACCGAGCGCAACCAGATCCAGGTATTGCGCCATATTCGGCTCTTGAATATTTTGCCGCGCAAACCACCCATTTTCGCGCAACGCACTGCGTAAGCCCAGCATCACATAAAAAATCACCCCAACACCGGCCAGACACTTGCTTGGAAAATCGTCATTGGGCAGATTTGGATTTACGATCGCATCCGCTGCCGGTAATTGCGCGCCCGGCAGGTGATGATCGGTGATGATGACTTTTATACCATGCTGATGCGCAGCATCCACACCTTCTATACTGGAAATGCCGTTATCGACCGTCACCAGAATATCGGGCTGATAATCCAGAGCAACATGCACAATCTCGGGCGTCAAACCATAACCAAATTCAAACCGGTTTGGTACCAGATAACCGGCTTGTTTTGCCCCCATCGCTTTCAGTGCACGTAATGCCAATGCGGTACTGGTCGCACCATCGGCATCGAAATCACCGACAATCAAAATACGTTGATCATCGCTAACCGCCGCAGCCAGCAATGCAACCGCGGCACTAAGACCCGACAATGTTTTTATATTGTGTAATTTATCAAGTTTATTCTCTATCTCATTGATATTATTTATTTTTCTATGTTGATAAACTCGTTTAACAACGGGGTGAACTGAGCCGGGAAAATCCAGTGCTGATTGGATTTCACGGCGTTGAATCGTATATTTTGCTTCCATATTTTAGTTATTTTTTATCGCTACAAATGTGCTGAAAGTTTTTACGGGCCGCCAAAAACGTCTGGCTGAAGCGGCAGTCATTATATATGGATTCGTATCGCCGGTTCCGATGATTACTTGTTTTATTTGCTTTGCTTTGACTTGCTTCCACAGGGGCGCAAACCAGTTTTGCTCATATTTTATCAGTAAGTCTGCCCATGCATTGAAATCATCTGCAGCCAATGCATTGTGCAACTGATCTGTATGGAGCAGTATTTGTTCTCCGATATCGACTTTTAAGCCATTAAAATTCTCCGCAGGAGCATGACAGCCTATATTTATGTAAGCAGCAAGCCCTTTACTTATTGCCGAGTCGGTATAGATTTTATCAAGGTTTATATTCCCAATATTTCCAAGGTCACCGGCACCATAGATCCAAACACCATTTATTGGAGTTTGGCCTGAAGATTCACGTGCGGTATTAACCGGATGCTGATAAAACAGCATCTGGGTTTCATTCAAAATGCGATTCCAGTATTCCGCACCCTTATTACCTGCCGGCAAATAAGGATCAATATTCTTTCCACTGATACGCTGAAGCGGCAAAGTATTCAAACCGGGGGCTTTATCTGCAGCCAGATACCAGCGTTGCGGATGTTTAAAACAAAGGTTCAGTCCAAATTCATGAAAATGCGTATTAAATGCCTCAACCAGCTTTCCCGCTTCGGCATTACTTATCCGAAAACTGTGCGTATCAAATAAAAATGCCTGTCCCAAATCAGCTTGCAAGTAAACCGGATCACAACAAACCACTTCGGTTTCAGGCAATACACCAAAATCAGCCAGATAAGACAATGCAGCAACAGGTGTTTTTTCTTCAGCAGTCAAGATTCGAAATAGATTATCAGCCAGGCTTTGTTTTGCACGACTCAACAACCGGGATAATACCGGCAATTTCGAAAGCAAATCGCTGCTTTCTGCAGGAATCGGACCCAGTAAACCCGGTATATAAACCGACACCCCAGGTAGTTTTGAAATCATCAGGTTTTCAAGCAGCTCTTTTTATCTAAGCTATGCTTCATGTACGATAATAAAACCCCAAATTGATAATATACATAGATTGCCGAGCAAAAAAACTGTCATTCGATGCAGAATATTATTGTATGTAATATGAATAAGCGCATGTACAGCCCGGCAGGCAATATACGCCCATGCAATACTCAATAAAAATACATTTTCAATACCCAACACGATACATAGAATGCCTGCAGCATAAAATAATACCGGTGTTTCAAACAAATTAACAAAATGCCGGCTCGTCTTTGTAATATATTCAGGCACATCATAACCGGACATCAACCGATAATATCCGCGGTTTACATCCTTTTTAAACACGGAATTTATCCGCAAATATAATGTATAAGCCATCAAAATAAATGTCAGCACCACCATTGCAAACATCGGATATAACATAGGCTCCCTCCAATTAAATTAAAAGACCTGCTCAACTATACCGCGAGACCGGCACTCGAACAATTCCCAGTTAAAAACAACATCTTCAAAAATACGAACCATTTCGTCAGCCGCCCCGTAGTACTGTTAAACATGCAAATTATACGCACTGTCGGGGAGCATTTAGGCATGACTGAACGAGACTATAATGTAGGCATAAAAATTGTCAGCGTGGAAGGCAGGCTGATTCGGCCATCAAAGAAAAACCGGGGTATCGGCAATGACTGGACCATAGATCCGGAGTTTCTGGGCTGGGCTCCCGAGAACATAATCGATATCGGCGATATAGCGAAAGACGCCCGTGTGGTGAATCGATGCTTTACTTTTAAAACCAAAGGCAAACAAAAATCATCAAAGAAAATCAACCAAAATCATGGTGTGGTAAATTTCGGCAAGCGAAAGAGAAAATCAATCATCAATGTTTTTTTTCATGCAAATCTTGAAGAAAGAGATCCGAAATTCAATGATGTCGGCAATATCAGCGCCACACTTAATATTGTGCTGACCGCAGATAAAGCTCCGCAAAAACACACTATAAAAGGTATTGTAAACGCCCGTGGCGGTGATGAACCGGGCGCAGTCGAATTTACTTTCAATATTGAAGTGACAGTCTCTGCAGTTGGATTCGAACCGGGAAGGTTTATTGACGGGGATGGCAGAGAGCTGATTCGAACAGTGCCCAGAAGCAAAGCAAAATCCCTGGAAATATTCTCCAGTCCTCCAATCAGCCCAGGCGTGGATTTAGGTTATCTGAACCCTAACACACGCATACAGCTTTTCCAGGCTCTGAATACAATCAGCGCACAGTTTAATGCAGTCAGAACCACAACCCTTGCGATCACAGAATTTATTCAAAACAGCACAGTACTGCAAACTCTGATAAAAGCCCTGCCCAGCCCTTCTGCGACACTTGTAGACCTCTCAATTAAAAGAGTCGGCAATATTCTAAAACGTGCTGAACTGCCTGATTACGATACAGGCACCGCAAAAAAAACCATCTCCGTGAAAAACAACCTCGACTCATTGCCTGATACCCTGTTCGGCACACCAAAAACACTGACCGATATGATATTGAAAGCACTCGTAAAGCAGTTTTTATCACTGTTTGGAGATCTATATATATCTATCGGTAAACTGATAGCCGCTATTCAGCTACTCAATAAACTGAAAATCACCACGATCCCGGGATCAAAACCAATCATTTCTAAACAACGAGCTGTGCAGATACGGTTAAATAACCCCGAGAAAAAAGATATTGGCCGCCCGGTGACAGTGGTACTGGCAGTAAACAGTATTCGCGGCAGAATCAATACACCAGTGACCGCATTGAATCACCCGATAAAACTTAAAATCAATAACCGCACGATCAATCCAAAACTTCGAATCGACGGCCGCAGTAATTTTCGATTACCTGCGAACGCTTTACTTGAAGGAAATTACAAACTATTGGGTAATTACGGTGTTATCGATTTTTTTGCGACATTTATCGATAACCGCGGCCAAAAATTCACCACAAAAAGTTTTATTACCATTTATAACGGTGTTTTCGAGCAGGAAGTGCGTGAATTTGAGAAAAACAGACACCAAAGCGAAAAAGATTTCATCAATACAATCGCCGGCGATATTGTTAATAATTATTTTGACGGTATTCTATCGATTATTGATTCCGCGTTGGATCTGCTCAGCCAGATCATTGGTCTGCTGGAAGCGATACCGGCTTTGGGTGGACTGGTTTCAAATATCTCCAAGTTTGTTATCGCACTCGGACAGGAGAACCTGAAGGCTGAGATTGCATTAGGCAAGATTGCCTTATCCAGCTTTCAAACCGATTACAACAAGGAAAATGACCAGCTTAACGAAACTAATCTTACGATTGCGGAGAAATATCCGGAACAAGGTGGAGACGGTGAGCGGGAGATCGTTCGTTAGTGCTGGTTAAAAACCGTAAGTTGCATAAAAATCTGATGCTGTACCGGCAACCAATGCCTCTTTTCCGGCTTTCGACAAACGTTTAACCTTTGCCTCTATTTTAGATGCGGCACTCTGGCTGCCAATCTTTGCTTTAAAAACCAGCCGCAACGGACCGCGTCCCCGCAGATACTTCGAGCCTTTATTTTGACGATGCTCAGTGATGCGCCGTGTTACATCGGTCGTAATGCCGGTATACAAACTGCCGTTACGGGTTCTTATAAGATACAAATACCAATCACTCATAAAAGCTATGCAGGCACTTCCATCTGTCCGGATGACACCAAAACCGCAGGCCCACCGACACGCATTTGAATATTTTCAGAGCCTGCATTGTCCATTTCAATATTCAAAAGACTTTGGCGAACACTTGAATCACCACGCTCTGTAGTAAACGCATGGGTTCCTTTACTGATATGTTCATGCGCACACAGATAAGCGACAAATGCCGGTATCGCAGCACCAATCGGCGGATCTTCATGTACACCGATATCCGGTCCCAGCAAACGTGCATGAAAGTCAGAAGCCCCGTTACTTGTTTGTGTTGAAAACAGTAATATATTATTGGCCAGAGTGCTGGGTGCCATACTCATACTCCATGCCTTGTAATCAAAAGCAGCCGCACGCACCGCAGCCAAAGACTTCACTGGTACGACCAGGTAAATATTCTCCGCTGAAGATAACAATATCTTATATTTATGCGTAGCCAAATCAGTTTCTTTTAAAGACAGCATCTTCGCAATTTCTGCTGTTTCAGGCACATAGTTATCAATGCTGGGTTTTACGCTCCTGGAAAACTGCAGCATCGTTGTGTTATGCCCGTTTTTAGTTACATATGCGTTCACTTCACCTGCATTTAACTCTAAAACCAGTGGAGTATGTTTTCCATTGAGTGACACTTTATGAGTTTGTGCCAGTATAAAAGCGGTCGCCATAATGGTATGACTACCGAAATCAACTTCTTTTAATGGGGAAAATATTCTAACCCGGCAAGCATTTTCAGCTTTATCAGGTGAAAATAAAAAAACAGTCTCCGAAAGGCTAAACTCTCTTGCTATCAGCTGCATTTGAGTCTCAGTAAGCCCTTCTGCTTCCGGGAAAACCGCGATTTGAGCTCCACCGAAAATTTTTTCACTAAACACATTTGCGGTAAAATAGTGGTATTTCATAGTGCTTTAATCACCAAAGTAAAAGAATGGTTTAACAGTAAAATACAATATAATCAGTATGGCTGCTATATACATCGCAAACTGAATAGGGTCCTGCCGCAGCTTATCGAATGTGGTCTCCAGCTTGCCACTTTTTTTTAACACTTCATATTCTTCTTTTACACGAAGCTCTCTGGCTTTATGATAGTCATCCATTAATGCCTGCGCATTCATAAGCTGCGTATCATCTTTTAACCAGATAGCCGCCATCGAAATACCGAAAATACCACCCGGCGTTTCATAGTAAGCGATATGATTACTATCCAGCAACTCACGCACTTCGTTTGCCTCTTCTTCAGGCACACCTTTTAGTTTGAATAATATTTCCGCCATCGTACAGAGCTGAAAACTTAAGCCGATACCCAGCGAAAACCATAGTAAAGCGCAAACAGCACGATAACGATGATTAATAAGCGCCCGATACCTGAATCCGGCCTGGATGCCTGATAACTTTCAGCAACTGACGGGTTGTCCCTGATATATTTTTCAACCGCATGCTTGGCCTGCTTCAGGCTTAACTGCTGCACTTCCCGCAATGCTTTTATTGCCTCTATTTTACGGCCGCGACGTATTGCATCAACCACGTCACCAGGCATTTCGTGATAATTTTCAGCATCCCCGCTCATAACCATGCACTTTTATCATGTTCGGTATGTGCAGGCAATCACTAGAACCTATCCCATTAAAAAACGGCAACATCAGTCAAACCGGCCTCCATAATCGCACAGATACCGGCGGAGGCTGCCGGATCATGCCAACTCAATTGCTTGTGCAGCTGCACGACTTTACCGATTATGATCAGGCACGGCGACTGCAGCTTTTCGTTTAAGGCTTTGTCTGGCGCGGATGTTAGCGATTCGATAAATACACGTTGCCGTGCAGTTGTACCCTGTTCAATGATCGCTACCGGAAAATCATCCGGCAAACCGTGCTCAATCAGCTTACTGCAAATCGTCCCGAGGTTTTTCAGGCCCATGTAAAAAACCAGAGTTTCGGCCTCGGTTGCCAAACCGGCCCAATCAAGGCTGAGCTGACCGTCTTTAGTATGACCGGTTACAAAACGGCAGGCCTGTGCATAATCGCGGTGTGTCAATGGTATTCCGGCATAAGCGCCACAGCCTGCGGCAGATGTAATTCCCGGAACAACCTGAAAACTTATACCCTGTTGAGCCAGTGCCTGAGCCTCTTCTGCACCGCGGCCAAACACAAAAGGATCACCACCTTTTAGTCTGGCAATGTTTTTTCCCTGCCGGGCAAAACTAAGCAACATCTCATTAATTTTATTTTGCGGAACACAGTGGTTATCCGGCTGCTTGCCAACATAAAAACGTTCCGCATCGGGTTTCGCCATTTCCAGAATTTCTGACGAAACCAGGCGATCATACAGAATAACATCAGCTTTTCTCAGTAACCGTAATGCACGAAACGTCAATAAATCCGCTGCTCCGGGTCCGGCACCGATCAAATAAACTTCTCCCGCACGATTTGGTATTTCATTCGCTTCAGTATATTGCATGCGGTCTTTTATTACTTGTTCGGCAAGCATCAACTGCCCGCTCATACCTGATTCAGCAGCAGGCCCCTGCAGTAAATCGCGATAAAATGTTTGCTGTTCATCCTCGGTTTTATATAGCGCTTGTATTTTGTCACGAAATTTATTTATGAGTTTTATAAATTGACCGAATCCTGCCGGCAGATGTGCTTCTATAATGGAACGAATACTTCGTGCAAGCACCGGCGCACTGCCGCCACTGGAGATTGCAACCAGCACCGGATCCCGATCAACAATCGCACCGAACGTAAAATCACATAATGCGGGTGTATCGACAACATTTACCGGAACATTTAATGCGCGGGCGTATTCGAACACTTTACGATTGACTGTATCCTGATTGGTCGCTGCAATGATCAATGTTATACGAGCAGGCAATTGAGCCGCATCGTGATTTTCGAAAGAGCCTGAAATATGGGTAATACGGTTTTCCTGGCGCTGGCTATTCAACACCGGGCACAACTCCGGCGCAATTACATAGACTTGCGCACCGGCACGCAACAGCAGTTCTATTTTGCGTGCGGCAACCTCGCCACCGCCGACGACTAAACACACTCTGTGATGCAAACTAACAAATAAAGGAAGGTACTGCACTTCACCGAAACCTAGTGGTGATCCATCGCCACTCCCACCTGTGGATTGGCGGCCAGGCCTATGTCGCGTGCATGCTGTTCAAATGCCTTGTTTTTCCAGAAAAACGCTCCCGGCATTGTAGTTGGAATAACCAGCACATAAAACAATGCACGTCCGACTACCGCTGCGCATAATACAAACAATGCCAGACCTCCCAATAGAGTCAGTGCCCAAATGCCTGTAATACCGGTTACCCCTAATATGATGGCAGTCACTATATTTAAGACCAATAGAACATTTCGGGCATAATATGTTTTACCAAAAGTTGTGCGCTGAATGTAATGCGAAACCGCGCCTTCGTGTTCGGCAGCCCGCATTGCTTTTGCATGAAAGAATAAGCCGACCGCTTCCAACAAAAGACCTGTAACCACTACGGATGCGAGCACCATAATCAAACCGGAATAGTCAATACCTCCCACTAAAAATACCGGAATACCGGCCAGTCCGACGATGAGCCCGCCCAAGCTGAGCATATTACCGTAAAACGTCGCGGCTGCATGCCAGTGATTCCAAAAAGGGCGTGCCTTAATACAATAACAGCGATACATATAATATAGCGCAATTAAACCTGCCGGTACCGCCAGGCCTCCAAAAACAGCTGCCGGGGCCTGCGTTATAGAAACCAGTTGCACCGCAAGTTCGGCCGGAAGTATCGTTTGAAATAACCCATTTGCAGGCAACATACACAATAAATGTAAGCCCACACAGGCCTGAAAAATAACCACACCCAAGCCCTCCCGGCTAACCGGCGAGTGTCGTAAATTATTAAAGCCGCGATAAAACCGTATCGGTTTGCCCAGATGCGTGGTTGATAAAAACAATCCGGCACCAATCAATGCCAACACCAGTAATAACAACGGGGCATAAGCGATAGAGCCGGTAACGACGTTGATACTTTCCAAACCTAACAAACCACCAAGATATGCAATCATAAATGCACCGATTGCCGCTTGGGTTGCGAGGGTAAAAAACACCAGCGGGTTTTCACGCGAAGACAAACGCGGCAGATTCCAGAATTTTTCCTTGCCTTCTTTTTGATCCACTGACGGCTTATAAACACCACTCGCCGTATCCTGGTGATATTTAACCGGCATAGAGTCGGTACGGGTCACCTCTCTCGGCATGGTTTTAACTTGCTGGAAACGAATATTCGGTTTGCTGATTTGCGGATCGGGAAATCCGGGTATCTGGGTTTCAATTTGATCACGGTTCTCGGGCATATTTTCCACTACACCAAAGTCCAGTGCATTACCCACACAGGCTGCAACACATGCCGGCTTCAATCCCACTTCCAGACGATCCACACACATATTACATTTTTCTACCTGGCCGTTTATCGGATCAAGCTGAGGCGCGTTATAAGGGCACACCCAGGTACAGTAACCGCAGCCAAAACAGATATCCGGATCCTGAATGACCGCACCATACTCAGGATGTTTGGTGTAAGCGCGTGTCGGACAACCTTTCAGACAAACCGGATCATCACAGTGATTACAGGCCATCGAAATATTCATTCGGGTGTAATCCGGAAACGTACCGCCTTCCACATACCCAACCGAACGAAAACTCAGGTGCGGTGGCAAATCATTCTTTTCACTACATGCCGCTTCACAGGCATGACAGCCGATGCAGTTATCCGCGGTAAAGTGAAAAGCATGTTGTTTGTTGCGATTGGGGTTTGGGCCAATACTGTCGTCACCGTTAATTCTGAGGCTTACCGTACCGTCAGAATGACGATCCAGCTGAATAGGATTGCCGTAACGATTGTATTCCTGCGATTCAGGATCTTTAAGCTTGGCGTACTCGGGTTCGTCGTCTCTTACCGGAAACATATGCTCTCCAATCAAAATGTCCGCATTTCAACATTCAGACGCGCTGCTTCGGTCTGATCCACATCCTCAATGCGTACCGCGCACTGCTTGAATGCCGGCTGCCTGGAATACGGGTCCAACAGGCCCAACGATAAACGATTCACACAATCATGAAAGTGAAACGGAATAAAGACCATGTTATACGGCACTCTTTGCGTCAGCTGCACCATCACAACAGCATCACCACGGCGTGAAACCAAACGAACATAGTTCATATGGCTGACACCCAGCTCTTCAGCCGCATCAGGATTCATTTCCATATATGGTGTCGGACTGAATTTATTACAGTTACCGACTTTGCCGGTTTTGGTACGCGTATGAAAATGCTCGACGACCCGGCCACTGTTCAACCAGAACGGGAAATCTTCATCCGGGCGTTCATTATTTTCAATATACGGCATTGCCAGCAACTTCGCTTTGCCATCTGCGAATTGAAATTTACCGTCGGAATATAAGCGCGGAGTACCACCGCTGTCATCTTCGCGCATCGGCCACTGGATACCGCGTTTTTCTTCAATTAAATCATGACTCATGCCTGAAATATCCAGCATCCGGTCATCGCCTTTGGAGAGTTGCTTCATCTCCTCAAAAATTTCCGATGTTGTATCCGGGAATTTTATTTTTCTACCCTGCTCCCAGCGTTTTGCCAACTGGCTGAATATCCAGTGATCCGGTTTGGAGTTTTCAAATGGCGCCACGACCGGGCGGGTAATATTGACACGGCGCTCAGTATTGGTAAAACAACCTTCCTTTTCGGCCCATACCGCGCCAGGCAGATAAACATGCGCATATTGCGTGGTCTCAACATCTTTGTAAGTATCCTGCACCACGCAGAATTCAAGCTTTTCCAGTGTTTTACGAATACGCGGCGAATTCGGCATCGAGGTCATTGGATTGGTCGCAACAATCCAAAGCGCTTTGATTTGTCCGGTTTCAATTGCGGGAAAGATATCTGTTTGGAATAAACCGCGTTTTTCCGGAAAAAATTCCGGGTCAACACCCCAAAACCGGCCTACTTCTTCACGGTGCTTGGGGTTTTCCAACGCACGGTATCCCGGCAGACCTGAACAGGAAGACCACTCTCGTGTGCCCATCGCATTGCACTGCCCGGTGATCGATAAACTCGTGCCGCCGGGAATACCAATATTACCGGTAATCAAATTCAGATTATTGATTCCGCAGACGCCATCGGTGCCATGCGTACTTTGATTGATCCCCATCGTCCATATCGCCATCGCACTCCCTGCTTTTGCATACAAACGGGCAACATTACGAATCGTATCTTCATCAATTCCACAAATTTTCGCAGCACTGACCGGATCATAATCTTTTACCAGCTCTGCAAATTCTTCATAACCATTGCAATTCTGTTTAATGTATTCCTTGTCTTCCAGACCTTCCGCAAAAATAACATGCGCAAGACTATTCAGCAGTACCAGATCAGTACCCGGAGTAATCGGCAAATGAATATCGGCGAACTGAGCAAACATCGTCACTCGCGGATCAACCACAATCACCGGGAATTTGCGTTTCTCCAACGCTTCTTTCAAACGCCAGTAAATAATCGGATGTTGTTCGGGCAGGTTTGAGCCGAAAGCCAACAGGCACTCGGTATGTTCAAAATCATCATAGCACCCGGGAGGACCATCCGAACCAAAAGAGCGCTTATAACCGGCAACCGCAGAAGCCATACATAAAGTCGTATTGCCGTCATAATTGTTTGTGCCTATTACGCCACGAACCAGTTTCCCAAGAGTATAAAATTCTTCAGTCATTATCTGCCCTGTCGAGATAATACCGAGAGAGTCACGGCCGTATTGCTGCTGAATGCGCTTGAATTCCTCTGCGACCCTGTCCAGTGCAGTGTCCCAGCTGGTGGTTTGCCAATCCTGAAATGTTTTATCTCTAATTAAAGGGTCTGAGCCGCGACCGGACGCCTGAAAGACCTGCGCTTCGGTTAACCCTTTGATGCAGAGCTTGCCGCGGTTTACATCCGCACCACCAACACCGCGTGTGGTTACCGGCTTACCCTGATCATTCAAACCCACCTCAACCGAACAGCCGACAGAACAATAACCACATGTGGTATATTTCCATTCGACAACACCTTTGTCGGCTATTTTAATCGGGTTTTTCTTACGGCGTCCAAAAAGCATAATGATTTATAAACCGAAATAATAATAAACAAACGCAGCCATTAATCTTTAGGCTCATAACCAAGCTGCACCATATTATCTACAACCCTCACTGCATACGCTTTTACGTTGACTGACGGGTCCTCAATACAAATACCTGTTTTCAGACTAAAGTGCTGTTTATAGATAGGGGATGCAACGACAATTTCGGACTTCAGATCACCCACTATTCCACGGGAAAGCACGGCTGCTTCACTGAAAGGGTCATAAGCATCAATTGCATAAACGTTGTCATCCACTTTGAACAGTGCGATCTGGGTATCACCCAATAACGCTCTGGCACCAATATTAGGAACAAGCTCATCAATATTACATATCGTTTCCCACACCAGCGAAACGCTTCCATTATTTTCAGACTCTGTCAGCACGGCGTTCATTTTTTAGATTATTCAGGCTGTTTCAGCCAATTGTTTAAAATGTATTTTTTCTTCTTTGGTTGCCGGGCGAATCTGCTTCCGCTCTTCGACAAACACAACAGTATCATCTTTTTTATCACTGTTAATGAATGTTCTGAAACGTTTTATTTTCTCAGGGTCCTCAACCGTCGCTTTCCACTCACATTCATAAGTCGCAACAACATGTTGCATTTCTTTTTCAAGCTCATCACAAATTTCAAGCTTGTCATCGACGATAACTTCGCGCAAATAATCCAGGCCGCCTTCGAGATTTTCCATCCACACCGATGTACGTTGCAGACGATCAGCTGTACGAATATAAAACATTAAAAACCGGTCGATATATTTTATCAGTGTTGCATCATCCAAACCGGTTGCAAACAAATCTGCATGACGGGGTTTCATCCCCCCATTACCGCACACATAAAGATTCCAGCCATGTTCGGTCGCTATTACACCGACGTCTTTACTTTGTGCTTCAGCACACTCGCGGGTACAACCGGATACCGCGAATTTCAGCTTGTGCGGAGCCCGCAAACCTTTATATCGGTTTTCAATATCGATTGCCATGGTCACGCTGTCCAATACACCATAGCGACACCAGGTGCTGCCAACACAGGATTTTACCGTGCGCACTGATTTACCATAAGCATGCCCTGTTTCGAACCCGGCATCGACCAACGTTTTCCAGATCAACGGCAATTCATGTACCTGCGCACCAAACAGGTCAATACGCTGCCCACCGGTGATTTTTGTGTATAAATTATATTTTTTTGCAACTTCACCCAATACAATTAATTTCTCCGGTGTAATCTCACCACCGGCCACTCTGGGCACAATTGAGTAAGTGCCGTTCTTCTGCATGTTTGCAAGAAAATGATCATTGGTATCCTGCAAAGCAGCATGTTCATTTTTTAATACATAATCATTCCAGCAGGTCGCAAAAATGGAAGCCGCCGCCGGTTTACAGATATCGCAACCATGACCACGGCCATGCTTGTCCAACAACTCATCAAATGTTTTGATCTTACCTACACGCACCAGGTGATATAACTCCTGACGGGTATAAGGGAAGTGTTCGCAAATATCGGTATTGACTTCGATGCCCTGCTTGACCAACTCACTGTTCAGCAACTGTGTTACCAATGGCACACAACCACCGCACCCAGTACCCGCTTTACTGCAGGACTTTAACTGTGCAACCGTGGTATTGCCTCCAGTAATCGCTTCACAAAGCTGTGCTTTACTCACATCATGACAAGAGCAAATCTGCGCGGTATCCGGTAATGCATCAACTCCCAGACCGGCAGGTGCAGCATCACCCTCACGACGCGGCAGGATCATTGAATCGGGAAACTCCGGTAATGGCAGGCCATTCAGCATCATTTGCAACAACGTGCCGTAATCATCGACATCACCGACTAAAACCGCACCCAGTAGATACTTCCGGTCTTCGCTTACAATAATGCGTTTATAAACTTCATTCGGTTCATCAACATAAGTATATGCCTTCGCTCCCTGGCTTCGGCATTGTGCATCACCAATACTGGCAACATCGACACCCATGAGTTTAAGCTTGGTACTCATATCAGCGCCGGTAAATGCGGCCTCAGTATCACCGAGTATATTTTCAGCAGCGACTTTCGCCATTTGATAACCGGGCGCAACCAAACCAAAAATTGCATTATTCCACAGCGCACATTCGCCAATTGCATAAATATTTTTATCGGAAGTCTGGCAGGTGTTGTCTATAACGACACCGCCTCGTGCACCCAGCTCCAGCCCACAGCTTCCGGCCAGGCTATCCCGCGACCTGATACCTGCCGAGAATACAATCATATCCGTTTCCAGTGCATCACCGTCGGCAAACTCCATTTTGTAACGACACTGTTCGCCTTCGGTGATGTTTTGTGTATTTTTGGAGGTATGCACAACCACACCGAGGCTTTCAATTTTACTGCGTAACATAGCACCGCCGCCGTCATCAACCTGAACGGTCATCAGCCGTGGTGCAAATTCAACCACATGTGTTTTCAGCCCCATGTTCTTTAGTGCATTGGCACACTCCAACCCAAGCAAGCCTCCTCCGACAACAGCGCCGACTTTGGAGGTTTTCCCAGAAGCCTGCATCGCTTCGAGGTCTTCGATGGTTCGGTATACATGGCAGTGTTCCCGGTCTTTGCCGGGTATGGGCGGAACAAAAGGGTAAGAACCGGTCGCAAATACCAGTTTGTGATAATTAAATTTGCGCCCTTGAGCAGATATAAGCTGCTGATTTTCACGGTCAATCTTTTCTACCGGGTCACCGATAAAAATCGTAATACCATGCTCTTCGTAATAATTCGGTACGACCAATGATAAATCTTCAGCAGACTTGCCGGTAAAGTATTCACTCAAGTGTACCCGGTCATATGCAACACGCGATTCTTCGCAAAAACATACGATTTCAAATGTATCCCCAGCGTTATTTTCAACCAGGTATTCAAGAAACTTATGGCCAACCATACCATTGCCGATAACGGCAATTATTGGCTTTTCCCCACTGTCATTCATATTTCAAATTGACTCCCGTACCTTATTACTTTCTATATTGCAATTGATATGCCAGCCATACAGCAATTATTTTTTTAATTTAAATCAATAACTTATAAAAAAAACGATCGGGAATTGCATTTTTTTCGTGCAGATAATGCTGTGAACGCACTAATTTGGTTCGATCTTTGCACAAACAAATTCGAGGAGCCAAACCACATAATCAATAAGGCTTGTTAAATTTACTTTAACGATCCATTGTTATCTAATAAAGGCACAAAACAAAAAAGGATTATTAATGAGCGGCACTGAGTTTTTGATTGAAGTCCAGGGTAAAGTGCCAGAAGAGCTTAGCGGGCTCTCTATTCTGGCCAATGATCTCACCTACAGCTGGAATAGAAAAATTCGAAGCTTATTTCACCGTCTGGACAGGCAGCTGTGGAGCGATTGTGGCCATATTCCGAAGGTGTTTCTGCGCCGTGTTGATCAGAAATACTTGGAAGCGGCGATCCAGAATGATGACTATATGAAGGATTATCAGGATGCGCTGGCTTGGCATCATGAGTATTGCCAGCGCGAAACCAGAGCCATCGTCAGCAACGTATTGGACCCATCAACAGACCTGATCGCATACTTTAGTGCTGAATTCGGCTTTCACGAGAGCCTGCCTATCTATTCCGGCGGACTTGGTATCCTTGCCGGCGACCATTGCAAAGCCGCCAGCGATCTGGCATTACCATTTGTCGCGGTAGGATTACTCTATCACCAGGGCTACTTCACCCAAACCATTGACGCTAATGGTCACCAGATAGCCGTTTATCGCACACACCACTTCAATAACCTGCCAATCAAACTCGTTAGTAATAAAGATGGAACACCGTTACTCATACAGGTTGAAATAGCAGATCGCGTAGTTGACTTATCGGTGTGGAAAGCTAAAGCAGGCAATATCAACTTGTTTTTGCTGGACAGTGATATCGAGACCAACAGCAAAGACGATCGTTCCATAACCTACCGGCTGTACGGCGGCGATCAAAACACCCGGATTCAGCAGGAAATTGTGCTTGGAATTGGTGGGGTACGCACCTTAAGAGCATTGGGCTTAAGTCCCAGCGTGTGGCACATTAATGAAGGTCACTCGGCCTTTCAGGTCATTGAACGCCTGTGCGAATATGTAAAAGCAGGTGTTGATTATTATACTGCACGTGAGTTGGTTGCCGCCGACACAGTGTTCACTACGCATACACCGGTACCTGCCGGTCATGATATTTTTGAACCCGACTTAATCGGGCATTATCTGAGCAGTTACATTGAGACTTTAAACATCAGTTTTGAAGAATTTTTATCCTTCGGCAATTCAGGTGCCGACCTGGGCAGTTTTAATATGACCAACCTGGCTTTGCGCGGCTCCCGGTTTCATAACGGCGTTAGCAAAATTCACGGTGACATCGCCTCAGAAATGCAATCACATGTCTGGCCTGATATTGACCCCGTAGAAAATCCGATTTCCTTTGTGACTAATGGCGTACACGTATCAACATTCCTTGCGTCCGAATGGGCAGAACTTTTCGACTCAAGATTTCCCGATTGGCGTCAGCAACTTTCAAATGTATCTTTTTGGAAATGCCTGGATGACATAAAGGATAATCGCTACTGGAACATCCACCATAAGTTACGTGCAAAAATGCTTAAGCATGTTTGCAAACGTGTTATTCGGCGCTATCAGCGTAACGGTTGCAGCGAGACTTTGATCCGAAAAACCACCCAATACCTTGCTCAACCGGACCAAGATATACTGGTACTTGGCTTTGCGCGGCGTTTCGCGACCTATAAACGCGCTACATTACTGTTTTCTCATGAAGACCGCCTGAAAAAATTACTTAATGACCCGGAACGCCCGGTTTTATTGATATTTGCAGGCAAGGCACACCCTAAAGACGAGCCTGGACAACACCTTATAAAAGTTATCCATGATTTTTCACAAAAACCTGAATTTATCGGCAAAATCATATTATTGGAAAACTATGATGTATCACTCGCACGAAAATTAATTACCGGTGTCGATGTATGGATCAATACGCCGGAGTACCCGATGGAAGCTTGCGGCACATCCGGTCAAAAAGCCGGATTGAATGGCGTGCTTAACCTCAGTGTTTTAGACGGCTGGTGGGGTGAAGGATACAATGGCAAAAACGGTTGGGCTGTCATACCTCATGGACCACATTACGACCCGTCTTACCGGGATTACCATGAGGCCAGTGACCTGATTGATATTCTGGAACACCAGGTAATCCCAACCTACTATGACAGAGATAGTTTAGGGTACTCGGAAAAATGGACTGATATGTGTAAAGAGTCGATGAAATCCATTATTCCACGCTTTAACTCAGAGCGCATGGTAACTGAATATTCGCATAAATTTTATGCACCGGCCATTCAGCAGTATCAGCAGCTCATGCAAAATCAGCATGCGGCGGCCACTGAGCTTGCCGACTGGAAACAAAAAATTCAACGTGTCTGGCCGGAAATCTCGATACAACTCGCGCAGGATATTCCTGAAGCCTTAATGCAGAAAGAAAACCTGTCACTGACAATAAACGCAAACCTGGGTGAGTTGCAGGCAGAAGATGTTCGGGTGGAACTGTTAATAGGTGAAAAACACCGAATTCATGATGAGTTCATGGCCAAACAGGCTCACATATTCGAACCTGCAAGCCCAAACGCTGCCGGAGAAATACAATTCAAGTTATGCACCACCTTAAAAGACTGCGGGTTGCAGCATTTTAAAATCCGCATTTATCCTTTTCACAAACTGCTGGCTCACCCGCTCGAAATGGGCCATATGCTGTGGCTTTAACGCAAAAATACCTTTACAAGCTACCTTGCATGATGCACTGATTGGCCCAGCATATCGGGTACAACCATCACGACGCCTCCGGGGCTCACATAAAAACGCTCTGAGTCCTCAGCGATATTCACGCCTATCTGGGTGCCATTGGGCACTACACAACGTTTATCAATAATAGTGTTTTTAATAACACAGTTTTGACCGATATGTGCTTCCGGCATAATAACGGAATTTTCAATCACAGACTGCTGCTCAACACGTACATTGGTAAACAACAACGAGCGATTGATTCTCGCTCCGGATATGATACAGCCACCGGCCACCATAGAATCCAACGCAATACCCCGTCGCTCTCCTTCATTAAATACAAACTTCGCCGGTGGCACCTGCTCCTGATAAGTCCAAATCGGCCACTCTTTGTCATACAAATTCAGCTCAGGGTCGACATCAACCAGCTCCAGATTTGCTTTCCAGTAGCCATCCACTGTACCGACATCACGCCAGTAAGACTTACTATCGCCCTGTTTATCACGGAAAAAATATGCCATGCCTTTATAATTTTCAATAAGATGCGGTATCAGGTTTTTTCCAAAATCATGATCAGAATTTTCATCGTCTGCATCCTGGATCAATTTCTCAATCAGCAGCTCAGTATTGAATACATATATGCCCATTGAGGCCAGCGCCATCTTAGATTGCCCCGGAATAGGCTTGGGCTGCTCTGGTTTTTCAGTAAAACCGATAATGCGATTGTTTTCATCCACTCCCATAACACCGAATGCAGATGCATCTTCAAGCGGCACTTCAATACAGCCGACAGTAATATCCGCATTATTTTCAGTATGGTAAGCAAGCATCTCACCATAATCCATTTTATAGACATGATCACCGGCCAAGATCAGCACATATTCAGGATTATGGCTGCGGATGATATCCAGATTCTGGTAAACCGCGTCCGCGGTACCAAGATACCAGGAGCTTTCGATTCTCTGCTGCGCCGGTAGTAATTCGATAAATTCCCCGAACTGCCCGCGTAAAAAACCCCAGCCATTTTGGATATGCCTGAGCAGCGAATGTGCTTTATATTGGGTTAAGACAGCAACCTGGCGTACACCTGAGTTAATGCAGTTCGACAGCGTAAAGTCAATAATTCTGAACTTGCCCCCAAACGGCACAGCCGGCTTTGCCCGCCAGGTGGTCAAATGTTTTAAACGGGAACCTCGCCCACCGGCCAGTACAATGGCCAGAGCCTTGCGGGTCAGACGGCTGACAAAACGAACGTCTTTGTCATTGGCAGTTGTCATAGCTAGAAAGTCCTTTGAAGCTGCTTTATTAAGATATTTAACCCTGGTATCAATTAATAGGTAACAAATTGGAAACATACATTCAAAAAATGATAGCTGATAGAGGCAAATTCGACTACGCAATATGATAAACCTCAAGCCCGGCGGCCTCTGTTTGAAAAGTTTTTGACGGTATGTCGTCAAATATCACTTTCGCCAACCTGTATGAAAGGATTATCCGTCAATTGTAACAATTTGACCAGTAAATGTTGCCAGGATAGGCTATACAGAGCCCTGTTTAATCATTAATAATAGCAACCAATAAAATTCCGGGACCCAACTTCACTTCTGTTATTTTGCCAAGATGAATATTTTATTTGCAACAAGTGAAGCACACCCTTTAATCAAAACCGGTGGGCTCGCAGATGTCTCCGGGCATTTGCCACGCGCATTGCTCTCCAATGAAGTTTCTATCCGGGTTGCTATTCCTGCTTACCGGGGCCTGCACTCCAAACTCTCGTCGGCCAAAACGATTGCCCAGCTCAACATAGACGGTAAAGCAATCAACGTTCTTGAAGCTTTTCTCCCGGGCACACGTGTGAAACTGTGGCTTATCGATATCCCGGTACTATTTGATCGTCCCGGCGGCCCTTATCAAAATGAACACGGCCAGGATTGGCATGACAATGCTGAGCGATTCGGCATTTTTAATAAAGCACTGACGGCTATCGCCTGCGGACAAACCGAAATTTCCTGGCCAGTGGATATTGTGCACTGTAACGACTGGCAAACCGGGCTGCTCCCGGTATTACTCAAATTGACTCCCAAAGCGCCCCGTTCCTTATTCACAGTACACAACCTGGCCTATCAGGGCTTATTTTCGTATGAAACCTTTTTGGCACTGGGACTACCTGGGGATTTATGGCGATATGATGCACTGGAATACTACAACCAGCTTTCGTTTATGAAGGCAGGCCTGACTTTTGCTGACCGGATCAATACAGTCAGCCCCCAATATGCCGAGGAGATAAAAACCCCGGAATTTGGCTGTGGACTGGACAGTCTGTTACGTCACAGAAGCGGCGTGCTCAGTGGAATATTAAACGGTATAGACGACAAAGAATGGAACCCTGGGCAAGACACCAACCTGGAAAGCAAATTTAACAAGCAGTCTTTGAGCAAAAAGCTGCCAAATAAACTGGCTTTACAAAAACTTTTTGGCCTCCCCCAACGGGAAGACGTATTTTTTCTGGTCATGGTAAGCCGCCTGACCGGGCAAAAAGGCGTAGACTTAATTGTTAAAGCCTTACCACACCTGCTGGAAATGCCGTTGCAGATCGCCTTGCTAGGAACCGGAGACCGCGATATCGAGGCACAGCTGCTGGAAATCGCCGGCAACAGACCGGATAAATTGAGTGTAAAAATAGCCTATAACGAATCCTGGGCTCATTTACTGATCGCCGGAGGCGACGCATTTCTTATGCCCTCACGTTTTGAGCCTTGCGGGCTCACACAAATGTATAGCATGCGCTACGGCACTATTCCGATTGTGCGAAACGTAGGCGGCCTGGCAGATACGGTGACCAATATAGAAGAGACAGAAGGCACTGGGCTGATCATCCATGAAAACACCGCTGATGAGCTGCTGAATACCATTCGCAAAGCATTGACTCTGTATGCAGACAGGCAGACATGGAAAACCATACAGTTGAATTGCATGCGCCAGGATTTTTCCTGGAAAAAAAGCGCTGCCGAGTATGCAAAGCTGTATTCAGCTATTCTCGACTCACCCCAAACAGATTAATTCAGCTATCAATACCTGATTATTGCCATCACTAAGAATCCAACTCAGAAACAACGCGTTCGTTGCGCACTATCGCAAAATGCTCAGAAACCATGGATATATTAACCTGTGCACTCTCACTCAAATTGCTAAGTTGGTAATGATGACGGGGTTCCAGCACCCTCTCAATATGGTCCAGTAACTCAATTGTATTTTTTTGCAAAGACAACGCAATATCCAGAATATTCCTTGATTCTTCGCTGCTCGTTACAAAATACCGCAACCCGGGAAGATCAATATGCCGAACCATGCTGGCATACAGCTCTGGGTCAGGCTCAGGTAGCTCACCCCCAAAAAGGCGGCGACTTGTTGATTTTAGCGCCTGATAGCGTTGCTTGGCATCCGCGCCCAAAGAATTCAGCAATTGCACGGCATTATTATCAAATGTTTGTAGTCGGTTTGCCCAACTCTTAAAAAACTGAAAATGAAATCGCTCAACCTGAATAGCCAATGAAAACAGCTGTTTTGGCGATAATGAAGATAAATCAATCGTTTGCGGCATTTTTCCCGCCTCCCTTTCACACTCAATGAACAGTCAGAAACTGGATATTTCTTATACATTATGTATATAGACAATTTGTACAGCTCTGTCTGTCAGTGCGAATACATATCACTCGCGGGGTCATATCCCGCGAGTGATATAAGGTGATGATTTTCGGGCTGTTTTAAGCTTCTGAGGCGCTGGTCATTTTAACCAGCTCTACGATGGAATGGGCTTTCATTTTCGCCATCACCCGGGAGCGATGTAACTCCACCGTCCGGTGACTTAAGCCCAAAAGGTTAGCGATTTCTTTGTTTGTCAGACCTTCAAGCACCAGATTCATGACCTCTTTTTCACGTCGGGTCAAGCTATCGATGCGATCATTAACATAACAGGCCTGCATATAGCGTTGACGGTGATAGCGATCACGGTCAATTGCTTCCTGAACACGAGCCAGCAACTCAATGTCTTTAAAAGGTTTTTGCAAAAAGTCCACTGCTCCGGCCTTCATCGCCTGGACAGAAACAGTAACATTGGGTTCAGAGCTGACAAACACTATCGGGGGCTGTATTTCATGTCGTGATAAGGTTTCCTGAAGCGCAAGCCCGCCCATACTCGGTAATTGCACCTCAAGCACCAGACAACCGGCTTGCTCAGGCTGAAACTCCTCAAGAAAAGCCTCGGCAGAATCAAACAATTTAACCTGAAAGCCCGCGAGCTTCAGAGTATCGTTTATAGAATTTCGCCAAAACTCATTATCGTCAATGACAAAAACGCTTGCTTCTCTGTCCATGTCTCCCATAAAACCTCTTAAATGTATTAATTCTTACTCCATCTGCTAAATAATAATCTACAACATGCGGAATGTAACCATAAACTTGTCTTCAGTACTAGGTTTGTAACAAGATTGTGTGACGAAGATCAATTTAAAATCAATCGATAACTTTGTTAAGATCACAAAACTTTTATCTGCTGTTGATGCTTATTCAACGCCCGAATTCAGCTTAATATCGCGAACTTAGCCTGGTTAATGTGTATTTTAGCCAGAAGGCCCTTGCCTGAGGTCACATCAACCAGAAACAAAAAGACTTCGATTTTCCCTTTCAAATCAATAAAATAGAAAATATCCTTAATGTTTTTTTAAAACTACTGTCCTGTAAAGCCAGCTGTTACCCTAGTTATTATACATACTTATATGACTTATACATGGAAATATTCACGCAAATTGGAAAATCACCAACAAAGTTTTAAGACTGTTCCTCTACCCCTCACATATCAAGTCTCTACCATTCGCCTAATTTTCGCGGGGAAAGATAGGCATAAATATCTGCAAATAATGCAATCACCAGAGCCGCTATCAGCATAGGCGTAAAGACCGGAAGAAATGGAGACCACAACGCATAGCCGGCCACAATTGAAACCAACAATGTAAAACCGAAATTGCCGTATAGAACAAGATTTTGCTTTGTCTCAGGGTTCTGCAGATAACACTGCCAGCTTACAAAATCCTGATCAAACTCACCATCTTTGATAAGTTGTTTCTCAATATGATTTCGAATATATCCACCAATTCGCTTGATGGAAAAACTATAACTATGGATTATGTAATCAAAGCATATTGACGCAAATGCCGGAATCACAAACAAAATTTTCGCTGAATCAGAGCCCTCCAACAACGCCACAAAAGCACTGACAAACGTGATTTTGAACCCCAGAATCTGTGACCGGATCCTTTGACTCTCTACGAGCTCTTTTCGAAGCTCAACGAAAAGATCCCAGGTGCGCTTACTCATACTGCCGACCTCCATAAGCATCCAGACTAACAGCAGCAAAAACAACCAAGCCGATTAGCAATATTCTTAAGGGCGAGTAACACCGGCCCGGGCACTCTCCACAACCATATAATACTCTGGATAATTATTAGTCCGGTTCATTGCCTCCAATAACTATTTTAGAGCATTTGAGTTAATACCGTATACCTGATAAGCATATCAGTTAGCTCGCCTGTAAAAGCTCCGGTATTTATAAACTGCATCAACTTTTGGAATATGATTTTTTATTTTATCTGGGAGTACTTTAAACATATATCGCCTAATCCGACGCCAGAAAGCTGACAATAATAAAAGTGTTGCCCCCATAACAACGCCCATTAACGCAAAACTATAGCCTATTCCACCAAATGTATTAATAAAAACTGTAATTACATAAAGCATGTAAAGCAGTGAAGAAACCATAAACACACGTCGATCTATAATAATTGATATAGAAGTCATTACCATATATAAAATAACAATAGCAATCATATTACTTATACTTTCATCTCCACTGAGCACTCCAAGATGCGAAACAACCGGATGAATAATCAGCGGCGCCGCAAGGAAGTGCAGCCAATAAGCCACATCAGAGCGGCGTGTTTTTCTGTTTCTATCAGAAGAATCCCAATACATCGCGAATGAAAATGATGCGAGACCGCATATAAGCATGATAAGTAACATCCAGCTTCTTGCATCGGGAAATATATTGAAAACAATTGAAACCAGCAGGCCCAGAATCGCTACTGTACCGGCTGCGATTGTAATGGGAACTTTAAAATGTGACCAATGGACATAAGCAGCAATTATTGATGCTACACTGGCAGCGATAAACGCTTCTTCTGAGGAAAAGAAAAAAAAGGAAAGAAATAATGCAAAGACTCCCCCCACGAAAGATAATGTTAAAAAAATAGCCGGGAGCGCCATTTTCTTTTTAAATATAAAAAATTGTGACAAATACCAAGACAAAACCGTGAACACTATAAACCCTAAACTGTCATTAATGGATTTTAATATCCAAAGAGAGGAAAAAAGCAACAGCGCACACGCGATCACAATAAAAGTATCGTTAAAACGGCCAATTAGCTTAAAATGTTCTTCATCAACAGAAGACGAACCCTTTAATGCTAATATCAGATTTCTAAACTCCTTGACAGATGATTTCGTAAAAACCCCTTTTTTAATCGCCAGATTTAAATCTTCATCCGTATACATAAATATCCCCAACTGAATTATTTTCACTGCTCATGTTTGCCTCGCATACCGGCTATTAGTAATGTGGTCGCCAAAAGCAAAACAACTGTTCCCAGGCTTACCGGCACTAATGGCGGTTCACCGGGCGTATTAACATATACTGAATAGACCACATAATTCGTTACTAATTGAAAAGTCAAAGCTGTCACCGGCAGTAACCAAATTAACGTTGAGTAGCCGCGACGGAAAAAATAAATAACAAGCGCCAGATTAACCAAACCTGTGACCAAAGCGCCGGCGCCGGCCAGTCTAATCAGGGCCAGCAATAAAGTCTTATAGTTACTATCCAGACTACCCCAGTCAGTTAATAATGCCTGCCCATGATAAGACATAAATTCATCTGCAGTGACATAAACCAGACCCAGAATTAAATGGCTTACGCCTCCTACAGCGAATAAAATAAGGGCATATTTCCGAAGCATGGGTTTCACTCCAGCAGACATCCAAAATGCCAAAAAACAGCCGTTTTTTCTTTTTTTAACGGTATTAATAAAGCTTGTTTATTTTATCGATATCCTAGCGATACAACATATTGATTGCAATCGTCATTTTGGACTATATAAAAGGCAGCATTATAAACTCCGGCACATAAACTCCTTCTGAGTGTATTTGCGAGGCTATAACAAGGTTTTTTCTATATACTATGACTAAGGCTCTGTTTCTTTTGAGGCATCCCCTTTTAAGCCGTTAAAAAACCCCCATGCCTTTTCTTTTGCTGCCAACGTAACTTCTTTGGTTTTTTCTTTAGCGGCATCAACTGCTTTACCGGTCTCTTCCTTCACACCCTCGGCGATGCCCTTTGTTGCTTCTTTTGCAACTTCTGCCGTATTTTCTTTTATTCCTACACCAATCCCTTTAGCATTGAGTTGCATTCTTGAAGACTGCAAATCATCTTCAGTATCCCATGTTAAATCTTCTCCTGCCGACTTTACATAAACAAACTCAGCAAGACCTTCATTTCTGTAATCCACTTTCAGAGGCGTACCCCATGCATCATTTTCGGGCAATGTATCTGACTCCCATTGAATATAAACCCCAGACGAATTAACATTTCTGTCTAATTTTTCTGCCCATTTACTCACCTGGCTCCTGGTAGCCTTTTCCTCATCAGAAGACCAGTCTCTAAACCCCAAATATAAAGCCCCTATTAAAATTATGAATATTAGAATTTGCATATTTAGCTCTTTCATAAAACCAACCATAGTTCCTCCTAAAAAACCCGACCCGTTTCTACCGGTTTAGACTAAAAGCTCATGGAGCCAGACAAAAACCTCCTTACAGTGCAAAAACCGAACACATTATTTTTGCCCGATAAATACATCATATGCGAGGGTATATATTAAAATCGGAAAAATCGATTTCAATCATTAATTAGGACTAATCAGAGGATTTATCCGGTTATTTTAGTGTATCGGCAGAAGCTCGATACCCGGCCTGTTGCTTTAATATGTGTCTTGTTCAATAGATTAAATTTCATGGTTTAACCCTGTATAAAGCAGCATAAACCACTGGTATTACGCCCAACGTCATTATTGTCGAAAATAACAGCCCGGCCATAATCGCGACCGCCATAGGCTCCCACATCTCACCGCCGCTGATGTACAGCGGGAGAAGACCGAGCACAGTAGTGACAGTGGTCAGCAATATAGGCCGTGCACGTTGTTGCGCAGCGGAAAGAATGGCCTGCATATGCTCAAGACCGTTATCGAGCTCTATCTGAATACGTTCAAGTAATACAATCGCATTGTTAATCACAATGCCGGCCAGTGACACGATACCCAACAGGGTCATAAAGCCGAAGAAAGAGTTCACCGCAAGCAATCCAAGAATAACGCCAATCATTCCAAGAGGAATCGTCATTAGCGTTATTCCGGCTTTACGAATGGAATTAAACTGTCCGACCAGCAACAGCAAAATAATAAAGCCTGCAACAGGCAGCTTATCAGCAATCGATTGATTGGCTTTTCCGGAAGTTTCACTTTCACCACCCAGTGCAAAACGTATGTCTGTCCGCTCACTGGGAAAACGCTCTTGGAACCAGGGGCTTAATTGCGTGAATTTTTCCGCAGCAGTCACGCCGTCCTGCAGTTGCGCACCCACGGTAACAGTCCGCAGACCGTTACGACGCAGAATTTTGGCCACATCCCATACCAACTCAATATCAGCGACTTGCCTGAGCGGAAGAGATTTTCCAGTGAATTGCACGTAAACAGCCAGAGATTCAATTTTACTGATATCGTTTTGATTAGCCGCATTGGAACGCAATAAAACAGGAATAATATCTTCTCCCCGGCGATATTCGGTTAACGTCAGGCCACTCATACCCGCTTGTAGTGACACTGCAATATCCTCACTGGTCACACCTGCGCGCAAAGCACGAGCCTGGTCAATCCGGATAACCAGCTTTTTAATCCGTTGTCCCCAGTCATCGCTGATGTTGGTTAAGCCACCGATTTCTTTCATATTCTGTTTCAAAGCTTCGACTTCATGAAATAAGGTATCTATATCCGTGCCCGACAGCCGGACTTCCACCGGGTTTTCAATTGCCGGCCCATTTTCAATCAGGCGTGTTTTGATTTCCAAATCCGGATGATGCTCGATTGCGTAGCGCTGAAGTTGCTGCATGTAGCTGCCGACGTGCTCGTCTGAATTCACATTCACGACCATCAGGGCATAACCCGGGCTGGAAGGCTTGGGGTTATGAGACAGGATAAACCTCGGACCGGCATTACCGATATAACTGATCCAGTTGGTAACACCGTGAGTGCGTGTTTCATTCAATGTCAGCTTCTGCTGTATAAAGTTTTCGAAATCCGAAACAACCCGCTGGGTGGCTGTAATATCGGTACCGGTCGGCAACTCAAGTTCAACCTTAAAATAGAGTCGATCGGAGGGCGGAAAAAAAACTTTAGGTAAAAACTGGAACCCGACAATAACGATTACCAGGCCAAGCACTGTGATACCTGCCAGGGTTGCTGTTCTGTGACGCAGCAAAACCGATAGTATACGGTGATATATCGTATAGAATGTACTGCTAAATGATTCCTGCTTCGGTTTCACTTTTAGAAAAGAAACACAAAGCATGGGAATTATTGTCATTGAAACTACCCAGGAACACAGCAAAGTTATGGTAACCACTTTAAACAATGAGGCGGTAAATTCACCAACATCAGATTCAGCCAGATAAATCGGCAAAAATGCCGCTCCCGTGGTCAATGAGGCGGTAAGCAAAGGTATCCGCAATTCAGCGGCTGAATCCACCGCAGCCTGCATCGCAGTTTTACCTTTTTCCATCTGCACCATAATGTTTTCAGACATAACGATACCGTTATCCACCAGCATTCCAAGCGCTATAATTAATGCCGCAAGGGAAATCTGGTCAAGGCCGATGTTAAACATCGACATTACGATCAAACTCATCAGCATACTGATCGGAATGAGGCTGGAGACAATCAGACCGGTTCGCAATTTCAAACTGACCAGCATAACCAGGCTGACGACCAACACAGCCTGCAGCAGATTACTCACAAAATCGCTGACCTTTTTATCAACTTCAGCAGGGCTGAAATTGACAACATCGAACTCGATGCCATAAGGGTACTTTAAGTTAAACCCTTTGAGTGCGGCACTGACCTGTTCACCCAGCGCAATATTGTTACCGCCTTCACGCATCGCAATGGCTAATGCCAGCGAACGGGTACCGGAGGAATGCACTAATGATTCGGGTGGGTCAACATAACCCGCAGTAACATGCGCTATATCCTTCAGGTATAGCAGACGATCACTCCCCGGCACACGTATCACGGTGTGTTTAATATCGTCAATGGATTCAAAATTACCACTGGGCTCCAGCGCAATACGCTCATCTTCCAGTGTAAAGCTGCCTCCGGATATAACGATATTACGGCTCGCCAAAGACTGGGAGAGCTGATATGGCGAAAGGTTCAGTTCGGCCAGCTTCGAATTATCGTATTCGATAAATATGCGCTCTTCCTGTTCACCAAGAATATCAACTTTTGCTGCATCAGGCAGGCGCTGCAGTTCATCGCGAATATCTTCGGCAATACTATTGAGTTCAGTATAGTTAAACCCTTCACCTGAAATGGTAAAAACAATGCCATAAACATCACCGAACTCATCGTTCACAAACGGGCCGATAACCCCGTCCGGCATATCGGTTTCAATCTCTTCCACTTTCCTGCGCAGGTTATCCCAAATCGGGCGCATCTCGGTATAACTTGCCTTGATATTGACCGTGATAATTGAAATACCGGTACGTGATTCACTGTTTACAAAATCAAGCTCAGGAATTTCCTTGATGACCTCCTCAAGGCGCGCCGATACCAGCTGCTCAACCCGCTCCGGACTTGCACCGGGGAAATGGGTTAAAACCTGTGCGGCACGGATAATAAAACCCGGGTCATAAGCGCGCGGCATCGTAAAAAAAGTCTGTGCCCCCGTAACAATCACCACAAATAACAGCACCAGCGTCAAACGGCTGTTTTCAATCGCAAAGCGGGTGATATTCACTGAGCAGCCTCCGCAGGCAACCTTACTTTAAGTCCGTCGGTCATTTTGCTCATCCCGGCAGACACCACTTCATCTCCTATTCGTAAACCACTGGTCACGGTCAACCCCGAATCCGTCAGTTCGCCAATGGTCACCGCGCGCTTTTCTATTGTGCCTTTGCCATCAGCTTCACGCTTAACTACAAAAACAAAGCGCCCGTTAATATCTTCAAGTACCGTATGAGCCGGTACCGAAATAACACCCTCATCAACACGGTTCGAGTTATCAGGCCTGCCATAAACAGTCACTGACATGCCCGGCAAAATATTCAGCTCATCAACCAATGGCATATCAAAAGTTACCGCATAAGTGCTGGTTTGCACATCGGCTTTGGTTGAAACCTCTTTCAGGATCAAAGAAAATTTACGTTGAGGAATCTGCGCAAATACCGCATAGGCTTCGGGCCGAGTATTCTCCCTGGCACGAATCATAATGCTTTCCGGGACATCAATCCTAATTGTGATGGCAGAAGGGTCCTGCAGTGTATAAATAGTCTGCTTGGCGCTAACCTCCTCAAAATTTTCCACATGCCGTGTCGCAATGCGCCCGCTGAACGGTGCCTTCAATGAAGTGTACGCAACATTTTGCTGGGCGGCTGCCAGAGCCGCAGCGGATGTCTCCCATTGTGATTTCAGCCGTTCATGATCGGCACGTGATATTGCACCTGTATTGACCAACTTTTCTGCACGTTTAAAGTCGGCATCCGCTTTATTATATTCAGCTTGACGACTGTTCAGTTGAATATCGTAATCAGTGGCATCGAGCTGCGCCAGCAACTGATCTTTTTCAACCCGATCCCCCTCTCTTGCTGAAAGCTTTTTTAGCTGACCGGACACACGGAAACTTAAATCCGCTTCACGAGCCGCTTCAACCACACCGGGGAACTCATACCAGTTATCCATATCCCCATTTGCGACCCAGAAAGTTCTTACCATCCGCAATGGGGCTTCCTCCTCGGTTTCCGAGCTGCGATCACACGCTGTAATAAACGTAGAAAGGAGGATGAATAGAAATATTGTGAACAAACGAAGCATTGTCAGCTCTCTTTTATTTTAAACTGCAGATTCAAATATAATAGGATACGAACCGTATCAGGGCTTGATAATACATTATAAAAGGCAATAAAGCGCTGCCCAATTATCGCATGCCGTTACCTTTAACGAACAGAGCGGTGGCCCAGGAAAAAATCAATAATCAGCTCACTGGCATTGATATCCCGGCTGACTCCGCCCACTATCCTTTTAAGGTATTGCTTACCACCGGGCCAGGTATGCCCACCACCAATGACTCTCACCAGCACAACTTCAGTGCCGTTTCTACAACCGCTGTATTTCTCCATTTCAACCTCCATGCCATCATTCGGGTCCGTATCCTGAAACCTACTCCTCTCAGGTGTGGTCGCGCAACCATTATGACGACGAAAATACTCGATCGTCGCAGTAGTCGAGAGAATTTCACCGCGACTACGGCCGAACCTGAATAAACGAATATGACCACCATTAAAAGGCACCAGCGGGTCTTGGGTGCCATTGATAATCATAATAGAGATCGGTTGTTCCGGCATCTTGCCTTCAAGTGCTTTTGAAAGCTGCGCTGTCACCGGAGCCACGGCTGTAATCTTATCGGATAAATCCATCGCCAGACGTACCGACATAAAACCACCGTTCGAGATGCCTGTGGCATAGATACGCCGGCTATCAATGCCATAATTATTCACCATCGTATCTATAATTTTGCCTATAAAGCCAACATCATCATAGGCTTTGCCTTTAAATATTTCAGTACGACCGTCGTTCCATTGCTTATTCACACCTTCCGGAAATACCAGAACAACACCCCGCCTGTCGGCAGCATCACTCAGCGTACCTTGCGTGCCTTGATCAAACTTTCGCCCTTCACCACCGCCACCGTGCAAAGCCAATACCAGCGGAAATGATTCACCCTTGTGGAACCCCTGGGGTAAGCGGATATGATAGCTGCGCTCGATGCCTTGATGACGTAATGTCTCAGTGAACCCCTGCACCTGCGTTTTTTCTGAGGCATCATATTCCGAAGCAGTCCTAAAGCAGCCGGTTAGAATCAGTAGACACCCTGAAAAAACAAGTATTCGAATATATGCTGATTGGCCTGGAGTTTTTAGCACTTTTCACACGCTTTCAATATTCCTCTTCAGGATGTTCGAAGTGTGCCACCAATTCACCATCTTCGTCTGTCCATTTCGCTGACCAGCCATAATCGGACTGCGCGCTGCCTGACAAATTTGATAAATCTAAAGAACTTAATAAAACCATAAAAAATGTACAAAAATCGGGCGCGGTATGGTCAACACCTTCTATAGACAGCTTGCATTGCTCTTCACCTTCCACTGTAAGCTGAGGATGATCTTCCTGTGCCGTCTCCATGAGCCCCGTCAGCAGGTTCCCATCAAAATAATCCCTATATTCAGAATATTCAGGGAATAAGCGTTTAAGTTTTTCTGTGACCGGTTCAGCTTCCAAATTGAAGTTGGAACCGGAAAGAATACCTTGAATCGAATCATATTGTTCACTGTTAAAGCAAGCTTCCAATTGCTTCAACAATTCCATTGATTCTTTAGAGTTAATTTCAAAGCTCGCATTAAATGAAAATTCTTCTGACATCTTCCTCTCCCTCTGAAGTTAACAGGATTAAACTTCAAATACATTTACATTTATTGCAAATATCTCGACCATCTTAGTTATATATTTAACACTGATTTCCTTAATGGTAGAACTAGTCTGTATGCCGCTCAGGCGTATCGGGTTGAGTGGATGCAGCGTCTGGCGATTTATTATCAGTCAGATGGCCAATACTGGTTTTTTTTAGTCCAATAATTGCCAGTATCTGTACTGCGCCAACCGCCAGCATCCAGCCACCAACACCCTGGAGATGAGATTCACTCAGAAAAGCCGCCCCAAAAAAAATCCCTGTAATGAGTATCAGATATGCCGGCAAAAGAACAGCCTGTATTACCAAGCCACCAAAAGCAAAGCGCTGCCCCAGCACAAATGCAATAAAAATCGGGAAAAAGCCCAAACCCATAGCAAGCACACAGATATATTCCAGGCCGTCTAATGCACCAAGGCCAGTGGTTGAATGTGCTGCAACCGAATAAAGCAGAAAACAGCTTAGAACCGACCATTTAGCTATATATCTTGCTTTCATGTTTGGAGTATAACATTAAGTTAAACAGTAGGCTTTATACCCACCTTCATAACTTGCTTTACCAATACACTGCTTTATTTAATGCATCTACACATTTGGATACACCATATATAGAACTAATGGGGTCACCATTAAGAGACTGTCCAAGCCAACCTTCCGGGTGGCTTAGTTTCAGTGGAGCCTTAACTGACTCTTCACTGACGAAACGAAAACCAGTTTTTGAATAATAGTTTGGATCGCCGTATGTAAAGACCCACTCGACACCTTGTTCTTTTAAATAATGAATACCAAAAGTTATCAATCGCTGACCAATACCTTTACGCTGATAGCTGACATCAACCGCCACGGGAGATAGGATAAATGCGTTTGCATTATTTTCCAGAGTGAGACGACTAAAAAATATACATCCAATAGGTTTTTTTTGAAGTGACGCCACACAACCCAGTAAATCCTGAGTGCTCGTTGTAGCAATTAGATCTGACACTAACTGACTAATCAGCTTTCCTTCATCCGCTCCTTCAGAATCAGAGAAAACACGGTGAAATAGTTCGATCACCGCCTGAGACTGGCTTGAATCAAATATCGAAAAATTCATTTTTCACTTTTATGAATTACATTATATACCGATTGTAAAGCGGCTCTTATACATCACTTTACGTTAACCGGTACAGCCACTGCATCCGGTATCTTAAATGCCAAAATTCAAAATGGGACAAAATAGAATAAAAATACTGTCTAAATACTTAACTACGAACCACAGTCATTTGTTATGCGCAATTTGATCCCCTTTAACAATACTAATGGCACCAAAGTGACCTTTCATTCGTTTTGACCTCAATAGATAAATTGATATCACTATGTACCAGGCGAGTTCCCGTGAGAAATCAATATAGCGGCTCTCATTCTTCATAAAATCAAGTGTTTCTATTGCACATAAAGTTGCCAAACCAGAAAAAATCACCAGCATACTTATCGGCGTATATTTCCATCTCGTAAAGAACCCAATCAGAAACACGAAACCGGATACGGTTATTAAAAGCCAATGAACAAACTGGGTTCCAGGTGGGAAAGTGGGATTTTGCAGTGGAATTAAGACAGTTATGCCAAAGATATATTCCAGAAATCCTAATATTCCCCAACCTGCCATAACAAAGCCTGCGAGAACTAATAAGCAAGTAAATATGAGTGACGCTTTTGCGAGATAATCTATATTATTCATACGACTTCAGCTAATCACGTATAACGTTAGGATACCATCACATAATAGTCTCATAAGTGACATCAAACAATCTTAACGGCAGAATTCTTTTATAATTTTATCCATTACCTGCTGTCTTGCAGTTGTTTTTCTCCAAACCAAGCCAATAGTGCGAGCCGGTGCCGGGACTTCAAACGGAATGTAGCGGATATCACGCTCATTTTGATTCATCGCAATTTCCGGAATAAAAGTAATGCCGGTGCCCGCCTTGACCATTTGCCTTAATGTTTCCATACCTGTCGCTTTAAAGTCCTGCTCTTCGGCAATACCGTGTAATTGACATACCTCCAAAGCCTGATCCCGAAGGCAATGCCCTTCCTCTAAAAGCAATAATCGATGTTTGGATAATATACCTTGATTGACTATATCGTATTTTGTCAGCTCATGATCCGCCGGCACAGCAAGATAAAACTTATCTTCAAAGAGCTTATGGCTCAGCAGAAAATCATCATACACCGGCAACGCCAACAAAGCTGCATCAATTTCTCCGTGCCGCAATTTCTCAATCAAAACGGCTGTTTTCTCTTCAATCAAAATCAGGCGCAGATTAGGCATGACCTCTTTAACTTTGAGAACAAGATCCGGAAAAATATAAGTAGCCAAAGTTGGAAATGCCCCTAAACGAAATTTACCCGCCATAGGGTCATGACAGCTTTCAGCAATTTCATGGATCGTGCCTACTTCACGCAGAATACGTCTGGCTGAATGAGCGATCTGTCGCCCTGTTTCGGTCAGCATAACACGCCGGTTTGTCCGCTCGAATAAGGTTACCCCAAGCTGTTCTTCGAGTTTTTTAATTTGCCCGCTCAATGTGGGCTGACTCACACAGCATTGGTCTGCTGCCTGCCCAAAATGCTCTAACTCCGCAACCGCCAGAAAATACTGCAAATCCCTAATATTCATGGGTTTCTCTACTGGTTATTAGCCTTAGCCTATCAATTTTATAGAATAAAACGATTTTTATACGGGAAAAATTATCATTAAGCTTTATTTGATAGGAAATGACAATTATAGACGTGATTGTAGCACGAGTAACGAGCATATCGACTTTGAACTCATGTTACCCGGCTGAACCTGCCATCAATAGTTCAAGGCGGGCTCTACTTAAACCAACGCCGCTGATGCGGCATCCGTATGAAAGGATTGACACCATGAAAACTCGTATGCAGAGATCTACGCATATGCCAATTCACAGGAAAAATTTGTACGTGACTTTATCGATGCTTGGGTGAAGGTCATGAACCTTGACCGCTTCGACAACTAAAAACCAGGAGCTAAAAAAGCCCCCTTCGCGGGGGCTTTTTTTACAAAGCAGCACTCATAAAAACCCCTGTGCCTGAGCCTTACGAATTCGAGCCTGTACCGATGCGGGTTCATCCACAAGACCCATTTCCATAATGCGTTCTGCCTCCTGTCGATATTGAGGGAAATATCGTGCGAGCTCATAGAAGCCGCCATAACTCCATGCCCTGACAAACTTATTCTCATCCAGGATACACGTCCGGGTAAACGATTCGACGATTTTCCTGCGGGACGCAGGAATGGGAATATGCGGCAGGCATTGTAAAATATGCAGTTTGGCTTCCCACCCTTCCAGCTTAGGAATTACCCCAAGTATCTGTTGAGCCACACCCTTTTCAATTCCATCTGTTGTCTCTGCAAATCGCTTGATCAGCCATGTTGCACCCTTTTGTAGTTGTGCTGACCTGGCGTAATCGATCAGATCTGTCAGAAATGATGGCTGATATTCATAGCGATCATAAACTGCACGTATATCGGCCGATGACTTCCCATTCCATGCAGCAATTTCATGTTTAAGAGTCATAAGGCGAACAAATATCTATAGGGCGATCATTTGGCTTTTTACCAAAAAGCGGCGTTAACCGTAAAACTCGTTGCAAGGCTGAATTAGAGTGTTTTGTCGGAACACGAAAGCTCATTGAGCACACGTTCCATGCTTTGCTTGTATTCCAGTCGCTGAGACCATTTCGAGAAATCTGCAATATTGCGGATACGTCGCAGTGAAGCCGCCCATCCTGCATCACAGCTCATGACAGAATCGTCGATCCGAACAGGTAACAGCAAAGTGCTCTGCGTTTCACGTTCTATTTGCAGAGCCTGTTCAACTTCATCTTCAACCCAATCACTCTTAATGGAGCTTTCCGAGAGAACCACAATAAAACGGTCTGAATTTTGGATTGCATCGTGAAGCGAAGGGCGTATCTTTGCACCCAGCCTTAAATCTTCAGGTGCATACCAGCAGCGAACGCCTGCAACCTGAAGGTCATTGTAAAAACGAGTTACAAAATCATCATCTGCCGATGAATAGCTAATAAAGCACTCTTCATAAAGCTTATTGCTTTCTGTGGAAAATTGCTTAATCACTGTTTCAGACAACCCTACACCACGCAGAAATTCATAAGGCAGTTTACCGGAACGATGAAAAGTCCTGTGATCAATAATACTGGGACCGCCGTGCCGAACTTCAGCAAGACCGGTCACATCACGCAAATCAGTACGCGCGATGATAGTTTCCCACATAAGCGCATTAATCAAATTCGCATCCCGCAACGATGTAAGTGTCAGATTTGTCCCTGTGAGATTCGCGCCGCGTAAAATCGCACCGGACAAATTGGCTTTTCTTAATGTGGAATACCGCAAATTAGCGTTAGATAAATCCGCACGTCGCAGGTTTGCACCACGCAACGTTGTATTTTCAAGATTAGCACTGCGGAGGTTAACACCCTCTAAATCAATCTGAGTTAAATTTTCATTACGCCACGGTGCTCTTGTATCATGCAGTACCGTGTCTGAAAGATCGATCGGAACCTTATTATCACGGCGCCATGCATTCCATGCCGCCGCACCTTGTTTTAGAATTTCAATTTGTTCTGGTATAGCCATTAATTTAGGGCCTAACGCTATTTCAAACGAGCAAGCACCGACAGACAAGCACGTTTTTTACGTCTGGTCGGATGTCAAGGATTGTTATGCTATTTGCTACATTCACCTTTTTTCGCCATCTTTAGTTTTTGCACGGCACTTTTACCTTTCTCCTCATCAACTAATTTCAGCCCAGCTCCACCGACAAAAACACCTAATTTAATAAATTGTTGAATAAAATAATTCTTGCCGCTATCAGTTTGAACCACCAAATCGTTAGGAGAAAACTCAGATTCAGTTGAAAGCTTGTGCTCTTTATCACCCGCAACTTCTTCGTAAAAGAACACATTGGGAGCTGTTTCACCTATGCATTTTCCGTTAACCCAAACATCTTTTTTTAAGGCTCCACCAAAAGTTCCGGAGCGATAGATGTACAGCCCTGCATTACCATCCGAAGGCGGGTTAAACTGCTTAGCCATATCAGATTTTTCAGTAGTTTCTAATGGAACCGAAGCACACCCGACAAATAAAAATGAGGCGCACCCAATCAATACTAATTTCTTATACATATGATTTCCTTCATTTGGTTAAATTTATGCAATGACTAAAAACACGAGGCGTAAGGCATGTAAATACCGAATACCTCATACAAATTTTAGTTATCTATTTTTTCGCATCATAATAGTTAATACGAAGCCTAAGCCCATTAGAACACACCCAATAAATAGTAAAGCAGAAGCTTGTAAAAAAAATAACCCTGCACTAACGCATATGAACACTCCACTACCAATGATTTTTCCAATACTATATTTTTCTTCTCTCATGTGGCACCTTATATCAACCAAAAGCACAGTAGACGGTGTTAAAAATGACCGAAGGCCATATCATAACGACCGGAACTGCGATTTCCAACTCTATATTCATGTTATGTTCAAACTCACTTACTGTGTAAATAACAAGCAAAACCAAAAAAACATGGGTATTAGCTAAACACCCCAAGCAGTGTTTTCTTTAATTTTCATAACTCTATATGATTTGCCCATATTTTTTGAATATCATAAATGCCTGCATTACTGATTTCAATCAGCATTTTAGACTAGTTGAACAATATCCGTTTCCAATTAATGCCGCCAGGCGAATGTCAGGGTGCCGTAACGTGTATAGTCCTGTAATTGGTCCTCTGACTCGTTTTCCAGAATATTGGTGTCATTTAAAGCCAGCGTTACGGATATATTTTGCCATGAGTAGGCGAAGCCGGCTAAAGCACTAATATATTCATGATCATAGTCTATGGAGCGACTATCGCGATAAGTGTTACCGTCAGTGAATATTCGGTTGAAAATATATCCCGCACTGACTCCTGCATACACAAACCACCCTTTCTTGATGGCGACCGGGTTACTGGTTCGTGATCCGGACAACAAAGGAGTGGCATAAGACCGCATCAGATCTTTGCCGTAGCGTATCATCATGCCGGCATCCACAGCGCTTGATAAAGTACCTAAGCTGGCTTCGCTGCTTAATAAAAAGTCAAAACGACCGCCACCCGAAACCCATGAGCGCCAGACTCGACCACGCGAAAACTGAAAAACCAGTTCATCATTCAGCTGTGTATTCCAGCCGTTCGGGTCGTCCGCATCGATTAAATCATGAAACCATATTTGAGTTGATTTAGCACCGGATGAAGGCCCTATGATACCCAGCGTGGCACCCAGTTTATCAGCATAAGTTTCATTGATAGCCAAATAAGTATTATTAAAAAACAGTAGCCCTGAATAAGGCAAATCATTCTCAGGCGGGTTTGAAATCGTAATATCATCCGGGGTTATTATTGCCTGGCCAATGGTGTACGAATTAACCGCTGCTGCGTACCCTTCATCTGACAAACTCCATAATAAAGGTTTCACCCAAAACTTTGCTGAAGGTCTTGCACCCGTTCCACTCGTATCATACAAAGAGAAGAAAAAACCATTGCTATAACCATCATCATTGCCAACAAAAACATCATTATCGATAGTCAATGACAGCCAGTCGATTTCCGCATGCGCAGGTCTAAAAAACACGAATGCGAGCACTACGAAAGAACGCAATAAAAGTCCTCGCCGCAAAGCCGGTGACAATACTACTTCGCTAAACGAAAATATGCACATATGTATTATAAATGGCAAAGGAAAGCGTAATGATATAAATTAAAAAGCCCACCCAATATGCCGCAAGGTTCTTTGTCGGCACAGCGAATCCAAAAAATACCTGATTAACATTCGCAAGAAAATTTTCGAGTTCATCATTATTTTGCGCCTCCGAGAGTTTTTTGAGCTCACTTGAATCCCTGGAGACCTTAACCACAAATAAAACCACAACCAGCATTAACAAGATAAACTGTAAAAACCAGGGGGCACTGTAGATAGCCAGTGAGCTAATACCTAGAAATTCCCCATTAATATTGACTTTATCTTCGATCATGAAAAAAGTCTCCCATATGAATAGTGACCTGTTTTTAATGCGCAAGTCACGAATAAAGTGATTCTCTTGAATAAGAAAGATGATTTTTTGTAGCTTCTGTTGTAAATGCCATATTTAATACTACTCGTTGGGAGTTCTGTTTTAATGGAGACACTCTATGAGGAAATTTGGAACTAGATAAGACAATCAAATCGCCCGGCTCTGCAATAATCGAAGCAACTTTATCTTTATCAAAACAAGTGTAATTCTTAGCCACTTGAAGTACTCCGCCAGAATTAGTACTAGGAGCATAAATTACAAGTGAACACGAATATGAAAAAGAGTCTACATGCAAACCGTGCATGTCTCCTTTATGTGAGAGAAAATTAAAAACATACCTCTCAAGATTATCGTTCAACAAACAAATATCGGTTCCGGTGATTTCTGCCATGAATTGAACGAAAACATCCAAAGTATATAGCTCGAATATTTCTCTGGTCATGTTGTCTATTTGCAATGCAGACGCAGTTCCCATAATTCTTTTTGATGTAACTTCATGCTTTATTGTGACATCCCTTCGGACCACTAACGGCTCAACTTTTCGCCATATTTGCCTGGCCTCATACAATAAGGCATCATTACAGAAATCCCTGACTACTCCAACACCAATTGTATTGACCTGAGATGAAATATATTTTCTCTCGTTAACTCCAATGCTTTCTATTTGTTTTTCCCAGTGGTCAATTAATGACACTTAATATTTACCCTATGAAAAACAATAAAATCGTGCTTACAAATGCACCAGCCAAAAAAAACAGTGAATATATAAAAAACTGACCTGAAGTGCCGACAATCTTAGATCGCTTAATTTGCAACTCAGATACAGCTCTGAGCTCTCTTGTGAGAGCAGCATTAATGTCATTTGTGGAAAGCGAATTATGCTTATTAATAGCAGTGTCCAAATCGAGCTTTAATAGCTCTATAGGCTCCATCGGGCTACCTGCGTCTATTACGATTGGAAAAAATGTCTTCAATGAAAAATAAACACTAATAACAGCCAATATAAATCCAGAAATACAAAATGCAGATGCTGCATAGACTAATGCAACTTCCGAACTGCTATGATACTCTGCGATAATTCTGAGGGTCCAAGCTAACGATGCAAGGAATATAGCGTTTGCCGTCAATATAGATTTAGCCCTATCTTCTGCTTCTTTTTTTAAGTTATAGACATATGAATGTAGATGCGTTAAATATTCTCTTATTGGGGGCTTTGGTAAATCAGAATCATTGCAAAACTTAGTCATGATACTCACAACCTCACTACGATAATCTCGCTTTTCTACAAAGCTCCAGCCAAGCTTCAAATAAAGTTTTTCCCGGCCTGCTGTTGCGAAAAGAAAAATAGACCGGTAATTTAAGTTTTTCGCCTCATTAGTAACTTTTGAAATAAGTTTACTGCCGATTCCACGATTCCTGAATTCGGGAACGACATACAGTGCGGCAACCCATGGAGTAAGATTAGACTCACCTTCCATATCTTGTGGTATCAGGCTTACCGTCCCTACAGCTTTACCATCTATCATTGCAACCAAAGACATTGGCAGTCTATCGGTATTTAACGATTGTTTAATCGCTAAGATACGTTCATCTATCGATTCGCCGCGTATTTTTCCCCACTCCGAGTTTAGCCATTTGGCAACTGTAGGTAATAGGTTTTGATGACTTGCGAGATGGTCTATTTGTATTTCCACACGATAGCCTTCAAGAACGCATAACACCTCGCATTAGCTGCGATTTCACCCACCCTGGTAGCAGGCATTTGGTCCATCTGCATGTGCTTGCCAAGCAGTCTATTGGTCAATTTCTGCTCCGAGTCTCATCAATAGTTCGTGAATCGACCCCCGTGTTTTCTCTATTGTGTAGTTTTTTGCAATACACTCGAATGTCGAATCATGGAAAGCCAGTATGAAATGCTTTTTACCAGACATGAAATGCTCACTGTCGTGATAAGGGTGTACAGAGTTCATTTTTTCTAAGGCTCTTATCCATGAGGAATTTTCTACTTCAAAGTTTTTATATGGCCGCACTCCCCGACCATAGAGGGGATGGCCAAAAAATGCTTCATCATTCGGCGGTCCGAAAAAATGTGCATAGCACGAATCAAACCTAATAATCACCGAAGGTTCATTGCCGCTATCAGTGTTTACCATTCGGACAGTTGAACCATCCCAGCCTGGATCATTGGTTTGAGCATAGAATACTATTGCAGCTGAGTGTTCACCTGCAATCACAGCGGGTATTGGTGCTCCAACAGATGACTGCGGGATATCTGAAATCTCTCTCACACTATCCTTGCTATCTACTTGATACATAAGTTGACCGCTTAACAGAAAGATATGGATACAATCACCCAATAATACATTATAGAAACCATACTACCGCTAGCCGCGTTTTCTTTATTTTTCATAGCGTTATGTGATCGCCCGTTTATTTTTTGAATATCTTAAATGTCCGGTTAGCTGATTTCAATGCTAAATAGCGTACTTCGCATCACTCCATATTTGACCGATCGATTGGTCAATGATATTATACTTCAACACTGGAGACAATGCGCCGCTCTGGTTCGGTTCATATATCTAAAGGTAAAAAGCATGAATATAAGAGTGGAACAAGCTGCCGAGACCAAACAAAAGATCGTTGAAGCTGCGGTCGATATTTTATCGGTTAACGGCCCCCATACGCTAACAAGCGGCAAACTATCGGCAAAGCTCGGCATGAGCAAAGGCACCTTATTTCACCACTTTGAAGACATGGAGGAGGTGCAATTGGCTGTTTTAGATTACATCATTGCCCTACTTGATGAAGTGCAGGAGCGAAATCACAAAAATCTGCAAGCATTAGTTAATGACCTTATCGATACGACCTTCACCTCTATCGAACAATATCGTGGCGTATATGCCGCTTTGTTTTATTTTATTAGTAATTCAGTGCATAACCCGGCCTGTCAGGAGCGTTTGCGGGAACGCATCAACCGAACGATGGCCGCTTGGAAGCAAACCTTGTTTAAGCACGTTAACCGTGAGGTTTCTGATATGGAGCAGGACCGCATTGTTCGTATGCTCGACGTGTTTTTCTCGGGTTTGTGTATCCATGATTTCATTTACACCGATCCCAAGCGCTACAAGCGTATCACCAAAGATTTTATGGCCATTATGGTCCACCATTTGGAGTAAGGAATTAACATGCGTTTAACCATATTACTTTTATTTTTTATGAGCGGCGGCATCGCTGCTGAGCAACCCGATGCTGTTGACCTTGTACGTGCCGCGATGAATCATTGGCGCGGCACCACTTCTTACTCTGAAATGACGATGACAATTCATCGTGCCGACTGGGAACGCTCCATGTCGATGCGTGCCTGGACAGCCGGTGATAAACAGTCATTGGTTCGGATTACCAAACCGAAAAAGGACGCCGGCAATGCAACACTGCTAAATGATAGGAACATGTGGACTTATTCACCCAAAGTGAACCGGATTATTAAAGTGCCCTCCTCTATGATGGCGCAAAGCTGGATGGGGAGCGACTTTTCTAACAAAGACATTAGCCGCTCAACCGACATTATCGATAGTTATACCCATTCATTAAGTGAAGAACGCGAGCAGGACGGTCATAAGGTTTACGTCATCACCTCCATTCCACATGAAGATGCCGCGGTTGTCTGGGGTAAGGAGGTTTGGACAATTCGCGATGATTTCGTGGTGTTGGAACAGCAATTTTGGGATCAGGACGGCGTATTGGTTAAAGTGATGAAAACCTCGGCGATTGCCAACATGGGCGGTCGCACAGTGGCTAAAACAACGCGAATGGGCAAAATAGAGTCGCCGGATGAATGGACAGAAATGACGGTTGATACGGTTGAATTTAATCAAAAGCTGCCAGCCAATATTTTTACCCAATCCAATTTGCGTAACCCCCGTCAATGAACATCATTTTGCAATTAGCCTGGCGTAACTTGTGGCGACACAAGCGCCGTACCTGGTTGACCGTCGGCGCCATGGTATTCTCTAATACGCTGCTGGTGTTTTTAATTTCACTGCAGTTGGGTACTTATCAAATGATGATTGAGAATACGCTGAATGCGTTTTCCGGTCATATCCAGGTGCAGCATCCAACCTATAATGAAGATGCCAAAATACGCTATAGCATTCCAAATATCATTCAACTTGCCGAACAGCTTCGCGATGAGCTGAGCAGTGAGGCCGTCAGTGCGCGCGCGGCAGCATTTGCGCTGGCATCCAGCGCACAACGTTCATACGGCATGCAGGTCCTCGGTGTGCAACCGCAATATGAACCGCAGGTTTCAACCCTGCCGGGCCTGCTGCAAGAAGGCCGCTATTTACAAGACTCCCATGCGGAAGAAATTGTGCTGGGCAAAGTATTGGCACGCAACCTCAAAGTTAAAATAGGCGATGAGATAACATTGCTGGGCAGCGGGCGCGATGGTTCGTTTGCGGCAGCTATTGTCTCGGTTGTCGGCATCTTTGACTCGGGCATTATTGATCTGGATCGCAACATTGCGGCCATGCCTCTGGGATACTTTCAGCAGCTGTTTAGTATGGGTACGCATGGGCATAACATCGTTGTTAATGTTCCCGATCTTTTTGCGGTTAAGCAATGGCAGCAGCGTATTAATGAATATATAACAGGCAAACCGAATTTGATTGCGCGCGATTGGATAAACCTGCAACCCGGATTAATGCAGGCTATTCAGGCTGATATGTCCAGTGCATGGTTTATGTACGGCATATTAATTATTTTAGTGGCATTCAGTGTATTGAATACTCAGCTTATGTCAGTACTTGAACGCACACGTGAGTTTGGCATTACGATGGCTTTAGGACTGAAACCCGGCCGCTTATCACGCCTGATTTTATTGGAAACCGGGTTAATGGCACTACTTGGTTTATTGCTGGGTTGTTTTATCGGTTTTTTGATCACATTCTACTTTAACCGCTACGGATTTTATTATCCCGGCATGGAAGAGATGGCCGACAAATTTAATTTGCCCGATAGAATGTATCCGAGTGTGTCGTTTATATCGATACTTATCGGACCCGTCATCGTTTATATCTTTAGTTTACTTGCCGCAGTTTACCCGGCAATGCGATTGCATTTTCTAAAGCCTGTGCAGGCAATGAGAGTTGCATGATGTCTTTATTACTCAACACCGTTTTTGTATTGGCCTGGCGTAATTTGTGGCGCAACTATCGCCGCACGCTCATTATGCTGGCAGCCATTACAATAGGTACCTGGGCCATGATCTTTATGACTGCATTGATGCGTGGCATGGTCGATGACATGATCAAAAGCGGGATACGTAACTTACCCGGTCATGTGCAGATTCATCATCCGGATTATCGCAACGATCCAAACATCAATAACAGCCTGGCCAGTCCCTCAGGCACATTATTAAACGCACTTGGTCAACCGGACGTACTCGCCTGGACAACCCGCGTGCGTGTGCCGGCTGTTATCTCCAGCGAGCGTGATGGCCGTGGTGTAATGCTGGTCGGCATTGATCCGGGCAAGGAACTGCCGATCACCCGGATGGCGGACCGCATGAGTGCCGGACGCTTTTTAGACAATATTGATGACAAAGGCCTGGTAATCGGCGCCCGTCTGGCCAAGCGCCTGGATACCGGGCTGGGCAAGCGTGTCGTTGTCATGAGCCAGGACCCGGAAAATGATATCGCAGACCGGGGCTTTCGTGTTGTCGGTCTGTATAAAGCGACCATCGAAGCGGAAGAAGAAAGCACCATTTATGCCGCCCGTGATACTGTGCAAAAAATGCTGCAGATGGATGATCAAATTTCGGAAGTCGCCATTATGGGTCATGACTATCGCGATATCACGGCACTGACAGAAATGCTTAAATCTTCTGTCAGCACGGATGCTGAAGTATTACCCTGGACTGAATTGGACACCTATCTGGGCACTATGCTTAACGTGATGGATGGTTTTGTATTGATCTGGATCATCGTCATCTTTTTGGCCCTGTCATTTGGTCTGGCCAATACACTGATTATGGCTGTATTTGAACGCGTACGTGAAATTGGCCTGATGCAGGCATTAGGCATGCGGCCCAGCAGTATACTGTATCAATTTTTGCTCGAATCGTTTTTTTTACTGGCTATTGGCCTGAGCATTGGCAATGTTGCTGCCGTCGCCAGTATTAAACCGCTGGAAAGCGGCATCGATTTATCGGTTGTCGCCGAAGGCATGGCAATGATGGGCGCCGGCAGTACACTTTACCCCGCTCTATATCTGCGCGACATCCTGTTAGCCAATGTGATTGTTATTGTTCTGGGTCTGTTAACCAGCCTGTTACCCGCGTGGCGCGCCAGCCGTTATGATCCGGTAGACGCACTGACCAAAACCTATTAACTGAGAAGGTACTATTAATGACTGCAATTAGTTGTAAATCACTGTGCCGGACTTTTCAACAAGGCGAGGAAAAAATTATCGGCCTGGATCATGTCACGCTCGATGTTAATGTCGCCGATTTTGTCTGTTTATCCGGCCCCTCCGGCTCCGGTAAAACAACGCTATTGAATGCAATGGGCGGACTGGATTCTCCCGATAGCGGTGAAATAGCGATCAATGGACAACGTATTGATTGTTTGGGCAAAGGGCAGCTGGCCGATATACGTTTGCACAAAATTGGTTTTGTCTTTCAAGCTTACAATTTAATTCCCGTTTTAACCGCACAGGAAAACATTGAGTTTGTTATGCAGGTGCAAGGTCTGCCCGCTTCCGAACGCCGGTTAAAATCGGCAGAGGTACTGCGGGAAGTCGGGCTTGATGGCATACAAGACCGCCTGCCTTCGCAATTATCCGGCGGCCAGCAGCAGCGCGTGGCGGTTGCGCGAGCCATTGTCAGCAAACCCACGCTAATATTAGCCGACGAGCCTACCGCCAACCTTGATTCCAATACCGCGATACAGTTAATGAAACTATTCGTAAAACTGAACCGGCACTATCAAACTACATTTGTGATCTCAACGCATGATCAACGCATCATGCGGTATGCGAAGCGCTTAATCAAAATGCAGGACGGCAAAATCATCAGCGATGAACTCATTAACCACACTATTCAATGAGCAAAAATGCTAAAAACACCATTGCCATCATTTTTTTATATGTACTTTGCTTGAGCACATCGGCTGCAGATTCGTTTAGCATTGGCGGCCATACCAAATATCGCGCACTTTATACTCAATACCCGGATACCAGCCTGTATCAGCAGTTTATCGGCGATGATGCCACTGACCATAGTGCAGATATCCGGGTGAAGTTAAACTGGCAGCCTTCTGCCTGGGCATTACAAGCGGATTATCAACTGATTCACTTAAAAAGTGATGCGTTGGAAAGATCACCTCCACCGGCGTTGACAATATTCCCTGGCGGCGCCGTGCAAAATGATGACCATCGATTGTTCGATCTTACGCATCGCATACACACCGGGGGCGATTCAATACTGTCGCACCGCTTTGACCGGTTTAATCTGAGCTACACATCGGAAAAAATGGTTGTCCGCGCCGGCCGCCAGGCAATTAGTTGGGGGAACGGATTAATATATGCGCCAATGGATTTTTTTAACCCCTTTGATCCGGCGGCCGTAGATAAAGAATACAAAACCGGTGATGATATGCTCTATGGACAATACCTGTTCGCCAATGGCAATGATTTACAGGCTGTTAGCGTTGTGCGCCGGAATGATCAAGGTGAAATCTCAAATAAGGTTGCTTCAACCGCCTTTAAATATCACGGGGTAATCGGCAATAGCGAGTACGATTTACTGATCGCGCGACATTATAACGAGAGCATAGCCGGCTTCGGTGGTAATACAGCCCTCGGAGGTGCCGTATGGCACGGTGATGTTATTGTCACTAAAACCGATAACGACACGGTGACCAGCCTGGTAACCGGTTTATCACACTCCTGGGTTTGGGGGACCACCAATTATAGCGGCACAATAGAATATTTTTATAACGGTTTTGGTATTGATCAACGGCGTATTGAGGCTGCGACTTTGCTACAAAATCCTGACCTGTTAAACCGTATACAACGCGGTGAGGTTTTTACGTTAGGCAAAGAATATATCGCCGCATCCGCCACCATAGAGTTAACACCACTTTGGCGCATAACACCCCTGGTATTTCATAACCTGTCTGACCGGTCTTCTTTATTACAAATACTGAGCCAACATGATCTGGCACAAAACCTCCAACTGCTGCTGGCTATTGACAGGCCGATGGGTTCATCCGGTACTGAGTACGGCGGTATACTGTCAGGAACAGACAGCCTGGAGCTTAGCACCGATAAGCGGCTACTTATACAATTGGGCTGGTATTTCTAGCCTGAATTTAAATGTTCGCGGAATGGTTATATACTCTTTGCTTTTCAATTAACCCGCTTCCATATATACCCGATCGCCACTAGCGCGGGGATAATCAGCAGCACAACGACCATTGGAACACTGGATTTAATTACTTCCACATTCAAAGCATATACCGTTATAACATCGGATATATCCGTCAACAATCGTACAGCCAATAACGCCAAAAGTGCTTTGTGAGACCTAAGAAGTAAAGCAATAACTATCCCCAGCACTACAGTGATATTTCTCGTAATGTAAAGTTGAGTAACATAATTTAATTCGGAAACATCTGGTATAAACTCACCCGGATTCATAGCGGTTCCAATCGAAAAGAACAGCACTAAAAATATCTGCAGCAAAACAATTCCCCAGACCCAAATAGGCAAGAATTTATCATTATTCATTGTTTTTACTCTCCATTAAAATAACCCCTAGAGTCTATGAGTTATGTTGTTGCAGTTTTTTCCCGATTTTGAAACCCACAAAGCCGCCAACAAAAAAGCATGCGATAAAACACACAAAGAATATTTTAAAGTTTCTCGTTGCTTCATCTTCACTTTGGTACATCTGCCCGAAAACCTGACCGATTACCCAAGCTACTGAAATACAAACCAGACAACCTATAAGAGATCCTATTATCATACCCAAAGCAGTTTTCACGATTGAACCTGCCAGAATATTACCTGCTTCGATTTTTCCAAATCAGACCATAAATTCGGAATGACTATACCAAAACGTATTCTGGCCCAGGAGGACCAGTCTGTAAGCCGTGAGCCGTTCCATAAATCTATATGGTCACCTGTGGGACTTGCCGGCCTATCAACTGAACGCATCCAGTAATCTTTAAAAAAGACTATTCCTTTTTTACCTGCAATTTTCGCGCGAAATCCTTCGCCCTCAAATTTTTGAGGCAAACCGATGCCGGGAACCCGGGTTTTGTTCAAACCTGCAGCCAGCTCCTCTGCGGCCAACACATGACCGTCGGATGATTTATGATACCAACAATGCCGTTTCTTACTAACCAGCCTGGTGGTATCAACACTGCACCCTGCCAACGCAGCGCCTACACGAATGGCACATTGATTCTTAAATTCCTTATTACAAGGATCATCACCGGGATAACTTTTCCAAAGATCACCGAACTTAACTGTCTTCATTATTAATAGCCCTGATTATTTCATTGCAATAACTCACTATAATCACCCTGAAACAGATGTATAGTATATATATTCCACAGCTGCAAACTGGTCAAAGCCTACTAAGCTTTTCATGAGGGTTCAAGTAGAACATCTTTTTCCACCCTTGAGTTTCAGTTGATACTTTCCATATATAAGGGATTAACGAAATAATCGAGTAATGTACATGAGGCTGTTTACCGATCGCATTACCGGTGTCCCCCAACGTTCCGATTTGGCTGCCGGGCTGTACAAATAAACCGGCATCAAACTCAATTGTTTCCAAATGAGCCAAATAGTGAACTCTCCATTTCGGGCCAAGAAGCAATATAATATTACCGCCCATATCAATATTTCCTCTGTAAATAATAACACCATTGGTTGGCGATATTACCGGCGTGGATTTATCACCAAAAATATCGATGCCTTTATGCACTACCGACTTACCCCAAGGCTCATACCAAAAGGTATCATGATTCCAGTCGCTGCTATCAGCCCCTTTTACAGGAATCACCAAGTTTTCGGGCAACACAAAACCAATAGCAAGCATTACAAGAAATACAAGCAAGATAATGCTTAGTCTCTTTTGAAGTTTCATCGGCATTTTTTTAAAGCTGCAAATATATGGCAGCCATCCTGATCAATCTGCCTTTTTATTAGCTGCCTTTTTGCTCATAAACATACAAATGTACTTTTTCCGAAGAGTCCGGGCTTTTTCTGAGTCCATGATCGTCAAAACCTGCTTTCGCTGCAACAATTTTTGAAGCCTCGTGTTTAGGCGATATAGGAGCTATTACTCGTTTATAGCCAAGCTGGTCAACCGCGTATTGCGCTAGTCTCGATGCGGTCTCAACCGCATATCCGTTGCCGCACAAACTTGGCATTATCGCGTACATAATTTCTACTTCACCATCCTCACGAGGGGTCAACCCGCAAAATCCAACAAATTTTCCGCTTGCGTAATCTTCAACAGCAAAAGCCATTAAAGGTGTATCAGACGCATACGAATCGATAGTTGCCAACAGTAATTCCGTGGCTCCTTCGCGGCTTTTTTGAGCTTCATCAAATGTAAGAAATAACGTGGACTCGGGATCTGTCATGAAGCTAACAAAGTCTTCAACATCACCAGGCTCAAACTGACGGATTCGCAAACGCTTTGAATTGATAGAAAAGTTCACGTTTTTTCAGGAGCTTGTTATACATTAAAAATCTAAGGCTAACCCGGATGCCCGTCAAACTGCTTGGCTGCATCACCAATTTCAAGCCAGCTGGGTTTCTCTGAAACAAACTCATGAAATTTGTTCTCAAGCTGGATATCCCCATCTATGCAATTGGCGGCCAAAGGAAATGACTCTTCTTCTGACAGAATCTCCCCAAGTGCGGTGCCACAAACTGAACAAAAGCATCGATCATACTTATAGGGAGTTACTGCTTTGTAAATAGATATCTGATCACGCCCTTGAGTTATTTGAAATGCTTCAGATTTAACAAAAACAAATGTGCTAGCACCAACTTTTCTGCACCTGCTGCAATGGCAGGTACCCATCATACCCGGCATTTCAGTTAACTCGAATTGAACTGCCCCGCAACAACAACTACCTTTAATCAATACAGTCTCCCCTCTTGATGTATAACGCTTTAGTGCAGGCCCGCGGTTAGCGGGCCCACACTTATTGCTTATGATTTTTAAATTTTTTGTATTTATTTAATTTCTTTCAACAGAAAATGGATCATGGCTTTCTTTGTTTTAAATTGCTGTTCGCTGATACTGATATCAGCATCACAATCACCTTCCTGCGGACCATAATCACCAAACTGGGCATGATTAGCCCCACCAATTTCAAAATAAGATGTTGTTATCGGCAATGCCCATTTAAACGTATTAATCGTCTCTTCTGTCACTATACAATCATTCGAACCGCTAATGGAAATTATGCTCAGGTCATCGCGGTCGCTTATCGGTTTTTCCGGATTTGGAAACGCCGCCAATAACGCAAGGCCTTTAACAGATTGTGCTTCCGGATTATCAAAAATAAATTGCGCGGCAGCAACCCCGCCAACTGAATGACCGGCTAATGCCCAGTTATCGATATCCCCATTGATATTAATAACGGTATTCACCATCGAAGGCAATACGCCTGCAACCACCAATTCACTAGGGGTTTTTAAAATCAATACGCGATACCCTCTGAGCGCAATTTTCCGGGCAAGAGGCGCATAAGCTCTTGGGTCGACCGCACCGCCGGGATGAAATATTACTCCGGTGTTTTTTCTAATCCAGGTACTGTCAAACGCAAAATAAAGATCTGTTTCAGAAACAGTTACTCTAAAGTTTGATTTCAAGGCCTTTAATGCTCTTTCTGTCGGCAAACGTAATTCCGGTATTTCTCCTCCGGGTTGAGCAAAGGCACCCGAAATAAACACAAAAGACATTACAATTAAAATAGACTTTATAACGGGTATGTTCATAGTGTTATCTCCATAACAGTGTTTTTGCATAATGCTTCGCTAACAGGCACGCTCTAGCGTCAGGTCAACATCACCTTTAATGCCCACTTTATCCATTTCAATAATAATTTTAGATGATTTAGAGCAGTACGAATGCAGATTTTTGGGTCTTTCGGATAATTTTTAGTGTGTACCAAACAAAGAGGCGCTTTATTAATCGCCCAACAGCTTGTACTCTCCTTCAGTTCTTATATAGAGGATAGTTTCCTGGTCTATTTGAGATGAAATCCTGTGGGTCAGCTCACCCTGTGATCCAAAATAACTCCCTGGCTTCAGCGTAGTACTATCAGCCCGTAAATACTGAAGCTGCCCTTTGATGACCACCGCCCGGAAGCTGGATGCGTTGCTAGATATCTTACCTGTAAAACCCGGCGGCAGTTTGATAAAGGTCCCATTGGATTGACCTTCCTGCAGACTACCCCAAAGATAAGCCAGCTTCGGCCCATTATCATCAGTAGCCGGCACTCCAGGTAAACCAACCCAAACAATATTTGAAGGATCAACATTGATCGGCCTTTCACCACTATCAAATGCCTTATTAGTGGGCAGCACCAAGTACGGACCTCGATCAATCTCAACCAGGGCCATATTCACAGAGCCCTTCGCAGCGGTGATATGCGCCTCACCTTTCGGTTGTGTCCAGAAAGATCCGGCCGGCATCCACATCCTGGCAGCATCCGGATCATCATTATGAATAAGCCCTTTGATCACCACCGCCCGGTATGTCGCATTATGAATATGAGGCGGAGACGAAAAACCATCCACAAACTTAGCGAGAAAACCAGTCGGCACCAAACCCCTACGATCACCCCAGAGCGTGCCTGCTTGGGGGCTCTTATCACCACGGGCGGGGTTTAGTTGTTCCCATTTGACGTCAGATATTGGAACAACTTCATAAGATGAATTAGTTGAAGAACTGGAAGGAGCACTATTAAGTGCAGTCTGTAAACCTGTGCAGGCAGTTGATAATAAGAAGATCAAAGTTAGTACTAAAGTCTTTTCCATATTGTTAATTTTTCTAAAGTTTGAGTATATGACTAGGGACTTCGCTACCAATCACGCACAATTCACTTTCTAGAGAGCTTTTCTTCGATATAATTTGACAAACCGTAAATCAACCCTTCAAGTTCATTTGGATAATATTGAATATCCGCTTCTTTCACTGGAGCGCCAATTTCTACCCAAAACTTGCCGAGCTCATGCTGCTCTTCTAAAGTATACCCTTCATAAAACTCGTAAAAATATCTAGCTTTTTCAAATACAACTTGATATGCATTGAGTATTTTATCTAAGCTACTAAAGTCTACGTGACCTGCCATCCTATCCTTTGCATCATTCATTATTTTATTTTGAGCATAATTCGGCAACTCTAGCCATAGATCACTATATATATGCCCTTTTAGTTTCTGTCCGTTAGCAAACAATGCACACTTCAACAATACCTCAAATCCTAGAACTCTTAAAAAAGATGCAGAATCAGATTGAGTAATGTGCTTCGATAATATATTTGCATCACTTATCCTAGCCTTTCCCTCTAAATACATCCTTTTAATATGATCACGATCCATTAGTTTTCTAGTAACTAAATATTATGGAACGAGCTTCGTGAACGACCTTAATTATATTTTTGTTGCGTATCATCTTTGACCTCGGTAAATTATTTCACCTTCATTTATCCCCAAATCTTTACGCATCGCATTCAACAAATTATCAGCTCTTTGCCGCATGTTTACCCAAGACTCTTGTCGATTTTCATATATTACTGGAATTAAAAAGTCTATAAGTTCATTATATTTATCCATTACTTCCTGAGTTGATGTCAAAGAGATATAGCCATACGACTTATTTCTATTCAAAGCAAAATTTCTCTCTGTCTCATCAGTTATCATTTCTTGTCTTCCTGCAGCCACAGCTTCAAGCTCTCGTAATATCTCACAAACCATATGTACAACATCACGATAAATTAATAATTTGTCGTGATGTCTAGTTAGGTCTTTTTCTTTTATAATATCAAGCTCTTTTTTTAAATTTTCTAGCTTTTCTGAGTGCAATGCTCTTTCATTTTGAAGCATTTTTTTTGCCCAAATTCCTCCAAGCCAATTTGCAAAAGCAGCAACAATTAGCGCACCACCGCCCAAAGACCCAATTACTGCCAAAGCGACTTTAAAAACTTCTTCAATATTCATGATGATATATAATGCCCTGTTAAAAATAGTAGTAAGCCAGGTTTTCCAATTAGTTTTAATAAAAATAAATATTTTTCTAAAGAAACCTGCTAATCATTTTGTTTATTGTTCCCCTCGATGAAAGAGCAGCTGCTTAACTGTCGTTTTTCCATGCACTTAAACTTACATACCTTAGCCTCTTATCCACTCTTTCCAAACAGGCAAAATCAATTTATCCGGTGTAACTCCAAGTGCGTCAGACAACTTGAATAATGTTGTTAACGAGGTCATTTTCTCCCCTGCCTCAATATCCTGTAAAAAACGATTGCTAATTCCAGCTTCGGAAGATAACTGTTCTTGCGACCAGCCTTTTTTAACTCGTTTCTGACGTACTAATTCACCTACTGCTTGTTTGATTTCCATTTTATCTTTTGTTTTGTTGTAAGACTTGCAAAAACCATTTATACGCTCTATAGTGCGTGCTTTAACACGATCAATAGAGCGTGAAATACAGTAGTGATGTTGCGCAGATAGAGAAGCTGAGACATAGAACCCCTTCATCACGCTTAAATATTACAACCACGCCTGGCCGCATGATGAATAAACAAGCAAACCCAAACCCGTTGCCTCAACAGGCCTCTATGCCTACGCACCCAATCATCAGTGACGATGAACCTCCGATTGGCCAACAGGACACATTGCACCGTGTTGCCAGTATTGTAGCCTTGCTTAAAGCATTGGATTTTTCAGCGCCTTTGTCCCCTGCTGCAGAGTCCGGACTCTATTGGGTTTTGAATATGCTTGAAGATACCTTAACTCAGGTCAGCGATAGTCTGCAGGTGTCTGATAGCAACGACGAATAACGCCGGAATCGGGCTCAACACTTGCGACTCACAATCATTTTTACTCAGCGTTAATCCAGTTTCAAAATCAGCCATAGATCTATTATACGTATTATGTTGTTGACATATTGACCAATCGGTATAAACTAATCTATGAGAATAAGTTTCGAGGTGCTGCCATGCCATGGGAAAAAACATTTGATATTGATGACGCAATAGATCGTGCGACAGAGGTATTTTGCGCAAAGGGGTTTGAAGCGACCTCCCTTGCTGATTTGTTGAAAGCCATCGGTATCAACAAAGGCAGTTTTTACAATGCATTTGGCAGCAAGAAGAAACTTTTTACCCTAAGCCTGCTTAAATATGAGCACGAGCAGCGTCACGATACACTTGCTCAATTGGAAGCGCTGCAAGACCCTGTGTTGGCGATCAGTAAACTTTTCGATGCGCTTATTGAAGACAGCCTGACGGACAAAGATAAAAAAGGCTGCTTTCTGGTGAACACCGCGCTGGACTTACCCAACCATGACAGCGATATTGAGAAAGCCGTTAAACAGGGTTTGAACAACACGGAATCTTTCTTTAAGCAGCAAATTAAACTGGGCATTGAAACTGGCGCAATCCCAAAACATGTCGACCCCGAACGGGAGGCCAAAGGCCTGCTGACCCTGCTTGTCGGTCTTCGCGTGCTGGCGCGGGGTGTATTTGATAAGGCCAGCCTCGCGGCGATCAAAAGCCAGGCGATGGGCTTAATTCAGTAATATCCATCCGGACAGGAGCCTTTTACCGGGTTTTATCCGCTCAAATGCGCATTTCTCATTCAAACCAGTCATCGCTTTGCTCTTAAGCAATTGATTTAATTGAATAAAAATATTTTTTAGAAATAAATCAAAAAATGTCTTGACCGATCAGTCTAAACAGCCTAGTATTGTTTGTGTCAATCGGTACAAACAAACCGGGGCAGTCAAGAGCTGCCATTTTTTTCGCCCTTATTTGTACCGATCGGTTTACACATTGAAAACATTTATTTTAAGGAGAATAACAATGACCTCTTTCGCGACTCACACGATTGAATCTGCACCTGAAGCCTCAAAACAATTTTTGCAAGGCGCCAAAAAAGCTTACAGCTTTGTCCCTAACCTTCTGGGAACCATGGCTGAAGCCCCTGCTCTGCTGGAAGGCTACACAACATTAGCGGGCATATTTAATAAAACCAATCTCTCCGAAACCGAGCGCCAGATTATCCTGATGACAAACAACCGATTAAACGGCTGTGTTTATTGCATGGCAGCACACACGACTATTTCGCAAATGGCGGGTGTTGAAGCGGATGTTATTGAAGCGCTGCGCAACGGCACACCGGTCGCTGATCCGAAGCTGGAAGCGCTACGCACTTTTACCGCCGTGATCAATGAAAGCCGGGGCTGGCCGACTGAAGCTCAAGTCAGTGCGTTTCTTGAAGCCGGATACACCCAACAAAATGTACTTGAGGTGATTCTTGGCACAAGCCTTAAAGTCATGTCTAACTACACAAACCATATTGCAGAAACCACTGTGGATGATGCCTTTGCACCTAATGCATGGACTCCCAAAAGTGAAGCTGCGGCTTGATGTTTCAAACCGGCCTTGAACAGCCCAATCCAAAGACTGTTCAAGGCCGCCTAATAATAAAGGAAACTAAAATGGCTATTAAAACCAATCAAATTATTGCATTCGTGACCGGCGCCAACCGGGGTGTTGGCAAAGCTATCACTGAAGGTTTATTAGAAGCCGGCGCAATTAAAGTATATGCTGCTGTGCGAAATCCTTCGTCTGTCAATCAGCTTATCGAAAAATATGGTGAGCGTGTTGTGGCGCTTGAATTTGATCTGACTCGCAAGGATACGATTGATGCCGCAGCAAAAACTGCCGGCGATGTGAATCTGGTCGTTTCAAATGCGGCCGTAATACACTTTTCTTCGCCGTTGGACGCTGATGCGCTTGAAGGTTTGCAATTTCAGATGGAAAGAAACGTTTACCCTCTTATTCAATTGGCTCAGGCCTTTGGCCCAATACTGAAAGCTAATGGTGGCGGTGCTTTTGCACAAATGAACTCAGTGGCATCCATTAAAAACTTTTTTCCTTTTACCGGTTATTCCGCCTCCAAAGCGGCTTCCTACTCAATCACTCAGGGGCTGCGGGAAGCATGGGCTGATCAAGGCACGCAGGTGATTAGTGTGCTTGCCGGTCCACTTAAAACGGATATGGCTGATTCTGCCGGCATGGGTGAAGTTGCATCACCACCAAGCCTGGTGTCTGACGGCATTCTTGCGGCACTTGAATCGGATGACTTCTTTGTTTACCCCGACCCGATGGCACAGGAATTCGCGAAAGCTTACAGTCCTTACGCTAAAGAAGTTTTGGATATTGCGCGATAGTTTTAGGTAAAACCCTATTAAGTGGAGTTAATATAATGGCTGATATTGATTTATATACCTGGGCAACACCCAATGGCTGGAAGGCATCTGCAACGCTTGAAGAGCTGGCACTGCCCTATAATTTAAAACCGATTGATATCACCACGGGTATTCAGAAAAGCCCCAGCTATATCGCGATTAATCCCAATGGTCGTATTCCGGCCATTGTGGATCATAGCGCAGACAGTTTTGCTATATTTGAATCCGGTGCGATTATGATTTATCTCGCCGAAAAAGCCGGACGACTTTTACCAACGGATGTTAAAGGGCGTTCACGTGTGATCCAGTGGCTGATGTTTCAAATGGGTGGGCTGGGGCCGATGCAGGGCCAGGCGAATGTGTTTTACCGTTATTTCCCGGAAAAAATACCAGCCGCTATTGAGCGCTATCAAAAAGAAACCCGACGGCTTTACGAAGTGCTGAATACCCAGCTCAGTGATAATGAGTTTTTAGCCGGTGATTTTTCAATCGCTGATATTGCCAACTGGAGCTGGACACGTATTCATAACTGGGCGGGTGTGGATATTGATGACCTGCCCCATTTACAGCGATGGCTCAAGCAGCTGGAAGCACGCCCGGCTTTAATACGTGGCGCTGAAATACCTCATCCCAGTAATTACAGCCGGACAACCGAACAAGATGAAGAAAAAGCATCAGCGGTTCGAGGTATTGTTACTCGCTAATATTACGGATGACGGATGGCAGCTTAAGGAACCTGAATCTGATTAATATTAACAATACTTGGTATCGCATCTTTTATAGCTTGTTTAATCGCTGCATCATACCTGACTTTTAAATCAGAAGAGACATCAGTACGAAGAAAATCTATATCACCTCGAGAATTACTTAATTGCTCAGGTGCAGACTGAATAAATACACCTGGATTAACAATTAGGCGATCATTATCTCTCCAGTCATTGCGAATCGTAAATGAGCGACCAAATTCATCCTCAACTGTAATATCAAATAAATCATTATTATCAGAATACTCTGGCGCAATGACATCAAGGTTTATAGTGACAGAGTATTCATTATTTTTTCCAGCAGTACCTGTTTGCGAATATTGGTTAACAGAAGCACTTACAGTATTAGAGGCATCTGGGTCAGCATCTTTAACTTTTTGCGGCGTTAAAATTACCCTTCTATTAGCCCCTTCGTCTTGAACCTCATCTAATTTCATTGTATTAAGAATAGTGAGCATCTGGTCTAAAAAGCTTTCTTTATTTGGGTAAGATTCCGGCAGCTTTATAGGCTCAACTTTTTCGCCAAACATAGGCACATGGACTGGTGAGAGTTCAGCTGACATGTTATCTATCGAAACCATGCTATTAAACCAGCTGGCAACATTATCCGGTGTTGCATCAGCTTCACCACTCACTCCGGCAGTAAGCGCACGAAAATTCTTGACCAGTTCTTGCGGGGTTAATTTATTATCACCATGACTGAGAGCCTGAAAAACTTCGGGTCTTTCTAAAAGATTCTCGATCGCAGCCTGTAAACCTTTCACTTCTGTGTTTTCTGCAAACTCTCGAAGCTCATTAGGCTCAAGCCCATTCTGGTTTTTATCAAACGCATAGCCATCTTCATAAATGGAATAAAGTGTCTGCTGGATAGTCGCTTCCATATCAAATTCCCCTAAAATTATGAGGAGCACGCTATCAACTTTGTTTCACCCGGTCTATACAGCCAAAGTAATACGCTCAAATCTGGTTATACCAAAAGTATTAATAGGCCTGAGATCCGGCAAAATACGCCGCATAGCGGATAATTTCGGTGGAAATACCCGCCTAGTCGACCGAAGCTGACCGTTACAATGCCATGACCCTTTATGTAAAAGAGGGTTTTTCAGCTTACGTGAAGTTGTGGAAACAAGGTTTTCTAAAGTAGATTGGGCTAAACAGTAGCAGAAAATTTTTTTATCTGTTTAATAATTTCAGCATTGTCGTAGTTTGAACCGATGGAATACGCGGCTATTTTGCTTAGATGACAATATGGCAAGCCACTCTCATCATGCCATGTGTTGAAGGCTTCCTGTACTTTTGTCAAATCGCGCTTGGATGTTGGATTATCAGCAATCTCATAACCGGCATCTTTAATTGCCCACACAACATCTTGCGTGATGACAAAACAGTCTTTACCGATATAACGCATAAACCATTGCGCTGTTTGTCCTCCCAGGCGTGAGCCATGTTTTTTAAGGTGTGCCATCAGACCAATCTGATCAGTCTCCGGCCACTCAGCCATAAATTTAGCAAAGCTGCCATATTTTTCGGCCGCTTCGGCGACAAAATGTACGTTGTGTGCCATCGCCATAATTTTCTGGCCATTACGCACCACTCGCACATCCTTGATATAGGCATCCCATTCTTCCGGCATCAGGGAAAGAAGCTTGCTCAAATCAAAACCATAAAAAGCCTCTTCAAATTGCGGCCACTTGTTTTCAATCACTTTCCAGTTAAAACCGGCCTGATTGATCGCTTTACACATCATAGCAAGAAAACGATCATCACCTTTTTGTGCCAGCTTTTTTTTGGAAAGAACAGGCGGAAGGAGTTTTTTAAGCTCTTTTTTTCCACCTTTTCTTTTTTCAGCCATCGCTTGAATAGTTGAAAATTTTTTCATAACTATGTGGTCACTTTCACAACATTGTTCAGCGTACCATTTTCCACGTAATTAGCATTTGTATCAAGAAGTTCCTGCAACATACCCCGGAATTTCATTTTTAGTACTGATATGAGCAGTTTCCCTAAAACACCCACCTTTGGAGCAAAGGCCAGGATCATCGCCACTTCAGTTTGCGAGATATTGACCTGATGAAAACCAAACATCACAATCGCTTTCTTGAGGGGCATCGTGCCTTCGTAAATATCGATGAAGTGAGATTTTGTCAAATTGAAAAATTTATTAAAGCTTATTTTTTTCGAAATGTTCTATAAACATTTTCAACTGTATGTTCTCCAATATGAGCATAGATACGTTCGTTATTATCACTATGCAAGAGCAAGTAGTTCCAACGACGCCTTGTATCGCCATCGACAATTACATCAGTAAACAATATTGAATGGTAACATGACCAGTTTCCTTTTTGATGCTCGGTTATTTCTTCAGTTATTGATTTGTTTACGAAAATTCCCTCCATAGTTCCATCAGTATTATAGGTTAATTCCCAGCTTCTAATATATGCGCCACCCTCTTCAACAAATTCGCCAACCCACGTTCCTTGAATATCTTTACATAGATCACGACCTTTACTTTCTATATTAGAAATTAAGTCTTTAAGGTATTTGGTTTTTCTTTCATCAACTTGCTGCTTATAAGGCATATGATTACTTTTGACGGCCTTCTCGAAAACAAAAATAACAATATATCCAGCCAAGACAAACCCTAAACCAAAGAGAAATCCAATTCCTAGATATTTTCCTATATTTTTTAACATACATTACCCTCAAATTTTAATACCTCACATCACTGACTAACAAAGCGCCTCGCAAGTCTGGCACACGCTATTTGTATGCAAAGCCTATTGTTTTATTATAAATTTTTTTCTTCTCTATAAATCTATGTTAAACGCTATTTCCTAGCCAAGAATAATACTAACGAACCGCAACGGAATACTTATTCATGGCTTAGACATAACGCTGCAATCACCCGTTTGTCGGTTGCACTACTTCGTTATAACTATTTTCACAGTTTTCTGCCGAAACGACTCTTAAGAGTTCAAGATCTGATTCATCAGGAGAAATAACTTCAACACAACTACCCACATCCACAACAGATCTGCTGATAATAGTTTTTGTTTCGTTCAGGTTGATATATAGATCATATTCAAACGCTTTTGGCTGACTAAAACCTTTTTCCGTGTTTGCAGTGGCAATCGCTCCAATTGGTCCGGCGGTGAATAGCCCAGCTAAAACCCTCCCTGCTTTGCTTTCGTTTGGTTCCAGTACAATATTTTTTCGGCTACCTACCTTAGCAAAAAAGAGACTATCAAAACGAAGTTCTGCCTTACGCTCTACATTTACACTACCACAAGAGACAATAAATATTAAAAAAAATGATAGATACACGGCTCGCATAATCTATCCTTTTTTTAGTATTTCTTGCACACCGGAAAATATGCTATGTGCAAAACGTTGCGAGTCCACACCTGTTATTTGGTATTTAGATCGCTTTTCAGAATGAACAAAAACTTTTGATTTATTATTTTTATATTTCACCACAAGAACCCGCCCTACTTCACCCCAGCTAAGTGCCGAAACAGGCTTTGTGAACATTATAGCAAAACCATTTGGCGTTTCGTTTGTTTCCTTAATGTTAATATTCAGATTTTGCATACTTGCCAAAACAGCCGCTTTCACAAGCTCATGATCTTCGTTAAACACTCGAAATACACCTGCATCTGCTGGCGCATTTGTAACCGTACTCATACTGGCGCACGACATTATAAATAAGGTAAAAATTAGAACTGAAATTGATTTTAATGATTTCATCATATCTCCTTTAAAATATAAAAAAGAATTCTATTGCGAATAGTGCGGCAGAGACGGATTTAATAGTAATTTATTGCTTTATCAGCTTTCTTCATTAGTTCGATAAATGGATACAGGACATTTAAGTGTATGGCAAACTACGTGGCAGCGCGTCACGCATTACTCACTTATTAGTGAACACTACTAGTTTACTCCTAAGACATTGCGATTGTACCGAAAGCCACACACAATACACCCAATACCCAAAAACCGATAATAGGTATATATAAACCTTCGCGCTTGAGAGCAAATAAAAAATATCCTGGTACTACCAAAGAAAGAAAGCCCTTTATCACACTAGCTTTAAAGACCAGCAATGTGCCAATAAGCTGAGAGATTATGATAATGCCAAAACCACCAAGAATCAGTATTTTTCCTAAAATTTCCATGCGCCCCCTAATACTTTAAGCGGTAGAGCGGCTTGCAGCGCCCTACTGACTTAATTTTTTTAAATATTACCCAGCTAATTACGAAAACGAAAACTATCCACAGTAACAACCGACAGTCTGATACCCAGTTGTCATGCTTTGCGGCACCAAAGACACTGAAATCTACGGACATCAGAACCAAACATAATGTATAAAAATACAATTTCATGATTAGCCCGTTTTTTTCAATATCCTAGTCGCCTACTTTGACGTTTTCAATAATCATTTAGGACTAATTTAGGCTGGAGAAAGCCAAACTGATGGATCAGATGCCATTATTACATTTATATTTACCAACCCCTTTTCAAGGTAAACACATTGCTCATAAAAACCCACAGCGTTAAGCGAGGACTCTGTCGTGACTTTTTTATTGACTATTTTATTTTAACAGCTTCATTTGCCAAACAATAATAGGGCGATCCTGATATTTACCTGTAAATTCTTGAGTTAATTCAAAACCCAGACTTTTATATAACCTTATTGCTGCAATATTAGAACGAGCCACATTTAGGCTTACCTCACCATTAAGCTTTGCCAGAATAAAATCAACTAGATTTTTAGCTATATATTTTCGCCTATAATCAGGATGAACAAACAACCATGTAATATGATTTCCAAAATTTCCAGCAAAACCAACAATTTTTATTTTCTGATATACATAAAGCTCGGACTTTCGAAATAGTTCTTGCATTTGTTCATCATCAACAAGCGGTTTCGGTATTATTGGGGAATCTTCGCCTGAAAACTCATCTGGTTTACATAAGTTATAGATTCCAGCAACATCGAAAAAATCAGACTCCCTGTATGCTCTTATCATTTTAAATAGTTAACACCTAGCTTAGTGAAGCCTACTCAAAAAGGCATGATTTACTATTTTATGAGATTTACAAGCTCTGTGTCTTTCTCAAGATTTAGGCATAGATTAAGTTTTGGATCTATATTTTGTTTGCTGTTGATTAAACCGGCATGTTCATTAAGATATATAGCAATTTTTTGATATTTTTCTGGGTCGGAACTACCCTGCTCCGTAAAGCCGCCTGCTATCTTACGAATATCAGTTGTATCATAACCTTCTTGACTAAAATACCAAAAGAGACAGTTGGCTTGAGCAAATTTAAAGAGATTATCGGTAGTTGTTTGGGAGATTTTTGAAAGCTGCGAGCTGCATGACGTTATTAATAAGCAAATTATTGTGAATATATACGCTTTCATTAGAAGGCCTCCCAAAACAAGATACGAGTTGATTTAGAACCATAATCTGAACCTATACATTTTTTACCATCCCAGAGGTCGGCGTGACCAGAAGCATCAGACCAACCTGAAACTTCAAAGGTTATGATACCTTTCTTCCCATTAAAATCTTGTTTGTACTTACCAGCAGTGCTTTGTTTTGGCGAGCCATATTTTTCAGTAAGGTATTGAATAAGTACTTTTACTCGAAAAATATACCAATTTTTCAAAGATCCTGATGAAACTTGAACTTGTTCTTTCCCTGAAGGAGACTTTGTTTTGTAATATGGAATAGAGTGAGGTCCACCAACCAAATTAAGTGTTCGTGAAATTCTAGTGGCGCACGCATTCGTAAATACGCCGATATCATAGTTAAGTTTTACTTTGCCGCCGATTTCGGTGAATACTTTTCCAGCTTCTTTATTTGGGAAGTACTTAAGAAGATCTTTCCATGGTGGGAGTTTCATAATAATTTATTCTCTGATATATTGATTTGGGGATAGTTTTAATGCTGAAACTCAGCTGCGCTTATACGCGGTAAACAGCCCTTCAATAGCAAGGTAACTGACAGGTCAAGCGTCAGCTGCAGCGACTGGTTGGATGTCATGTTTCTGAACACCATATGTGATTCAGTGTAGTTTTGTTATAAAAAGAACCAATTGAACGGGCGAATGGTAAATCATGATGCAGAAATGCGGTGACTTCAAAAACTCCGAGATATAGCTATTATCTGAGAGTTATCTATATCAAAGAACCATACCAAGCGAGATAAATGGCCATTACGGTTACTAACACTCTTAAAACATATTTTCTTACAGTATCTCTCCGCAATTAAACGTTACGCTCTGCAGTAAATTTGGAGCATAGCGGAAAATTTGTCCGACAGCAACGCTTTGTCAAGTTCGATTACTCTGACCATATTACTTCACTACCGGCTCCATTATGTTCGCCCCAACTTAGAACAATTTGGCGCTTGGGGAAAAACTTTTTGTTGCTTTCAAATCCGTGAAAACTTAAATACACATAGTGATCAAAACACCCATTTAACATAATATTTTCCTGTTTAGGCCTAATTTTTACAGCTTTGATATCACTAAAAGGCTTGGGAAAAACACCTTCGCTGTCTTTTTTTAAACCAGTGTAAGGCGTGTCGGACTCTAAGGAAAACCTCTCTACGTCATAATATAGATTAGCAAGCTGCTCCTTAGATAAGCCGCGAGCATATGTCACCGATTCAGAATCCTCTCCACATGAAGTTGCTGCATCACCAAATAGAAATATCACGACGACAAACATAACTCCGAATAAGACGGCTACTGTCACAAACGCATACCGAAGAAACTTTAAAAATTTACTCATACTTTGAATTTGGTGAATTTAACACCGCAATTAAAGGTGACGAAAAACCGTTTATATTTTTTGTGTTTAAACACATGTTTAGATACAAACAAATATGATTATAGCAAGCACTACAGATTTTCTATTCTATATAATATTTATAACCTGCTAACGCCATACTCAGCGGCTTGTCCGCTGCGATGCATTGTTATAGGTTGCTTTTGCAACTTTATAACGAAGCGCATTAATAAACTTAACATCACCTCTATTTTCAACTGACAGGGTTATTTGCAACCAAACATCTGGCTCGTATGAACTAACTTTATATATACTATCGTTCATAAAATTTCCCATTTTTATTAACTCAACTGAAGCAATATCATCTAGGTAAATTGCATAAACTTCTAGTTCTTGATTCGCATCTGGCAAATAGAGTATTACTCGATCATCAGTAAGAATTGAGCCACCTTCTAATATGGAGGTAAGACCTCCTGAATAAAAATATTTAATATTATCACTCTTTGAAACTATGGCATTTGAAATGAGTAAGCTTCTATCACGTTGTGAAATCTCACTGCCTTTTTGAACTTTCGTAGACGGTAGCACCCCAGTCATTGTCAAAATACCTATACCCATCAATGCAAAAAAAATAGCCAGGGAAGGTATAGCAGTGAAATATATCCATTTAGGGGTCGTTTTGTAGTTAGGATTTTCTACCTTCTCGATTTTATTATATACAAATGTACCTTGAATAGCTTTGCCATAGAAATAAAGAAAAACTAAAGTCACCCAAATCCCCGAAATTTTTCCCATTTCAATACTGATATATATTTTTGCAAAAATGAAATAGAAAAATAGCAGGATTGCAGCAAACCTTGAATGCTTGTAGATGCCGTATGCGCAAGCGAAGATAAGAAGTACGTCAAAAATAACAGAGGGATCATTCCATAATCCTATCGTACCACTTGCATTAGTGAAGACTGCTATTAAAAAAATCGCTAGAGTCAACGCACCAGACACACAGGCAGCTATAGCGCCATTTTTGGTTGCTTTTATCGCTTCCGACTTATCCATTATTTTCCTCGTGCGCTCAATTCTAATTACCCATAACGCTAATTGAATTTGCAGACATGGGTATCTGGCATTGCTTGGGTCGGCTTTTCTTTATCTTTCATATATTTATACGACCAGCCCGTTTATTTTTTCAATATCCTAGCTGCCTACTTTGGCGTTTTCAATAATCATTTAGGACTAATTTAGGCTAGTGCAAGCGCGATTGCGCTATAAACACTCTGCGCTGCCGATCAAAAAACTGCTCTTTATTTGTGAAGTTAACTTCTATCATCATAGGCTTTGCGACAGCGTTTGATATCGTCATGATGTTTGTCTGCCCAAGACACCAATTGATATAGGGGTTTCACTAAACCCCGCCCCATTTTTGTAAGCGCGTACTCTACTCTTACTGGCACTTCAGGGTAGACGGTTCTATTAACATACCCTTCCCGCTCTAAGTCCCGCAGCGTCTGAGTCAACATACGCTGAGAAATACCCTCCACTCTTGATTTAAGGGAGTTGAACCTATCTGCGCCGTCCACCAGCGCAAACAAAATAAGCACCGACCATTTGTCACCAATCTGTGCCACAACATTACGAATTGGGCATTCGTCATTATTATTAAATACCCGTTTTTCTGATTTACTTTTCACGACCACGTTGCAGTCCTCTTTCTTGCTTCTCAATACAGGTTACCAAAATGTGCCTAGATGACATTTTGGTTCCCTCTTGATATGTAGGTTACTAATAATTACTATAGTATGCAAATGATACTATTTTGCAATCAGTCTATTTGTAAGGAGCTACTTATGTGGAAAAGCATTACATTTTCAGTGTTTATTGTGGCAAGCGTTGCAGCATCTGCGCAAAATGCTGACAAGCTGATTATTGACCTTAAATCATTACAAAAACCAAACTGGACAGAACAGGAACTACAAAACGCGAAACTGATTACTGATTTTGTGCAAAACCTTATGAACAATCATAATTTCGACTACATATTAGAGCGTTATAATGACAGCTCCTACATTCAGCATAACCGAAACCTTCCTGATAAAATCACTGGTTTAGTGGGCTTTCTAAAAGAGTTTGTAGAGAAATACCCGGACTACGCCTATGAAGTAAAGCATATCTACGTTGACGGGGATTACGTCATCTTCCACTCCCATGCCACGTTAAATAAAGAAGATAGAGGAAATGACCAAAAAGGCCTGAATATTATAGATATCTGGCGCCTTGAAAACGGCAGAATTGTCGAACACTGGGACTCGATTCAAGCCCTTGACGGCTTTATGCGATTCTACGCCCTCATCAATGGCGGCAATATCCGAAATTCAAACGGGGTATTTTAACTTTGCGACACTAGTGCGTATAAAAAGGGCGGAGTCATTATTCACCCGAACTGCCAGTAATGATGCGGCCTTTAAAGCCTTTCGGGTAATCTCCGATTACGACCGTGCAGTAGAGGGCCCTGCATTTTCACTGTGCGCTTGACCTATACCCTGCCACTGTAACCCATACGAATACCTGATGGAGCTATAATACTAGTAGACGACTTAATAAAATTATCGATTGGTCACCCACAGACTCAACTCACAAACTGCCATGGATTTTCCATTTTTACTCGATATCACTTCACGCCTGTTGTTTACCGGCATTATTATTTACCGCAATCAAAGTTCTTCGCCTGTGCGCTTGGGTTGGGTGATTGTGGTTTTACTCATTCCTTTCCTCGGTATAGCCCTGTATTTGCTGTTTGGTGAAGTCTGGCGGGACCGGGGTCGCTTGGCGCGGCATAAGTCGATTATTGAGCAGGTACACAACCATATGGAAACAGTGCCTTTTGATGTATTCGCTTCTGAACGCATGTCACATAGTGCCTATGCAAAGATGGCTAATGCCTTTGAATTTCAAGGTGCTTTTCCACTACGCCAAGGCAACCGGTTACAGCTTTTCAGTGACCCTAAACAGACCATGCTGAAGATCGTCGAAGATATAGATCAAGCACAACAGAGCTGCCATTTACTGTTTTTTATTTGGCTCGACGATAACTCGGGAAACCTGGTGGCGAATGCGTTGATTCGCGCCCGGCAACGTGGCGTTAAATGCCGGGTTCTTATCGATGCAATAGGTTCTGCCCAGTTCCTGAGTTCTAAGCTTAAGAGCCGAATGGATGATGGCGGTATTGAAGTGGCGGCTTCTTTTCCATTGTCCAGTTTTGATATACGAATCGATCACCGCAACCACCGTAAACTGATTGTTATCGATGGAAAAATTGGATGGACCGGCAGCCGCAACTTAGCCGATGCCGAATTCAGCATCAAACCCGACTTTGCACCCTGGGTTGATGTCATGGTGCGCATCAGTGGACCGTCAGTTTACGACCTGCAGGCAGTATTTATCCAAGACTGGCTGCTTGAGCAGAATGTGCCGGTCCAAATGCTAATGACACCATTACCAAAACCGCAGCATGACGGGTCGCAAGTTCAGATGTTTGCTTCCGGACCCACCTGGGACTTTCGAGTATTGCGTCAAATGGCGGTCATGCTGTTATTCATTGCTAAACACGAACTGATTATCACAACCCCATATTTCGTACCCGATGACGCCAGTATAACTGCTTATTGCGGCCTGGCACGATCAGGTATACGAACTATGTTAGTCGTACCCCGGCGTAATGATTCCAAACTAATCGCCGCTGCCAGCCGCAGTTTTTATTCAGACCTGCTCGATGCCGGTGTCGCGATCTACGAATATCATCCTGGTTTGCTGCACTCCAAAACCATTACCATTGACGGTCAATTGTCAGTTCTCGATACCGCCAATTTTGATCGTCGCAGTTTTGAACTAAATTACGAAATCAGCTTTGCCACCACGGATAAAACTTTCACATCCCAGTTACGCGACCTGCAAATGCAATACATTTCGAATTCCGATAGAATCGACAAGAATCTATGGTCTCAACGCTCGGCTTATTCCCGCTTTATGGAAAATACAGCACGATTGTTTGCTCCAATTTTGTGATCGTCTTTCTATTAACCCAGCATTCAAAATGGCCTATGTATTAATATCTATACCCTAAATACTAATGGCTGCCACTAACACCGCTACCAATAAAAAGTATACTAAGTATAGCGCCAGTCACCGCTATAGCAGCTGCAGCATACTGTCTTTTCTGTGAGGCAATGACGACTGCCGAGAAATTTACCAGTGTAAAAACGACAAGAATAATTCCACTTGTTAGTTTTGCCAACGTAATAAGCGGTAGCGCCAAAGCGAATATCCAAACCAGTATTGCAACAAGTAAAGTAGCATTAATGGGAATTTGTTTCTTATTTAACTTATTTAAAAAGGTTGGTAAGCGCCCATCCCGACTCAGACCAAACAACATGCGTGATCCCATTAACATTTGCACCAACGCTCCGTTAATAATTGCGATAAGCCCAATTAAGCTAATGGATTTTGCCAACCAAGGCGTATGAGCCAACATGGCGGCGAAGGGAGCATCACTTTGAGCCAGTTGGTTAATTGGGAGTGAATGTAGACTAACCCAAGCCACCAGAAGGTATAGAATCGTGATCAGGGTAAGTGCCAGCATGACTGCCGGCAACATCGTTTTCTCAGGCTGTTGTACTTCTTCCGCAAGATTCACCATATCTTCAAAACCGACATAGGCATAAAAAGCGACGAATGCACCCGCCATAATCAGTTGGATATCGCTTAACGACCAGGAGGGACTTTGCAACTCTGGTTTGAAATGCCCGCTTTGCGCAAATAAAATAACAATCATCAAGCCCAGCAATTCCAAAAAAGTGATTCCGACTGCGAAATTTACAGAATGATTAACTGCCTGGCTGGCCACGAAAAATAATATACCTATTAGGCCGGTGATCACTAACCACTTTGGTAGAATAATAATTTCGTTCAGATACCCATAGAAACCATTTGCAAGGGTGGCAGAAGAAACGATTCCTGTTAACAATACGCCCAACCCAACGGCGAGAGTTAAATAAGGCGAGTGAAACGCTCTATTTACATACTCTGCTGCCCCAGCACTGCTAGGGATATGTTTGGCCAGAAAGCCATGACTATAAGCACTGAATGAAACGATGACCGCCGCTGCTATAAATGCCCATATACTTAAGCCGCCAGATAAGCCTGCAATTTTGCCAACTAAAACATAGATCCCTGCCCCTACCATGGTGCCTACACCCAGGAAGGTTATTTGAAAAAGAGATAAAGAGGCCTTGAGCCTTTTCACTTAGCATATCCTGATAAAAGATCGTTGCAACTTTACAGCAACTAGCACATTAGTTTGGTCAATTAATATTGTGAAGGTAAAAACCCAAATAATCTATACATAACTAATGTATATCCTAATTCATTAGCGGCTAGCTATGTCCTATAACGTTCGCATCAGAAGCCAAATGCGCGTAGCGGGCATTTGGTCCATCTGCATGTCATTCTGGTCAGACAAGTCGCACCAATTTGCCCTTTCGCTTGTAGATATTTTTGTAGTCCCACTGAACCTTTGTAGATTTTTGAAGCCATCGCTTCAGATCCGCCACACTAATTTGCTTGACCTCGGTATAGCGGGCTGAAGCATCTTTATATTTGCCGGTTCCCGGCTTCAAGCCGGGTTCATCGAAGTCGGCCCCACTCCAAAACATCAGCCTTATGCAGTCCTTCAACTTGCTATAGCCAACGGTTGGGTTTCCATCCAAAAACCATACAGGATGCCCGTGCCAAATTTTACTTTCTGCTTGGGGCAAACCTTTATTTATCTCGCGCATTAATTTTTCGCAGATGGGTTTTTCTTGCTCGCTTTGAGCAGCATTAAATTCCTTTATCGTCGCGTATTTCATTGGCTTCCTTAGTAAGCAAGATCTTTGTCTAAGCACCTAACAGTGAGATATGGACAGCTTTGTCCGATAATACATTATAGGGAGTGACAGAGCCCCAGTCAGAAGGCATACTTTGACTTGTCAGGTGGGACCATTATCCTTTCGGGACCTGTGCAACTCCTCATAGTCTCCCTCATGAATATAACTAATCTTGAACTTCGAAAACCTAACTATAACCCAGAAAACCAGGAACGAAGCCAAGTAGGCAACCATGCTTAGTGCCGGAGCAAATATGTGTCCTATTGGAACCATATAGCCAGGATTCCCATAGCTCTGTCCAGCTATCCATTGATGAAAAAAACCTGTGCACACCAGCCCGATGCTGAATGCTGCTGCCGGCCATATTCGATGACGGAAAAGCTGACGCACCACAATAAAGGCACAGATAATAGTAGGGCTGTATATAATGATCACAAATAGTGGGTTACTACTGACCCACGAAAGTGGAACGAAGCGCGCATCAAACGCCATACTTGCCCCAAGCAAGACAACGAACAGAAGCACTACTATCAAAGAACGTCGAATCAGCAGCCTATTCATTTCGTATCTTATTCCGCCTAACGCCAGCAACACCGGGCAGTTTGGTTTTTCTAGTTACTGCCAATGACAGCGTCCGTTAGATCGGTAGTGACCCATTGCTGGACAGCTGCATACTTAAGCAAAGTGGCCATCAAAGGGCCACGGCCAGATTGATCTTGATCGTGAAAGCACTGGGCACCTGCAATAACACGACCTGCTCCATAGCTGTACTCAACGAAAGTAGGTTTGCTCATATCTGGAGTTGTCTGATTCTGAGTTAATTCTACGGCCAATACAAATGACCCGGAAGGCACGCTCGTCAAGTAGCCATGGCTTGCATAGTGCGCAGAAATCATCGGTTTACCCTTCAGTGGTGCGAAGATTGGGTGATCGGTGAAAGTAATTAAATTATTAAAAGCAGGATTTTTCTTAATTGCTACGCCACCCGGTAATATCATTCCTTCTCTCTCGGCACCATTCATTTCAACAATGAGTGTACCTCCATTTTTCACATAGTTTTCAAATACACTTTGATTACCGGCAAACTCTAAATAATAGCCAGTCTTCCACTGCGCTCCTGGAATGATGACAAAGTCATATTTTGCAAGGTTAGTGGTGGCCATTTCTGAAGATGGTTTAACAACAAACCATATACCGAGCTCATCGAGAACATCTTCGAAGGTTTGCTGGCGGTTCCACGAGGGAGTGTTGCGGAATACTAGAACATGGCTTGTTGACTCTGCGTGAGCTGTTTTAGATTTTCTAAGAGTATGCTTAGCACTTGATTGAGCACACCCGACTAATGATATCAACAAGGCCGAAATTATTAAATTTCTCATATTTTCACCTAATAAATATTGTTAAATAAAACGTTGTTTTTAATAGGCTCAAATTTTTTGATATAAGTTTTGAACCCACGCCCCTTAGAATATTTTTCTTCGTTATCTTTATTGAAAAATAAAACCAAGCTTCGTTAATACTGCGAATAGCGGTACGCAGTATGCGCACATCTGGCTGAACTTAACAACCTAGATCCTCTCCCTCTCTGGCTAAGGACACAGCTTTATTGATAAATTCTTCAATTGGCGTTTTCCTGACTTCTTTTGTCTTGGTAAATCTGACGCAACCTTTACCCTTGTTTAAACCTTTCAAGAGCTGATCTGTTGGATCAATTTTTTCGATATTTCCACAATATAAGCTTACATAGCCGCGCTGAGCATTTAGGTGAAACACCGTCGTCTCACCCAACTTAAAACATAACATTTTATAATTGATTGATTCGTGTATGCCTGAGTCTTGTTTAAGAATCATTTCCCTCAATTGGAGGAGTTTTTCCTTTCTCCAGTCTGGCTCCAAAGACTCCATATATTCTTTAGGACTGCTTACGTCATATTGCATATATGACTCCATACTTTCCACAGCTAATAGTAAGATATGGATACATTTGTTCAATAATAAATTGTGGAAAGTAACAGAGCCCAGTTGGTTTTTCGTTACTTTTCATGCCTTTATATGATTAGCCCATATATTTTTCAATATCCTAGCTGCTCACTTTAGCGTTTACAATAATAATTTAGGACTAATTTAGGCTGCAGAAAGCCACACTGATGCATTAAGTGCAAACGCTATGCGCTATCAAATGCACGCCCAACATTAATTTTTCCAACATCTTTACAGTTAGTATTCCGATCACTTTAGTTTTGAAGCCCAAATCGCGAGCTTATGTCTCATTGAAAGCTGAGATATTTGATCCTGGGGAATCGGCTGAATTATTTTATCGTGTACAAGTAAGCGATATATATACTCAATTTTTTCTGCCGCTGAATCTGTTGGCTCAAATTCAACCACGCCTCGCTTTTCCCCATACTTCATACCTTCAGCAATCGCCTTCTTGACCAACTCTTTCTCGTTTTTTAGTTTTTTCATGGTTAGTTATGCCTCCTTGCTTGTTAAATGCTTATGCACGAGCACCAAAAGATTAACGGAGCTCCTGTTGGTTTTTTTATTATTTTTCATATCTTTATATGATTAACCTGCTTATTTTTTCAATATCTTAGCTGCCTGCTTTGGTGTTTTCAATGATAATTAAAACCTAATTCAGGCTGGGGAAGATTAAACTGATGAATCAAGTGCAAGCGCTATATGCTATCGAATGCAGGCAATGTAGGAAACATTTACCCGCCCATGCCCGTATCATAGAATTGCTTCAGTCACTTCTTATCGGGGTTTGTCAAACTTCATTCACCTTTAAATGGAACCTAAAATAATGAAAGACAATTCAAAAAAAATTGGTGGGCTTCTTGGGCCTGCTATTGTGGCCACCGTTGTTTCTGAATTCCCACTGGTGCAGCCGCATCTCTATGACGCTCAGATACCACCGGTAGTCTACCTATCGGGTACGCTTATGTTCATTGCAGGATTGGCAATTGTCCGGGCACACAACTATTGGGCGCGAAATTGGACGGTATTGATCACTATTTCGGCATGGTTTTTCCTGGTGCTGGGTCTTTTTCGGATGTTTTTTGCCAGTGCGTATTTGCAACAGTCTGCAAGTACCAGCTCAGGTGTGTTCATGGCTATTGAAGGCGTATTGATACTCATTGGATTAGTCGTAACTTTGAAGTCTTACTCCAAAAGCAAATCGCCGTGAGAGTTGTTTCGCCTAGCCATCATCGAAGTTTTCAGCACCTTTAAATCAAACACACGATGATGAAGGCGGAGGAAAACTGATGATTATGGCCTCAGTGCTTCTGACTCACAGGGTCTTTATTTGCTCTTGCAATAAAGACATTTCCGCTATCTGACCTCCATGGATAGAGGAAATGCAACAGGATTGTAGGAACAATCCTTGCCCTGGCGGGTAGATATACGAAGTGCAAACCATGCAGAACGATTACAAGGATGTAATCGTTAGAGCGATGCACGCCTACAGGGATACAGGTGTTAGAGTCGAATCTGGAACGGAGACCGAGGATGCCAAAGCCGAGCAGTGATTTGCCTGTACCGCTGTAAAATAAGTGCTTATAGCAACATCTATAGAGCTTTTCGTGCCCGGAGCCGCAAGTCGGGAAACGTGCAAGTATTTAGCCACCATGGATGGTAGTATAAAATCAGCTTTTTTCTTTATTCACTTGAACATCCAGTAAAAATGCGACTTTTAGGCTGGTGCGTGTATTTTTCGTGTAAATATCTGAATACTTTTCCAAACGTACCCTTTAATCCACAACAATAGTTCAGCAAACTTTATAAAAAAATTTTGCAGATCAAAAGCTATAAAACTAGCCTTTATCATTAAGATACTAATGCATACTCGCATGACTTAAATATCTATTTTTATTGTTCGATCTACCCTAAAGACCGTTGGAATACTCTTCATGGACTCGACATTGTAGATAAAATCCTCAAATTTTCCTCAACTAAAATATCATCGAGTCTCTTATATTTAATCTGAGTATCCTAAAATCGCTCAGCTGTAAAATTGTTAGCATACCCTTTCGTATTTTGTTGGATGCCTTCAGTCTATCGGGTATCCTTTGCTTTGATTGTGGATAGAGATCTTAATACTGTGATAGCCGTTGATATGATCAAATGTTATAGTTATACAAACCATAAGAAAGGTCTATGAAATGAGATACCTATCATATTCAATATTATTCCCTATTGCTTTGAGTATTCCTATTTATATATGGGCATCTTATACATGGAAACCTTTTCAACGGATGGACGGTTTTGAGAGTGTAGCTCTTATTGCCATAGTTATAAGCGCCTTGCTAGTAGCAGTTGTTATAGGCCTATTTTTCGCATTTGCATGGAAGTTGAACCGTATTGTTGGGTTAGTACTTACTTGCTGTTATATAGCTTCTTGTATGATATTGTCAGCATACATTGTAACAACGGAAGCAATAATCCCAAATTGTCAAAATAAAGTAATGAATAAAGTGATACGAACATCAAATACCTCATTATTAAAAAAATGGTGTATTAATGACAAGGTATTACCAAAAGCCTTGAATATGGCAGAAAAACATCATAATCAAAAAGTATTTGAGGCTATTCTTGCTCAAGGAGTTTCTCATAATAATATCGATTGTGCGCGTTTGAAGATACACGTTGCAAATAATAATTTACGTGAAATACAAAAAATTATCTCTAAAGGTACCTCGGCACAGTGCATATCTAATAATTCAAGCCCATTGCAGGTTTTTCGAACAAAAAATAAAGGAAAGTTTTCTACACAAGAGCAAATCTATAATGCACTATCAAAAAGCTTCGTTCGACCACCTAAATTTAAAGGAAACGAAGAACCAGATGAAATACAATTACTGACAGGCATTGATGGTGCAGTAACACATGAGACTTTACGTAGAGCCATTAATAACAAAAATTATACTGGGCTTGCAGAATTTCTCAAATATATAGACCCAAATTTCGAATCAAAAAAAATTATGTCGCATGATACAGTTCAACATATAAAAAACCCATTAGCTCTAGCTATATTTTATAATGATGTCGATGCGGTAAAAATATTATTAGATGCAGGCGCAAAATTTTCACAAACAGTATCGATATCAAAACTTGGAAATAACAGCAACAATACAGTGAAAAAATACGATATGCTTAATTATGCAAAAAATCGTAGAATAAAATATGAAGAGGATATACAAAGAAAATTAAAAAAACGCGAGTACACCAATCATTTAAAAACAAGCAAGAAAAATTTGGAAAAAATTATTAGCCTATTAGAATCAGCTGTAAATAATTTTACACCTGAGGACTATTTCTTTAATAAAGATACTAAGCTACGGTTAACTCAAACTTTTAATTTAGAAAACAAGAACGTTGACAAAGATTTCTTCAAAAATACTAACCGCTTTAAAAGCAAATATTATAAACATAATAAACATTGTAAAAAAGCCATTAATAGCCACCAGCATGAAAAGCTAGTCTTAGACATTATGGCTTCTTTAAAGATGAGCGAAAATCAAAATGAATTAACTAAAGTATTAAATTGTGCTGTTTTAATTAGAAATAATAAAAAAATTGAAAGCCTGATTTATTCGCTGGCAAATACACTATATGCCAATAAAGCTGCTGGTTATATTATTAAGTTGTTTAATCAATCTAATATCAAGTCTAGTGATGGTATTGAGGCTATTTTAATACTTACTGAAAAGAGTTCCGAAAACTCTTCTTACTACTTTTCACTTATAGATTCGCTTATTTTTACGGGAGAAAAAGCTATCGATAAATTGCTAGAAATGTCAGCAAAGAGTAAAAAAATATCAACACAAAAACGAGTGCTTAAAAGCTTAATGACCTTAGATATTAATCACCCCAAAGTAATTGAAGTTATGCGAGACAATTTGGATAAAGAAAATAACAGGGAAACTGTTCTTCATTATTTAAATAAAAGCGAGATGATTACGCATTCTATGAATCGTCTTGTTGTTAACATGATTAACGTCACGGATAATACTATCAATGCTTTAGAGCCTGAACTTAAAAATCTGGAAGAGCAAAGTAATTTTAAAGCGTTTGAGTTACTAAGAAGACATGGTATATACCCTACCCCTAAAGGTTATATAACCAGAAAATCCATTTCTGAAGAAGCAGCTCGCATAAAAATTTATAATCAACCAAGCGGTAAGATTATCGGCGAGATTACTTTTAACCCTCTAACAGGTTCTATAAGAGACAGAACATCTAAACCTGTTGTAGAAGCAATTATTAACGGAAAGCCAATATCAATTCGTCATGAATTATATTTAACTGGTCAATATTTGAATGATGATGCTTTTCTTTTATATTATAAAAAAGAAAAAAATTATGCTCAGATACTATCTTCAACAAAAGAAAGACCGGCATGGATTCCTATAGATAGTGATCAGTTTGTTTTATTCACTTGGGCAGAATCAATAGTTCAGGCAGGTACTGAATTATTATATGGTTATGATCATATGTTATTGAAGCGAGAAGCTTCAAAAGAATCCGAGACGATTCTAGTACTTGATGAGAGAAAGCATTACTTGAAAAACTTTACAGGTGAAATTAATAATGCATGGGCAGAAGTTGAGGTGCTTGAGTTTAATGAAAAACCAGAAGGATGTGTTGATATATCTAAATATAAATTTAACAAATTTATGAAAGGGTGGATTAAAGTAACTGATGATAGAGGGCTGAAAAATAGCTCTATAAAAAGATACATTAATTGCTAGCGCTGATTTTCTTATAAATTACAAGAGTCTAATTTAAGTGTTATTCTAAGTTAAAATCTATGGGTTAGTTCCCAAATTCTGGCTTTAGTCAGGCAATGAGTAATAATATTCAATTCACGATTGACATTGCTAACACAAAAATTTACGAATAAAGCTGTAAAACAGCAATTGGTGGCCGAGGCCGGAGTCGAACCGCTAGTAATAATGCGGCTTTTAAGACATTGCATGTATTTTTCGTGTAAATATCAAGAATATTTTCTTAACGGTATTCTTAAATCCACAACAGTATATTAGCAAAAAAGTTGATAGACCGCGAATGATCGAATTTTCCATATAATAAGCATTCATCAATAGTGTTGTGCGTGGCCTTACATGCTTAAAATAAATTAGCCTGGAAATATTTTTGTCAGTAAAGGAAGAAGTTTCGTTGTTGTTTCAAATATTGGTACGCCGATCTCACCAATTGCTTTGGCAGCATTTTGAATTCCTTCAATACTAATTTCCCAATATCTTCTGCGGGGATTATCTCTTGCTAACTCCTCACTCAGACGTTTAGCATCTTCGGAGATTTCCTCTACTTGAGTAATACAATCTCTTTCACCCAATGCTGCAATCTGAGTTAGCAACTCCAACATCAAGCTTTCCAGTTCTTCATCAACTCCTGCATCTTTAATCGTATTAAAACTGTCTTGAATATTTTCGGCTATTGTTATCGGTGCATTGATTGTGGCATCAGAAATGTTAATAGTCTGTGTTACCGTATTTTTTTCTTTTTTCATTTCAAACCTTTCTATATTAATGTAGATTGGTGTTAAAGGGTCTTTGACACCCTTGGGCACTTCAGCAATAAGACCACCAAATGGCTCATTACCTTCAATTATTGACTTTGATCCCTCCTGATGTCGCCGGCACTTCCAAATTACAGTAGGAGATTTTAATGGATTGAGTAATGTAAAGCTGTCTACTAAATATTCTGCTAATGCTTGCGCTTGGCCTCCCGCCGTTTGAATACAAATGTATCCCAGGGTGTCATCACTATCGATTTTCGGCAAGATCGTAGTGATTAAGGCCTTAGCTTTAGTTTTCGCATCATAAAAGCAACTACCATAAGCCCAATAATAAGCACTCTCCCTTGCGTGTTTACCAAGTTGGGCAATCATGTGCTGTACTACAGCTTCCGACAAAAATGGAAATTCGAGTTTCACTTCAGCTTCGGCTACAGCATCTTGCCAAACTTGGTTCATTTTCATACGCACTTGCTCAAATACTGGCAAGGCTTGGGGGGAAATATAGCAATCTTTGGTCAATTCAAAGCAAATATTACATTCTTGCATAATGTCTAGAAATAGCTGTTGCTCTCTCTCACTGTAGTCAGCCCAAACCGTGCGCTTTAATAGCTCGACCGTGAACTGTCCCTTTTGTTCAAGCAATACAGGGAAGATACATTCGCGATGAAACAATGCGTAAATCCCAGCAAAACACCATGAGAAATCGAGTACTATTTGACCATTAAACATTTTCTGTTGCCAAAAAATTTCGCCATTGCGGTGGAGATATTCTGTCAACGTTGGGGCAATATCAACATCCACAAGTGTCTCGCAAATAGCTTGAAAAGCTTGTAAAAATAGCACTTTTTCCTCACGGCGAGCTTGTAATTGGTTTGAAAGTGCTACCCAGCTCTGTGGCAGAACAACCCGACCATGTTTTTCCTGTAGGTAATCGGCAGCGGCGACCAAGCAATCAATGAGCTTATCTAGGCCATTGGTTTTGATCGCACTGCTATGGGTACGTTGCAGCGAAGTAAATCCATGCTCACGAAAAATGGGAGCATCCCGACACTGCATTTGTTGTTCACATTGAGTTTGCACCAATATCACCGGCGTGTTCGTTCCTGCATGGTTTCGCACATACTCTAGCCAGTAGTTCAGGGGCCGATTGCGCATTACCACACCGTTTTCAATGATTTCTTCGTTATTCTCATAATCGGGATGCCATGCAATCACACAAATAGCGCGATCATCAAGAAACATCGCATGGGTACTCAAATAAATGTCCTGCCCGCCGAAATCCCAGAATTTAAAGTTTAGTGGTTGACCGGATTCGTCATGATAGTCGCCAACTATATTTTCGACCTCTATCCCATGAGTTGATATCACACTTTCATCATAGCTTTGCCCCGTCAGACGTCTACGCAGCTGCGTTTTGCCTACTCGACCATTACCCAAAATAAAAACCTTGATAGTCATCTCCGGTGCAGGGCCGGAAGCCACTAAATCCTTTAAATCCTTTTGCCAGCGGCGTATACGCGGCAGCGCATTATCATTGTAATCTGCAGAACAAAGTACTTGGGGCGCAGAACTAAGATTACTGACGTACAGTGTTTCTAAATGAACAAAACTATCCAATGCTAAGGCTTTGGGCGAGCATTCAAAAGCTGCATTCACACCGTACAAATCTAGCTTTTCCAAATTAATTAGGTATTTTAATGATTCGATATTAATTAGATTAGTGCAGTAAGATAAATCTAAGCGACGTAAGTCTGAGAGTTTTTCAAGTAAACTTATATCCCGAATTGAACAAGATTGTAAATTAAGTACTTTTAGATTAGTGCAAAAATTTAAGGGTTGTATGTTAGAAATATATTCACAATATCCAAGATCGAGAGTCTCAATTTTGCGTAATTTTCGTAGTACGGATAGATCAAAATCACAAAGGCGACCAGCTAAACTTAAATATTTTAAATCACTTAGGGTTTCCAGCTGTTGTAGATCCAGCTTTGTTTGATACGCTGAATCGTCACTTCTAAATAGCCATGCAGCATTTGTTACCTCCAAATTTAAATACTTTAGTTGAGTCAGCTTAGATATCGGCGATAAATTGTCTAGCTTTGTACAGTGTTGAAGCGTCAACTCTTCTAAATTGGTTAATGCGCTTAGCGCAGAGATATCGTGCAAATTGCTAGCATAATTTATGGATAGTGCATGGATATGGTTCAGTTTTGATAACAAGCTTATGTTAGTAAGCTCATAAGCACTTTGAAAAATATATTTATCAACGAGTTTTCCCTTTACGTGCCTTTTCCTTATCTTAGATTCACCAGATATATTCACTTCTTTTTCTGAGTATTCACAATCCTTTGAAATCATTTTTGGTCTACACAATACTTATTAAATTGATATGTAGGTTTACTCAGCTTCAAGTGAGATTTTTCATAAGCTATTTGCACGAATAATATCTACCAAGGGAGAATATCTAACCTCATATATGCTCATTGAATAAGGTCGCACTAATCAAGATATTTCTAACAGGGAATTCATGGTGACATTGATCGTTAACGATTTTGATAAAACAGAGGTTATTATAACAGGCCGTCTGAGTAATATAACTAAGCAGCTTTTTTTGGATTTCTAACTTTCACATCAACATTCTGCCCTAGCCTGGTTAGCATATTCACTAATTTATCAATCGTGAATTTTTCAATTTTTCCATGCTTTAATTCACTAATACGAGGTTGAGTAACATGCATAATCTCAGCAGCTTGTGCCTGAGTTAAACCCAGTTCTTCGATGACTTTTTCAATTTTGATCATCAAGTTAGAGCGAATAACCAAGTTCCTGGCCATGCCAGAATCACCTTCCAGTGCATCCCATACGTTTTTGAATGTTTTCTTTGTCATGATAATAACCTCTTTAAAGCCTGCAAACGTTGCTTAGCTAAATCAATATCCCGCTTGGCAGTTTTTTGCGTTTTCTTTTGAAAGGCATGGAGTACATATATCTTATCGCCTAAATTAGCAACATAAATAACACGATATTATCCATTAGCCTCTCTGACTCTAATCTCACGAACTCCAGTGCCAACTGATTGCATCGGTTTCCAGTCAGATGGCTCCAAACCATGCTGAATACGGCTAATCTGGAACCCGGCTTCACGTTTAGCTACAACCGGAAAATCTCTCAATTTTTCCAATGAATCGCCTATGAATTCAACACTTTTCATATATTCAGAGTCTGAATCTCTTTAATTATATCAAATTTAGCATATATATCAAGTTTGATATATCGACTACCTAATTTGGTTTTTGAGCCGAATTTTCGGCTTTTTAAATGGCAATTTTTACTTTTTAGCTGCTTTGATTCAATTGGTTGCCTTATCCAATACACTGCGGACCCATTGGCTAAATGACAGTTTTTCCAGTAGCTCAATAGCCCTGGCGGATAGAAATACGCTCCTGAGGTGGCCGTTTTCGGTGCCAGGCAAATGAGCAACGCGGGTATCGGTTTTGATCAGGGCTTTGTTGAGCATACAGATTTCAACGGCACGCATGGCGGTTTTGATCGCAAACAGGAAATACGACAGCGACGAATTGATGCTTTTGCGTAATCGCAATGTCATCTCTGTAACCCAAAACGATGCACAGTTGCTGAATTTCATGGTCGGTAATGCGCCGAAAGCGCGGCGGTGGACTCTTGGGGAGTTTGAGGCCTGTCCATACCCATTATAGAAGTGCCTCAATTACTTTGCTTGAACTAAGGAGCAAACTGATGACTTTGGCCTCAGTGCTTCTGACTCACAGGTCTTTATTTGCTCCTGCAATAAAGACATTTCCGCTATCTGACCTCCATGGAAGGAGGAAATGCAATAGGATTGTAGGAACAATCCTTGACCTGGCGGTCAGGCGTGAGGAATGCGGGCAATGCAGGAGCATTTGCCTGCCCGTGCCCGTGTCACATAAGTGCTTATAGTTACATTACTAGACGTTTTGGTGCCCGAAGCCGCGCGTCGGGAGACGTGCAAGTATTTAGCCACCATGGAAGGTGGCATAAAAACAGCTTTTTCCTTATTTACTCGAACTGCGATGGGCGAAGCCCGTCGTATAAATAACCAACCTCGTGCCAGTTCACCAGAAGAAAATTGGGATTCCTGTACCGCTGTGATGGTAGTGCCTGGTGGCTCCGTTAATGCTAAGTAAAGTCTGATAACTTTGGCTATAAGGGTTCCTGTACCGCTGCAAGATAAGTGCTTATAGCAATATCTATGGAGCTTTTGGTGCCCGGAGCCGCGCGTCGGGAGACGTGCAAGTATTTAGCCACCATGGAGGGTGGCATAAAAACAGCTTTTTCCTTATTTACTCGAACTGCGATGAGCGAAGCCCATCATATAAATAACCAACCTCGTGCCAGTTCGTCAGGAGAATACTGGGTTCCGACATAGAAGATAGAGCTTTTGGTGCCCGGAGCCAGACTCGAACTGGCACGAGGTTGCCCTCGAGGGATTTTAAGTCCCTTGCGTCTACCAAATTCCGCCACCCGGGCATTCGGGGGCTTTTTTGTAAATTAAAAAGGCTGCGATGCGAGCCCTTTATTCCCTGGAGGCTGGGGTCGGAATCGAACCGGCGTCCACGGCTTTGCAGGCCGCTGCATAACCACTCTGCCACCCAGCCTTATCAAACCAACAGGGAATATCTGTTATATCTTGCAATTATTCAGAGCAATCAATTATCGGAATACCCGCCCGCAGGCGGCTGAATAAATGCAAGCGCGCATTTTATGTGTTACCGAGGTTGTTTTGCAAGCGGTGGGTATGAGTTCGAAAAATGCGGGGTATGTGATTAATTTACACGGTAGGTGCACAACCAGCAGTGCTGCAGTTCTTCAAATATAAAATTATGTCCGTAATTCCTGAATATTTCGGCAAACTGTTCAGGCTGATAGAAATTCTTGATGATTTCGTATTCATCTCCGTTCTCTAAATGCCTGATTTCATAACGATTATTGGCTTCATCCCGCCGGCTGGTCGGGCAGTATTGATCACGCAATGCAGTGTGTTTTTCGTCAAATATCATCACCCGGGCCCCGCTCTGCAGGCGTGCATGAAACGCCTGTAGAAATGTTTCCATCTTGCGGTAATCCACATGTGACATCCAGAAACCGGCCAGCCCTGCGTTGAAGCGCAAATCGGTATCTGCCGCAGCATAAGCATCTCCGGCGGTTAGGGTCACATTCTTGCGGGGATACTCCCGGGATTTTGCAATTGCGAGCGTATCTTCGTTGATATCGGCCGCATAGACCCGGGTTGCATGTTCTGCCAGAATCCGGGTCCAATACCCGGTTCCGCAGGCGGTTTCAAACACGTTGCTGCCTTTAAAATACCCGGCGACGAGACCCCGAATCAGCATGATATCGGTCCTGATCCGCGAGGTTTCATAGGCGTGATCATATTCACCGGAGCGCTGTTTATAATAATCAACCATTTCAGCTGTCATGGCTATGCTCCGATACGCCCGGCGTCAGATACAGGCCGGTAGTTGTTTTGATTGACACAATCGGCCTCTAAATAATCAATTGCCTGCCGGCATGCGGCAGTCCAGTCCTGCTCCGGGTTTTGCAGTATCAGAGTGCTTTCCGGAAGCTGATCGATTATTTTTTCATAGACCGGCTGCCAGTGTTGCAGCAGCGCTTTCATACCGTCTTCCGGGGACAGGTTTTTTTCTTGAAACCATTTTTGTTGCGCGAAAACTCGGTATAGCCAGTTGATCCGCGGGTTTATTTTTTCCGCCGACAGCTGATCCAGATAGCCCTGTGGATCATTATTCAATGACAAGATAATTTTAAGCTCTGTTTGCTCAGATAAGGATTCAAGAATTTTGCCCGGCATTTGAATACACTCGGAGAGCGGCTCGCCATTGAGCATCGCAAACAATGCGCTGGCCTGAATCAAGCGCGCTTCGATAATGGTTAATGTATCGGGCAGCAAATGCAGGCAAGACCAGTCTGCGTAGGGGTAATCTTTGCTGTGTATTGATGCGATGGATGCGGCCGCACTGGCGGTTTTCCAGTTTATTCTGATCGGGTTATCTTCACAAAACTCACTGTAGAGTCTGACAGCCCGGCCTTTGGCCCAAAAGTGATCCGCCACTTTTTCGGCGACAGGGGCTTTTATATTGAACGGAAGCTGTTCTACCAGTAATAACATTGCCGCTACCTCCAAACCGTTACCGCTGCCCTGGGGCTGTACTGAGTCCAGGAATAAACCGGTAAGGCTTTATTTTCAGAGTACGGCTATACGATAAGCGAATGTCTCCGGCAGATGAATATCACTTGCGTCATATGCACACTGTTATATTAGCGCCTGGGCCAATGCGATGGCACCCAATCTGCCGGCTTTATCTCCCAAGCCCGGCGAAACGATGTAATTATCGATGTTGTCCTGCAACTCAGGTGTCTGAACATAGCCATTCAGTAACTCCTGGGTTTTCGACCGAATCTTAGCGAACAGGTGCGGCTGTGCCATTACCCCGCCCCCCAGGATGATCCGCTGGGGTGAGAGCATCAAGGTTGTATTTACGCATAAATAGCCCAGGTACTTGGCTTGTAAGTCCCAGGCTTTATGGTCTTCAGGCAGATTCGCAGCATCAGTCTGCCAACGCTCTTCAATTGCCGGGCCACAGGCCAGTCCCTCCAGGCAGTCTTTATGGAACGGGCAATGCCCGGGATAAGGATCTTCGGTCAAATCATGTGGAACCATCATATGACCCATTTCCGGATGCAGCAGACCGTGCATCAGCTGCCCACCCACCATACCGCCGCCGCCGATACCGGTGCCAATGGTAAAATATACAAACGTATTCAGCCCCTGCCCGGCGCCCCATTTGTATTCGCCAAAAGCCGCACCGTTTACATCAGTGTCGAACGCAACCGGAACATCCAGCTCGGCTTTGATTGCACCGACAACATCCGTATGGGCCCAACCTGGTTTTGGGGTGGTGGTAATATAGCCATAAGTCGGTGAATCAGGATTCAAATCCACCGGACCAAAAGATGCAATTCCAATCGCAGCCACAGGACCCAATTCAGCCTGCTGTTCTTTAAAAAAAGCAACCGCCTGTCCCAGGGTCTCCTCAGGTGTCGTGGTCGGAAAGCGCACTTCAGCACGGATATCGTCCGCGCCGGTACCAATCGCGCATATGAATTTCGTACCGCCTGCCTCAATACAACCTACGAGCTTTGACATATATGGCTCCATCATTTCAAGCCGGCCGAAGAGCCGGGAAACACTTGTTTTTAAGTTATTGGCTTATTATTTCAGTTATAAAAATCATGGCCGAAACAGCTACTAATAAAACAGCTTATCCGCAATATGTTACCAGCAGCAAACAGGGACAACAGCATGAGAACGGTTACACCGGTGCTTGGGCTATTATTGCTAACGAGTTTATGCCAGGCCGAGAGTAATACTTTTAATGACAATGCCGATATTTATGATCCGGGTAAAATGCCGGCATTGGTCGCGGCGAATAATACCGCAGAGGCTTACCGTTATGCAAAAAAACATGCCGTATATCAGGAGGGAAACCCTGATTTTGACCTGTATTTCGGCATCTCGGCAATCGATACCGGCCAGGTCAGTGAAGGCATATTTGCACTGGAGCGTGTACTGCTGATCTATCCTGATGACCAGCTGACCCGCCTGGAGCTGGCCAGAGGCTATTTCTTACTCGAAGAATACAATCGGGCAGAGCAGGAGTTCGATACCGTACTGGCCAATAATCCCTCAAATAGCGTTAAGCGCACAATCGAGCGTTACCTCAATGCGATTAATGTGCAACAAGGCCGTTATCAGATGACCTCTTCCGGTGCTATCCGGATCGGCAGCGGCAATGACGATAATGTTAACAACGGCCCCGCTGATGCAACCATCAATATTCCACTGTTAGGCACTGCTACACTGGACCCCAGCAGTCAGCAACAGGAAGACACTTTTAACCGGCTCGGCATTGAATATCAATTAAACAACCCGTTGAGTGCACACTGGTCTTTTTACCTGGGTGGGGATGCAGATACCCGTCAGCATTCGACTGAAGAAGAATTTGACAGTCTGTTGTACTCCGTGAATTTCGGCTTCAGGGCCTATGCCGGACAACATCGATACCAGCTTGGTTTGGTGACACAGCAATTTGACCTTGATGGCGAGGACTACCGTAACCTGAATGGGTTTAATTTTGACTGGCGATATCGCCTGAGTGCTCAATCATTGCTGCAGGTCTATAGTCAGCTTGCTGTTTTGGAATATCCCAATCAACCGGTGCGCGACTCGCAATACACTGCTGTCGGCAGCGGTTATACCCGGCAGTTTAATAACTCAACCGGCACTCTATTGTTTGCGAATATCTACGTTGGCGCTGAGTCAGCCGACCAAAACACCGAGTTTGCAAAAACAATCGCCGAGCGTGACATTCTGGGATTGAATGTCGGCACAGAGTTTAATTTTGGCTCAGCGCTATCGTTAACCACTTCCATTGCAATGCAAAACAGTGACTATCAGGGTTTTGATTTATTTTTTCAGGATAAGCGTGAAGACGAATACACGCAAATCAGTCTCAAGCTCAAATGGACAATCAGCAAAGACTGGACGCTCGATACTCACTTAAGCAGTTCACAAAATGACTCTAACTTTGATATCAACGAGTACGAACGCACTGAGTTCGGCGTTACATTCGCATGGCAATTCAGCACCGGCTAGCAGGTGACACTCATGAACACATATATGCACTCATTTACCATAAGTTTTTTATTAGCTGTCACTATGTTATTGGCACCTGCTTACGCACAACCGGATAATGGGGCACAACGGGTTATACAGAAAGGCGATACACTGTATTCGATTATTCGTAAAGAGCTGCCTGGAAAAAAAATCACCCCTGCCCTGCTACGCCAAATTGTTGCAAATAACCCCAATGCGTTTGTCAGTGCCGACCCGGGACAACTGATTGTCGGTGCAACACTTCACTTTGGAAACAAAAACGAACCTGCTCCGGTCATTGCAAAACCCGTAAAGCCGCAACCAATACAAAACAATACGGCGCAACGCAAAACACCGCGAACTCAGGTAGCGCAAAAGGCTCAACCTGCCAAAAAACAACGTCCGGATTCTAATAACTCCATCGGCAGAGTCATTTCATCAATTGGTGATGTGACCGCAGTAGACACATCCGGAAAAACGCGCCCGCTTGAAAACGGTGCCAAAGTTTATAAAGGTGACACGCTGCAAACCGGAAAAAATGCACATGGACAGGTACGCTTTATTGATGGCGCTTTGGTTGCATTGCGTACTGAGACACGCTTTCGTATCAATGAGTATAATTACCGCAATATCAAAGACATTAGCGGCAAATCCACTTTTGAACTTATCAAAGGCGGATTCAGAACAATCACCGGTGCAATCGGCAAATTGCGCAAACGCAATTACCGCGTTGTCACTCCGGTTGCAACTATCGGTATTCGTGGAACACATTATGGTTTACGTCTATGTGAAGCTGCCAGCTGTAATTCCGGCAAAAAAGGCAATCAATCATTAAAGGCCGGATTATATGGTGGTGTCGTTGACGGTGCGATCTCCATCAATAATGACAGCGGTGAACATACTTTCAGCAATGACCAGTATTTTCATATTGCATCAGCCAATGTCGCACCTAAAGGCCTGATTAAACCGCCGGGTATTATATTTGACGGCGTAGAGTTACAAGCAAAGCGTATAAAACAACAGCAAAAGGCTGATGCGAAAAGCCCTCAGAAACAGCAGGCTGTAAAACAAAAAATGCAGGCGGTAAAAAAGCAGCTGCAGCGTGGACTGGCGGGCAATCCGTTTGCGGAACAAATTATAGGAAACAATATTGGCGGGAATGCAGTCGGCTTGGCACAACCGGAGTTTAATGTCGGCGATGATACCGGCACCAATACCGGCGGGGTCTCTCAATCAAACTTACAACCCGCGCCACCCGGCTCAAATTTGTCCTTTAGCTTTATTTCAGTTGAAATCGACCCAGGTACCGGCATGCCTATACCGCTATCTGTCTCAGATACTTCAGCATCAGTCACGGCGGATGGCACACCGAATAACCTGATCTTTTTAAGTGATGTCGGAGGGCCAATGGACTTACCGGTTGCAGCCAGTCAGATAGACATGGGAGAGGAAAAAAGCCTGCTGTTAAACAACGCGGTTATCAATGAAGTCGGCTTTAATCCGAATGCCGGCGTACTATGGGGGCGCTGGGACGGCGAGTTCTCGGTTGACGATGGTTCAACACCGATTGCCCCTTTAGGCAGCCTGCATTTTATGTATAGTGAAAATATCACTTCATTCGCAGAGTTACAGAACCTGGGTCCATTGGGTTCCAGCGTCATATACTCACCTGTTCCGGGTGCCGGCACACTGCCGACCGATCACCGTAATACAGTCGGCAACTACCTAAGCGCACAGATGACGGTCGATTTTCTTACGCAGACAATCAGCAACTATCAAATAGATACTCAGCATGCCGGCGGTGAAGCTTACAATGGATCTTTATTCACCTTAGTAACCTTTGCCGAACTCGCACAAGGTGACTCATTGCCATTACAAGGTTTTTGCAGCGGCGGTGAATGTATGTCAGGCATATCATTGGGTGGTTCAGCCAATATTATTTTCGTCAATAAAGACGGCATGCCTGCAGGCGGCGCAATGAGCACCTTCACACTAACCGGCCAGGGTGGCATGGGCCTCGTCGGTTCCACCGGCGGCCTGCTTTTTACACGCTAACTTTAAAGTTACTTCCGAAAACCTGACAAAATTTTGTCATCTTGACGAAAATAACTCACTTAACCTGTTTTGGACTAGAAACAACCGTTTTCTTAGAACAATTCCAGTAGTAAAAAGCTTATATTTATTCAGCATTTATTAAATCACAAGCACAAGAATAGTTGTGATCTTTCATCGGTACAAAAATTGCATCGTTTCATAAAGATGACAAATTAAAGTCATTTTAAGCGTTAACCGCTATAAAGAGAAAGTAGCAGACTAACAACAACTGTTTTTCGCAGCGTGAGAGAGAGTGAGTTATGCTTTTTAAACGCTATCGGGTCGTATTCTCCGGTGAGTTCGACCAAAGTAAAACTATAGACGAAATTAAAGCCAATCTTAGTAAACGCTTTAGCCTAAAGCCCAGCGTTCTCGAACGCCTGCTGGCCGGACGTCCAGTGGTTGTCAAAAATGAAATTAATGCCGAAACCGCATACCGCTATAAACAGGCGATCGATGAAGCCGGCGCGCTTAGCCGGATAGAAGAAGTTCCGGAAGTTGATGATATCGATGAATATGGGTTCGTTGAAAGACGAAAAACAGAAAGGCGTTTCAATAACGAAAGACGCAAACACTTCCGCGCGGAATCCATTCAGCCTGATCGACGCAAAAAAGAACGGCGACGCAATTGGCCGCCACCGCCTGAGATCGCTGAAGAGTAAAGCCCGGGCTGATTAAACCTGCCAGGTATCGTTACCTTCCAACAGCTGTTTTATATCACCTGTACCATGTTTTTTCGTGTAATCGGCAATCTGCTGCTCGGACTGATCCTCGTAGGTCGGTTTCGATTCCTGCCGGAAAATACCCATCGGCACCGGAAAGTCCGGATAAGTAAGCTGGCTTAGCAAATAAGTGTATGCGCTGCCTGCGGTAGAATCATGTACCGGCAGCTTTTTAGCCTCAAGCTCATTTTCAAGTTCGACAATTTTCGGGCTCATATTATCAAACACCAGAGCTTTATTACGCTCCTTGCCAAAAACCAGCGGCTTGCCCTCTTCCAGTCGAACCGTTGTCTCTGCACTTTCCTTACGATCGCTGATCTTGCTGAAAGCGCCATCATTAAAGATATTGCAGTTCTGATATATCTCTACAAATGAAGTCCCTTTATGCGAAGCCGCGGCATGAAGGCAGCGCTGCAACTCCTTAACATCCGTATCCAGGCATCTTGCGATAAAAGTCGCACCGGCTGCGGCGGCGAATGCAATTGGGTTCACTGCCTCTTCGATACTCCCGGCCGGGCTGCTTTTCGTCACTTTGCCCGGCAAGGATGTCGGTGAATACTGGCCTTTGGTTAAACCATAAATCTGATTATTTACCAGCAGAATATTAACATCCAGGTTTCGCCTTAAAATATGCAGCAGATGATTGCCACCAATACTTAAGGCATCACCGTCACCGGTCACTATCCAGACAGATAAATCCGGGTTCGCCAGCTTGATTCCGGTCGCCAGTGCCGGTGCGCGCCCGTGCAAAGTGTGAAAACCATAGGTGTTCATGTAGTAAGGGAAGCGACTTGAGCAACCAATACCCGAAACAAACACCATTTTCTCTTTCTCGATACCCAATTGCGGCATCAATTTTTGCACACCGGACAATATCGCATAATCACCGCAACCGGGGCACCAGCGTACGGTTTGATCAGAAACGAAATCTGCTTTTGTTAAGTCTGCCGTTGCAGGAATACCTTCAAACGCTGCCATCTATTAAGTCCTCAAATACTCAGGCCGGCAGTTCGGCCAAAATTTGTTTACACTTTTGGTAAATTTCACTGATTTTAAACGGGCGACCCTGAACCTTACTGAGTTTTTCGGTATCCAGTAAAAACTCAGCCCGAATCAATGCGTTCAGCTGCCCCAAATTCAATTCCGGGATCAGCACCTTTTTATATTGAGACAATACTTCTTTCAAACCGTTTTGAAACGGATACAAATATCGAAGGTGCAACATCTGAACCGCCAGCCCTTCCCGCTTCAACTGCTCTACCGCGGAACTGACCGCACCAAACGTACTGCCCCAACTCAATACCAGCAAATCCCCTGAGCCGAGCTCTTCAGGATCAAGCGCCGGTATATCATCCCGAATGCCCTGCACTTTCTGCAAACGGGTGTCGGTCATTTTCTGGTGATTATCCGGGTCATAACTGACATTGCCGGTTACATAATCTTTCTCAATACCACCGACCCGGTGTTCGAAACCGGGCATACCCGGCACAATCCAGCTGCGCGCCAGAGTTTTCGGATCGCGGGTAAAAATATCCTCGGCCCGGTCGGAAAGCGGCTGATTAGGCAACACCTCGGGCAAAGAATCAACATCCGGAATCTGCCAGGGCTCTGCACTGTTGGCGATATAACCATCAGACAGCAACACCACCGGTGTCATATAACGGATGGCCAGACGAAATGCCTCGATAATCATATAAAAACAATCACCGGGAGACGCCGCCGCCAACACCGGCAATACACATTCACCGTGGCGACCAAACAACGCAGACAATAAGTCGGACTGCTCTGTCTTGGTCGGCAGACCGGTGGACGGGCCACCCCGCTGAATATCCATGATGACCACCGGCAACTCAGTCATCACCGCAAGCCCGATGGCCTCCTGCTTCAAATCCAGGCCGGGACCGCTGGTGCTGGTTAATGCCAGATCACCGGCAAATGCGGCGCCAATCGCCGCGGATATTGCCGCAATTTCATCTTCGGATTGAAATGTTTTTACACCAAAGTTTTTATACTTCGCCAAATAGTGCAGTACATCCGAAGACGGCGTAATCGGATAACTCGCAAAGAAAAGCGATTTGTCGCTGCGCATTGATGTTGCAACCGCACCCAGCGCAAGCGCTTCGTTTCCGGTTATATGGCGATACTGACCCTTGGGTAGCTGAGCTGCCGGCACTGTATACCCGGTACCGAACATTTCCATCGTATCCGCAAAATTATAGCCACTGTTTAATGCCAGTTTATTTGCGGTTAACAGCTCTTCTCTGCTGCCAAATTTTTCCTTGAGCCATAGCTCTACGTGCTCTAGCGGACGATCAAACAACCAACAGGCGATGCCCAGTGCAAACATATTTTTACACAGCAAAGCCTTTTTGCGGTTTAAGCCCAGTTCCGCCACTGACTCCAACGTCAGGCTGGTCAATGCGACTTTGAAAACGCGATAAGGCTTTAACGCTTCGGTTTCCAGCGGATTTGCGGTATAGCCGGCTTTTTTCAGATCGCTGTCTTTAAACCCGTCAATATTCACGATCAATATGCCGTTCTGCTTCAGTTCGGCAATATTTTGTTTAAGCGCGGCCGGATTCATTACCACCAGAACGTCGACGGAATCCCCTTCGGTTTGTACCAACTTACTGGAAAAGCGCAGCTGAAATCCCGATACCCCCGCCAGAGTGCCGGCCGGAGCCCTTATTTCTGCAGGAAAATCCGGAAAACTGCTGGTATCGTTACCCAGCGCCGAGGATGCCGATGCAAACTGGTTCCCGACCACCTGGATACCGTCTCCGGAATCGCCGGAAAACATAATTGTGACTTCTGATAATACTTCTCTGGCAACACCGTTATTTTGAGTATCGCTCATAAACTCCACCTTTGCGATTGCATATTATAGCCGCATCGCGGCCGGACCTGGCACGCAAAACCTGCAATGACTGCGAAAACTCGCTGTCAGCGTTAATTGTCTCTGCGCTGAATATACGGTGATTACAGGATACCCTGTATATCACAGGCCCGATTTCTGAATCGCGGCACTATACCATTACCGCCGCATGAAGTCTGATATTTTAAAGTTATGTCTTTATAAACATTAGTTTGCATAAAAGCGACCCGTCATCATTGATACGAACCGGGCTGCGATTCAGCCTGAAAATACGTCGCAATCCAGGGCCTGTTAACCCTATTCAACGAAAATGACTGGAAAGTATCCGGCAGATCAACCAAAATTCGTGCTCCGGGAGCTGGCGACCCGAATATCATGAAACAACCTCTGCAAAAGATATATGAGTGAACTATTACCCAGCCTGACGATAGAACCCAACGAACCGGCACGGACCACGATGATATGGCTGCACGGCCTGGGCGCAGACGGCTATGATTTCGAGCATATTGTGCCTGAACTGCGATTACCGGCGGACACAGCGGTACGTTTTGTGTTTCCACATGCGCCAAACCGGCCTGTGACGATCAATGACAACCATGTGATGCCGGCGTGGTTTGATATTAAAGACCTCAACTGGCTAACTACGGTCGATGAACAGGGGGTCCGCACCTCGATCCAGCAGATTACTAACCTGATCGCACAGCAACGTTCCCTCGGTATGCCCTCGGAACGGATCATTCTGGCGGGCTTTTCACAAGGCGGCGTGATTGCACTACACACCGCAGCGCGGTATCACGAAAAACTTGGCGGCGTAATCGCACTATCCACTTATTTACCGATGCATATGGAGATGGCCGCGGAAATCAATCCGCTGAACCGGGATATTCCGATTTTTATGGCTCATGGCGAGCTGGACCCGATGGTCCCGATTATCGCCGGCCGGGAATCCTGCACTTCTTTAAGAGGTATACAACCCAACGTTGAGTGGCGTGAATACCCAATTGATCACCATGTCAGCCCGGATGAAATTATCGATATTCGCCGCTGGCTGGAAAATATCCCGGCAATGGCCTAGCCGCCTCTCTAAAGTAAGCTGATGTCACAGCACGACGCTGAGCATACCGATTATCTGCTGCTAACAAATCATGAAGTTCATCTATGGATTTGTGATGTCGCAAAAATCACCGATACGGTTTTATTGCAGGCCTATGAAGCTACGCTGGACCGACGGGAACACACCCGCATGCAGCGGTTTTTGTTTGAAAAAGACCGGCACTTATTTCTTGTCAGCCATGCAATGCTGCGAACGGTGCTTTCGAAGTATGCTGCGCCGGCGCCTTCTGATTGGCGTTTTGATACCAATACTTTCGGGAAACCGGCAATCGCGACCGGGCTAAACCCGGATAATATACAGTTCAACCTGTCTCATACCAACGGCATTGCGGTCTGTGCAATCACTTTAAACGATACCGTCGGGGTTGATGTCGAACAACACGCCCGGGAAAACAAATTACTTGATATTGCCGACAGGTTTTTCTCCAAGCAGGAAACCACTGAACTGCATACACACCCCTTAACCGAGCGCAAAAAACGGTTTTTCGATTACTGGACACTGAAAGAGTCTTATATAAAAGCACGCGGCAAAGGCCTGTCGATACCACTGGATAGTTTTTCGTTTTTTTTACACGATGATCAGCCAATCGAAATGATGTTGCACCATAATGGCCAACATGACCCTGCAACAGACTGGTTTTTCTGGCTACTTGAACGTAATGCAAACGAAACCATCGCAGTCTGCAGATACATGACCGATACCGGCGAAAAGCCGCTGCTGTCGATCATGGAAACCATTCCTTTATATAGCCACTCGAATGCAGACTATAAAATCAAATACTCCTCGGCTTAAACAACCCGCCGCGATGTTCATAAGCCTGCAATAAAACCTTCACCGCACTGTTAAGCTTAGATCATCAAGCTGTCACCGGGCACTTCTAAGTTCACCTTTAAGCTTATCATCCTGGCGCGGAAGGATACGAACAATGCCATATGATCGACTCTCGCTATATAACCTCGGCTTTATTTTGATAATCGCATTTTGCAGTATTGCTGATGCAAAAGCCGCTTGTCCCCCGGTCACTCACGTTCCTATGACCGGTGACGTGCAAGCAACCAGTGTGATGATATGGCGGCATAACCAGCCCTCCAAAGTTCAGTTTTCTATTCTTTCGAAATAATCAGCCTCTATTAAACAATCAACCCATAGCTAATAAAAAGGAGTTTTATAATGCGCCGACCGTTGACAACAATTGCCATTCTGGCCCTGATGTCTTCTGCTACTGTAACCGTACAGGCAGATGATGATCAGGAAAAAAACATATCCTATAAAGGTGATGCAATCTGGTTTAAAAAAACCAATGCCAAAAAACATAAAATTCAACTTGGGCCACGCCCCTTTTATCTGGTCGATGAAATGAAACCCGGTAAACTGAAGCGCAAGTTGCGCCAATGTAAAAACGGCCCATTTTACAAAACCGACTTTTCAATCGGTCACCGGGGAGCGCCCTTACAGTTTCCGGAACATACTAAAGAGTCTTATAAGGCCGCAGCTCGCATGGGCGCGGGTATTCTTGAATGTGATGTCACTTTCACCAAAGACAAAGAATTGGTATGCCGTCATTCTCAATGCGATCTACACACGACGACCAATATTCTCGCCGTTCCCAAGCTGGCGGCCAAATGTTCTGAGCCGTTCACACCGGCTGATCCGGCCAGTGGTACCAGCGCATCAGCGCGTTGTTGCACCAGTGACATTACCCTGGCCGAGTTCAAAACCTTATGCGGTAAAATGGATGCCAGTGACCGTAATGCAACCACGGTTGAAGAATACCTTGGCGGTACCGCGAACTGGCGCACTGATTTATATACCATCTGTGGCACATTGCTCAGCCACAAGGAAAGTATCAGGCTGTTCAAAAAGCTCAATGTAAAATTTACGCCGGAGCTAAAAGCGCCCAGCGTCGAAATGCCGTTTGACGGCTTCACCCAACAGGATTATGCACAGAAAATGATAGACGAATATAAAGCTGCCGGTGTGCGACCACGTGATGTATGGGCTCAGTCATTTAATCTTGATGATGTGCTTTATTGGATCAATAACAATCCACGATTCGGTAAACAGGCCGTGTTCCTGGACAGCCGTGTATACACCGATCCGGATTTCACACCATCACTCGCCGATTTTGAAGCGCTGGCCGCACGCGGAGTCAATATCGTCGCACCGCCAATGTTCGCATTACTCAGCGTAGATGCATATAACAATATCGTGCCGTCCGAGTATGCGAAACTCGCGAAAGCAGCTGGACTGGACATCATTACCTGGACGATTGAGCGCTCCGGCCGTCTGATCGAGGATATGAAGCTGGGTAGCGGCGGTACTTTTTATTATCAAACCACATTGGATGCAATTCAAAATGATGGCGATATGATGGTCACACTGGATGTACTTGCAAAAGACGTAGGCATTCTTGGAATCTTCAGCGACTGGCCTGCTACAGTGACTTACTATGCAAACTGCATGGGGCTTAAATAGTCGCTCAAGCTTATTAATGAATATAATACACCGCAAGCAGCAACCGTTGCTTGCGGTTGTTTTTAATAACAGCTGATTTTGGGGTAATCATTATCGAGCGGCTCTATCTGCGCGAACCCTCTTTATTTTCCCACCATTTGGGCAATTCAGATACAGAGCCCAGCACCGCATCGGGTTTGACGTCTGATGCCAAATCCTCTTTACGAAACTTGCCTGTACGCACCAGTATTCCGCGGATACCGCATTGCTTCGCACCGCCGATATCACCTCGAATATCATCACCGACCATAATCGTGTTTTCCGCTTCCACCGCAAGCCGCTGCAGCGCCATTTGATAAAATTCAACCGAAGGTTTGCCTAATACCAGCGGGCTAACTCCGCTTGCATGTGCCAATGCCGTTACAAACGGCGCAACATCCAGGCGCAAACCATCAGCGGCTTTCCAGTAACGGGTCATACCAAGTGCAATCAAATAAGGTTGCGGGGTTTTCATCAGTAACCGAAACGCATTATTCAGTAACCGGTAATCCCAACGTTGTCCGAGATCGCCGAGCACAACCGCACCGATATCCTGTCTATCGCTGTCTTCGATGCCGGTAAGCGGATCAAGCGTTGCAAACTCGGACTCAACCGCCTGTGGTACAAACAGTGCGGTTTTTTCCCGGACATGCTTCTGCAGCCAGGCTACCGCCGCAACTGCCGGAGTCAGTAGTTTATCGGTGCTTGTTTGAATCCCGAACCCCTGCAGCTTTTCCAGTAATCCCTGCCGGTCACGTGAAGTGGTATTGGTTAAAAATAAATGTGGTATATCGTGATTACGAACCCAATCGATCACATCGGCTGCGCCGGGAACCATTTGCCCTTCTTCATAAAAAACGCCATCCAAATCAAAAAGAATCGCCTTCATCAGTATCTTTTATCAATATTTGCCGTTAAGAATTTATGTCAGACCAAAGCCGGCTGGAAGCAGCCCGACTGCGCGGATTTATCTTAATATCAAACCGGTAACTTTAAACTGCCGGATCAATAGTATAGATCAGAAATCCGCTTACAGCGTGGAGGAGAAAGCCAGAATCTGGCATTTAATGTATCGCTACGGCAGGCTATCAGCTTCAGCCTCAGCACCTTCTTTTTTGACCGGCAGCATGTCTTCACGAGTCAGCCCCAATGCAAGCACCACCGGGCTGGCGACAAATACCGAGGAATAAGTACCGATCAATACCCCGACGATTAATGCCAGTGCAAAACTGTGAATAATTTCACCACCGAGGAAAAACAGTGCAAACAACACCATTAAAGTGGTCAATGAAGTCATTAATGTACGTGACAATGTCTGATTAATTGAAGTGTTGGTTATCTCTACGGGCAAGCCCTTGCGAATTTTACGAAAGTTTTCACGAATGCGGTCATAGACAACAATGGTGTCATTCAAGGAGTAACCGATCACCGCCAGCACCGCGGCCAGCACAGTCAGGTCGAAACCTGCCTGCAATATCGAAAACACACCCAGCGTAATCAGTACATCATGCGCCAGTGCCAGTACCGCACCAATGGAAAACTTCCATTCAAAACGGAACATGACATAAACCATAATGCAAATCAGCGCGAACAACATTGCAAGCCCACCCTGATTTTTCAGCTCCTCACCGACCTGTGGGCCGACATATTCCACCCGGCGCATACTGACGTTAGGGTCACCCTGCTTCAATATCGCCAGTAACTCATCGCTGATTTGTGCGGCATTTGTGTCCGCACCTTCATTCGGTGCAAGCCGCACCAGAATATCTTTTGCAGTACCGAAGTGCTGTACGACTGCACCGCTGACTTGGTTTTCTTCGAGCAACTCACGAATCGGCGCAAGTTCGACTGACTGCGGATAACCGGCTTCAATCAGGTAGCCACCGGTGAAATCGATACCAAAATTCAAACCACGTATGGACAGACTTGATATGGATATCACAAGCAGTGTTAATGATATAATCAGCGCAAGCTTGCGCCCGGCCATAAAGTTAATATTAAGCTGACTTTTTATTAACTGCATATTCTTCGCAATAAAGTTTAAATGGTAAGACGCTGCAAGCGCCGGCCGCCATAAATAAGATTAATCACCGCCCGGGTTCCCATAATCGCGGTAAACATCGACGTTACAATACCAATTGACAGGGTCACTGCAAAACCTTTGATCGGGCCGGTTCCAAACGTAAACAACACAACCGCAGCGATCAGGGTCGTGATATTAGCATCGGCAATCGTTGAAAACGCTTTTTCGTATCCGGCGTGAATGCTGGCCTGAAAACTGTTGCCGTTACGTAACTCTTCACGGATACGTTCAAAAATCAGTACATTCGCATCCACCGCCATACCGACGGTCAGGACGATACCCGCGATGCCCGGCATGGTCAGAGTAGCCTGTAATATCGACAGTACCGAGATCATCAGCACCAGGTTTGTTACCAATGCCAGGTCGGCAACCAAACCAAACACACGGTAATAAAGCGCCATAAAAATCATGACCAGTGACAAACCGACCAGAACCGACTTAAAGCCTTTATCAATATTGTCTTTACCCAGACTCGGGCCGACCGTGCGCTCTTCGATAATTTCCATTGGTGCCCGCAAAGAACCGGCCCGCAGCAGCAGCGCCAGATCACGGGCTTCAGCCCCATCCAGGCCAGTGGTTTGAAAGCGCTTGCTCAGTTGATCGCGTATTGTCGCTACGCTGATCACCTCTTCTATTTTACGTTTGGATTTGACCTGTTTACCGTCAACCTGTTTGGTTTCGATTTTGGTTTCGATATAAACGACAGCCATTAGATTACCGATATTTTCGCCGGAGACTTTGCTCATACGGCCGGCACCTTTACCATCCAATGTAACAAACACTGCGGGTAGATTATTCTGTTGCTCAAAACCGGCCGTCGCGCCAATCACATTTTCACCGGTCACGATAACTGAGCGCTTCAGCAAAACAGGCTGTTTTTCACGGTCATAGTACAAGCGGGCATCCACCGGTACACGCCCGGTTTGTGCGGCATACCAATCGCTGCGCGTGCCGTGCACCAGGCGATACTCCAAAGTTGCGGTTGCGCCAAGAATATCCTTGGCTTTCGCGGTGTCCTGTACACCCGGCAGTTGCACAACAATACGGTCACCGCCTTGTTGCTGAATCACCGGCTCGGCCACACCCAGCTCATTCACACGATTACGCAAAGTGGTAATATTCTGAGTCAGCGCACTTTTGCGTTCTTCTTCCAAAGCTGTGTCACGTAATTTTGCGGTAATCAAAAACATGCCGTCACTGTCCCGCGTGTCGAACGTGAGTTCGGCATACTCATCACGCAACTCCTGAAAAGCAGTCTCACGTGTTTCAATGTCTTTAAAGCGAACGGTCAGTGTATCCTGGCTCAAACTGACATTGCTGTAACGAAGCTTACCCTCACGCATAAAAAGGCGCATACTGCTTCCAAGCCCTTCCAGCTTTTGCCCAATTGCGGTTTCCATATCCACCTGCAACAGGAAATGCACTCCACCACGCAGATCCAGACCCAGATACATCGGTAACGCATTCATATCCCTTAACCATTGCGGAGTCGCATGCGCCAGATTCAACGCGACGGTATAACCTTCTCCGAGGGTGCTTTTCAACCCATCGGCCGCTTTAAGCTGTTGATCCTGCGTCTTAAACCGAACCAAAACCTGATCGTTACTGAATTCTATGCCCAATGGGTCCAGAGCCAGATCCTGAAGTGCCAGTTCGACATCACTCAGCAGGGATTCGGCCAGAATCGCCCGGTTCGCGGATATCTGCACTGCCGGGTCTTCACCGTATAGGTTAGGCGCGGCATAAAAAGCGCCGATCGCGATGATGGTAAGTATTAAAAGATTTTTCCAAAGCGGATATCGATTTAAAATCATTGGAGTCCCAACGCCCTACTGTCTTTTTATCAGCTTCTCAGGCTGCGCTTTTCATTGTTCCTTTCGGCATCACCGTAGCTATTGCCTGCCGTTGTACTTTTATCTCGACATTATCTGCGATCTGCACGACGACGAAATTCTCACCAACTTCGATCAGCTTGCCGAGAACCCCACCGTTGGTCACAACCTCATCGCCCTTTTTCAATGAAGCCACCAGATTTTTGTGCTCTTTCAGCCGCTTTTGCTGGGGCCGGATCAAAATAAAATAGAACAGCACAAACATGCCGACCAGCAACAGAATATTCGCCATTGGGCTCGGCCCGGCCTGCGGCCCTCCGGCCTGTGCATAGGCACTGGAAATCAGAAAATCCATCAAGATACACCCTATATTTATGGTTTGGTGCGCTGCACGCGCAAGAGGCGCGTATTATGCCATAGCGTGCCCTGAATGGGAGAGGAAATTGCAGAAAATCCCGGTGCCGTCACCAAACAGCATGGCTGGATATAAAACGGGGCCAATCAGATATCCACAGCTTCCCGATAGACCGACTCAATACGCTGCCTGAACGATTCAAACTGCCCCTGTTTGATTGATTCGCGTATATCATGCATCAGGCGCTGGTAATAATGCAGATTATGGATGGTATTCAAACGCGCACCGAGCATTTCATTACATTTATCCAAATGACGTAAATAAGCCCGGCTGTAATTGGAGCAGGTGTAACAATCGCAATTGGGGTCCAGTGGCCGGACATCATCCGCATAAATCGCATTACGGATTCGCACTATGCCCTCCGACGTATATAAAAAACCATTCCGTGCATTGCGCGTCGGGATCACACAGTCAAACATGTCGATCCCGTTAGACACAGCGTCCACAATATCCATCGGCGTTCCGACCCCCATCAGATAGCGTGGTTTTGCGGCCGGCATCAACCGCACTGTGGCCTCCAGAATCCGCAAACGCTCCTCTTCCGTTTCGCCCACCGACAGGCCGCCCAGCGCGTAGCCGTCAAAGCCGATGTCAGTCAGGCCGTTTAAAGAAACCTCTCTAAGCGAAGGGTACATTCCACCCTGTACGATACCGAACAGCGCAGCCGGATTATCTCCATGCGCCTGCTTGCTGCGCTCCGCCCAGTGCAGTGACAGCTCCATCGACTCCCGCGCCTGCTTTTCAGTTGCCGGATACGGTGTGCACTCATCAAAAATCATTACAATATCAGACCCCAGCTCACGCTGGATCCGCATCGAACGCTCCGGATCCAAAAATACTTTATCGCCGTTGAGTGGAGATTGAAAACTGACGCCTTCGCGGCTTATTTTGCGTAATTTGGCGAGGCTGAATACCTGAAAACCACCGGAGTCGGTCAAAATCGGTCCCGGCCAGTGCATAAAATCATGCAAATCACCATGTTTGGCAATCACGTCAGTGCCGGGGCGCAGCATCAGGTGAAATGTATTGCCGAGCAGAATTTCAGCACCACTGGCCTTCACTTCCTCCGGGGTCATACCTTTCACGGTTCCATACGTGCCGACCGGCATAAAAGCCGGTGTTTCTACCACACCGCGTTCCAGTATCAAACGCCCACTACGCGCATGGCCGTCAGTTGCTGAAATTTCAAATTGCATCATTCAAAGAATAGTTTCAAAAATCAGTGGAAATCATTCTTCACGTTCCACCAGCATTGCATCACCATAACTATAAAAGCGGTAGCGCCGCCAAATAGCCTGCTGATAAGCCCGCATCACACGTTCATAGCCGCCGAACGCACAAACCAGCATCAACAGACTCGAGCGCGGTAAATGGAAATTCGTGATTAATGCATCAATATCGTGAAACCGGTAACCCGGTGTAATGAACAAATTGGTCTCGCCGGAAAATGGCTGTAACACACCGGATACTGAAGCCGCTTCAAGACTGCGTACCACTGTTGTACCGACCGCTATGACTTTTTTTCCACTCTCTTTGGCGACTTTTACCGCATCACAGGCCGCGGTTGGAACCTCCACATATTCTGAGTGCATTTTATGCTCATGTACATGCTCCATCCGAACCGGTTGAAAAGTCCCGGCGCCGACATGCAGGGTTACATGCGCCAGCTGTACACCGTACGCCGATAATTCATCCAGCAGCGGCTGATCAAAATGCAAGCCGGCGGTCGGCGCTGCAACCGCGCCACGATGCCGCGCATAAACTGTTTGATAACGGTCACTGTCATCCATATCGGCATCCCTGCTGATATACGGCGGCAATGGCATGCGCCCGACACGCTCAAGATACTCAAGTACCGTATCAGTACACTCGAATAACAGCTCAAACAACTCATCCCGCCGGCCCACGACCAATGCTCTTACACCTTCCGGCAACAACAGATAACTGTCAGGCTTGGGTGATTTACTTGCACGAATATGTGCGAGAATTTTGTGTTCATCCAGAATACGCTCCAGCAGAATTTCAATATGACCGCCGGACGCCTTTTGCCCGAATAAACGTGCCGGTAAAACCCGCGTATCATTAAAAACCAACAAATCCCCCGGGTTTAACAAAGCCCGTAATTCATTAAAATACTTGTCGTCAAAGTTTTGATTGTCACGACTGACATGCAACAGACGGCTTGCGGTACGCTGTGGAAGCGGCCGTTGTGCAATCAAGTCCTCGGGCAAATCATAATCAAAATCACTGGTACGCATAGCGAGCAGGATATTAACAGCTCGCCTGTCGCACAACCAGTGAATGCTTTGCGGAATCGCAATATTAGATTACACTAGCGCCCTCATCCCATGCCGGGGTGGCGGAACTGGTAGACGCGCCGGATTCAAAATCCGGTTCTGGCAACAGAGTGAGAGTTCGAGTCTCTCTCCCGGCACCAAAAGCTCCATAGATGTTACTATAAGCATTTATCTTGCAGCGGTACAGGAACCCCTGAACCCAAAGTTACCAATCTCCCTCTTAACCCCAACGAAGTCACTCGGGCACGGGCAGGCAAATTCTCCTGCATTGCCTGCATTCCTCACATCCTTGTGAGTCAGAAGCACGAAAGCCAAAGTTTTCAGTCGCTCCTCAACTAAAGCGAAGCTACCTAAGCATAAATCTCATAGCGTTACAGGCAAATCATTGCTCGGCTTTGGCATCCTCGGTCTCCGTTCCAGACTCGACTCTAACACCTACATCCCTGTAGGCGTGCGTCGCTCTAACGATTACATCCTTGTAATCGTCCTGCATGATTTGCACTCCGTACGTCTGACCGCCAGGGCAAGGATTGTTCCTACAATCCTATTGCATTTCCTCCATCCATGGAGGTCAGATAGCGGAAATGTCTTTATTGCAGGAGCAAATAAAGACCTTGTACGTCGGAACCCCTGAACCCAAAGTTATCAATCTTCTCCTTACCCCCAACGGGGTGACTAAAGCACTCCCGTAACACGGGCACAGGCAGGCAAATGCTCCTGCATTGTCTGCATTTCTCAAATCTGACTACCAAGGACAGCAGCACCCACATCGCTCAAATCAATTTTAAATAAAGGCAGCCTGCGGCCCGGGATGCTTGCCGATTCACGACTGCCTATTTTTTTAGCACCAACTGCCAAATAAAATTTTTCTGCATTCGGGTCTCCCTGAATTACCAAAGATTTCCCACCGAGTTTTTTTACACTGTTTTTGGCATGTGAAATCAATGCTTTTCCGATGCCTTGACCAATATATTCAGGCTCTACAAACAATGCTTCTAATTCATATTCCTGTTTACAGCTATTTTCTATTGCATAATAACCCAACAAGCGCTCTTTACTTTCCACGATGACATAATGACATTTGTCCGACTTTATTAATTGCTCTGTTACTAACAGTTCTTCTCTGCATGCTTCAATAAATTCTTTTGAATATCCCCAATATGATTTTGAACGCACAGCAAGCCGGCTTATTAAATCCGCATCTTGTGGTTTTGCATCTCGAAAATTAAGCAAAAAGTTCATATTAGACTGTATTTAATCAACAGCCGCGTCAGTATTAAAAAATATTTATCTTGTTTATTTTCGAATAGTCCTTCGACTGAGTTTACTGGTTCCATAAATTTGAACTACTTCTCTATTTGATCGGAACAAAAAAAATAAAATACGCACTAACACTAAGGTTTCTCAAAGACCCGCCGCATGAGTATAGTGAAATAGAAGAAATGACAAGCTCAGCCCCTGATAATAAGACTCCACAGCGCCAACCAATGAATATACTCGTTGTTGACGATGAAAAATCGATTAGATCGATGATAAGCCTTACGCTCGAGGACGAAGGGTATCAGGTCACTCAGGCAATGACCGCCGAGGAAGCTGTACTGCACTGCCTGAAAGAAACGTATGACCTGGTGATTACTGATATTCGCATGCGCGGTATGAATGGTATCGAGCTGCTGGAAAAAATCTGCTCGATCTCTCCCGATACGCGTGTTGTAGTGATTACCAGTCACTCTTCTGATAATTTTGTACAACGGGCACTTGATCTGGGCGCATTCGACTTTATAGAAAAACCGTTTCGCGACCTGTATGAAATAAGCTATTTGGCCAAAAGAGTCGCCGACGATATACAAAAAGATAAAGCGGCAAACGATGAACCTCCAAAAGACGACGATAAAAAACCTGAAACAATCGTTAAAGCGCCAGCCCAAACAAGCACTGCGCCAACACCAAAGCCGGAGCCAGCCAAAGCCGATTTAAAAGTCGTTCCGTTTAAGCCTGTCAAGCCTATCGCTAAAAAACCGGAAGAACCTCGCGGCAATAAAAATTACGATCATTCGAAATTCAAGAATCAATTATTGGGCCTGCATGAAAAAGAGTATTTTATCCGCAAATTAAAAGATGAGACCGCCCGCGCACATAAAAACAACTTTCATCTGACGTTTATTTTTTTACGTATTATAAATTTTTCCTATCTCAGTACCGAGCATGCCGAGTATTTGGATAAAGTGAAAGCAAAAATTACAGAAACTCTTGGTGAGTATGTACACCAGAACAAACCGGTTACCGAATATCAGCATGACGTCTATGCATTATTGTTACCTGAAACCAGTGAGATAAGTGCGCTGATCGCCGCAGAACGATTAAAATTAAAATTTTCAAGAGTTGCGCGAGAGCTTAGGAAAGAATATAAAAATGACGTATTACCAGACATTGTATCCAGCGTGACTGCTCTGGATAAAAACATAACACCGGAAGAATTTTTTAAAAAGGCGCAAGCTGATTTAAAAAACGCCAAATAAACACAGTTTTTTTGAGACAGATTCCAATAAAAAAAGCGGGCTTATAAATCAAGCCCGCTTTTTCAGAACCTTCCTTATTCCCCTTCTACAGTAATCCGTTCTATATTCAACTCAAGCACTTTCGGGCCAATGCCTTTGACATTAGCCAAAGCTTCCACAGACTCGAAAGGCCCATTTTCATTACGATGGGTTACGATCGCTTCTGCTTTAGCAGGCCCGACGCCTTCCAGTCCGTTTGCCAATGCTTCGGCATCCGCACTGTTAATGTTTATTTGTCCAACTGCAAGCACCCACCCGGATACAGCAGTCAACAATAACACGGCCGTCATTTTCATTAATGCTTTCATGGTAAATCTCCCTATAGAAGTGATTATTATTAGCCTTTATTTTTAAAGCTATAGTTGTAGCGATTTTATAAACTGCGAAATATTTGCGCAGTCAGGAGATATCCGAATTAATTGTAAGCAATTTTCCTACGTAATCATCCGCATTCGTTAATGGGCGCCCTATCACCAGATAATCTGCTCCGGCTTGCACCGCTTCCTGTGGTGTCATTGTGCGACGTTGATCGTTTTGAGCATCCCCTGCCGGCCGTATTCCCGGTGTTACCAGCTTAAATGCCGACCCAAGTTCTGCTTTGAGTTCAGATGCTTCATGTGCAGAGCACACCACACCATCAAGCCCTTCATCTTTGCCCAGTAATGCCAGGCGCTTAACCAGCTTGCCCGGTTCACAGTCAACACCGATATCAATAAGATCTTCAGCAGTCATACTTGTCAGCACTGTGACCCCGATTAATAACGGCGGACTCTGCAGCTGCGCTAATGATTCCTTAGCCGCAGCCAACATCCGTCTGCCGCCCAGCGTATGCACATTGATCATCCAAACGCCAAGATCAGCGGCTGCCCGACAGGCTTTCGCAACAGTATTCGGAATATCGTGATACTTCAAATCTAAAAAAACATCGAAGCCGCGCTTTACCAGTTTATTGACTATCCCGGACCCAAACTGTGTGAACAACTCCTTGCCAACCTTTAAACGACACTGCTGCGGCTGCAACGGCTCGATAAACTCAAGCACTTGCCGTTCACTGGAAAAGTCCAGCGCGATGATTACCTTGGATGCCATTCGCTTACTCCAGAATTCATAGCCTGTTTACAGTACCCGCTGAAGGTTTTATCGTACTCCAGGATTTACAACCCGGGCACTGCCAATACAATATCGTTGTTGTGTAACCACAGTTCCGGCACTGATAACCGGGCATTCGCTGCATGACTTTATCCAGCGCCTGGATGCCGCTATCCAACTGCTCTACGCCGGCCCCACGAGTTTTCTCCAACTGCACCCACTCTTTTAAACCACTGAGTGACGGCTGGTTTTGCAGCTGCCGATTTATATAATCAACCGCGGCCTGCTCTCCATGACTATTGTAGATATAAAGCGCCAAGCCTGGCACTAACCCCTGCTGATCCGAATCATTTATGAACGTCTGCACATAGTTATCAAAGTCCTGGCTTTCGATACCGTTTGCAATACATTTTGTTAACTTCTCCAGCACCTCAGGGATAAACTCTTTATCCAGCTCAAATACCCGAAAATAATGCTTATGCGCCTGCATAAAATTATTTTCCTTTAAATACAAATCACCTAATAAGATATTTGCCCGCACTGAAGCGGTATCAGCATCCAGAGCACGATGTAGCGCATAAATCGCTTTGTCGACAGCACCGTCACGGCGCTGTTCAACGGAAATCTCACAATAACAATGGGCAATGATCGGGGTTACATCATGTTCCTTTAATGCAATCAGCTTCCTTGCGGTTTCTATGGCCTTATGCCATTCATGCTCCCGCTGATAAATGCCCAACAAGTTTCGTAATGCTTCCACAGTCAGCTGCCGCTGCTTGACCAACTCACTGAACAGGCTTTCCGCCCGATCAAACAAGCCGGCATGCATATAATCTTTTCCAAGTTCAAGCAGTGCTATTGATCGCTGGGACTGCTCAAGTGACGGCCGCGCCAATAAGTTCTGATGGATACGGATTGCTCTTTCCACCTCTCCTCTGCGCCGGAACAAACCTGCCAATGCCAAATGTGTTTCAATGGTCTCGCTATCCGCTTCAACCAGCCGTAAAAAAACCTCCAGCGCTTTGTCCTGCTGCTCGTTTAGCAGGTAGTTCAGCCCTTTATAATAATCAGGTGACAGATCGGACTTGGATTTACGTGCTTTAGTACCCTCTGCGCGTCTGCCAACCCACCAACCACTGGCTGCCGCTACCGGCAATAGCAGCCACAGCAGCTCCATCATTCAGAGTAATCCTTAAGCGGCATTTTTCTCAGATTGCTCAGCTCGGTTTCAGCAGCCCCTATTTTTTTCTCCAGCCTGCGAATGCGGGCACGCTGCCGGTATAAAATCAAAGCATCCAGCATAATTCCGGCAAATATACCCAGCAAAAATGCAGATATCATTAAAACCGACAGCGGAATTTCATGTTCGCCGAACAAATAGTGAAAAGGAACCGTCACGAAGTTTACAACTGCAAAGGTCACAGTGACCGCGAAAATCACCGCTACCAGCAATAATGTCAGGCTTCTTTTCATGACTCCACCTTAAGCCTTTGGTGGAAAACAGGCCCTACTCTTTATTATCAGGTTGCTCGGCGTCAAGCTGTGCCAAATAACCGCTATTAACCTGTTCACGTAAATCTTTGCCCGGTTTGAAATGAGGCACATACTTTCCCGATAGTGCAACCGAATCACCGGTTTTCGGGTTTCGGCCAATACGGGGCGGGCGAAAGTGCAGACTAAAACTGCCGAAGCCCCTTATTTCTATGCGATCTCCGGAGGCCAGCGTCTGACTCATTTTCTCCAGTAGTTTTTTGACTGCCAGCTCAACATCCTTATACACCAGATGACTTTGCTTACTGGCCAAGGACTCAATCAATTCCGTTTTAGTTACAGCGCGAGATGATGGCATAGTTGTGTATAGTATAAATTTATTGTTAGCAAAGTATTACAAAATCATGACCTTATTGACAAGCCCTATGATTTATCCAGCATGAATTCACGAATCGCTGTTTGCCTCACTGAGCTGTTCTTTCATAATATCGCCAAGCGTGGTTGCTGCCGGTGCGTTGTTACGTGTGTAATCCTGCATAACCGCCGCCTCGTCTTCACTGTCTTTGGCTTTAATGGAGATATTGATAATCCGGTTTTTACGATCCACATTGATAATTTTTGCTTCAATGTCTTCGCCTTCTTTCAGCACAGTGGTCACATCCTCAACCCGGTCACGTGACAACTCAGATGCACGCAGTACAGCCTCCACACCGTCAGCAAGCTCAACAATAGCCGCCTTGATTTCAACCTTGGCGACCTTGCCTATTACATGAGCACCTTTGGGGTTTTGTGCGATAAAAGCAGAAAACGGGTCATCCGCCAGCTGTTTTACACCCAGTGATATGCGTTCTCTTTCCGGATCAACCGACAGCACAACCGCTTCAAGCTCCTGCCCTTTTTTAAAGCTTCTGACCGCTTCTTCACCTGGCTGTTCCCAGGATAAATCCGATAAATGAATCAAGCCGTCAATTTCACCTTCCAGGCCAATAAAAATACCGAAATCAGTGATGGACTTGATTTTACCTTTAACCTTGTCGTTTTTATTGTGTGTTGCGGCAAACTCTTCCCAGGGGTTCACATGACATTGCTTAATGCCCAGAGAAATACGACGGCGCTCCTCGTCGATATCCAGAATCGTAACCTCAACCTCATCACCCAGAGCCACAACTTTCGATGGGTTGACGTTTTTGTTGGTCCAGTCCATTTCAGACACGTGAACCAGACCTTCGACACCGTCCTCTATTTCAACGAAACAACCATAATCGGCAATATTGGTTACTTTACCAAATACCCGTGAGTTCTCGGGATAGCGGCGCTTGATATCCGCCCATGGATCTTCCCCAAGCTGTTTCAGACCCAACGATACACGGTTTTTATCACGGTCAAAGCGCAAAACCTTAACGGTGATTACATCATCAATGTTAACGATTTCAGACGGATGGTGAACCCGCTTCCAGGCCATATCGGTGATATGCAACAGACCGTCCACACCGCCGAGATCCAAAAATGCACCATAATCGGTCAGATTTTTAACAACCCCTTTGACTTCAGCACCTTCCTGAAGGTTCTCAAGCAGTTCCTGACGCTCGGCACTATACTGGTCTTCAATGATCGCACGCCGGGACACAACAACATTGTTACGCCGGCGATCCATTTTGATCACTTTAAATTCAAATAACTTACCTTCAAAGTTTGAAGGGTCGCGCACCGGCCTGACATCGACCAGTGAACCGGGCAGAAATGCACGGATATCTTCAATTTCAACGGTGAATCCACCCTTCACTTTACCGGTGATAATGCCTTCTACCGGCTGATCGTTATCATGTGCTTTCTGCAACTGATTCCAGGTGTGCTCACGTTTGGCTTTTTCGCGAGATAAGCGGGTTTCACCGAAGCCATCCTCCACCGTATCCAGTGCAACTTCCACAACATCACCAACCGCCACTTCCAGCTGACCACTGGCGTTTGTGAACTGGTCTATCGGGATCACACCTTCTGACTTTAACCCTGCTGATACAACAACCACATCAGCTTTGATATCGACCACTTTTCCGTCGATGATCGAGCCAGGGCGCATCTCTGTGTTCGCTAGACTGGCTTCAAATAATTCCGCAAAACTCTCGCTCATAAAAATCCTGTATCCAATAAAATCATACCAAAGCACCGATCCCGTCCAAGCAGCCTTTACAGTTAAGGCTTATATCCCTGGAATCCGTCTTCGTTGTTTGCCTAAACCACCAGCATCCTGCCGGCGATACCAATTAAATTAAATCACCCCAAAAGCATTTGCGCCCGCGCAAAGACCGTATCGCAAACTTCCTGCACACTCATATCGGAGGTATCCAGGATATGCGCATCTTCAGCAGGCTTAAGCGGCGATACCTCCCGGCTTTGATCGCGTCGGTCGCGAGCCTCGATATCCGCCAAAAGGGTCGCAAGGGTAGCACTAATTCCCTTTTGATTCAACTGCTTATAGCGCCTTTGCGCGCGTTCTTCGACGCTCGCGGTCAAATAAAACTTAAGTTCGGCATCAGGAAACACCACTGTCCCCATATCCCGCCCGTCTGCAATCAGCCCCGGAGCCTGCCGAAATGCACGTTGACGCTGCAATAATGCCTCTCTAACCGCTGATATTGCGGCTATTTGCGATGCGACTTTACCGCAATTTTCGTCTCTGAGCGCTGTCGACACATCCTCGCCTTCCAGATTAACCTGCAATTCACCATCATCAGACGGATTAAACGCAATATCGAGTTGCAGGGCAGCTTCAGCCAGGCCAGACTCATTATCAATCGCAATACTCCGGCGAATTGCAAGTAATGCGACCAGACGATACAGCGAACCGCTATCCAGTACCTGCCAACCTAATCGCGTCGCCAGCCAACGGCTAATGGTTCCTTTACCGGAACCGGAAGGGCCATCTATCGTAATCACCGGAACCTTATCGATTGTCATCTTGCAGGCCGCCCCGGTGTTAACTTACCGCAACAGTTAGTCCGGCCTTCGCGGCGAGTTTTACAAACGTTGGGAACGAAGTGCTGACATTCGCACAATCTTTGATCCGAATTTCATCGTCAGCCTGCAATCCGGCAATTGAGAACGCCATTGCAATCCGGTGGTCACCATGACTATCAACTTCACCACCCTGCAGTTGCCCGCCTTCTATGACCATCCCATCATCCGTTGTCTGTGCGTTAATACCCAATGCCTGCAAGCCGTCCGCCATGGCCTGAATGCGGTCACTTTCCTTCACACGCAGTTCAGCCGCACCTGTCAGCACCGTGGTACCCTCTGCACAAGCCGCGGCAATAAACAACACCGGAAACTCATCAATCGCCAGTGGCACCAGGCGTTCCGGAATCTGAATACCCTGCAGTTTTGCCGGACGTATATAAATATCCGCAACCGGTTCGCCACCCACCATGCCGCGGTTGGTTAAATCAATCTCGGCACCCATCAGGCGCAGAATATCGATCACACCGGTACGGGTTGGGTTGACGCCGACCTGCTCCAATACCAGCCCGGACTCTCCAGAGATACTCGCTCCAACCATAAAAAACGCGGCTGAGGAAATATCACCCGGCACTTCAACGTTATTTGCCTTCAGCCTTCCACCACCCTCAAGACTGATGCGGTTAATGTTAAACTCCAAAGGGTACCCAAAAGACTGTAGCATGCGCTCGGTATGGTCACGGGTAAGCACCGGTTCGGTGATCGCCGTTTCACCTTCGGCATAAATACCCGCCAACAATAAACACGATTTTACCTGGGCACTGGCAACCGGCAGTGTATAGTCAATACCACGCAATTCCGGGTTACCTTTTATATGCAATGGCGCACAGCCATTGTTGCTACTGATATCGGCACCCATTTTTGTTAACGGTTCGATCACCCTATTCATCGGCCGCTTGTTTAACGACGCATCACCTTCGAGCACGCTATCAAACGGCTGTGCCGCCAGTAAACCCGCCAAAAGGCGCATCGAGGTACCCGAGTTACCCAGATATAGCGGCCCTTCCGGCTTCTGTAAACCGGTTTTGCCGGCACCGGTAATCGTCAGATGACCGGCAATCGGATCGGAAATTTCCACACCCATTGCACGAAATGCATTTAATGTATTTAAGCTGTCTTCACCTTCAAGAAACCCGCCAACCCGGGTAATACCTCCGGCGATTGAACCAAATATAATACTGCGATGTGAAATTGATTTGTCGCCGGGAACCCGCAAACGGCCATGCAATTTGCCGCCGGGTTTAGCGGTAAAAGTAACTTCTTTGCTCATGTTAAAATTTTTACTCGTTGTCGTTATCAATCAACCGTTGAATTTGTCGCGCGCACGCTTCGCCCGCATAAAAATTTCGGTCAACGCATCACCATCTGATGTTTCTATCGCCGCAGCCAGCTCATCAAGGTCAAGCCTGTAATCATGCAACGCTTCCAGTATCGGCCCGCTATTACGCAGACAAATATCGCGCCACATGGTCGGATCAGCGGCCGCAATCCGGGTAAAATCACGAAACCCACCGGCAGCGAAGCGGAAAATCTCATCAACATCTTTTTGCTTGGCCAGGCTGTCGACCAAACCGAAAGCCAATAAATGCGGAAGATGGCTGGTCGCCGCCAATACCCTGTCATGATGTGCAACATCGGTTGTTTCTACTACGGCCCCGGCAGCTTCCCACATATTGCGTACTGTCGTTACCGCAGCGGAGGCAGTGTGTTCAACCGGCGTTAAAATAACCCGGCGCCCCTGGTAAAGCTCGGCGATCGCGGCCTCAAAACCGGATTTTTCCGTACCTGCGATAGGATGGCCGGGCACAAATGTATCCGGCACCTGACCGAATGCTTTGCTGATATCATCAAGCACACAGGCTTTGGCACTGCCCGCATCGGTCAACACAGCGCCATCTTTTAAATGACCGTGAATTTTTTTAAAAACTTCCAGAGACGCGTTTAACGGCACCGCAATGCAGACAATATCCGCATCACTGACACCTTGCGCATAATCCGTTGTGTAATCATCGATCACACCTGCCTGCTGTGCCTGAGCCAGGCGCCCGGCATCGCGCCCCACCCCGGTTATATGACGGCAATAGCCGGCGGCTTTTAATGCCAGCGCGAGTGAACCGCCTATCAGGCCGACACCAATAACGCTTAACCGTTCGATCATGATTATCGTCGCAAGTCTTTCATAGGACTGCGCGCGGATAAGATCCCAACAACTTCAGCAGTGCCGATTCCTTTTCCAGCGCGCGCAATGCACGCTGCATCGGCTTATCTTCCGCATGGCCTTCAACATCAATAAAAAACACGTATTCCCAAGTGCCGCCACGTGATGGACGTGATTCAATACGGGTCATGCTGCGCTCATAATTCGCAAGCGGTGCCAGCAAATTAAACAACGCACCGGCCTGATTTTTGGCTGACACCATCAGAGAGGTTTTATCATCACCACTGGGTGGAACCATTTGCTGGCCGATTACCAGAAACCGGGTGGTATTATCCGGCTCATCTTCTATGTTGGAAGATAATGTGTTCAGGCCGTAAATCTCCGCTGCATGTTCACTGCCCAACGCAGCCAACTCGGCATTATCACGCGCCATTTGCGCAGCTTCGGCATTGCTGCCAACCCCTTCACGTGGAACACCCGGCAGATTTGTGTCCAGCCATTCCCGGCACTGCGCTAATGCCTGGCGGTGCGCAACCACTTTTTTGATTGCAGCTGAATCTGTGGCCTGGCTCAGTAAATGGTGATGCACACGCAGCAATATTTCCCCACAGATTTTTAGCGGTGAATGAATAAACAGGTCCAGGGTGTGACTCACTACCCCTTCGGTCGAATTCTCAATCGGAACCACACCGTAGGCAGCACTACCGGCTTCAACTTCGCGAAACACTTCATTAATTGCTGAATAGGGTTGGGTGATAATCGCGCTGCCGAAATGCTTTAACGCAGCCAATTCGGTAAAAGTCCCTTCAGGCCCAAAGTAGGCTACTTTCAAAGACTCCTCTAATGCCAGGCAAGCTGACATGATCTCCCGAAACAAATGGCCTATTCTCTCGTCGCTTAACGGACCCGGGTTACGCTCGCGTATTTTACGCAACACCTCTGCTTCACGTTCAGGCCGATAAAATACACTGTTATTACCGGAAGAACGTTTCAGTTCGGCGATATCCTGTGCACATTTAGCACGTTGATTGATCAGTGACTGGATCTGCTCGTCAAGCTTATCAATAGTGCCGCGAATTTTTTGCAGTTCATCCATAAAGTTTATGTTTTCTACAGCTGGCGTACCGCCAAAACTCCATCAATTGCCTGGATTTTATCAACATCCTCAGCGCTTAGCTCTGAATCCATATCCAACAGCGTATAGGCAAGACCGGACTTGGACTCATTGACCATGTGCACAATATTAATGCCGCTCTGACCCAGCACATGTGATATCTGACCGACCATGTCCGGCCGGTTCTCGTTGACTACGGCCAGACGCTGCACGCCTGCACGGGGCAGATTAACAGAAGGAAAGTTAACTGAATTGCGTACATTACCGTGCTCCAGATAATCGCGCACCTGTTCAGCCACCATAACGGCACAATTTTCTTCAGCTTCAGAGGTCGATGCCCCCAGATGAGGTAAGGTAATCACCTTATCATGGTTTTTCAGTTTACCGGTCGGAAAGTCGGTAATATATGCATACACTTTACCGGACTCTATTGCCGCCATTACCGCATCGTCATCAACAATACCACCACGCGCAAAATTCAACACGACCACATTGTCTTTCATACGTGCCAGTCTTTCGGCATTCAGCAGGTTACGGGTTGCATCCAGCAATGGTACATGGAATGTAACAAAATCAGCTTTTGTCAGCAGATCATCGATACTCGCTGCATGTTCAATCTCCGATGACAGCCTCCACGCACTTTGCACGGTAATCTGTGGATCATAACCAACCACTCGCATGCCTAAATCACGCGCTGCATTCGCAACCATCACACCAATTGCACCCAAACCAACAACGCCAAGCGTACGTCCCGGCAACTCAAAGCCGGCATATTTTTTCTTGCCCGCTTCAACTTGTTTATTCAGAGTCTCATCATTCCCCTCCAGTGCCTGCGTGTAGTGCCAGGCCTGGCAGATATTGCGACTGGCCAACAGCAAACCGGCCAACACCAGTTCTTTAACCGCATTTGCGTTTGCACCCGGTGCATTAAAAACCACAATGCCGGATTTGCTCATCCGGTCGACAGGAATATTATTGACGCCGGCACCGGCCCGGCCAATGGCCTTCAGTGTTTGCGGAATCTCCATATCGTGCATTTTAAAAGAGCGCACAAGTACCGCATCCGGATTTTGAATCTCGGAGGCAATTTCATATTTATCGCGTGCCAGTATATCCAGGCCCTTTGGTGAGATGTTATTGAGTGTCAGTATTTTATACATGATTAGTTTTTCACAGCTTACGGTATTTATTCAAAATGATATTTAAAGGAAGTTGCTCATCCATGCTTTTGTTCAAAATCCTGCATAAATTTAATTAATGCATCAACACCTGCTTCAGGCATCGCATTATACAGGCTGGCACGCATCCCACCGACTGACCTATGCCCTTTCAATGCAGTCAGACCCTGTTCGGCCGCGAGCTTCAGAAAAGTCGCATCCAGTTCAGGGTCGGCCAGTGTGAAAGGAATATTCATCCATGAACGGCTGGCGGTCTCCACCGGATTTTTGTAAAAATCCGAACCGTCAATCGCCGCATACAGTTTATCGGATTTGCGCTGATTTACCTGCGCCATCGCATCCAGGCCGCCTTGGCCCTTAATCCAGTCGAATACCAGCCCGGCCAGATACCATGTGTAGGTTGGCGGTGTATTCATCATCGAACCATTTTCCGCCTGATTCTTATAATCAAACAAGGACGGGCACGGCGATAAGGTTTCACCAATCAGGTCTTCGCGCACAATCACCACCGTTAATCCGGCAGGACCGATATTTTTCTGCGCACCGGCATATATCAGCCCAAACTTGCTGACATCAACCGGACGCGACAATATTGTCGAAGACATATCCGCAACCAGCGGTGTATCACCGGTTTCCGGCACCCAGTGAAATTCCACACCGCCGATAGTTTCATTTGGGGTGAAGTGTACATAGGCAGCATCTTTATTAAGCTTCCAGCTGTCAAACGCAGGAATAGTATTGAAACCCGTATCCTCTCCACTGGCGGCAACATTAACTTCACAATATCGCTTTGCCTCGGCAATGGCTTTTTTTGACCAAGAGCCTGTGTTGATATAATCCGCGGTTGTTTTACCCCGCAAAAGATTCATCGGCACCATTGCGAACTGCAACGTAGCCCCACCCTGCAAAAACAACACTTTGTAATTAACCGGAATTTGCAACAGTTCGCGCAAATCCGCTTCCGCCTGCTCTGCAACCGACAAAAATTCTTTGCCGCGATGGCTCATCTCCATAATCGATGAACCCGTGCCGTGCCATTCAAGCATCTCTTCACTGGCTTTTTTTAATACTGCCTCGGGCAACGTTGCCGGCCCGGGGCTAAAGTTATATATGCGTGACATTTTTACTCCTGAAAAAATAGAACCTTTTCAAAATTAATCTTTTTAGTTTATGCATCGTTCTCGCCTAAACCAAAAATTTTCAATTTTGAGATAGACTCTATACGCTAACATCCGGCTTGCTAATAAGATTCATTATATAGCGCTTAAGTAACATACGTTTTAAGCCGGGCTTTCAATACTGTCCTCGCCGTCATCCAGATTGGCGATTCTCTCAACTTCCACCAGCTTTTCGCCATCATCCAGGCGAATAAGCCGGACTCCCTGAGTATTGCGCCCCATAACGGATATATCACTGACCGCGGTCCGGACCAGTACACCACCGTCGGAAATCAACATCAGCTCATCTTCCTCCGATACCCATACCGCACCGACAACCGGGCCGTTGCGCTCATTGGTTTGTATGGAGACAACACCCTGACCACCACGCCCCTGCACCGGATATTGCGGAACCGGCGTACGTTTACCAAAACCGTTTTCACTGACACTGAGAATGGCGCCGTCATCGGCAACAATCAGCGCAATAACATGCTGCTTATCCCCGAGCTTGATACCACGCACACCGGCGGCATTCCGTCCCATGGGCCTGACATCCTGTTCACTGAACTTGATTGCCTTGCCGGCATCGGTGCAAAGCATGATATGACGTTCATTATCGGTGATCGCCACATCGACCAGCTGATCGCCTTCACGAATATCCAACGCCCGTATTCCGCTGACCCTGGGTTTTGAGAAATGTGACAATGGCGTACGCTTGACGATACCGCTTGCGGTCGCCATAAATACATACTGATCGTCGTTAAACTCGCGCACTGCCAGTAAAGCATTAATACGCTCACCGCTCTCCAACGGCAACAGGTTTACGATCGGCTTGCCCCGTGACGAGCGACTGGCGATCGGCAGCTCATACACTTTAAGCCAGTAAAGCTTGCCCCTGCTGGAAAAACATAAAAGCGTATCATGCGTATTCGCAACAAACAGCTTGTCGATAAAATCTTCGTCTTTCATGCGGGTCGCGGTTTTACCCCGGCCACCGCGACGCTGGGTCTTGTAATCAGACAACGGTTGCGCTTTTGCGTAACCCGCATGCGATAAGGTGACCACGACATTTTCTTCGCTGATCAGGTCCTCAACGGTCAGATCCGACTGATCAGCCTGAATAACTGTACGTCTTTCATCACCGAATTGCTCAACGATCTGCAACAACTCGTCTCTGATAACACTCATCAAGCGATCCGGGTTACCCAGAATATCCAACAGATCATGAATCTTTTCGAGCAGCTCGGCGTACTCGGCAACGATCTTGTCCTGTTCCAGACCGGTCAGGCGGTGTAATCGCAACTCCAGAATCGCTTGTGCCTGCGCTTCAGACAGGCGATAACCTTTATCACTTAGACCAAACTCTACAGCCAGGCCATCAGGACGCGATACATCCGCGCCCGCGCGCTGCAGCATGTCATTAACCACACCCGGCCGCCAATGCTTGGCAATTAATGCCGACTTGGCTTCCGCCGGATTGGCAGAACCTTTTATCAGTGCAATCACTTCATCAATGTTTGCCAGGGCAACCGCCAGCCCTTCCAACACATGGGCTCTTTCCCTGGCTTTGCGCAGTTCGAAAATAGTCCGGCGGGTGACGATCTCACGACGATGTCCGATAAATGCCTGCAGAATCTCTTTCAGGCCCAGCAACTTCGGCTGGCCGTCAACCAGTGCAACCATATTAATACCGAATACGGTTTGCATCTGGGTATGCATATAAAGGTTGTTGAGTATAACTTCGGCAACCTCACCGCGACGCAGCTCAATGACAACACGCATTCCGTCTTTATCCGATTCATCCCGAATCTCGGTGATACCCTCGATTTTCTTATCTTTGACCAGCTCGGCGATTTTCTCCTGCAACCGGGCTTTGTTAACCTGATAAGGCAACTCAGTAATCACAATCCGGTTTTTGTTGCGGACATCATCCGCTTCGATCGAGGTTCGCGCACGCACCACCACTTTGCCGCGGCCGGTACGATATGCACGACGAATTCCGGCAGCACCATTGATAATACCGGCAGTCGGGAAATCAGGCCCCGGCAAATGTTCCATCAACTGGTTAACATCAATCGCCGGATCATCGATAAGCGCGATACAGGCACTAATAACCTCACGCAGATTATGCGGCGGAATATTGGTTGCCATACCCACCGCGATGCCGGAAGAACCATTAACCAGTAAATTCGGCAGCTTGGCCGGCAACACCGAGGGTTCGAATTCGGATTCATCATAGTTCGGCAGAAAATCGACTGTTTCTTTATCCAGATCGGCCAGCATTTCATGCGCGAGACGCGCCATTCTGATTTCGGTATAACGCATCGCGGCCGGCGCGTCGCCGTCAACCGAACCGAAGTTCCCCTGGCCATCAACAAGCATATAGCGCATCGAAAACGGCTGCGCCATTCGTACAATCGTGTCGTAAACTGCGGTATCACCGTGCGGATGGTATTTACCGATAACATCACCGACAATCCGCGCGGATTTTTTATAGGGTTTGTTCCAGTCGTTGCCCAGCTCATGCATTGCATACAATACACGCCGGTGTACCGGCTTCAGGCCGTCGCGCACATCAGGCAGCGCGCGCCCGACAATCACGCTCATCGCATAATCGAGATACGACTGACGCATCTCGTCTTCAAGATTTACCGGGAAAATTTCTTTGGCGATTTCAGCCATCAGTGTTGTTGAATTACCGTAAAATAAACGTTATATCGATTGATTTAACCCAAAAGCAATTACCCGGGCCACACAATGAAAGATCCGGGTTAAGCTAAAAGCGGGATTTTATCACACCCTTGCATACCACTGCATCTCGGATTTTCACGCTGAGAGACGCTCTGAGAAGCTTAGGTTCAACGCCGACAAAAAAAACAATGGATTTTTACAACCGGCCGGAAAATTGCCGGTTTGCTGATGCAACAACAGGCCGGTTTAGAGCATTTCCGCAATTTTGCGGCTATCAGGTGCCTGAATGACGCCTCTTTCAGTCACAATCGCGGTAATCAGCCCAGCCGGCGTAATATCGAAAACCGGGTTCCAGGCGGTCACACCTTCGCCAAACTCCTGCGACAAAATTTCTCCTGAGTCGCGCTGTTCCACCGGGATGTCACTGCCCTGTGGAGTCTTCGGGTCCAGTGTACTGACCGGCGCAACCACAATAAATTTTACCGCATGACGTTGTGCGGCCACCGCCAATGCATAAGTCCCGATTTTATTTGCCACATCACCGTTTGCGGCAATTCTGTCGGCACCGACAATCACATGACTGACCTGCCCATGCTGCATTAACTGCGCAGCAGCGCTATCACATAACATTGCAACCGGAATACTATGCTGTGCCAGCTCCCAGGCCGTCAGCCGCGAACCCTGCAACCAGGGGCGGGTCTCGGTAGCATAGATCCGGCGAATCTTTTGCTGTCGGTATGCATGCCGAATCACACCCAGTGCGGTGCCTGAACCTGCCGTTGCAAGCGAGCCGGTATTACAGTGAGTCAATACCCCGGCATTATCAGAAAGCAGTGCGGTGCCAAATTCCGCCATGCGCAGATTAGCCTGTCGTTCCTCCTCATGAATACGGTTTGCTTCAGTTAACAGGCTATCAACCGACACGGGCGCAGGCTCATCCAAAAGCGCTTTCATCCGGGCCAGCGCCCAGGCCAGATTCACCGCAGTCGGACGCGAGCGCTGCAGCAACGCCATATCATCCAAGATCATCTCATGTGCAGCAGCCTTACCGTTGTGCGTCAATGCGGACAACACAACCGCATAAGCGGCGGTAATGCCGATAGCCGGTGCGCCCCGAACCACCATATCCTGAATCGCTCCCGCAACCGGAGGGCATTCCGTATAGTCCAGATATACAGTCTGCTCCGGAAGCAAACGCTGATCCAGCAAGCGTAAACGGTTTTCATGCCATACAACCGGCTGGATATATTGGTCTGTATCACTCATACACTCATACTATGCCCGGTGACAAACCGTTCAGCGCGCAGCCTGGTCGGTATAAGCCAGCAAAGCTTCTTTTAGATTTTTAGTCAGTTTATCCAAAACCTGGTCATCCAACCGTACGGCTGCCTGAGTTTTTGTCTGCCCGGCGGCTTTCAACGGCCAGCGATGTGTGGCCATAATGCTGTCATCGCGAACCCTGATCAACGTCACTTCCAGTGCACCGCGATACCAGTACCAACCATCCACCAGCCCCTTATCCTCAACATCCAAAGTACCGCTTAGACGGTATTCCGCGTTATCCTTGGTGTAATTCATCCCGGCAGCACTGACACCGCCACGCAAAGCACGCATCAGCTTACCGAAAGAATCACTGAGCACCTCGGTATTTATCGGCATACGCTGCAACTGTTCATCAATGCGCCGCTCCAACTGAGCCGCGGTCCATAGCGGGCGGATACCATGACCCCGGGTATCGACTATTTGTAAATCTCTTTGTAATGCCGCTCTTTGTTGCTGCGCCAATCTGGCCTGATACAGATATTGCGCTGATCGGAACGGATCGCGTGTTTGCTGTGATTTCGCAACAAGCGACTGGCTATGGTGATCATACTGGCGGATTTCACCACTTAACTTTGCACTCAGCTGCTCCCGCGAGACCGTCGCCAGCGCATAGTGCAAACGACTTTCGCGGTCAAACCACTGCTCGACAACATTCGCACCTTCCAAAAGCTTGGTGGTATAAGCATCAATATAACGCACTGTCAGCTGACTGCCGCCTTGAACTGTACCTTCGCCGGCAGTCTCACGCCATGCACTGCTCTCATCACGGCTGATATCGTCGATTTTTACTTCAAAAATCTTCGCCAGGTTGGCCAGTGCACGACTTTTAGCATCTTCAGGTGCGGATGCACTGCCGGTCGCGAGTAAAAAACGGGATGCCGGATATTCGCGACTTGCACCATCAACCCAGCCCGGCCTGCCGCCACCAAAAGTACAGGCAGTGAGTAATATCACTGAGATTAAAATATATAACGGCCTAAAATATTTCATAGCTCTGCCCCGCATTAATGATAAGTACTGCTGCTATGCGTTGAGATAATCTTTTTCTCACCGGCCTGCAAATGGATTATACGCTCTGTGCGATCATGACCGGGTAAACGGACACGATACTCTCCGGGCGGTAATACGACTCGCAACAACTGAATATTGGCCGGCAAGCTTAACCAGCTGCGGGTATCCGCAACCTCGGTCACTAAACCCGCAATATCCGCCACCACACCCGCAAAAAAATGTTCGTCCCGCGCTTCGGCTGCCAGTTTTTTCTTAACCACAACCCGTGCCACCGCCCGCAACGTGATACCGGGTAAACGGGCAGCCAGGTTATCACGCACCAGCTGCTCAAGATTTTCAACAGGCCCGGCCTGCAACCACTTTTGATCGATACCGACACTCACCGGCACCACAGACGGATAAAACTCAGCATAATGCGGCAACGCAATCTGCACATTGTGCTTGAGTTCAGTGCTGAATGAATATATCAACTGCTGCTGTAATGCGGACACAAAGCCCTGCCCATGTACCACGATCAATTCAGCATTATCCTGCAAAGCCTGCATCGCCGGCCAGTCCTCAAGCCCAAATAACTGCTGAAACATCCGGTGCTCATCCTGCAAACCCTGAAACGCAGTCAGTCGCAACAGATCATGCTGTAAAAACCCGGGCGTGCTGCGCTCATTGTGCCGGTAAATTTCATGAGCCTTGCGGTAGGCAATTAATGCATCACTCCACTCCCCGAGCATTTCAAACACAAGCCCCGACAAATAGCGCATAAAGGCCGAGGCCTTAACCCCTTCAAGACTCTTATCCGCCAACCATTCTTTTATTTTTACATCCGCCTGCAGCATCTCGACCCGCGCACTGTCCGGCTGACTCAGCGCAAGATAATTCAATGCCTTATAAACGTATAAAAATAAATGTTCATAAGGTTGCCCGGCATAACTGCGGGTCGCCTCATTCACCGCAACCGAAGTGATGTTCTCAGTGATACTGGTTGCCGCCAGACGTTGCATCGTTCCCTTTGCTTCCTCCAACAGTGCATTACTCGCGAGATAATCACCCGATAATCTCAGCAACATTGCTTTATTCAGCTGATACAGAACACGATCACGCCGCCCGGCTTTCTGTGTTTCCAATACCTGCAGCGCAAACGCATAGTCTCCGTTATTTAGAGCTTGATAAATATCAGACTGGCGTAAACTGTAGGTTACACAACCGGCCGACAGGCAGGTCGATAATACAATTAAAACCAACCAGCGGGTCTGTCCCGGAAACATGCCGGCAGGCACTGTAGACGAACCTAAAACCGGTATTGTGGATTTTTAATCGCTTTTTTGATTTTCTTCTGACCAACCCAGACCTTACGGTTATCCGCCAGACTGATCAGGCTTAAGTCGACCTGATAATAGCGTGTTTGTTTTTTTGCGATCGCGTCAATAATCGTATTAATACTGCCTTTGAGCATAAAATCCGCACCCAGCTCGCGTCCCGCCGGATTGCGTGCGTCTTCACGCGCATGGATATCCTGATCGCGTCGCTCTTCACGAATCTCCGAACGCTCATTCGCCGATGCGACAAACTGCACACGCCCGGAATTGATCAAAGCTCTTTCAATATCATTCACAAAAGTGTTCACATTGATGTGCTCATGGCTCAGGTTTCGTACTTCCCCGACAATCACCGCAGGCTGTTGCCGGTTGCCGCGCACAAAATTCATCAGCCATGGCCGGGACAATGCATCCTGAATCATCTCTTCCGACACCAGACGGGAGTCGGTGTCATTCCAGTCACCACTCAAATCAGTGGTGGTGCCCGCATCGATACGGTCAATTTTCGGTGCAGTGCTGCATGCCGTCAGGGTCATCGCACATAAACCCACCAGCAAAAACGGTCTGATCGAAATCGTGAAAAACGCCATGATTATTTCTCCTGAATAAAATTATCGAACACCGCATCGCCACGGTTCTGCAGATACTCTTTCAAACCCTGATTCATTGCTTCGGTCACGGTTACAATTTCCTGAATTTTTTTCATATCAAGCTCTGCAAACGAGTACACTGTGTCGGTACGCCGGTCCTTCCAGCGCCCGATAATTTTCGAACCATTCAGCACCGTACGCGATATACCGTTAATCTGCTGCTGAATAGACGCATCAGCAGAAACCCCGTCCGCGCCATTTGCCGCCGAGGCCAGATAATCATTCGTAACCACGTCCATATATGAAGACAGTACCCGGGCTATTTCCGCACGGGCGCGATTGTCGGCGGTTGAACGCTGTAAAGACTCATCACCGAGATTCGGTGCAGAACCGACGCCCTGTATCAGCCGGCCTTTCTTATCACTGACGGCCTGAGTCCCTTCATTCACCCAGTCGGGCGCACCTTTGATACCCAAATCGCTCTCAATTTTTGTCGGGCCGCCACAGGCACTTAGTAACGCACCGAATATTGAAAAAATAACGATATGCTTTAACCGTTTTAATGCCATAGCGATCACCTCTGAATATTGCATGTTTTATTACGGTTGCCTTTTAAAATCCGCCGGCCCAAAGAAATCTTTAGGTGGTTTTGCACAACCGGCAAACGAGATCATTTTTAAACGCCAGATGTAATGATAACGCTAAACGCGGAATATCTTAAAAATAATTCCGTTCCCAGCTTAATACCACTTGCCCACCGGAGTCCATCCTTGTATGTTTCAACCCCATCATGCAATCAATAGATACGTTGATCAAAGCCGGCTGGATTATTCCGGTGGTGCCGGAACGGACCATTCTGGAAAATCATGCGATCGCCATCAATGACGGCCGCATCATCGACACTCTGCCCGCGGATGCTGCGGACAAAACCTATCAGGCAACAGAGTCACACAATCTGCCGGATCATGCATTGATTCCGGGACTGATCAATGCGCATACCCATGCGCCGATGTCCCTGTTTCGTGGCATGGCCGACGATATGCCGTTGATGGACTGGCTGCAGAACCGTATCTGGCCGGCGGAAACCCGCTGGGCCGATCAGGGCTTTGTCCGTGATGGTGCAACACTCGCAATTGCCGAAATGCTGCACAGCGGTACAACCTGTTTCGCGGACATGTATTTTTTCCCCGACCAGGTTGCGAAAGTGGCGAAAGCCGCCGGTATTCGTGCCAATGTGGGTCTGGTGGTGCTGGATTTTCCGACCATCTGGGCGAATGACGCAAACGAATACATTAGCAAAGGCACCGCTTTGCATGACGAGCTTCAGCATGACCTGCTGATCAGTACATTTTTCGCACCGCATGCGCCTTACACTGTTTCGGACGAGCCATTACAAAGAATACGTAAACTGGCCGACGAGCTGGATATTCCGGTGATGTGCCATATTCATGAAACTGCCGATGAAATTGAAAACGCACTGCAACAATCCGGTAAACGCCCGCTACAGCGGCTGGATGAGCTGAACCTGGTTTCCCCGTCTCTGCTCGCGGTGCATATGACCCAACTGACCGAAAACGAAATAGAACTGGTCGCCGAGAACGGTACGCATGTCGTGCACTGCCCTGAGTCAAACATGAAGTTGGCCAGCGGATTTTGTCCGGTGCAGGCACTGATGAATGCCGGCGCAAATGTTGCGCTTGGCACCGACGGTGCAGCGAGCAATAATGATCTTGATATGTTTGGTGAAATGCGCAGTGCGGCATTGCTCGCGAAAAACGTTGCTGCCGACGCAAGCGCATTACCGGCGTTTGAAGCGTTAAAGATGGCTACCATAAACGGCGCGATCGCACTCGGCCTGGCTGCTGAAACCGGCAGTTTGGAGAAGAACAAATTTGCGGATATTGTTGCCGTCGATTTAAATGCACTGAAAACCCAACCGGTATACGATCCAGTATCACAAATCGTTTATTCCGCCGACAGCACACAAGTCAGCGATGTCTGGGTCGCCGGTAAACAGCTGCTGAATAACGGACAGCTAACCACACTTGATACAGAATCCATTCTGAATAACGCCCGTGAATGGCGTGATAAAATCAGTGAACCAGAGTCATGAACTCAAGCAATATCAATCCTGAGGAACTGCATAAATTTAACCAGCCGGGTGCGCGCTGGTGGGATACTGATGGTGAATTTAAAACCCTGCATGAGATTAACCCATTACGTGTCGATTATATTATCGAGCATTCCGGCGGCGTTAGCGGCAAACAGGTGGCCGATATCGGTTGCGGCGGCGGTATTCTTAGTGAGGCATTGGCAAGCTCCGGTGCGGAAATCACCGCGATCGATATGGCCGAAGACGCATTGCAAGCCGCGAAAACACATGCCGGGTCAGCACAATTAAACATCGACTACCGCCTGATGACCGCGGAATCACTGGCCGAAGCCGAGCCGCATCGTTTTGATGTCGTAACCTGCCTGGAAATGCTCGAACATGTACCGAACCCCGCGGCAGTGATCAGCGCATGCGCAAAACTCTGCAAACCGGGTGGACATGTATTTTTTTCAACAATCAACCGCCACCCGAAAGCATTTTTGCTGGCCATCGTCGGTGCCGAATACCTGTTTCGATTATTACCGCGCGGCATGCATGAATATGCGCAATTCATTAAACCATCGGAACTGGCTGACTGGAGCAGACCTGAAGGCTTACAGGTTGAAGATATCAGCGGGCTGCATTACAACCCTGTTACCGGTGACCACCGGCTCAGTAACGACGTTAAAGTCAACTACCTGATGCATTGCATACAGGCCAACCATTGACACCGATCACTTCAGTTCTGTTTGACCTTGACGGCACGCTGATCGATACCGCGCCGGATATTGCCGCAGCATTGAACAAGCTATTACACGCACAAGACCGCGATATGCTTCCGTATGCATCGATTCGCAATACTGTATCCAAAGGCAGTCGCGCATTAACCGAACTGGGTTTCGCTGACCTGCCGGAGTCACATCGAAAACTTTTGCAGCAGGAATTATTGCAAATTTACTCTGCCGCAATCTGTGTAGACTCAAAACCATTCCCCGGCATCATAGATGTACTCAATGAGTTGGAGCAAAAAAAAATCCCATGGGGCGTGGTCACCAACAAGCCCGGCTGGCTTACGGAACCTTTACTCAAACAACTTCAACTGTGGCAACGCGCAGCCTGCGTGGTCAGCGGTGACACACTGCCAAACCGCAAGCCCCACCCTGAGCCGTTGCTGCATGCGTGCAAACTGATCGGACGTGCGGCCACCGAGTCCGTCTATATCGGTGATGATCTGCGCGATATTCAGGCCGGACATGCAGCCGGCATGACCACACTGGTCGCAGGCTACGGCTATATTGAAAACCACGAAAACCCTGAACAATGGGGCGCCGAAGCCATCATCAACCATGCTTCAGAGCTGCAGCCCTGGCTCCAACCACGAATCGCGTTATCCGCATGACATTCACCGATACACACCTTTATATAGCGATTGCATTAGCGCTGGGTGCACTACTCGGTTATCTGGCCGGTTTACTGCGCACTCACCGTTACAAAACAGAACTGGAATCCGAGCGCAGACTGCATACAGAGAAACTCAAGATTATTGAAGAAACATCGGTAAAAATGGCCGACAGCTTTGCAGCTTTATCCAATCAGGCATTAAAAGAAAACAACGAAGCATTTTTAAAACTGGCCGATGAAAATCTGAAAAAGCATCACACCGTTGCGAACAGCGACCTGGAGAAAAAAGAAAAATCAATCGAAGCACTGGTCAAACCGATTCGGGACGCGCTGGAAAAAACCGAAACACAACTGCACTCAATCGAAAAAGAACGCAAACAGGCTTATGGCGCATTGAACCAACACCTGCACACTATGGCCGACACCCAGGTCCGCCTGCAACGTGAAACCCAAAACCTGGTCTCAGCATTACGGCGCCCGGAAATCCGCGGCCAATGGGGTGAACTGACACTTAAGCGTCTCGCTGAACTGGCTGGCATGACCGATCACTGTGATTTCTATGAACAGGAAACGGTTCAAAGCGCCGATGGACCGATGCGCCCGGATATGATCGTCCGAATGCCGGACCAGCGCGAGCTGGTGGTTGATGCAAAAACACCATTGGATGCTTACCTCAACGCGGTGCAAACCGAGAGCGAAGAAACACGCGTAGCCGAACTGCAACGGCATGCCCGCAAAGTCCGCGAACGGGTTAAAGAGCTGGCCAGCAAAGCATACTGGATGCAATTCAAAAACTCACCGGACTACGTGGTGCTGTTTATTCCGGGCGATCAATTTCTATCCGCGGCATTGGAACAGGATGTCGAACTACTGGAATATGCGCTCAGCAACAAAGTCATTCTCGCAACACCAACCAGTTTAATCGCATTACTGCGCGCAGTTGCGTTCGGCTGGCGACAGCAGGATGTTGCACGCAACGCGGAAAAAATCCAACAGCTCGGCGAAGAGCTGCATGGACGACTGGTTACGTTTACTGAGCATTTAACAAAAATCGGCACCACACTGGGCAGCAGCATTGATCACTATAATAAAGCGGTCGGCTCGCTGGAGCGTTCGGTATTATCCGGCGCACGCAAATTTGTCGAAATGGGGATTGAAAGCCGTAAAACCATTGAACAGCTTGAGCCGATTGACAAGAGTCCGCGAAAACCCGAATAACAGGCATGAATCCAGGCCTGACACTCAATCACAACTGTGTCATTCCTGCGCAGGCACACTACTGTCCGGAATAAGTGTCACAAGTTCAAAACACCCTGAATTTTTTGATGCTCTCTAGCGAATGCTCTGCGTTTTC
>JANQRI010000045.1 GCA_028284675.1 Gammaproteobacteria bacterium | reverse complement strand
GTATCAGTGGGTTTTACCCTTTAAACTCAGGTGCTGCAACACTTTTAGCTCATCACGCCATTTTTATTCCGGACAGTAGTGTGCCTGCGCAGGAATGACACAGTTATGATTGAGTACTGAACCGTATCCCCCCCGCCTACGCAGGAATGACATAATCATGATTGGATGTCAGATTAGACTTAAACCACTACAATTTAAAATATCTTTTCCCTTCAGCATTTGTTCAGTTTCACTACGTTAACCTGTAAGCCAATCAAGAAAAACCTGTTGAAATAACGGAGTGAAAATCATGAAAAAATCGATACTGACAGTTACTTTGATTAGCGCAGCGCTCGCAACCCAGGCATATGCTTCGGATGCCAGCTACACTGACTTTGCAAGAGTTGTTGATGCAGAACCTGTCTACGAACGGGTTGCACATAATGTACCGCAACAGCAGTGCTGGACCGAAACCGTTCGCTATGACCACCGTGGACCGCACTCGGCCACCGGCACGATTGTCGGCACTCTGGTCGGCGCCGCAATCGGGCATCAGATCGGCCATGACAAACGCGGCAAAAAAATCGGCCGGGTTGCGGGTGCCGTACTTGGCGGCTCAATCGGCCATGATGTTTCGCATAAAAACCGTCATGCCCGCTCAACTTATCGCGATGAACAGCGCTGTGAAACGCGCTACCACACAAACTATACGCAGGAGCTGGTCGGCTATGATGTGACTTACCGCTATCACGGCAAAACCTATCACACCCATATGGCGCATAATCCGGGTAATAAAATCAAGGTTGCGGTGCAGGTGCATCCGGTCTACTAGAGCTCACATTCAAATTATTCTCTGATTTGGTGTACACTTTGTCGACTGACACTCCGTACCGATAAGGAAACATGATGCTTAAACCGCGCAGACACAAACACCCAGGCTTTTTATTCCAGGCCATCCGGACTGTTTGCATCTGCGCGGTTCTGTTTAGCGGCGTACTGCAGGCGGACCCCGGTAACCGGGGCCGTGATATCAGCCCGGCCGAGGCGGCAAACATCGCAAAAAGCCGGCATGGCGGTAAAGTGCTGAAAATCAACGAACAGCGGGACAGCTACCGGGTCAAACTGCTGCTGGATTCCGGCACGATTAAAAACGTTCCGGTCGACAAACAAAACCGCTCCAAAAGATAAGCCATGCGACTGCTGGTCGTTGAAGACGAAGCCGAGTTACGCACCCAGCTGGCCGGCTACCTGAAATCCCAGGGTTATGTGGTGGATGCCGCAGCCGACGGCAAAGAAGGTTTATTCCTCGGCACTGAACACCCCTACGATCTTGCGATCATCGATATCGGCCTGCCGGAAATCAACGGCATTGAACTGATCAAACAACTGCGCAGCAATGAAAAGTCTTTTCCGGTTTTGATTTTGACCGCACGGGGTAACTGGCAGGACAAAGTCGAGGGACTGGAATCCGGCGCCGATGATTACCTGGTTAAACCGTTTCATAATGAAGAACTGCGCGCACGCTTAAACGCATTATTACGGCGCACCGGAGGGCATGCAAGCCCGCAACTGAACTTCGGCCCGGTGCAAATCGACACCGCTGCGAAAACCGTGGAGTGCAACGGCAACACCCTTGAACTGACCGGCTATGAATACAACACACTGGAATACCTGGTGCACCGCGCCGGCCAGGTGGTTTCAAAAACAGAACTCACCGAACATCTTTACGATCAGGACTTCGACCGCGACAGCAATGTGATCGAAGTATTCGTTGGACGCCTGCGCAAAAAACTCGATCCGGACGGCAGCTTAAAACCCATCGCCACTGTTCGCGGACAGGGGTATCGGTTTACTTTGAAGGAAACCTCTTAGTACCACCATATGCTCTAGTTCATCACACGCATGTCAGCACTAATCGGCATGCCTGCAAGAGAACCAAGCCTTGCCAAATTATGCTTTAAGAAGTTTAGTCTATTAGCAATGCTTCACGAAGGGAAATCGTCCGTGTGATGTGCCGCAGATCCGGCTTGCTTGTAGGGTAAAATCAACAGGACGTTGATTTTAGCGCCGTCAGGACAGGATGGCCTGTGGGCGCGACCCGTCACAAGCAGAGCGGATCAAGGAAACGCACACAGCGCATTGCGCTGTGTAAGCGCGCATCAGCCGGACAGGTTTCTTTGGTGACTTTCTTTTAAAAGAAAGTCACTCGGCAGCGCGGCCGAGACCGCGCAATGCGAAACAAGTGATAAAATCTAAACTTATTTACAAAATTATCTGATTAATACCTAATTTTACAAACACATTTCAGTATCATAACCCTATATGGTCGATCAAAAACTTTATGCTATAGGCTTAACTAAATAAACAAACCATTTTCCTAAACATGCCCCTTAAACCCAAATCCCTTGCTGCCCGCCTGTTACTGGCATCCGCACTGCTGCTGCCGGTATTCCTCGGTCTGAGTGGTTATATGCTGGATCTGGCATTTCAGCGCAGCCTGCTGGCTGCGGAACAGGAACGGCTGAACACGCATGTCTATTTATTGCTGGCCGCTGCAGAGTTACAGGGTGATACCTTATGGCTGCCTGAACAACTGACTGAACCACGTTTTGGTCAGGTCGATTCCGGTTTGTATGGTTTTATTACCAATATGCAACACGCGGAAATCTGGCGCTCCGCATCGGCCGGCCTGCTTACCGCAGTACCGGATATACCGGAAGTGATATCGCCCGGACAAACCGGTTTTGAAACCGTACAGCTCAGTAACACACAATTTTATTTGTTTTATTATGATGTCGCCTGGGAATCCGATCAAAACAAGGTGCAAAACTATCGTTTTGCGGTATTGCATGAACAAACCGAATTCCGTGCTGAACTCGCGGCGTATCGCGGACAACTGGGCTGGCTGCTGGGCAGCGTCGGGTTTTTACTGATCATCGCACAAACATTGATTATGCGTTGGGGCCTGCGCCCGCTGAGTACACTGGCCGACCATCTGCGTTCGGTTGAACAGGGACAAACAACCCGGCTTGAAGGTCAATACCCACGTGAAATTCAGCCGGTCACCGATAATTTAAACCGGGTGCTGCATGCCGAGAGAACCCAGCGTGAACGTTATCGTCACACACTGGCAGACCTTGCACACAGTTTAAAAACACCGTTGGCGGTGATGCGTGGTGCACTGAACGATAATAACAATACACCTACCCCATTACTTGACGAGCAGCTTACCCGCATGGACCAGATCATCAGTCATCAACTGCAACGCGCGGTTGTCAGCAGCAGCACCCGCCCCGGGCAACGTGTTGACGTTCACATGGTCATCGAACGGCTGAGCAATGCATTGCAAAAAATTCACTCCGGCAAGCAAGTCGAAATCATCAAACACTATGACGCAGCAGCTTATTTTCACGGCGACGAACCGGATTTACTGGAGATGCTTGGCAATATTCTGGAGAATGCGTTTAAATACGGAACTGAAAAAATTCAGGTGACCGTTGAAGAAAACGACCGGACACTTACAATAATGATCGCGGATGATGGTCCCGGTATTGCTGAAGATATGCAAACACAAATTTTAAAGCGCGGTGCCCGTGCAGATACCGCCCGGCCCGGACACGGCATCGGCCTTGCGGTGGCGGTGGATATTATCAGCAGCTATCAAGGCAGCCTGGAAATACGTCAGTCAGAAATGGGCGGCGCAGAGTTTGTGATCGTATTGCCGCGACTTAACTAAATATAATAAATATCAATATTATGAAAAATCTCTCAATCTGGCTTACGACGCTTTCCCTGGTACTCAGCATTATGATCGGCTGGACCTTGTCGCGTAATAATCAAGCACCGGAAAAAAACGATAAGGACACCATCACAATCGGTTTATCGATGGACACATTAAAAGAAGCACGCTGGCAGAAAGACCGCGATATTTTTGTGCGCCATGCGGAAAAACTCGGCGCCCGGGTAAAAGTCAATTCGGCCAACAGCGACGACAGCGTACAGTTGCGCGATGTGAATTCGTTTATCAGTGATCAGGTTGATGTGATCGTAATCATTGCCCATGACGGTGCGGCAATGAGCCAGGCAGTTAAAAACGCACATGCAGCCGGCATTCCGGTGATTGCGTATGACCGGCTAATTACCGGCAGTGATCTGGATTTATATATCACTTTCGACAATGTTAAAGTCGGCGAAGCACAGGCACGCTATCTGGTCGATCTGCTTGGCGGCCAGGGCAAAATTATCCGGATCTATGGCGCACCGACTGACAATAATGCGAAACTGTTTAAACAGGGACAGGATAATATTCTTCAACCTTACATCGAAAGTGGTGATATTACCGTGATTCATGAAGACTGGGCGAACAACTGGGAACCGCAGAACGGCAAAAAAATCACCAATGCGGCGATCACCAATCACGGACATGATTTTAATGCTATTCTTGCTTCAAACGACGGCACTGCCGGCGGCGCAATTCAGGCACTGAAAGAGGAAGGTCTGGCCGGTAAAATCCCGGTTACCGGACAGGACGCCGATCTGGCCGCCTGTCAACGGATTGTTGACGGCACACAGGCGATGACAATTTATAAGCCGATACATTTGCTCGCTACGCGTGCTGCGGAACTTGCAGTGAAGCTGGCCGAAGGCAGACCAGTGATTGCAAAGCACGCATTGTTTAACGGCAAAACCGAAGTGCCCTCTGTGTTTTTGGAGATTACCGCAGTCGATAAAAACAATATGCGCGAGTCCGTTATCAAAGACGGTTTCCACAGCCCCGAGGATGTGTATCGCAACACACCGGTCGATACCGCGCACATGGGCGGCTTCTAAAAATCACAAAGCATGGAAACCGCACTTTCAATCAACAGTATTCAGGTAGAATTTCCCGGCGTTCGCGCATTAAATAATGTCAGCTTTGATCTTGCTGCCGGTGAAGTGCATGCGCTTTGTGGTGAAAACGGTGCCGGCAAATCAACATTAATAAAATGCATCTCCGGCACACGCCCTTATGGAAGTTATCAGGGCGACATCGTAATCAATAATGAGAAAAAACGCTTTCATTCGAGCAAAGATGCCGAACAGGCCGGCATTGCGGTCATTCACCAGGAGCTGGCGCTGATTCGCGAGATGACCGTCGCAGAAAATATTTTTCTCGGTGCGGAACCGCTTAAACCATCCGGGTTAATCGACTGGAACAGGCTTTACGCCGACACAAAAACCTTACTCGCACAATATGGGCTCGACCTGGACCCTGCCGCGAAAACCATCAACCTTGGTATCGCCGAACAACAGCTGGTCGAAATTGCGAAAGCCTTATCGAAACATGCGAAGATTATGCTGCTGGATGAACCATCCGCCGCGCTGACTGAATCTGAAGTTTCTATACTACTGAATATTATTCATACACTTAAAGCAAAGAATGTCAGCTGCATTTATATCTCGCACAAACTTGATGAAGTATTCGAAATCGCCGACCGTATTACCGTGCTGCGGGACGGTGCTGCGGTATCCACCCAAAAATGCAACGAAACCGATAAAACCACCGTTATCCAGCAAATGGTCGGGCGCACGATTGACACACAGTTCCCCCGCAGAGCAGGCAAACCGGCCGAAACGATTTTAGAAGTTAGCGATTTGACGGTTAACGACCCGCAAACCGGACGAACCGTATTGCAGGACATTGAGTTTTCGGTACAGGCCGGCGAAGTACTTGGTATCGGCGGGCTGATGGGCGCCGGGCGCACCGAACTGATACTGCATTTGTTCGGGTATTTTGGAGAACGCGTTAATGGCAACATCGCCTTATGCGGCAAACAGCTGGAAAACCATTCACCCAGCGACGCAATCCATCACGGCATGATGCTGGTCAGCGAAGACCGGAAACGTTATGGCCTGATTCTGGAACAGCATATTGGGTTTAACCAGTCGATTGCGTCACTGCGCAGGTTTTCAAATACTTTTACGCTCGATAGCGCCCGGGAAAATCAGCATAACCGCAAACTATTTGAATCACTGCATATCAAAGCCCCCGGCCTGGAAAGCCCGGTTGCAACATTGTCCGGCGGCAACCAACAAAAAGTTTTACTGGCCAAAGCTTTGATGACCGAACCCCGGTTAATCTTTTTGGATGAGCCGACCCGCGGCATTGATGTCGGTGCCAAACTCGAAGTTTACGAACTGATCAATAAACTAACCGACGCAGGCAAAGCGGTTATTATGGTATCCAGCGAAATGCCGGAGCTGATCGGCATGAGCGACCGGATTCTGGTATTGAGTGCCGGAAAAACCGGTGGCTTATTCAATGCCCGACAAACCGATCAACAAACACTGCTACAGGCCGCAATGGCCGGTAACCCGGCATAGTAATATGGATCAAAAAATCGCATTAAGAAACTATTCAATGGCCATCGCCCTGTTATTGATATGGGTGTTTTTTGCGATCGCGACGGACAACTTTCTGTCCGCACGCAACTTATCAATGCTGTCCATCGAATTGTCAGTCACCGCGATACTCGCATTGGGGATGTTGCTGGTGTTGCTACCCGGGCAAATCGACTTATCCGTCGGCAGTGGCGTCGGTCTGATCGGCGGTATCGCCGCAGTATTGATCTTTCACCATGAATGGAATGCCGCGTTGGCGATGCTGAGTGGGTTGTTTGTCGCAATCGTGCTTTGGAGCCTGATGGGTGCATTAATCGCAATACACAAAGTGCCCGCATTTATTATCACGCTCGGCGGTCTGCTGGTTTTAAAGGGGCTGTTTTGGAAAGTGATTGATACTGAAACCGTACCGGTCGCCATCGGTGGCGACAGCAACCTTTTATCGTTACTGACAACTTATTATCTGCCGCCTGCGGCCGGCTTTGTATTGCTCGCGGTACTGACTGCTTTTATCATTTACAAAAAAATACGTTCACGTTATCAGCGCGCCGAATACGGTTTCGATGTCGAACCGGCACACATTGCTTTTTTAAAAGTATTTATCGCCTTCCAGGTGTTGCTGCTGGGTGTGCTGGTAATGAACCAGTTCCGCGGCATACCGCTGGCGGTGCTGATCCTGGGGCTGGTTGCGTACGGCGTACATATAATAACAACGCACACCCGTTTCGGCCGGTACCTGTATGCAATCGGCGGTAATGAAGAAGCCGCTGCGCTCTCGGGAATACCGGTACAAAAAATCATTATCGGCGCATTTACAATGATGGGTGCTATTGTCGCACTCAGCGGCTATATGCAAACCGCTTACTCCGGCGCTTCCACGACAACCATCGGCAACCTGATGGAACTGGATGCGATTGCCGCCTGTGTGATCGGCGGGGCCAGCCTGTCGGGCGGCCGCGGCAATGTCCTCGGGGTACTGATTGGCGCACTGATTATGGCAACACTGCTTAACGGCATGACCCTAATGGCGGTCACGCCGGAAACAAAATTTATTGCACGCGGTACAATTTTGGCGCTGGCGGTATGGCTCGATGTATACCTGTCCAGAAAAACGGCTTGATTCCAACACAACTCAAAGCCGGAAATAAAAACCTGTCGTAAAACAGAATAGCTAACGTCTTATGACTGTGGATCCATAAAAACCGCTCCCGGATATACCCGGGATTCAATAACAGAGGCTAAAGGATACTGGTTTTGAGCACCAATATGCACCCACCCAATACTTTGGAACACTGCTATTGGAAATACCGCGACGAGTTATACCGGTACACCAGAAAATCACTCGCCCTTCAAGAGGATGTAGAAGATATTTTGCAGGACACCTACATTCGCATCACAAGTGCGCCTGAAAACCCTGAGCTTGCCAATCCAAAAGCCTATTTATTCACGATTGTTGCAAACCTGATCCGCGATTTGCTGCGAAAAAGGTTACGTCAAAAAGAAGACGGCTGGATTCCTGTGGAAGATGTGGGCCTGGAAAACCCCGGCCCCAATCCGGAACAGACGTTTTTAGGGGAGCAACTGAGGGCCGACTTGCTGACTGCGGTGGAACACCTTAAACCCGAGCACCGTAACATTTTTATTATGCACAAGTTCGAAGGTCTATCACGCGCGGAAATCGCGCAAAAACTGAAGGTCAACACCCGAACCATTGATCGACGCATGGTTGATGTGGTTGATCACTTCAGAAAACGACTGCGAGATTACCTATGAAACAAATATCTGAAAAATCAGCAGCTGAGTGGTATTTGCAAATGCATACCGGAGCCGTCGATGAGCTCACCAAAAAAAGATTTAAAGAATGGAAAAATGCAAGCCCGGAAAATGAACTGGCTTATATCGAATGCGAAATTGCAATGACCGCAATGGAAGCGCTTGAGTCCGAGCCGTTGATTAATAAATACAAAAACCAGCTGCCCTACAAAAAAATTAAAAACCCGGGATTCATAAAACACATTGGCGAAAAGATTTCATTCAGCAAGTTAATTCCGGCAGCAGTGATTGCAAGCTTCATGGCTATCGCAGCCATGTTACTGTTTCAACAGAGCCCTGATCTAATAAAAAATATTTATAGAACCGACATCGGTGAACAATTGATTGCTTTACTGCCGGACGGTTCAAAAGCGATACTTAACACATCCACCGAACTGCAGATTGATTACGGCAAACACCACCGCACAATATATTTACATCGTGGAGAAGCAACTTTTTCGGTAAAACCAGATAAAAAACGCCCATTCGATGTCATCGCCGGTCAACGATTTATCCGCGCCATCGGTACGCGGTTTAATGTATTTCTGCAAAAAGACCAGGTTACCGTATCTGTATTGGAGGGCAAGGTCAGCATCCTCAAAACCAGCAAGCAAACTTTACCTGAATCCACATTAACGCCCGGGCTTGAAGCTTCTTTCCATCGATCAGATGCTAGTGCGGCTCCAATTACGCGCGAAACAGATCTCAGCCGTATTGAAGCATGGTTGAACGGCCAACTGGAATTCAATAACTGGCCTTTAAAAAAGGTTGTTGAAGAACATAACCGCTACACGGAAAGGAAAATACTAATTTCAAAAACACTTGATGACCTTGAAGTCAGCGGAGTCTTTAAGATAGGCGAAACAGACAAACTGATTTCTGCGCTCACATCTGCGTTGCCGATTAGTGCAGAAGAACAGCATAAGAATATTATCTTGACGCCCGGTAAAAAATAAAAGACACACAGTCAATAAATTTCAACAACTAAAATTTATATTATCTATGCAGCAATGCAAGACATGACCTTTATGATTTCTGCTGGCGTTTTCAAAGTGTCTAGCGTTGCCAAGGAAGTCCAATCACCCCGGAGTAGTTGTATACAAAATCGGAGGAATTCCAGCGTGCCCAAATGATCGTTGTGGTAGTAAAAGACTTCGGCGTTGGCCGTGTTGATTTGGCTCAACGGCTGGCCGTTGAGGTAGGCGTACTCTGTTAGGATATTGCCCTGCTCATCCAACTCAGCAATTAGCAACCCTTGAAGATCGTAAATATAAGCTGTCACTGTTTCTGTATTGGGTTGAACACCGGTTTCAGTGATGTGTTTGAGGGTTCGCTGCCCTTGCGCGTTATACAGATACTCGATGGTTTGGTTGGCAGTTTCGATGCGTGCCAAATGCCCAGCCGGGTTGTAGATGAATGTGTCGTTATTGCAGCTGATGGGATTGCCGGCCATATAATTAAAAAGGGGCAGAGTCAAGCTCATTAATTTAAGGGGCCAAACCTCTTAATCCCAAATTCCATGAATTTTTCTTCGCCTGAACTCACCCATAGCACTTTTCCTTTTTTTGCCCCCATTGCATCTAATACTTTTTGAGTACGATATAATGCACGCTCAAATTTTTCTTCTTCGCATGAAAAACTTAACATCAAACCTTCAGGAGACGAGCCAATAGCAACTTCATTTATTAACCAAAGCATATCACTTACAACAATTTCTTTGTTTTTAAAGTCCGCAACGAATTTATTAGCAACATCAGAAATATCTATTTTTGATTTGGAAACATCAGCTAACCCTACTTCTGGAGTGATAGTCGAAATTTTTAACTCAATTTTATCATATATTTTTTTCACTAAATCCATGAATAGTTTTTCTTCCTTGCTAGACTCAAACTCTAGCTTAGAAATAATTATAAATTCATTTTTCATGAAAAATTTCAATTATTAATCTTGCAAATAGAAAGATCTTATATGCAATAAATTAATTTGACGAGCGGCACAAGCAAGGGTAAAGGAGCTTAATCCTTTAGATTTCTAGAAACTAATTTAATACAGTATATAAAAATTATCATTTTTTACATCTAGTGTTTTATTGTGAAGCTTTCTAGAAATCAAGCCTTGATCAAACACAAACTTAATCCCTGAAATCTCTATAACCCATTCACCTGGAACCTTTTGACTATCATGGAAACCAACATTCCAACAAGGTGTTATTACCTTTGAAACTTCAGAGCCATCATTAGCAAGCTTGGTTCCAACCCCTTCTTCAGACCAAAAAATTGTCACGATTGGCTCATAATCAACAATCTTAGAAATAAGATTTAATAACTTATTCTGCGCAGCTTTAGTTATATTTAAATTTATTTTTTTCACTGGAGTCAATTACAATCTAGTTGGGCAATCGGTACAATAGGATCATCGGGACTAGGTATTTTTTCTTTAGGGCAACCTAGCGGCCCCGTAGTTATTGGTTGCGAAAAAGTAAACCCTTTGCATTGGTAAATACAGATAGTTTTCTTTTTAGGAAATCGGCTTATAGGATCTTTAACTTCACCCAGCGGTATTTCCTCAATTAATTGGCACGGTGCTGAAATATCAATACTATCTCCATCAGGGTTTTCTCGGTCAAATGGAAAAATTATGGGATCAACCGGCTGATTCGGCAATGGTGATGATCTTGGAACCACTATCGGCCTTGGAAGAACAATTGCATTTAGTCCATACGGATCAATGTACTTTAACGGATTAGCGTTTGCATACAAATAAGTATTGATTCCCCCCTCAAGTCCAATCGGGTCAGAAGTGGTATACTTTCCTATTGTCGGATCGTAGTATCGATTCCAGTTATAGTGTAAACCAGTCTCCTGATCAAAATACTGCCCCGGAAAGCGTATGTTTTGTGTGACATTATTTTCATCTCCATCGGGATCTTCATTGACGGTCGCTTGGCCGAATGGGCTGTAGGTTGCTTGCCAAACAATCGTGCCCTGGCTGTTGGTAAGTTTTTCTGGCGCACCCAAATGATCGTTGTGATAGTAAAAGATTTCGGCGTTGGCTGCGTTGATTTGACTCAGCGGCTGGTTATTCAGGTACGCATACTCAACCTGTGTTTCGCCGGTGTTATTCAGTTCCGCAATCAGTAACCCTTCGAGGTTATAAACATAGAGTGTTGCTTGTGTATCACTGCCTGCGGTGATGTATTTGAGGGTCCGCTGCCCTTGGGCGTTGTAGCGATACTCGATGGTCTGACTCGCAGTTTCGATGCGTGCGAGACGCCCGGCTTGATTATAAATAAATGTATCGCTGTTGCGTCGGATGGGGTTGCCGGCTGGGTCATAACTGTAGTTTTGCGGTTGATGTCCGTTGATGCTGTCGAGTCGATGGCTGCCTTGAATGTAACTGTACATGTCGGTTTGGCCGTTGTTGGTTTTGCTCTGGCGGTTGCCGGTGGGGTCATACGCATAATTGAGTACGTTGCTTCCGCTGCCTTGATCAGCCTGGATCAGGCGATCGAGTGTATCGTAGTTAAGGGTTTGATTTTGGCTGGGATTTAGAGGTTGGATGATCTGCTCGATGTTGCTGTTCAGATCGTATGCATAGGTTTGTTCGTGTACCCCGACCGTGGTTTGCTGGCTTAAGCGCGCGTCCATGTCGTAATGATAGTTCAGCATTAAGCCGTTGCCCAGCGTTACTTTATTGCCCCGAAAAGCTGGTAGCTGACTTGGTCGGTCAGTGCCTAAGTAAGTAACATCAAAGTGCCTGACCCTATTGATCTTTTGCGCAATCCTGTTTTAGCAGAGGTTTACACTGCCGCTTCAAGTTTTGCAAAATCCCTTTCTTTATTAAGGTAATGAATTGATATTCCTTCCATTTTTTTTGGCCATGTATCTCCATAGCTATATAATTCTAGCGTCTTTAAAAACCCTTGCTGGACAAAAATAACAGCGCCATAGAGATTTTCATCGTTAGAGAACTTAATAACGATATCTCCAAACTGAACATCAGTTTTGAATTTTTCTTTAAAATGAACATCCACCGTATAATAAAAGAACAAACCACAATCAGTCTCTTCGATTTTGGATATTGTTGAGTTGTTATATTGATGCTGTAATAACTGGATGCCTTTGCTTCTACCATTTAGCAAGGCTGCCATAACTAATTTTTCAATTTCATTAAATTTTTTCATGGCGCAAAAGCAGTTCCAATTTTCGGTAGACCATTCACAACCGAACCTCTGACTGTTATATTAAATCCATCAATATTAATGCTAGCTTCAAAAACACCGTCAGAGCGACCTTTGGCCACCTTCTTAAATGCATGCTCGAGTTTATCAAAAGCTTTTCTATTACTTCCACACGATTCGACAAAGTCACCAAGTTTATGCTCCGCTTTATTAAAAATATGATTAATTTTATTTAAGCGAGTTATAGCTTGCTTTGCTATTGCTTGTTGCGCGGGGTTTAGTATTCCACTTTGGTGCAAATTTTGAAGTGACTGCAGGTCTCCTTTGGCGGCAAGGGCTTCTATTCTAGCAGTAATGCTATCTTTGGATAAGCCTGTAAAATCAGCGGATTACTCCCTACATAAGCATAAGTATTCAATCCACCATTTAACCCAATCGGATCAAAGGTTATGTATCGCCCAAGTTTAGGATCATAATATCTGAACCAGTTATAAACGATATTTTTGCGGTTGGTTGGATAACAACATTCAACGCAGCCGGGTCAGCGAGAGCAACCTCGACAAGACCCGGTTATTGATTGATCAACGCACGTATGAGTTCTCCAAGCGCCGCAACCTCAGCACGCGATAGACGTATGACAAAAGCAAAGCTATTGAGTTGTTTTTTCCTGACGACTGAGGAAGTTTTATAATTCATATTCCATACTAACCTTAAAATAGGTCACTTCTTTTTTATCATTCATTTCCGCAACAATATTCTGGTAATAATAATATTTCCTGCCATCATCGCTTTCAGTGGTGTATCCGCCTTTATAAACAAAACGATCACTTTCTAATGTGCCTTCTCCATTCAGTATGGTTCTGAGTTCGTCCATGCTGACAAAAAGTTTTATTCCACTACTCGTAGCAATGTCTTTGCTAATTAAGGGCGATGACGAACATGCGCCTAACTTTTTAAAAGTTTCTTTATCAGAATAAACTGATATAGAGTTAAAATCTTTATATCCAGAATAAAATCCTGTGCCAATTAGAACCAACGTCGCATCACCTTCGACTTCAGATATATAACACACCTGCTTTTCTTCTGGGTGATGCTCGCCGCTTAATCTAATAAAAGTAGCATCACCAAGTTTTGATTTAATTTCACTAAACTTTGTTTGAGCCATCACAAAATCAGATACAGAAAAATGCGTTATGTCTAGCCTTTTTTCTTTTGGCTGAGGTGCAGGCGCTACTGGTTTTGGTTTGTCGGCATAATATTCTTCCTCGACAGCTTCCGCCATTTCACGGGCTTTTTCCATTGATATTGGCTCTTCAGATTTCGGCAAATTAACTATTGCTTCATTAGCACTAGTTGCTTGCTCCGCATCGGAGCAAGCAACCAAAAAGCCAATCAATAGCCCAACAATTGATTTATAAAACACAGAATATTTCTCCATTCGGTATTTGATTTCTATCGTCTTTATTAATAATTGGGCAACCTTTCGAAGCACTCTGCTCAGGGTGGTCACTAGGATTTGCCCAATCACCGTGTATTTGAAATGCATCACGCCCATGAGTGTTTGTGCCAGACATTGGCATTAAATTTCTTCGACTGTCTCCAGGCTGTCCTTCAACTTTATAGCACCCTTTTGGAATAGGCCCCCAATTCCTCTGATGTTCGCAAAGTGGATTATTTACACATACACCATGCCCTGAATAACTAGTTCCTTCAGCATAAGGTTCACTACTCGGAGGGTTGTAGCATGAATAACTACCTGTCGATTGAATCCAGATACAAATAAGACCAGTTGGGTCAATGTTGCGAATAGGATTATTTAAAACATAAGTATACGTATTTAAGCCACCTTCAAGACCAATTGGATCTGAAGTTATATATCTACCACTACCGGGGTCATAATATCTAAACCAGTTGTAGTGCAACCCGGTCTCCTGATCGTAATATTGCCCCGGAAATCGTATGTTTTGTGTGACGGTATTGCCGTCGTTGTCCGGATCTTCATTGACGGTCGCTTGACCGAATGGGCTGTAGGTTGCTTCCCAAACAATTGTCTGGTTTTGGTTAGTGAGTTTTTGTGGCGTGCCCAAATGATCGTTATGGTAGTAATATATTTCAGCGTTAGCTGCGTTGATTTGGGTCAGCGGCTGGCTATTGAGGTAAGCATATTCAACCTGTGTTTCGCCGGTGTTATTCAGTTCGGCAATCAGTAACCCTTCGAGGTTATAGACATAGAGTGTTACTTGTGTGTCACTGCCTGCGGTGATGTGCTTGAGGGTTCGCTGCCCTTGCGCGTTATACAGATACTCGATGGTTTGGTTGGCAGTTTCAATCCGTGCGAGACGCCCGGCTTGATTATAAATAAATGTATCACTGTTTCGTTGGATGGAATTGCCCGCCGCATCGTATTGGTAATTTATATTTTGGGCGCCGCTGATGGCCTCTAACCGATGTGTATTTTGAATGTAACTATAGGTCTCGGTTTGGCCGTTTTCGGTTTTACTCTGGCGGTTACCGGTGGGATCGTAGCTGTAGCTGTGATTCGCCGCCGGACTGTCAGCCTGGATTAATCGATCGAGTGCATCGTAATCGAGGGTTTGGTTTTCCACTGTGTTCAAGGGTCGGGTGATCTGGTTAATGTTGCTGTTCAGATCGTAGGCATACGTTTGTTCGTGTATCCCGACCGTGGTTTGCTGGCTTAAGCGTGCGTCCATGTCGTAATGATAGTTCAGCATTAGGCCGTTGCCCAGCGTCGCCTGCTGCAGGGCACCAAAGGGCCGGTAGGTGATCGGATCGGCCAGTATCTGCGTTTGACTGTTATGCGTGGTGCTGACCTGGTTAATTTGTCCG
>JANQRI010000044.1 GCA_028284675.1 Gammaproteobacteria bacterium | reverse complement strand
TGTTTACATCAATACCTTGTTTTTACTACGGTTTCGCATTGGTTTTTGCGCCTGTCTCTGTGCAGCATAGGCACACAGAGACAGGCTTTGCTTGACATGGTCTCTCATATTATTTCTCCTCTTAATGGTTATTTCAGTTCGTTCATCGTTTTCACAGTTACCCCACTTTTTTACTGCTGGTTGGGCTCCAGGGTGCTACTGATTATTAGGTGCCGTAGCCACACCGGCTTGCCACTGTTTTTTCGTGCTGTAGCCTGCACGCTCAATGACGTCACGTTAACAATCCGTTCTAGGGCTAGATACGTTTTAGTTTTCATCGGGCAAAGAAGCTTTTTAATAATCAATGCAGCCGGTAACATTCTTTGCGGCCTGAAAACTTTTTTGTTGTGAGTCGTTTCAATTGCTTTACGCTAGTCAGTCTATGTCAAGTAACCCTGCCAGTAATGAGCCTTCTTTTGAGACGACCTTGGATTTACAACAGGCGGCCCGGTTTCTGCATATGTCGCCGGCGGTGCTGCGGCAGAAAGCCCGGCTTGGTGTTGTTAAGGGCGCCAAGCCGGGTAAATGTTGGGTGTTTCTTAAATCCGAACTTGTCCTTTATCTGCAATCTTTATATGCTAACTCTCAAGAGCAAACGCCGTGTAGTGACTGGAAGGAGGTGAGTCCATGTCACTCTTTAAACGCGGTAACATTTGGTGGGTCCGATTTACGGCCCCCAACGGCCAGCAAGTACGCCGCTCTACTCAAACTGCCAATAAGCGACAGGCGCAGGAATTCGAAGCGCAGTTAAAGTCGAAGCTTTGGCGGGTTGCGAAGCTAGGTGAGAAACCCAGACGCAAATGGCAGGATGCGGTGGAGCGCTGGTTACGAGAGAAAGAAGGTACCAAAGTCACGTTGTGCGACGATAAGTACCGCTTGCGTTGGTTGCATCCGTTTTTGTTTGATCGGTATCTGGATGAAATCGATCGGGCTTTGATCGATGAAATCACGCAGGTTCGCTTGGAACGCGGTTCCAGCCCGGCAACAACGAATCGGTTGTTGGCAACGGTTCGCTGCATTCTGCGATGTGCGGAACGCGATTGGGAATGGTTGGATAAAGCGCCGCATGTGCGCTTGCTGCCAGAACCGAAAAAGCGAGTGCGTTGGTTGACTCCGCAGGAAGCGGATCGTTTGTTGGACGCATTACCGGAGTATCTCGCGGAGATGGTGCGCTTTACGTTGGCTACCGGTTTACGCGAACGCAATGTGACCGATTTACAGTGGTCACAGGTGGATCTGGTCAGGCAGTGTGCGTGGATGCATCCGGATCAGGCTAAGGCGCGCAAAGCGATTCCGGTACCGTTGAACGCGAATGCATTGGCAGTCGTGGAACGACAACTCGGTCAACATCCTGAGTTTGTGTTTTCGTACCGGGGCAACAAAGTGCGCAATGGGAATAATCACACCTGGCGGCGAGTGTTAAAGCAGGTTGGGATTGAGAATTTTCGTTGGCATGATTTGCGGCATACTTGGGCGAGTTGGCATATTCAACGTGGTACGCCGTTGCATGTGTTGCAGGAGCTCGGCGGTTGGTCCGGACCGGAGATGGTGCAGCGCTATGCGCATTTATCGGCGGAGCATTTGAAGGTGTATGCAGATCGTCTGGCGGAGCCTGTAGGCGAATAGCACAATATTGGCACACTGATAGTTGTGCCTGATGTTCGGAAGGTTTGTAATTATCTAATTTTTAAGAAAAAATTTGGAGCTGGCGAGAGGATTCGAACCCCCGACCGGCGGATTACAAAATTCTAAATGAGCAACTCTGTATTACTCAATACCAATAAAATCAATAACTTATAAAACCCAAAAACTCACAAAAACCCGGATTTTCACAGTTGCGTTGACGCTTTGTTGACACTTTTTTAGTAATTTTGGCTAGCTCAATTCTCGACTATTCCATTCAATCTCGGTTAGTATCGCCCAATTGGGCAAAAAATACTTATCACATAAATCTAGGCATCATCAAAGCATGTACTACGGTTACACAACCCTAGCGACCGGATGGTCTGAAAAGGACATGAATGACTGGAAGGTTCGAGTTATCAAGGCAATCTTATTTTTCATTCCTCGGGCTAATTTGGATAATGAAAAACTTTACCCTAAAGTTGAAAAATGGCTGCTGGAACTTGATGATGAAGGCGTCCCTCAAAGAGAAATTGGTGTTGGAGAAAACGATACACCACTTTTTTCTGCACCCAACGATAGAAACTTTGGGCTATGGACAGATAGCAATAATACGCTTTCGAAAGAAGAAGTCGACCTTATAGACAAAGCTGCTTTCGAAGAAATGTGGTTGAAAATAAACCCAACCGATGAATAGAATCATACTGAACTCACTCTTCTTTGGAGAAAATCTTGGCTTTTAATGTGATGCTAAAACTTTCAGTAATTTGTCTTATGAGCTTGGCAATTCAGTCCACTGCCTATGCTTCTACAGATGACGAATCACCCGCATGTAAAGACGCAATAGACAACTCACATTTATTAAATGCGCATGAGTTATGGCAAGGTGCCGGTGAATGTGGAAAAGCCAATGACCAATATCACGTTACTCTGCTTCTTTTACTCGGGCAGATTAGGGCGATGACTGATATGGGAATGTTAAAACCTGCATCGGACGAAGAAGAAATTAAGATCGGTGAGTTATACGGTGTACTTTATTATCAAGCTGGTGGATCAGGTTATGATGAAATTTACCGTGATACTAAAACCAGCGAAAAGCTCTTTAGCGAGCTGCAGAATTGGAAACCTAAGTTAAAAGATAATTATGACCCGGGATGGAAGTACAAACCCAATATAAATACAAAAAAATATAATCAAATGATTGATTGCCAGAGAGCTATTCGAATAGATAAATTGAATTGGTACTCTGGCTTAGTTCGCAATGATGAATACTATGCAGCGAGCAAGGAATTGGATGAACTAAGAAAGAAAAATCCAGGTGCCATTAAATCCGGAAGCGAACTAGACAAACAGATGAGCCTGATCAGATCCCGCATGAATAAAGCGACTGGCAATGCTTCACCACCTACAACTCAACCCAAAGAATGTGAGTTTGCTCAGAAATACGAGCCTGATCCAGATGCGGATTTTACTCAGCTTTACGTTGGAGCTAATGGCCCTAATAAAAGCAAAGCATCCGCCTTTGTGTCCAAAGCTGAAGTTATGAACTCGTGGATTGCACATTCATTGCCATCTAAAAAATTGAAGAGTGTTTTAAATCAAGTAAATTTTGAGAATCAAATTCTTGTTTCTCTAAGCTTTGGTAAAAGGCAAAACGCAACCGGAACAATACACATTTCTAATGTTAAATATAATTCGGTTTTGGAAAGCTTAAGCATATCTGGCTTAATTGGGGTAAACGAAAAAGAATGCAAAGAGCCTTATGCAGATTCATATCCATTCGCATTAGCTGTGGCTCCTCGCCCTGTAAAAGTGCCTAAGTATCCGAGCATGTCACTGCAGAATTTTCCAGATGGATGTAAACCAGCAATGACTGGTTCCTCCGTAACTGATAAGTAAGAAAGCATAACTCTCGGTTAATGCCTTTTTTCTAAAACAGTGATTCTCGTTTCATGTTTGCCAACCTTGTCGTCAATATCATCAACCCGCTTGACCATGCGTAAAGCAAGCCAAATTATCAGCCCATTGGTCAAAAGCAGGTCGATAATGTTGATTATCTCAATATTCATTTGCCTTTACCTTTAACCAGAGTGTAAATGCTGGCTGCACCGGAGACACCGGCTACCAGCTCCGGAGTAATGGCATCGGCCCCATACTTGGTGACTATATAAAAGTATAGGGCCATCTGTAGCACGGCCAAGGTTTGGCGACCCATTTTATGAATTGCATCAACTATTGGGATTGTCGGTGTTTGCAGTTCCTGCAGATAAAACGCGGCTTTCAGCTCGGCGGCTTTATCTTTATCGGTAACCATTTGATCAATAATATCCAGACCTTTATTAATAGCACCGCCACCGGTAAATAGTGATTTTAAAAATTTCATGCTAACTGCACTCCTTCCAGGATTACCTGGTCATCGTAAAAGTTTTGCCACAGGCTCCCATTCTCGAAAGCGTGTATGGCTTTTAGTAAATCGAATAAGCGTTTTTCAATATTGATAAATTCGTCTGGCTGCACACGCAACTCATTGGCGATAAAGTTGATATAAGCTTCGGTATCGTTTTCGTCCTTAGGCGCATAGGTGCTGACAATCTGGCGAACGGTATCAACTCCGCGTTTTTGATAGTTTCGCAATATGCGTGTCATTGCCCGAAAGCCATAACGCGGATGAATAAATTGCACGAAGGTTTTATCGTTTTGAACCTGTTGCATTCCTTGCCATTGAATTGAGGTGAGTTTGATATTGCCTGGATTGTTATTACGTATGCCACGCGGCAGCGATGCGCGATAAATGGCAAATAACAGCGAAGTAATCACAATGGTAAAAATGATCACTCTCATTTGATTAGCTCCGCTAGAAATGCAGTGATAAATTTTCCGATAATGGCGGTAATCACTGCGGTAATAATAAAAATGACGGCTTTCTTAGCTTTGCTCATCGTTATACCTTCACCATTTCGGCTAGATATACAATGTCGTCCTCGTCGCCTCGCAGCGTTACGCTTTTGTCGGTGTTGAGTTCTATGCGCTCGCCTGGTTCTAGCGGAATGCCTTCGTCGTCATCATCACTTAGCCAGACTAGTTTTTTATTCTCTAGCCCAGCGCGGAGAATTAACTTAATGCGCTTGCTATTTTCATCGACGGTGATTTTTTCGTCGTCATCGTCAAATTCGATTTTTTCCAGCGGCTTGTATTTCGTTTGGTGTTGTTTGATTTTGACGTGGTTACACGCTGGGTCGATGCCGACTTTCGGTTTGCCTTTTAACTCGATTGCATTAATGACTTGCACGCTGTTCGCAATAGGATCAATCCCGACAAGCTGATCATCAGCAATGTTGATTGCTTGATCAAGTTGCACGGTGTTGGCTTTAGGGTCAATACCGGTTAGTTGATTAGCCGCGATTTGTATGGCGTTTGTTATTACCGCTTGTACAATATTGGCATTGGGATCGATGCCGACCCGCTCACCTTGCGCGATAGATATAACGGCATTGGCTAAATCCGCCGAGGTGCGTTTATCGATTAGCAATTCCGAAGTCAGAATTTCTATCGCATTAACACCGCCGGAAATATTCTTAATTGAAATGGAATGTTCAATCTTGCCGCTATCCTGATCTTTCAAATGCAAGCGGTCGTTAATATCCATATTCACAGCAATTTTATTGCCCGCTCTAACTTCAAGCTGACCGGCAGTATTAACGATAATTAAAAACTTACCATCCACCTGACGACGGATTTCCTGATCGGGTTGCAAGGTTTCTTGTATCAGCATTAACGAAACCTCGTTAGCAACGCAATCGCAGCAAGAATGGTCACGCCCGCTAATACGGCAATAATGATTTGCCGTGTACGTTCAGCATCGCCCAGGGTTGACTCACTCACTAAGTCAGAAACCCTATCGAGTGCGCTTGCGGTGTTTTTACTAACGGCGTTTAGCGCGTTAGTGCCAAACTCTTGCGCTTCTTCAATAACTGACTTGCCAAATGATTGCGTTTCCTTAATCGCATCACGGCCAAAATCGAACGATTCTTCTAATGCGGTATCGCCAAAATCAAACGCTTCATCGACGGTGTTATCAACGGCATCAAGTGCGTTATCGCCGAACTCAAAAGCCTCGTTTACTGTATCGTCGACACTATCAAGCGAGCGGTCGACCACTTCGTTATCGGTTTCGACAATACTGATTCGATTATTCTTGGCACCATCCAGGTTAAGAACGGTTCCCTCATTATCATTAATCTGGGTATTGCTATTATCAACACGGCTGCGGGAGCTGCTGCTGGTCGATGATCTGGATTTTCCACCTGACATAGTGCGACCTATAAATTCAATAGATAAATAGATTCAAGAAATTGAAAATTGAACTTGCTCAGCAAGCGATTCAAGCCTTTGCGCTTGGTATGAAAGCGAATGCTGCCAAAGTCTTGTTTCTTTGATTGCGCCAGAATCAAATCACCGACTTGATTTAGGTCTTTGCCTTTGTAACAGCAGACTACGAGTTCCGGTTTTCTACCGGGTAAATCTTCTACGCGGGTGATCATCCAGGATTCATTATCAATACACCAAAGCTCAGCGATTCCAGAATTAACCTGCTGCTTTAACAGCTCAGCATCGTCGTTTAGTGTTTCGCCTAAGCCTTGCTCGGCTTGCAGTGTCCAGTGCGTTATCTTCTGGATTTTCATATTGCTCTTGGTCATTTCAGTATCTTGGGTAATAAGATCAATGCGGCAATTAAGATAAGTCCGATCACTGCAATCGTTTGAATATTTAAACCATTGCTATTACCAATACCGGAGTTGCCACCAAAGTTAATTGAAGAATTTAAGCCTGATCTGGCTGGCCCTGCCGCGCCGCCTGATCCGGAAATCCCGCCACCGCCTGTTGCTACGCCTGCCATGACTAAATGCCTTTACGAACAAGTTGCACGATAAAGAACAGCGCCAAGGTAAAACCGAGAATCTTTAATGCGCCGGCGATTTTGGAACTGGTGCTGGCCCCGGTAAGAAAACCCGCGCCGCCTGCAACCAATGGAAGTATTAACAGTAATGGCATGACTCACCCCTTAATGCTTTTGAATATGAAAAGACCTAAGCCAAGCACCAACAAGGAACCAAAGATGGCAAGAATCACGCCCTGGTTTTGCGAGAAGAAATTCAGAAAGTTTAAGGACTGGCCTTGCGCATTTGCTGAGTTCCTCACCGGTTGAGGCACGACTTGCGGATTACCCAACTCGGTTGGGCCTTCGGAATGCTCGCGGCCATTCTCGGCGATTTCATCTTCCAACACGCTAACGACGCCACGCTTGAGTATGTCTTTTAAGCTCGCCATCGTTATGCGCCTGTTCTCAAGTCTTCCAACACTTCGAACACAGTCAGAAAGTCACCAACCTGTGATTTAGTGGTGATGATCTCGAAGGTTTCGCCCAACGTGTTTAAAGGATCAACTAAACCAAAATCGGTTTTAACAGGATCGAAGTGATACCAACCTTGCTGCGGTTGCTTACCAAAGCGGCGTAAGTGGTAGTTTTGATCGGTGAGGCTTTTATCGAATAATCGGCGTCCGTTGCGTTTAATCTCAACATTAACGATATGCTCATCCTGCATATGTGCTCGGCGAATACGAACGGGGTTTTTCGATTTGTTTTGATTAACAAAATTTGCATAACGGTTCTCACCGGCACGCGATCCGTTTAACACGTCCGAATACAAACGCGGCAACCAGTTACGCGCAGTTTGGGTAACACCTAAAATAGCCTCGGCGCGAATACTGGCAACGTCGCCATGATGTTGCTGGCTTGAGGTCATCTTGTCGGTTTCGATTTGCAAGACGACGTTTTCACCCGGCAAGGTAACCAGACTTGTTAAGTTTTGGCCGTCTTGTGTGGTCATCGCAAAATCAGCAAAAGGAATCACCCATTTACTGTCTTCGATATGTTCAGACTTATAGTCTTGGATCATGCGCAGAACTGCGCCAGTAATGTCGTAGAGTGTATCGCCGTTTAGCGATAGCGAAACTCTACGCAATTGATCGTTATTTAGATTGGTGCCGTGTACGGTGATTTCTTTGTAAGTCACCCCGGCATCGAGTTGCAAATTATATTTTGCATCGTAGCCGCTGGGACTACCGCCGTTAAAGGCATCTAATTCAATTTCGGTATGTCGCATAAAAAACTCCAGCTTCGGGAATATGTCGCTTCACAGCGATAGGTAAAAATATTATCCAATGAAGTCTTTTACAAAACGGACGTTATTGGATGCCCATACCACCAACGCAGAAAGCAGAACTGCAACTCCGGCGGTGATCATTAAGTTACGCATTTTGGCTGACATAAGTTTTCCTCTAAAAATTAAAATGTGTGTCTCTGTTACTGATGCTAGATAAACGCTTCCGGAAGTTGTCAAGCCCAATTTTTAAAAAGCTAATTAAAAATATTTTTCTTAACTCATTACCACTCAGCGATAACGCAAGCCATGAAACAAACCAATTCGAGTTGCAGGCCGAATCTTTTTTCTCTCTAATCCTGCGCGATAAAAAACGGGCTTTGCATTTTTCTTCAGTGTGCTGGGGGATTTTTCTGTGACTAACTTACCGTCGGCACGGTATTCAACTTTGCCCTGCAGAATCAATCCGCGAGACGGCGACCAGATAAGAAACTGCATCGGCACTCTAGGGATAAGCGATATATTGACGCCGATTTTATTTGCCATGTACTTGGCATCGTCATCGGTATTGTGTTGGCAGACATAGAGATAAGTCGCGTTATTCATTATGGACTTATCCACTTCCTGGCCACGTTGCACGGTTGCCAATAAGGTTGCACCTAGCCCTAGTGATTGATTAACTAACACGCCCCAATAACCGGCCGCTTTACCCGCGTTAGTGACTGCGGCTAATTCTTCAATCACGATAACGGCTTCTTTTTGTCGGTTCCAGGTATGCGCTAACCGGCAAAAGCTATCGAACTCTTTCCGGTTATACCCGGATGGAACATAAGCAAAGCGGCCATTGGTTTTGCAGTTACGCAAAGCGTCTAAAAGCTCCGGTAATGTCCGGATGACTATTAGACCAAAGGCTGCGCCGTATTCGTTTTTTGCATCCCAAATCAAAAGCCGATTAGCTTTCTCGATAAAGACTTTTATCGGCGTTGATTTACCGGAACGAGATATACCGACAAACAAACCCATTAAGCCATCATTGCGCATCGTCATGGTTGGCTCCTTCCGGTTTGGTTTCAATGTCGAATTGGTTTTGTTCCGGTTTGTTGTGTTGTTGTCTCGCTTGTTCTGCTTCGGCTTCGCGTTTTTCAGCCTGTTTCAAAATGGCGGCTTTACGAACAGCGCCGACTAAAACAAAGGTCGCAGTACCGGCGGCGATTTCTTCTTTGTACTTATCCAGAAAAGCAAACAAACCACCGGGAAAATGTTTAACGATTAACACCGCGTAAGCTTCGGCTGTTTCGTCGTAAAGGTCTGCTGTCACTTCAACCTTAACCAAACCGGATACAGTGAACTTCAATGCTTTGCCAATCATTACTTTGGCAATTTCGATTTCGGCTTGGCGCTGCATTTCATCAACAGCTCCGGAATCACCTTCCGGGTTTTCCGGTTGTTGTTCATCAATGCCTAGCTCTTTGGCGGCTTCGTCAAACTCGGCGTTGACGGTTTCTTCGGAAGTATCAATAAAGTTGCTCATTGCTTTAACCTCCTAAAACCAATCGTCATAACTGCCCAGCAAACCTTTGTCGGTTTCGCGGGCAGGTTTATAGGGTTTGGTTTTCTTAGGCTTGCTTTCCTGATGCTCTAGGGCTTCCGGTTTTTCCAGTTCAGCTTCCGGAATGTCTTTTACTTCTTCCGGTTCGGTAGGTTCATCGTTTACCGGTTTGAGCTTGGCTTCGATGCGCGCTTTCGCCGCGTTGGATTGATAATTGATTAACGCGCCGCACGACGAGCATTTGATGTAATACTTGCGCCCGTCGTGCATGACGGTTTCTTCTGATCCACATTCAGGGCATGTGGTTTGCCCGACTGCTTTTTTCATAGCAACCTCCTGCTAAGGGAATGCGCCGTCTCACGACGGTGCGGTTATAAAATCTTTGGTTATTTCAACTTGGCACTAACCCAACCGGTCACCCGGTTATATTTCCAATAACGCACGCGCTCCGGCACGACATTTAACCGAGCTGCGAGTAATTCATAAGCCCGCTTTTTGGTTAAACCTTTGCCGACCTTCATGCGTTTGATTTTTTTCCGAGAGTTCACCGGTTAACTGCCTTTGATTTCCAGGCACTCAAGCACACGAACCGCCACATTCACCATGCGGCGTTTTCCGGTTTTGACCGAAGGCAAATAGCCCCGCTGAATCATGCCGTCGACAGTACGCTTGGTGAGTCCGGTCTCTTCAGCATATTTTTCGATGGTCATTTCCGGAACAATGATCTGTAAATTAACATTTGACATAGATTTTTACCCGTTTTCACGCTATATTCAGTTTTAAAATACCTGTTTCCTGGTAAATAGCATAGGTCAGGTTTGACCCGTTTTCAAGTCAATTGGGGTAATTTATGCCGGAAAGCAATAGTTTTGAGTCAGTAAACGAGGAAATCGCCGAAAAGTTTAAGGCAGTCCGGAAAGCGGAGGGGTTATCGGCCCGCGCCGCCAGCGAAGCTACCGGAATAGCCTTCGGCACCTGGCGAGCAGTCGAACAAGGGCAGATTCCCCGGTTTGATCAACTCATTAAGCTGTTTAAATTCCCGGATTTCCGGAAATATGCCATGTGGTTTGTGCTGGGGTCGCCTTGCCCCCGTGCAGGACAGGTTACTCCGGAAGGTTTCCGGTCAACAACCCCGGATGATTCTTACCTGGATACTGACTTGATGGAGATTGTTATCGAAGCGGTCGAAACCGCTGCCCAAAAACACGATATTGAACTCCCGCCTGACCGGAAGTCTAAAATTATTAGCCTGCTCTACGGGCAATACTGGAAGCAGGACGACCAAGAAATTGATATGTCGAATGTCATTCAGTTAATAAAAATAGCCGCTTGAGGATGGGCTTATGAACACACAAGATCGCCAACGTATCCGGAAGGAAATTCTGCAATTGATGACGCCCCCGGTATCGTTCCGGATGAAGAAACCGGAAACTTTGTTTCATGTTTTTTATTTGCTTACCGGTTTTTGTTTGTTCTTTACCGGTATTCAGGTTGGCATGTTATCCACTGAGCAAAACTTGATGACATATGAGCAACCGGAAAGCTTACTCAATAGCCCGGTAAGCCAACCCGTTTACTACATTAACGATACGGCGATCCCTTCCGGTACTTCCGGAAGAAAGTATCCTGAGTTACCAGAAATTGAATTAATTTATGTGGAAAATAGCATATAGATGTCGGAATACAAAAGAAATCACTATGTACCTAAATGGTATCAAGAGCGCTTCCTACCAGACTCTTTAAAAGAAAAAAAATTTTATTACTTAGATTTAAAACCTGAAACGGTTATCAAGAATAATCATCGCTTCACAAGAAACTCTCTATTAAGGTGGGGACCTCCAAGATGTTTCTACAAAGATGATTTATATACCACAAAATTTGGTGACTATGAGTCAACAGAAATAGAGCAGTTTTTTTTCGGAGCAGTCGACTCCGCCGCACCTGATGCAATTGAGTATTTCGCTAACTTTACTCATCCAAGTGTAGAGCCAAAGCTACTGCATATCATGCTTCCATACATGAGCATACAAAAGCTACGCACACCAAAAGGCTTAGATTATTTTTCTGCGCTGATTAATTCAAATGATAAAAATAGAGTGTTACATGAAATGCAGAGGCTCCGGCAAATTTTCTGTGCCATCTGGACAGAGTGCATTTGGAGTATTGCCGATGCTACTGAGTCAGAAACCAAATTTATAATTTCCGACCACCCGGTTACGGTATATAACCCAGCTTGCTTTCCTGGCTCAAAATGGTGCCGAGGATTCAATGATCCCGATATACGCCTTTCGGGAACCCACACACTTTTTCCACTTAACTTAAATAAAATACTAATTCTGACCAACCTTTCATGGGTTAGGAACCCATACGGGAACCCGTTAAAACCTCGCCCTAATCCTGATTTATTCAGAACGGCAATGTTTAATTTCACGCAAATACAAACACACCGAATACTTTCTGACCTTGAGGTTAATGAAATAAATTACATAATAAAAAGTAGAGCGTACCGCTATATAGCTGCGACTCAAAAAGAGTGGTTGTACCCAGAGAATAACATTCAAACGCAGTACTGGAATAAGCTAGGCTTAGGTTATTTGTTGATGCCTGATCCTCGATCTGCTGGTTTTAGTTCTGAAGTAATTATCGGGCACAATGATGGCACAGCTGACGGGTTTGACGCATATGGCAGAAGGCCTTGGCAGCCAAACTATGATGAAAAAACTCAAAGCAAAAAAGAATGGGATACTTTTCATGCTTTCCGGGGTGAATACGCTAGAGTTTTTGGGCCAAAACGCAGGGGGCTATCCTACGAGTTCGGGAGTTTAAGCAATTCTGAAGATAGCCCGGATTACCATTCATACCACCTATCACTTGAGCGAATGAAACCCAAAAGCGCTAAAAAAAGAAAAAGAGGCAAATAGCTCGAATCACTACAAGCCATTAAAAATATTCTATGAATAGTAACACCTGAAAAAATTTCGCCATTTAAAATTGATCGATAAAATTAAAATCAGAGATACATTCAAAAGAAAAAAAGACGTTAATAAAATATTTTTCAAGCGATCATATTTTTAATTTTCAGAACTACAACGATTTATAATTTTGAATCCATTGAACCAAATCACTGTAGTCACGCAAAGAAAGTTGATATTCATATTTTTCTTGAAACTCCTTTGCGCCAGATGTAAACGATGAAGTAGTGACCAACATAGCACTTGATGCCCTATGATCATAAAGAGTTCCGTACAAAGAACGAACCAAATCTACCCCGACTTTTCTATCTTCACGATATTTTTTAGCTTCTACCAAACAAAGCATTTTGCCAACTTCAGTATCGAGGTATGCTAATATATCTTTTCCTCCATCTCGAGTAGCCTTAGTCAATTCAACTTCCCACCCCATATCAGTCAACAACTCTGCTAAAAGCTCTTCAAACTTCCTAGGAGCGAGATCATAAATTGACTGAGGTTGTTTTCTTAATTTTTGAATCAAATAATCAGTAGCAGATATAATTCTAGGTCTTACATTAGTAATTATTTCTGTATTGGAAAGCGCAATTCCTTTAGAAAAATCATAAATATGGCCTGACAGGATACTTTCCAAATTTCCAGGTTGCCCATTTTTTAGTAACTTTGCTAAAAGTGATATAGCTAAAGGATGGCCTTTAGTCATCCCTAATACTTTAGTCAACGAAAAATTGTCTGACTCATCATCCATTAATTGAGCCACTAAATCGCCAGCCTCACTCTCATCAAGATTAACCAAATTAAGGTGTTCAACACCATCAATATCCCTGCTTTCTCTACCTATGAAGATAAGGCCACGGGTGGCTTTAACATTGTATATTTTTCGAATTAAATCATGTATTTGTTCGCTAGATAAAAAGTCAGAGCCATCAACAACCACAATAAAATCACGGCGTGGAATATCAACATACAGACACTCCAAAAAATGGTTAATTATTTCTTGTGGGTCATTTGCTCTCTCTAAATCAACCCAATAAGGAATACTGGATAATCTAGTTGAAGCTAAGAACTGTTTGATTAAAGTGGTTTTCCCTATACCTGCAAATCCAGAAACTAAGATTGGACGAGGTGGCCGAAAAGTCCTGAAGTAGTGATCTCTAAGCCATTTTTCTTCATGTTTTCTACCTATAAAAGTAGAGTCATAAACTGACTTGAATTCGTATTCTTTCATTGCATCCATTTAGTTTTATACCAGAGTGAAAACCTGTGCCTTGTCTCACTTCCGCCTCAACGCTCTATCAAGCGCACAACGTACCCAATCGCTAAATGATTTTTCTTCCTGCTGCGCTTTGTCTCTATATTCTTGAAGCTTTTCCTCAGTAACCCTGATATTCGGCAGCCTTTTGGTCGCTGGATTATCGACGGGAGGACGCCCCATTTTCTTAGATTGTTTTTTAGTCATAGTGGGAATTATACACAGACATAGCGGGGGTACAAATAGTCCTTGCAATTTCGACTATTCGGGGGTACATTAAGTATTGGCTGCTGAAATACAGTAGTCGCACCCCAGCCGTGCGCGAACACGGCTGAGGCGCTAACCACAATCCAACCCAAGGAGTTGAATATGGCTAACACCGATTCTACACCAGGCTGCTATGCGCCTGCACTTAAACGCCACCTTGAGACCAACCAGGGAGGCGGCCACTATGATTAACCCATTAATACACAAACACCCCGGCGATACGCTGCATTGCGTCTATTGTGTGCTGGATTTTATCGATTCCCTGCCTAATGAAGACCTGGACGGTGCCAGCCTCAACCGCGAGCAGGTCTTTGGCTATTTTTGTATTTTGCGCTGCCTTAAGGATGCGCTGAAATTCGAGTACACCCGCAATAATATTGTGCCAGACACCGCAGACGATGAGCTGCCGCACCCGGCCAAAATCCTGGGCGGTATCGAGAATATCAAGCATCACGCCTCAAGAAACAGGCTTTTGACCGAGTTTGACCGGGCTATTGAGCTTTGCGATAAGCCCGAAAAACTAGCTTAGTACCTACCTCGGTCATTGTCCGGGAGCCTTGACTGGCTTCCGGAACGATGGCCTATGCTGGTAGTAGGTACTATTGCTATGGCGATTAAGAAAATACAAAGCGGCTGGCAGGTCGATGTTCAACCGGGCGGGCGTGGCTCGAAACGGATACGCAAGACGTTTAAAACCCAGGCCGAAGCCAAGCGGTTTGAAAGCTATGTGTATGCGGAAGTTGCTAAAAATCCGGCGTGGAACCCTGCGCCTAAAGATACTCGCACGTTTAGAGATTTAATTACGCGCTGGTTTGAGCTGCACGGCACAACCTTGCGTGACGGTGTGCGCCGTCGCGATGCCCTTTACCGGGCGGCGGATGCAATGGGTAACCCCTTAGCGGTTGAGTTTTCTGCCAAACATTTTGCTGACCACCGCATAAAACGCATTAGTGGTAAGAATGGGATTTCGCACTGTTCGATTAACCATGAACATGCGTATGTTGCTGCGGTGTTTAATGAGTTAAAGCGTTTTGGTGAGTGGGATTTGCCAAACCCACTAGCAGGCATGCGTAAGTTGAAAGTTGATGAACGCGAACTAGCGTACTTAAGCAAAGAGCAAATTGATATTTTGTTTCCGGAACTGCACAACAGTCGCAACAAAGATGCGGCCACCGTTGTTGAAATTTGTTTGAAGACCGGTGCGCGTTGGGGCGAAGCGGAAAGCTTGCGGCGTGAGCAAGTAAAAAACGGGCAGATTCGGTTTCATAAAACTAAAACCGGTAAGGCCCGGTCGGTGCCGATTGATGGTGATTTACATAAGCGGCTGTTATCGCGTGGCCCTGGTCGTTTATTTACGAATTGTTATGATGCGTTTCGCAAAGCGATTGCACGGGCTGAGATTGAATTGCCGGAAGGGCAAATGACGCATGTGTTACGCCACTCGTTTGCGAGTCATTTTATGATGAATGGCGGCAACATTTTAACGCTGCAAAAAATCTTAGGGCATTCCACCTTAGCGATGACGATACGCTATGCACACCTTGCACCTGACTATCTCGACGAAGCACGAAAGCTTAATCCTTTAGCCATTTAAAAATCCGTTGACACTTGGTCGACACTTTTGGCTTTTTTGCGGATATAAAAAAAGCAGTCACTTTCGTAACTGCTTGATTTATATATGGAATATGGAGCTGGTGAAGAGACTCGAACTCCCGACCGGCTGATTACAAATCAAGCGGACGTTTATTATCACCGATTGGTTGCACCGGTGTTTCTCCAGGTTTTGCTGCGTCAGCCGGAAACCCCGGCAACTGCCCGGGCGTGCCGGCCATCTGCTGCAGGATTTGTTTTGCCTGATCCGGGATTTGTGCATCTATAAAGACACTGCGCGGTTTACCGCCTGCAGTGTAATCCGCCATAAAGTAGGTTTTGCCGTTTGCATGCTCCTGACGCAGTGTTATGTCTACTGACTGTCCACCCACACTCAGGCTATGGGCATGGGTACTTTGGGTGCCTTCTGCCGGCGGCGCTGTAACTTTACCAAGCATCGCATCCAGCTGGCCGTTGTTTAATGCATTTTGCGCTGCATTTATCGCAGCACTCATATCGCCGACTTCCAACGTGTAACCGGTACTCAGATCCGGCTCACCGTTTTTCAACGGATGCACAGTATAGACCGGCGCTTCGTTTGAACCGGCCGGCGGTTGGTATTCGCGCACGCTGATTTGTCTATCGCCTTTCCCTAAAGCCTGGGTGTTAATCGCCGGCTGAGGTGTTATCGATACGCTGTCTGATGTGATGCGGTCCACTACCAGGTTGGAAGCAGGCTGTGTCGGTGTGTTTGGGGCCACAGTCTGTGGCGGAGTCAGGCCGGGCAGCTGGCCGTTTGCAATGCGCTCAGGCACTTCCTGCATTGCATCTTTCAGGTTTGTGCTATCGAGTTTGCGGGTTTGGGTTTGGCCGTTTTCTCCTGTGTAAGTCACGCTGTAATCATCGCTCTTACCATTCAGGCCATGCGGATTATGGTTGGTCAACTGCACCGGATATTGTTGATCACCCACTCGTGCATTATACGGCACCCGGCGAACTTCTTTCCCCACTGCCTGATCAACGCTCTGCAACGGCAAAGCCGGTTTTGTCGTTACCGGTCTCTGCGGGCCGGCCGAGATCAGGCCGGCATGGGCCTGACTCTGGGCAGCCTGTTCCATTCCCTGCTTGCCGATAACCGCCTCTTGTACCTGGGTGTTCATGTCGTTCACCAGCGCGGTCTTCAGTTTGCGCTCCAACGCATTGTACGGACGCTGCGCACGGCCGGCTTCGCCCGGCACATTGCTGTTCAACTGGGTCTGCAGTTGTACCAGCTGCATCCCGTCTTGCCGGCTGAAGTTACCGACGATCTGTGGCGTTTTCTGCCCACCCCAATGCTGGTTCTCGAATATCTGGCGGACCCATTCGGCCCCGTTCAAGCCGCTGGTCGCGACATAGGTCCGATCGGCCATATTGTTCGGATTTCCGCCGGGTTTGACCGTGAACACAAAGGCTCCTTCGACATACATCGGTGCGGTGTTCAGATCGATAGATGCTCCGCCCTGTACGTACTGGGTGACCACCGGATTGCCCACTAACCCCTGAGCCTGGTACGGACCCTGGGCGTTCTGTGCGCTTGGCGGTGTCCAAACCCCTGTGATTCCGGGTTGTTGGACCGGTGCGCTCTTCACACTTGCCGCGGGTCTCACGCTCGGATTTTGAAACTCGCCGGTGTTAATTTTTTGTGCCGGAGACGATTGAACACCTGTCGTGGATTTCGCGCCCGGTGACGGGGAAGTCCAGGGTTGTGCGGAATTTGGATTGGCTTTTATGCCCCCTGGTCCCGGACTCGCCGCAGGACCTTTACCGGATGCAGGCCCTTTGCCCGAAGTCGGGCCTGAACCCGGAGTCGGGTGCGGGCTTAATGGTTTAGTCACAGATTGGGGTTTCAGCGGAGCATTATTCGGCGAGAACGGCTGAATTTTGTGTGTGCCGTTCAGCGGTGCTTTTTGTATCACCGGCGGACGCGGGATGACTGCCTTACCCCCATTAACGATTGTCGGATCACCGGCAATCAGCACCGGATAGCGCAGTTCCTGAGCTGTGCGGGCATTCTGCAGCTGCGATTCCTGAAGTATCTGGTCGCTCAGCAATCGGGATGTAACATCGTTCGCAGCCAAACCATTATGATTCGAGCGAATGCTGTCCGTATCGTTGATGACGATACCGTTGTCCCGGATAGTTGTCATAGCCTGCTGTGCCTGTACCCTAATACGCATACTATGACAAATTCAAACGGCTCTGCCTATTGAGCAATCGCTATATAAACTAAAAGTAAAATCCCGACAACGAAAGTTATATATGCCTCCTCCAAAAAACCCAGCCGAACACAAAAGAAATAATCCACTCGTCGTTCCTGCGCAGGCAGGAATCCAGTTTATTGCGAGTCGCATAACGATATGACGGCGATGGTTTTACATGAAAAACAATTAAAGAATGCAAGCGCATGAAAAAAGCAATCCACTCGTCATTCCTGCGCAGGCAGGAATCTAGCATGTTAGAAATTATATAAAAAATGTGCAGCAACAGTTTGACATAAAAAATCAAACAATGGATGCGTGGATAAAAGATATGATTAACGAAGCCTAATCAACCAATCATTTTCTAAAATAACAAAACATGGATTCCTGCCTGCGCAGGAATGACAGAGTTGTGATTGAGCGTCAGACCTGGATTCCTGCCTGCACAGGAATGACATGGCCGAGTCACTAAATCAATACTACTTCGCAGCATCGCCTTCATGCTTTAAACCCATCAAAAACAACTCTAATAAACGTACAGTATTCCAAAGCCCGCTGTCCATTGCGCGTGGCTTTAACTTATTCTCTATTTTATTCTCCAACGCTTCCGGAGTTTCGCTGTTATTGATGGCCTGCTTAAGATAACCGGCAGATTCCACAGACATACCACCGACTCCCTGAACCTGTTTTTCAACCTGATTAATCACACTGGGTTTTGCAAGGTCCGCCTGGCCGGAACGATAAGCCTTACCCAACGCAGCCGCAAATTGGGCAAACTCAATATCGGAAGGGCTTAATTGAATCTCTCTTTTTTGTGCATATAAACGAAGTTCACGATCCAGCCCTTGAGGTTCGGAAATTGCCTGCTCTATCGCCGGCGGCAAAGTGATTCCACGCGCCATCGGACGTATTGCCGATTCTATTTGCGCGAAAGTAAGCACTGAATCACTGGCAGCAACACCCGCATTCATCATTTTAATTACTGGCAAGTACTGCTCTACTTCGATCAGGAATTGCTGCTTACCTTGGCTTGGTCTTCCTTCCTGCTTATACTCAGCAATCGCTGCTTCCAAATTTTGCATGTCCTGATCTTCAAAACGTAAAGACTGGATGTCATCCAGAGAAATCGGTGTCAGGTCCGGACGTAAACCCGAGATCGCACGTTGCACCTGCTCCGGCAACTTCATACCCTCTAAGTAAAAGATATCCGATTCTATCGCTTGCTGCATCTGCGCCGGACCTATTTTTGTTCTGTCTATCAAGGGCATGGGATCAGGTTTAATCGAATCTACAAGTATGTGCTTAATACTATCTAATAATCTATTTAAATCTGCAGCCTGATCACTATGAGCACTCGGGTCATACTGACCATGAAATCTTTTCATAGACATATCCTGCTGATATCGGGCAATCGCTGCGACAATCAGGCGTTTCTGTTCCAGAGTGTACGGCGCATCGGGGTCAACGCTTTGAGCATCTGTCGGGGCCGCATCAAGTTCCGCCTGTACACCACCGCTTAGCGCAGTATATAACGTCTGAGGACCAGTCCCGCCTAGTTCAAGTAACACTCGATAGTATTTTTGCTGAGCCGGGCTCATCAAATACCTCGCGACTTCAATATCGTCATAATCAAGAACTGACCCGATTTTAGTAAGCAATCGCAAAAGATCTTTTTGTTCGGAACTTAGGCTAGTGGCCAAACCGTCATTGCCCGGATCTGAGCCCGGCTTTAATCCGGCAATCACCGCGCGTATGGGTGTCGGTATGCCCAGTTCGTCACCACCATTAAGGAACCTGTTAGATTTAACAAAATTATTCATATTCTGCGGTGTTAATTTGATACCAAACGTCTCCGCATACTTAATTTCAGACACCAGAAATTTTTTTACTTTTTTCAAAACTTGCTTTAAATTAGAGGCTTGTCCATTTTCATGCCGGTTATCAGCTTTTACGCCATCGTCTTTATTTTGTTGAGATAACTGTAAATCATGTGCGGCGATTTCAGCGACAATCAATCGCATCTGCTCCAGGGTATATGGAGCATCCATGTTCACATCTGCCGCATTCACAGGCGCCTCAGCCACTTCCGCCTCAACACTGTCGCTCAATGCCATTAGCACCGCTTCCTGTGGATCAATGCCGCCGGAGACCATACTCCGAAAACGCTCACGTTGTGTCTCGCTCATAAAGTGTTTTGCCAGCCCGAAATATTCCGGAGTGATTCTGTCTTTAAAACCCTCCAGGTATTTATAAAACTTTCTATCCGGAACCTGATCTTCCTGACCCGGCAAAATCGTGTCGTCCGAAGTATGGGAATCGATATCAGGGTTTCCATACGAACCGCTCATATTTGCACCGGACAGATTTCCCCAATCGATAATTGCACCAGTCATATCAGCCTCTTTGATACTGGCATCTATCAGGTCTACCATAACAAAATATATATTCTGCAAATTGGTACGATCAAGGTCTATGCCGTTTAAACTCATTTCCTGAAGCCTTAAACCGCTTAGATCCGGAACCTGCCCCTGTGCTCTGGAAGATGCCACATACCGCGAAATCATCTGCTTCACAATAAAACCTTCAAAGCCCTCCTGACCATAGGAGTCGGATTGTTTGATAAACTCAAGCATATCCGCCTCCCGTAAAAACGGATATCGCTGCTGCATTTCAGACGCAAATCTTTCCCAAAGGTTTTGCAAATCACCACCTTCGACAATGCGTGATTCGAGACTTCCGTCAAAAATTGCTTCTTTTAATTGCGAATAGGCATAATACATCCACTCTGTAATACCACCCGGCAAACTCTCTGCTGCGTTGATATTTTCAAACAGTGTTTCTTTATCAATACTCTCATGGCTGCCATCCGTTGCTTTAGGCGTATCGCTGCCTTCCGCACCACTGGCTCTAATCGGTCCGTTTGTATCAGAACTTTCAGTGCTCGGATTCGCCGGCTGCATGTTTTGTGATAACTGCGGTGCGATGATGCCTTTACTTTGTTTCTCATCCGGGTCTGCCGGTTTTACTGTAATAAACGGTGATTTTTCAGCGCCATCGGCCAGGGTGGTTTGAACCGTTGACTCCGGGTCATTGGGTGGGGTAATTTCCACATCACTGACAAGCTGTTGCCCGGTCGTGCCGCCGGTTTGATTTTCACTACGCTGGTCCGGGTTAAAGGTATCACCTGCATTGGCTTTCGCTACACCATAGCGTTGCATCACACCGGTTGGGGTTAAGCCGGTGCTTTTGTTACTGCTTAAACCACTCGCTTGTAACCAGCTGTCTCCACCTCTCAGAATAAACTGACCCAAATCTTTTAATGGTCCGACCAGATTGATCGGCACGGGTACGGTAGTGTTATTGTTCAGCTTCACCGGCAGTTGATAACCCAACACATAGGTTTGATCCAGACCTGCCCCCAGGCGATCTGCCTGCCGGTTTGCCCCGATCCCATTTTTCCATGCATTGGAACGATCTGTAATGGTACTCATGCTTAAGTTTGGATATAGCTGTTTAAAGCTTTGATGCCCTCGTGCACTCGCTGTTTCCAGCTGCTTCAACTGCGTCCGGGTATGATTCAGTGCGACCCGGCCCGCTTCGGTATTGAGTGCCTGTGTATAGCGTTGCTGTAAGCCTTTTAAAGTCACACTGGCATCAGCATTCAACATCGGTGTAAAGAACTGTGCATTCTCCGCCTGTGAAAGTAAACCGATCAGATCCTGCAGAGACCCGACCAGTGCCAGATGATCACCATCCCCCGCGGTTTGTAAACCCAATGCATATTCGGTATTCAAACCAACGTTTTGATCCGCTGCACGATTAACCGTTAGCTGTACCGCCGGGCTTAATAACTGCAAGCGAAGTGTATCGGAAACTTTACTCAGCCCCTGATTCAACGCGGAAATATCGGTTGGGGCCGGGGTATTGGCTGAATGCGCAGCGGCATCATTCGTGATGCGCTCAACGACACCCTGGAGCTGCGAGTTTCCAGTACCCTGAACGGCACCGGGCTGCCCGGCTGGTTTGGGTGTATAGGTCGGTATTGGTACGGGAGTATAGGGTGTCAGCTCATACCCCGGGGACAGCTGCCCGTTCTGTGGGGCATTGGGGTTCAGGAATACCGGCGCCGGCATCAACTGGCCACCGGGCGTGACAGGTGTGGTTACTGTAGGCGCGGGGGCAACCGGTGGTGGCGCCACCTGAGCCAAGCGTTGCCGGAACAAACCCTGCTGAAACAGGTGTTCAGACGGCGAATCGGGACCTGTACCAGCCATAACGCCGGTCTGCCCGCTGTTACCGGGCGTTATATTATTCATGCCCTGAATTGCCACGGTCTGCTGTGCCTGCTGTATCCTCTCTATGAATATGCAGACTATGCCAAAACACCCAGGTTAACGATATTGAACGTTGGTTATAACTAAAGACCGCCTATTAACCAATAGTTATAGATGCTTTTTCAAAAACATCCAGCCGAACACAAAAGAAATAATCCACTCGTCATTCCTGCGCAGGCACACTACTGTCCGGAATAAAAATGGCGTGATGAGCTAAAAGTGTTGCAGCACCTGAGTTTAAAGGGTAAAACCCACTGATAC